>CAWUIO010000020.1:0-69112 GCA_963922455.1 uncultured Microscillaceae bacterium
GTTTGACCTAGGATTATTTGGTGGCGAAGAAAGCGTACTGATCCGGGCCTTGTTCAACTCAGGAGCGGCCTTCAACGGAGCCAACCAATTCTACGGAGTATCCTTTGACAATGTATGTATCCAAGAAGGGTTTGGCGACCGTCCGGTAGTAGCCGCCTTCCCATACAAAGAGAGCTTTGAAGCTGGCAACGGCGGATGGACTCCTGTAACCGTAGAAGGAAGTGCCAATAGCTGGGAGTTAGGATCACCAAGTGTACCAACTTCTGAACTAGATGACGACGAGGTAGTAACAGTAGGTGCCCCAGACGGGGTTCGTGCTTGGGCTACTGGTTTAAGCTCCCTTCACGCAAATGACGAATCTTCTTCGGTAGTATCTCCATTCTTTAACTTCTCTAACTTGGTTGAGCCAGTATTGAAGTTGGATGTAGCTTACGAAACAGAGTTCGGATTTGACGGATTGACGATCCAAGCTTCAACAGATGGAGGAGCAAGCTGGTCTACTGTGAGCGGACCTTACAACGGTACAGTTGACTTAGGCGGTACTACCATCCCAGGATTCACGGGTAATGTTGCTAACAGCAATGGAAGTGATGGATTTGTTACCGTTGAATTTGCCTTGACTAGTTTAGCGGGTGAAGAAAGCGTATTACTACGTGCCTTCTTTAACTCTAATGAAACAACTGCTCTTTATGGGGTAGCCTTTGATAACGTTTGTATTGACGATGTCTTTGAGCCAGTTGTTGAAATTGCTGAGCTTCGTCTGATTGATGCTACCGATACTTTTGAAAATGGTCAACCACCAGTTGAAGAAGTAATCAAAGTATTAGAAGATGGCGACACCATTGAGCGTGAAGATCTTGCCCAACTATTACTTACTGTAGAAGCCGTAACTTCTCCGGAAACAATCGGTAGTGTGGTATTTGAATTACAAGGGACTACAAGCTTCTTGAATGGCTTCACTCGCGTGGAGAGCTTCCGATTCTACACTTTATTCGGAGAAAATGGTAACCGTGACTTCTTAGGTGAGGAGTTCCGTCCTGGTGACTATACCTTAACCGTTACTCCTTTTGAAGACCGTAACGCTACAGGTGCACAAGGTACTCCGGTAACGGTTAACTTCACTTTGGTAGCTCCGGATGTTGAACCATTTGAAGTAGTAGATATCTTACTTTATGATACAGATCGTCAGATCGTATTAGATACCCTACAAGAAGGGGATATAGTTGAAGTTGCTGACCTAGCGAACACCAACCTAGGTTTGGTTGCCTTTACTGATCCTAGCCCAGTAGGTAGTGTAGACTTGACCTTAACAGGTCCTACCTTCCCAACCGGATTCAACCGTACAGAAGGTTTTGCTCCTTACAGTATCTTCGGTGATCAAGGTTTACGTGATATTAACGGTCAGCTTCTATCAGCTGGTTCTTACAATATTACCGCCATACCTTTCAACCAGAAGTTAGCCGAAGGATTGCAAGGACCTACGAAGTCTATCAACTTCCAGTTGGTTGAGCCTGCTCAGGTTGATGTTACGGAAATTGTCTTAGTTGATGCGATTACCGACACGGAAATCAAGTCTATCGTAGATGGTGATGTACTTAACCTAGATCTAGTAAACGGCCGCTTCAACATTGTGGCGAAGACCAACCCTGGTATCGTAGGTAGCGTTGAGTTAGTTCAATCTGGACCTGAAAGCCGCACTCAAGTTGAGAACGTTGCTCCTTACTCGCTATGGGGTGATCAAAACGGTGACTTCATTCCTGAGACCTATGGTCCTGGACAATACACCGTAACGGCTACACCGTTCACGATGGCTAGCAAAGGTGGTGACCAAGGTATAGCCTTGACCGTTACCTTCACCTTAAACAACGTGATACCGCCATCAGTAGGATTGAACGTATTCCCGAACACGCAAAGTGTAGGAGAAGCCGTTAACCTTTCTATTGACGGTCAGGTTGAGCAAGGTGCCCAGTTCTTCATCTATGATACTCACGGCTTTGAAGTGAAGCGGGGATCACTAGACAGTAAGGGTGCTAAGGTAAGCTTTGATAATCCTGGAACTTACGTATTACGTTTAGTAATCGGTGATCGTGTGGTCATCCGTAAAGTTCTAATCCAATAAGATATCTTTGGATGTTATACAACAGGCTGCCCCCAGGGCAGCCTGTTTTTTTTTGTTTAAAAATATTAAGAAAGCTAAGTCTGTACCGGGCTTAGCTTTTTGTATTTCTATAAAAGCATTTTGGGGCTTCCCCGCGGAGGGTTGGGCGGCATAAGGATTCCATGAGGTGCCAGGCGCGGGTCGGGCTGGCTTGTCGAGCCGGCTAACCCACAAACCAGCGGCGGTCTCGACCCATTCGGGCAGCCATCCCTAAGCCTTTTGAGTAGAGAATCAGGAAGAGAAAGGAGCGATGGGGTGTTTAGGGTTTATGCGGTGTATGCCAACAGTTTTTATGGGCTTTGATCAAGCCTGAATCAAGTAGGCCTTGGATTGAACAATATTTTTTATGTGTAGTTTGATGTACTTCTTTATTCCCCTAAGCTCCCTTGGCTGAGGGATAGAGCGGCCTGTTTGAGCCCGCCGCTGGATTGCGGGAGGGCCGGCGAGTAGCGAAAGCCCGACCCCGGGCAGCTTATGGCCATTTTGCCGGGTTTGTCCCCGGGGGCAGCCCCAAGAGATTATTATTTGGATAAGGAAAGAAGGGGTTTGATAAAATCTTGATTATAAAGCATTTACCAGCTTAGTTTTCTTAACATTAATATAATTTTGGAAGCGCTATTCCCAGCATTTTTTTTTCTAATTTTGTGTTAAAGTGAATAATAACATAAAGGTAAAGTTTGATCCTCTTCTCACACGTCATAATTTTTAACCTTATGCAACTGAGTGGTTTACGTAATAAAAATCAAATACATTTCCTTCATTACCATACTTGTAAGTCATACTTCTCAGTTTGCCGGGGTGATATCTAATGAGATATTGCCCATCGCTTGGGTTCATACCAAATACTATCATTTTCTTAGTTTTTGCATTTTAAGGCTGCCTTTTCAGGCAAACTTTCACGCAATGGATATACACAAATATGTATAAAGATACCAATTACCTAGCTGTGGTTATTCGTAAGCGAAATAGCCAGTCCTTGTTAATTTCTATTTTCCTTAATTAACCTTGTTAATTTCTAACAAATGTTCCAATTATTATCAATTTTCCAAAAAGCCTCTCGCTTCCAGGAAGTGAGAGCGATTCGGGGAGTTGCGGCCGCATGGGTACTGTTACTTACCGTGTGGTGTAATTCTCAGCTTCAAGCTCAAATCGTCGTAGACGATGCCAACCCTTATGCCGAAAGTTTCGAGGCTGGTACGGGTGGATGGGTTTCTGTTCCCGCTTCTCCTCTTGCTTTTGCTTTGGGAGCTCCGGCAGGAACGGTGATTAACTCTGCCTCTGACGGGGCTAACGCTTGGGTAACTAACTTAACTGGCCCTTACCCTCAAAGTACTACTGCGGGACAGCTTACGCAATTTATCGTAGCTAGCCCTGCTTTTAACTTAGATGGCTTGACTTCCCCTACCCTTAAAATGGATGTATGGTGGGATTCTGAGTTCTTCGTAGCTGGTGCTTACGTACAGTACGTAGTAAACAATGTTCCTTTGGCTACTTTGGACAATGGTATCTTGGGTACAGGTGGTACGCCTGATCCCTACACTGGGTCAATTATTGTAGATCCTTTGAATGCCGTTACCATTCCTACTTGGACGGGTAGTGAGCAAGATGGTCCTGGTTTAGGTTCTGGCGACTGGACTGAGATTGAGTTTAACTTAGATCCTACTACCAATGCTACTTTGGGTGCCTTAACCTTACCCCCTAATCCTCAAATTTCTTTCCGAGTAATCTTTGTGGCCCTTCCTGCTTTGGCGGGTAGCACCAATACTCGTAACGGATTTGGTTTTGACAATGTACGTATCGAGGGTGAAAGTGATGAGCCAATTGGCCCCATTGCTACCTTCCCATACAAAGAGAGCTTTGAAAGTGGCCCTGGAGGTTGGAGCAGTGCCGATGTAAGTGGTACAGGTTTTGGCCCTAACTCTTGGGAATTGGGTACACCTGCTTTTGTACCTGCTGATCCGTTTGCTTTCCCTCCCCTACCTTTTGATTTACTTATCACCGGAGCTGCCGATGGCGTAAATGCCTGGGTAACTGGAGCTGCTGCAGCATATGCCGATAATGAAGTATCTGCTGTAATCAGTCCTGAATTTGATTTCAGTTCCCTGGTCAATCCTCAAGTAAGTGTGAAGGTATGGTGGGAAACGGAAACTAACACAGATGGTGCCGTTTTGGAATTTTCTACTGACGGAGGTACTACCTGGGATATCTTAGGGGAAACCGAAGCCAGTACAGGGTATAGCTTCTTGACATCCTTAGGAAACCAACCGGCTTGGACAGGTAATAATGCTCAAGATGTAAACTTGGGTAGTGGAGAATACTTCACCGCCAACATTCCTGCGGGTGAACTTTTTGGTCAGTCAAGCGTGTTTTTCCGCTTTCGTTTTAACTCTAACTTGAGTTTTACTACGTTTAACGGATTTGACGGTTTTGCTTTTGACTGCTTTGAGATTCAGGATAACACCAATCCTCCTGTAATCTTGAACGTATTTGACCAAACGGCTGATAACGATGCCGGAGAGTGTGGAGCCAATGTAAACTTGTCTACTCCATTTGTTACGGGTATTTCTCAGCCAGGAAACCTTACTTTGACAAATGATTTCAACGGTACCGATAATGCGGATGATTTCTATCCGGTTGGCGCTACTCAAGTAACTTGGACGGCTCTTGATACACAGACTGGATTAAGCAGTGATACAACGATCACCGTGACAGTAAACGACGTGGAAGATCCAACAATCGCCTCAGTGGCCGACATTGCTGTTTCTGCTACCGATGCTGCCGGAATTGTTGTTGATTTTGCGGCTCCTTCTTTTGCTGATAACTGTCCTGCGGCTACTATTGCTCAGACAGCTGGACCTGCTTCAGGGTCTGTATTCCCAGTAGGTACTACTTTGGTAACGTTTACGGTAACAGATGCTAGCGGAAATACGGCTGAGACTTCATTCAACGTAGTTGTTTCTTTGGCGGCTCCATTAGTATTAGAAGGATTAAGCGATGTGGCTGTATCTAACGATGCTGGATTGTGTAGCGCTGTGGTTACTTTGGGTGAGCCTACGGTAAGCGGTAATACGGCTCCCGTAACGATCACCAACGACGCTCCTGAAGGAAATGTATTCCCCGTAGGAACTACTCCAGTTACTTTCACAGGTACTGAAGAAGGAACAGGGCGCACGGCTACTTTGACTATCAACGTGACGGTTTCGGATGATGAAGCACCAAGCATTGAAGCTTTATCTGATATTGACGTAGTATCTCCAACCGATGCTGGAGTTGCGGTTGATTTTACAGCCCCTACTTTTGCTGACAACTGTCCGGAGCCTACTTTGGAGCAAACAGCTGGACCTGCTTCGGGTTCTGTATTCCCAATTGGTTCTACTACGGTTGAATTCACAGTAACCGATGCTTCTGGAAACACAGCTACTTCTTCTTTCAGCGTTAATGTTACTTTGGCTCCGGCTCTTGCTTTAGAGGGAGTTAGTGACATCACAGTTTCTAACGATGCGGGTGTTTGTGGTGCTGTTGTAACCTTGGTTGATCCTACTCCGGTAAATGAATTGGATGTAGTGACGATTACCAACGATGCTCCGGCTGGTAACAACTTCCCAGTAGGAACTACTACGGTTACTTTTACCGGTACAGAAGCTAACACTGGTCGGGTAGCTACGATCTCTATCGATGTTACTGTAACTGATGATGAAGATCCTACAGTTGATGCTTTGACTGATATTGATGTGGTATCTCCAACGGATGCTGGCGTAGCAGTTGACTTTACAGCTCCTGCTTTTGCTGACAACTGTCCGGAGGCTACTATCGCTCAGACGGCTGGACCTGCTTCGGGTTCTGTATTCCCAATCGGTTCTACTACGGTTGAATTTACAGTAACTGACGCTTCTGGAAACACGGCTACTTCTTCTTTCAGTGTTAATGTTACTTTGGCTCCGGCTCTTGAATTGACTGGAGTTTCTGATATTACTGTGGGTAACGATGCTGGGGTATGTGGTGCAGTGGTTGCTTTAACAAATCCTTCTGCCGTAAATGCTTTGGATGTAGTAACCATCACCAATGATGCTCCTGCCGGTAATAACTTTGAAGTTGGAACAACTACAGTTACTTTCACGGGTACAGAAGCTAACACGGGCCGGGTGGCTACGATCTCAATTGATGTAACTGTTAATGATACTCAAGATCCAACCGTAGATGCTCTAAGCGATATCACGGTTACCGCTTTTGACGCCGCCGGAGCTACTGTTACTTTTGACGCTCCTGGATTTGCTGACAACTGTCCGGAGGCTACTTTGGCTCAAACGGCTGGACCTGCTTCGGGATCGGTATTCCCAGTAGGAACGACTACGGTTACGTTCACTGCTACGGATGCGGCTGGAAATACGGCTGAGTCTTCTTTTGACGTTATTGTAAACTTGGCTGGTGAATTGACTATCGTAGGTGTTTCTGATGTAACTGTAAGCAACGATGCTGGTCTTTGTAGTGCTGTAGTTGAGTTACCTGAAGCTACGGTTGAAAACGCTGAGGATGAGGTTACCATCACGAATAATGCTCCTGAAGGTAATGTATACCCAGTAGGCGCTACTGATGTTACTTTCAATGCCGTTGAAGCCAACACCGGTCGTATGGCTACTTTGACTGTAACTGTCACGGTTACAGACGATGAAGCTCCAACCATCGATCCTTTGATGGATATCAATGCTACTGCTTTGGATGCTAGTGGAGTTGTTGTAGACTTTGCTGCCCCTGGGTTTGCTGATAACTGTCCGGATGCTGTTTTGGAACAAACTGCGGGTCCTGCTTCGGGATCGGTATTCCCAGTAGGAACTACTTTGGTTACTTTTACGGTAACTGACGCTAGTGGAAACACGGCTGCTTCTTCGTTTAACGTAATCGTTTCTCAAGCCGACGAATTGACACTTAGTGGCCTTTCGGATGTATCTGTATCTAACGATGCTGGATTGTGTAGCGCAGTAGTTGAATTAGGAGAGCCTACGGTTTCTGGTAACGAAGCCCCTGTAAGTATCACCAACGACGCTCCTGAGGGAGGTGTATTCCCAGTAGGAACGACTACAGTTACCTTCACAGGTACTGAAGACGGTACAGGACGGGTTGCTACCTTGAGCATTGATGTAACAGTTACGGATGATGAAGATCCTACTATCGATGCCTTGTCTGACATCAGTGTTACGGCTACCGATGCGGCTGGAATCGTGGTTTCTTTTGACGCACCAGGCTTTGCTGATAACTGCCCCATGCCTACCTTGGCTCAGACTGCCGGACCAGTTTCTGGATCTGTATTCCCAGTAGGAACGACTGCGGTTGAGTTTACGGTAACTGATGCTAGTGGAAACACAGCTACTTCTTCGTTTAACGTAATCGTTAGCCTTGCGGGTGACTTAGGTATCACCGGGCCGGTTGACGTTACAACAGACAACGATGCCGGATTGTGTAGCGCGGTTGTAGAATTGGCCGAAGCCATGGCTGTAAATGCCGAAGATGATGTAACAATCACCAATGATGCTCCTGAGGGAGGTGTATTCCCAGTAGGGGCTACTGAGGTTACTTACACAGCTATGGAAGCTAACACAGGCCGTATGGCTACTTTGACAATCACGGTAACGGTTAATGACGTAGAAGCTCCTGTAATTGCTTCTGTTATGGATATTGAAGTTACAGCCACCGATGCCGCTGGTATCGCAGTTGACTTTATGACTCCAGAAGCTACGGATAACTGTCCTGACGTGAACATTGTTCAAACGGCTGGACCTGTTTCGGGTTCTGTATTCCCAGTAGGAACGACTGCGGTTGAATTTACGGCTACCGACGCTAGTGGAAACACAGCAGTTGTATCTTTCAATGTAACGGTAATCTTTGACGGTGGTCAAGAAGGACCTACAGTAGACGGTTTCCGTTTGATCGATTCTGACAATGACGTTGTAATCCAAGACTTGAATGACGGTGACGTTATCAACTTGTCTGTAATCGGTGACATCCGTTTGAACATTGAAGCGCTTTCTACTACCAATGGTAGTGTAATCATTGACTTGTTCGGATTGGGTACGCAAACGGGTTCTGCCCGCGTGGAGAACTTTGCTCCATTTGCTCGTTTCGGTAACAACGGTAACAATTTCTTCGGACGTAACTTAGCGCCTCAAGAGTACGAATTGTTTGCGGTTGCTTATACTGAAGACAACCAAGGAGGTATCGCTGGTGACACCAACCGTATCCGTTTCTCCGTAGTATTTGACGAAGAAGCATTTGAAGTAACAAACATTGCTTTGATTGATGCTGATGCGGATGAAGCTATCATTGATGCCTTAGTAGATGGTGGTGTGTATACAATCGCTGACATCGCTAACCGTAGCCTTACCTTCCAAGCTTTCACAAATCCATTCTCTATTGGTAGTGTTCGCTTCCAAATTGAAGGTCCTGTATCTTACGGACGTACGGAAAACGTTGAGCCTTACGTTGCCGATGGTAACTCAGGTACCAACTTCTTCGGTCGTACCCTAGTAGAAGGTGACTACACAATCACCGTTACTCCTTACAGCGAAATCCGTCAGGGTGGTCAAGTAGGAGTACCTGTTGTGATTAACTTCACTTTGGTTGGAGCCTCTACTGGATTGGATTTGAATGCTTATCCTAACGTAATTAACTCAGGTAGCACCTTAAACCTTGAAGGCCAAGCCGACAAAGGTTCTCAATTGACTATTTTCAGCCCTGAGGGTGTGGTAGTTGAGCAGGCTTACCTAGATGATAATTTCCATTATGGAGTTAAGCTTAATGGTGTTGGTACTTACATCGTAGTTATTAAAAACGGTGATAAGTCCATCATGAGACGTATCCAAGTGAGATAATTATCCTTCTTGTCTTGATATAATGGGCCAGCCGCGAAAGCGGCTGGCCTTTTTTTATGGAACCTGGCAAGTTAAGTTTCCTTTATATTTTAAATTTGGCCTGTAAATAGCTTGCTTTATTATTATTTTTGTCTTGTAATAACAATCTTGCTACGATGAAAAAGGTAATGCCATTACTTATTGCCCTCGCCATAGGCTTGGGTATCAGTATGAGTGGGTGTCAACCCCAAGAAAAACGGGATAAAATGGTTTTGAACCTCCCCAAAGTGATCAACCACACCATGGATCAAGTAAAACGAAAAATGGGAACCCCTGATTCGGTTTACCGAGCTACGGGTGCCCGAGGGTTTGGAGATGTGCTCGAGTACAGAAAGCACGATATGGTGATGTATTTCTACGATGATATCCTCAAAGAAGTATACATTCGCAAGCCTGAACCTATGCCTTTTAGCGTAAACTACATCAAGTATTTAGGGATACTCCCGGATACTCCACCCGATTATATGATGGACAGCTTGGTGATTTCTTGGGGAAATATTCCAGATTATAATGAGATAAAAATGTTTTGCCAGACCCGTGATAATAATGGTACCTTTGATTACCACGTCTGGGTAAGTGCCAAATAAATAATTCTTGGCTCAGAATATTTCTGAGCCATTTTTTTCTCTATACCGTTCTCAAATTGAAAATTGTTAAAGACCCTCGTTTTTTACACTGGTTTCTACAAGAGGAAATCTACTCCATAGCCTCTAAGGAAGAAGGAGAAGCGAGTGAAGAAACCCCACCAAAGGAGTACAAACTCCTACTCTTAACTTATCAAGAAGGAGAAGAAAACCCCTTTAGTAAAGACGAGCAGGCATTTTTGCATAAGGTCTTGAAGGCTGTATCCATTGATAGGGAAGAGGTGTTAGCGTATAATCTCGCCTATGCCCCCCAAATTCAAAGCTGGAAAAACCGGAAACATATACCGGCTCCCTATGTATTAGCTCTGGGAAATACAAGATTATCGGCTTTACCCCAGGAATTCTACCAATTGCAGGCTTTTGAAAATGCCCAAATCGTACAAGCCCATAGCTTGGCCGAGATTGAAGCCGACCGGGAAAAGAAAAAAAAGCTCTGGACTATCCTGCAAAAAATGTTTATCAAAAACTAGAGCTTCTGCAAAGCCTCTTTGATTTTCTCTTCCAAAGCATCTCCCCTTAAGTTCTTCGCCAAGATATCACCCTTTGGTCCCACAAGATACTTACTCGGGATAGCACTTACATTGTATAGTTGATAGGCCTGTGAGAGTTCACCGGGTTTATCTAATACGTGCAGCCATGACAAGCCATCTTCCTGGATCGCAGACAACCAAGCTTCCCTATTTTGGTCCAGGGATACGCCTAGAATTTCAAATCCCTGATTGTGGTACTTTTCGTAAATCTTCACTACCCTCGGATTTTCCATACGGCAGGGCTTACACCAAGAAGCCCAAAAGTCTACCAATACCAACTTTCCCTGCAAATTTTGTAACTCTAGCACTTGCCCTTCGGGGGAGGGGAGGTTTAGGTTAGGGGCGGGGGCCCCCAAGGCAAGCCTTTTTTCTGTTTCCACTTGCCTTTCCAGAACCAACATTTCCTGGCTCAAGGATTGGGTGTAGGGTTGATCTGGGGCTTCGGCTTGCATACGATCAAGGACATACCGGTAAAACTCTATTTCCTCGCTAGGTTCCAGTATACTTAAAGCTCGGATTGCCACAATATTTGGGATAATTTTTTTGATATAGGCTTTAAGTTTGGCAATACTTTTTTGATGAATGGCTGCATACTTTTTTTCAATAGTTTGCCTAACCTGGGCTGTATCCTGGGCATCTACCTGCTCTTGCCTCAAGAGGACCAATTGTTTTTGAAACTCTTGTACGATTTCACCAGCTTCATGATAATAGGCGGTACCGGGAGAGCCTTTTACTTCCTCCGTAAAAACCCCAGCCTGTTCTTGCAAAGTGACCTGCACATCCGAAGATTCTAATACCAAGACCGTGGCATGCCTTCCAAAAAAATCTAATTGATAAAACTCAGAGTAGGGGACATGCACCTCAAACTGAAGGTCCTTCCCATTGAGCTCCGATGAATGGATCTCTACATAGTCTTGCGCTTGTGCACTAAAACGGGACAGCTTCACGATTCCCTTTTGTGGCTCTCGAAAAGTAATGTCGATACGGATCATGTTCTTCCCGTCATTATCTTGGGTTGATGGAGAACAAGAGAAAACAAGCCAAAAGGCCGAGCATAAAGTAACATGCCAGAAAACGGAAGGAAATGAACGCATCATATCGTTTATCGATTAAGTATCTAATGTATCTTGTAAGGACTTACGGGCCAATTTTGGATCCAAGGGTACGCTAGACCGTTTCATCAATTCACCCATGAACATACCCAAAAGCCCTTTTTTTCCTTTTTTATAAGCCTGCACCTTCTCTGGAAAAGCAGCAAGCACCTCTTCTATTAAGCTTTGCATCTGTTCGGTATCTTTTACCTGTACGAGGTTGTGGGCTTGGGCCAGGGCTTCTACTGCTTCTTGAGGTTTTTGCAAGAGGAGAGGAAACAATTCCTGAGATGCCGCCGATGAACTTATATGTCCGGCTTGTATAAAATTAACTAGCTCAGCTAGCTTGGATGCGGCCACGGGAAAATTTTTCAGATCATGAGCGTGGGTATTCAACCAGGATTTTACCTCACCATTTATCCAATTGGCCACCGACTTATAATGAGTGGTGTGTTTACAAATTTCTTCAAAAAACAAGACGATTTCCTGCTCATCCAGCAGTTGACGGCTGTCGTAGTCATTCAAACCATAAGTTTCTTGTAGATGACTATACCATTCCCAAGGTAAACGGGGCAGCGATGCTTGACTTTGCCGAATCAATTCTTCTTGAATCACCAAGGGAGGGAGGTCCGGCTCATTAAAATAACGATAGTCATTTAAGGTTTCCTTCAGGCGCATACCCCGAGTAAGGTCCTGCTGGGCATCATAGGTGCGCGTCTCTTGAATGATCCTTTTTCCCTCTTCAATTAGATCAATTTGACGACGTGCTTCACTTACAATAGCCTTTCTCACATTGCGCAGGGAGTTCATATTTTTTATTTCCACCCGGGTACCTAATTTACTTTCCCCCTTAAGCCGCACCGAAACATTAGCGTCGCATCGCAGCGAACCTTCCTCCATATTTCCGTCACATATCCCCAGGTAACGCACCAAACGCCTAATCTCTTGCAAAAACAAATAGGCATCTTCAGCTTTTCGAATATCGGGTTGGCTCACAATTTCTACCAAAGGTACGCCTGCCCGGTTATAATCGAGCAAAGTACTATGGCTATGGGCATCGTGCACCGATTTGCCCGCATCTTCTTCAATATGAATATGATGCAAACGGATCTCTTGAATACTCCCATCTTCTCTTCGAATAGGTATTGCCCCACCTACACAATAGGGCACCCGGTCCTGACTAATTTGATAGCCTTTGGGCAAATCTGGATAAAAATAATGTTTACGGTCAAAATAGCTTACTCGATTAATGCGGGCCTGGCAAGCCAGGGCAAGTTTTAAAGCAAAGGGTAAGACTTTGGCGTTGAGTACCGGGAGTGTTCCCGGATGAGCCAGACTTACCAAGCCAATATGAGCATTGGGCGGAGCCCCAAAATGTGCAGGATCCGGGGCAAAAAGTTTGGTCAGGGTACTCAATTGGGCGTGCACTTCTAAGCCAACTACCGTCTCATATTTTTCGTAAACCGATTCGTCCATAATTAATTTTTCACCCGTAGACATTATGCAGCAAATATATAGTGGTTTTTCTTCTTCCGGGGACTCTCCGGCCTATAAATCTAAGGCTTTATGAATTGGGGCTGTCCCCCGGTTCAAATTAACAAGCCCAATCCTCATAAGGTGCCCGGGGGCCGGGCTTTCGCTACTCGCCGGCCCTCACACAAGCAGCGGCGGGCTCAAACAGGCCGCTCTATCCCTCAGCCAATACCTTCCTGAAACAAAATACGCTTCCTCCTTATCGAGGGTGATAATTCTATTTAGGGTCAAAAATCAAACATTTTTCCTATATTGGAGCCTATTTATACACTTATGCGCACTCGGATTATCTTTCTATATTTCCTGGTTTTTGCTTGTTTTTCTTGCTTGCCCATTAACCCCGGAGTAAGTACAGACACCCCCTCCGGACAAAGCCGCCCCCCATTAGCTTATGAAAACCGAAGCTATAAGGAGAGCATCCGTACCGTAATTTTGAGCCCATCCAACCGGAGCAACCTGTCTGGTAGTTTTGATGTCTCAGCTCGGGAAGAACCGGCCTCTCCCGCCGCTTTGTCTCTGAGTATTCAAAACCAGCAAACGCTGCTACTCGAGTTTGATGATTTACAAAATTCTTCCAAAGATTACAGAGGGAAAATTATTCATTGTACCCGAAATTGGAAACCTTCCTTGTTAAATGACATTGAGTTTTTGAATGATTTCAATAACTTTCCCATACGCCAACACCGTTTATCCATGGGCACGAAGGTGAGTTACAACCACTACGAATGGCCCATACCTTCCTTAAAAATCTCAGGAAATTATCTTTTGGTGGTTTATGAGGGCAGTGATGAAAAAAATCTAGTCCTAAGCCGTCGCTTTGTGATTTATGAAAATGTCTTGTCGGTAGCCCCTCTGGTTATGTTTTCGAATGACGTAGCCCTCAATAAAAAAAATCAAAGGATTCAGTTTGATATATCGTATAATGGTTTTCAATTAAGCAATCCCCAGCAAGACGTTCATGTTTGGATTCGACAAAATTATAACTGGCAGGCCAGCATCCAAGATTTAAAACCCCGCCGGGTCAATGATTTTGAACGCAAACTCATCTATGATTACTTCGATCAGGAAAACGAGTTCTTAGGATTGAATGAGTTTCGACGCTTCGACATGCAAAGTTTGCGGTTTCTGGGTTTTAATATGGCTACTATCGACCGGGATGGGAAAATTACCCAAGTGACCCTGCAAACTGACCGGCCAAGAGGAGGAAAGGCTTACCTCCTTAACCCAGATTTTAACGGAAGAGCCCGGATTGAGCATTTTGAAACCGGCCGGGGAAAAATTGAAGCCGATTATGCCCAAGTAGTATTTCGCATAAAGGCCGAAAAACAAGCGAATCCTGTGCATATCCTCGGACAAGCATGGGATTGGGAGCCCAAGCCCGAAAACCGCTTGAGCTATGATGCAGAAAATGGGATATATCAGGGGCAATTGCTTTTAAAACAAGGGGAGCACAATTATGCCTACGCGACTATGGCGCCATCCCAAAAGCCTGACTTTTCGTATTGGGAAGGCAATTATCAACAAACGGAAAATGACTACGAAATTTATGTGTATTTTGAGCCACCCAGTGCCCGTTTTCCTCGACTTCTAGGCTATCGACTTTTTAACTCCAATGAAAGCCGCTGAATAGTGCCGCTACATAAAGCCTAAGCTGACTATGTCAAGTAATAAAATATAAAGGCTGTACGCCCCCCTCTTGATACATGATATTTGAATAGCCCTTGTGGTGCATTTCTCAAATTCAATGTGTAAATTATGCTTGCATAATAAAATAGTCTTTTGAAAAGAAAGTTTTGCAAGTTTTCCGGGCTCTGATTCGTGCTTTTGAGGGCGAGACTTTTTCTAAAATCCCATAAATCAGGGGTTTGTCGAGCTATTCTCTGCAATTTAACGCAATTGTGATTCGGCTCGCCAAGGCTTAGCTTCCGGAAAGGCAAAAGAGAAAAACTATTGGACGTTTTAACAGTTTCCCAATTAAGTAGAACATATACAAAACTCATACAATACCCTAATTTATATGTACGAAAAATTACTCTCACCCCTGGACCTAGGCTTTACTACCTTAAAAAACCGGATTTTGATGGGCTCCATGCATACTATGCTGGAGGAAGCCGAGAACGGATTGGCCCGTGCGGCTGAGTATTATGCGGCCCGGGCCCGTGGCCAAGTTGGTTTGATTGTTACCGGAGGAATTGCTCCTAATGATGAAGGAAATACCTTTAAGGGTGGGGCCCGCTTGTATACCGAGGAAGAAGCCTTGCACCATCGGCCCATCACCCAAGCTGTACACGAAGCAGGTGGGAAAATCTGTATGCAGATCTTGCATACGGGCCGGTATGCTTACCACCCCGAGCAAGTAGCCCCTTCGGCCATCCAATCTCCCATCAATCCCTTTCGCCCTCGGGAATTAGACGCCGAGGGGATCGAGAAGCAAATTGAAGACATCGCCAATTGTGCGGCCTTGGCTCAACTGGGAGGCTATGATGGGGTAGAGATTATGGGAGCTGAAGGCTACTTCATCCATCAATTTTTGGCTCCACGTACCAACCAACGTACCGACGAGTGGGGAGGGAGTATGGAAAATCGATTTAGACTAGCCTTGGAGATCGTACGTCGGACCCGCCAAAAAACGGGCAGGAATTTTATCATCATTTTTCGATTGGCGATGCTAGACTTAGTAGAAGAGGGGAATAATTGGGAAGAAGTAGAAGCGCTGGCTACCGAACTAGAAAAGGCAGGCGTAGACATTATCAATACCAGTGTTGGCTGGCACGAATCCCGGATCCCGACGATCGCCACCGTAGTGCCTCGGGCCGGTTTTTCTTGGGTTACCAAAAAGCTGATGGGTAAAGTCAACATCCCTCTCGTCACTAGCAATCGGATCAATATGCCCGATATTGCCGAACAAGTTCTCCAAGAAGGTAATGCTGATATGATTTCTATGGCCCGTCCTTTCTTGGCCGACGAAAACTGGGTGCTCAAAGCCATGGAAAATCGGGCCGAGGAGATCAATACCTGCATTGCTTGCAACCAAGCTTGTCTGGATCATGCCTTTTCGGGAAAGCTCACTTCTTGTTTGGTGAATCCACGGGCTTGTCATGAGACCCTTTTAAATTATCTCCCGAGTGAGCAACCCAAAAAAGTGGCCGTAGTTGGGGCCGGCCCAGCCGGACTTGCCGCAGCTACTCTCTCGGCCGAGCGGGGCCACCAGGTAGATTTATTTGAAGCCGAGCCGATTATCGGAGGGCAATTTAACATGGCCAAAGTTATACCGGGTAAGGAAGAATACTCAGAAACGATCCGTTATTATCAGGTTATGATCGAGAAGCATGGTGTGAAACTACACTTGAATCATAGGGTCAAGGCCGAAGAACTCCTAGCTGGGGGCTATGATGATATTATATTAGCTACGGGAGTATGTCCGCGGGAAGTAAGTTTCCCTGGGGCAGATCATCCAAAAGTATTGAGCTATGTGGATGTATTGTATAATAATAAGGAAGTTGGGAAGAAAGTAGCGATCGTTGGTGCGGGGGGTATTGGTTTTGACGTGGCCGAATTTTTGGCCCACGATCCGAGTAAACCTTCCCCGGGGCTGGATATTGAAAAATTTAAAGAAGAATGGGGGATTGACTCGAGCTATCAACATCGAGGTGGCCTGAAAGAAGCTGAGCCCATGCCAGCTTATCGAGAGATTTTCCTTTTGAAGCGTTCTTCGGGCAAACATGGTAATAAGCTTGGGAAGACCACCGGCTGGATCCATAGGGCCAGTTTAAAAATGAAAAATATTCATATGATGGCCCATGTCAACTACCTAAAAGTAGATGATGAAGGTTTCCACATTCAAGTAGGGGAAGAGCTCAAGGTCTTGGATGTAGATCATGTGGTTATTTGTGCCGGTCAAGAACCTCTGCGTGAGCTTTACGATACCCTCGTAGACAAGGGGCAAAAACCTTATCTGATTGGTGGGGCAGATGAAGCAGCCGAACTGGATGCCAAGCGTGCTATATATCAAGCGAGCCATTTAGCGGCTGCCTTATAAAACTTGATTTATATGACAGGAAGTCCTTGGTTTGCTCCCATGGGTAGGGCTCCCAGGGCTTTTTTCTTTTGGCTTAGGGATAGAGCGGCATGTTTGAGCTCGTCTGGGCCCTGCGGGTAGAGGCAGCGAGTAGCGAAAGCCCGGCCTGCGCTAGGTACATATTTTCAAGTGGGTACAATTAGCTAATGCGCAGGCAAGCCCCAGGCTAAACAGCCCAAACGATGGATGATCTTATGGACAAAAAGGTAGCAGGATACACTTAAAGATCTGATACCTTGATCTCGGATACCGACTGATATATTTTGGATCTTTGAATAGGATCGACATTGGCCAGATCTACCATACCAAAGCCTCGGAAAGTGTAAGCACCTAAGCCACAATTAAATACAAACTCTTGTACGGTAGGGTCTGCATACAGAGTAAAGGGGAAAGTATAACCTCTTAGCTCATAGCGACGTTTGGCATCAAAAACCGAGTATATGCGGGCAAATTTCTTTTCGTCTCGGCGGATTTTCTTGAGATAGATTTTATCCGGCACAACTTGAAATTTGAAGAAACTGGCTATTTGCTCTTCGGTGTAATGACCAGTTTTTTCCATACGGGTCAAGGTAGATTCGTAGAGCAAGTCGGAAAAAATATCTAAGTCGGGGGAAATGAATTTTTTGGCGTAAAAATTATCAGTTTCCGGGTTTACTAAGACCATAGGGGAGAGGCATAAAAACTTGGTGGCCTCTTCAAAACCTAAGCTATTTTCTTTCTCGATAAACTCTGGCGTAAGGTTAAGCTCCGCTATTTTAATCTCCTTTTTAGAAAACATGAGTTTTAACACGGTATGAAGAAATTCTTCATCCATACCAGAAATTACCAAGGTAACCTTAGATGAGAAAAAGTGGAGTCCATTACGGCTCACTTTGGTTTGGCCTTTAATCCCGGAAAAATTGTAATTACTATAGGCTCGAATATCCTGACCGGCTTCCTCTAGCAGTTTTTTTAAGAACTGAAAAAGTAGGTGTTGGTGGTGGAAAGGGACGCAAGCGCCCTTGTTATTAAGTTTAAAAACTATTCTGAACCTCACGAATGTAAAATTTTCGTATTTGGTATACATATACTTGTGCGCCTTAGCTTTAACCTTTTGTAGTTGAAAATTGTTTGCTGTACTCAGAAAAAGAATCTAAATAATCTTTAAATTTGGTTGATATGCTTAAAATTTCCTTTTAATTATCGTGGTTTGTTTTATTGTAGGGGAGAAGGATATTAATTTTCTTCCAAACCAGAACTAAACCTTGATTTATTCGTTCAAAATCAGGTAAAACAGCTATTGATTATCCGTGCGCGTATGCAAAATATTATGATTGCTGCTACCGAAAATACCCCATCTGTACATTTCGACTTTCAAGAAGGCGTTTTTGAAATTTCAGGAGTTTCCTTTCCGGAATACGCTAAGGAGTTTTATGAGCCTATTTTAGAATCATTAAAGGAATATACGGCTCATCCTTTAACCCCCAAAACCATCCTAAAATTTAAGTTTACCTATTTTAATACAGGTACTAATTCGTTTATTACTGACCTGATTAAAGAGATGGAAAAATTAAGCGATCTCCATGGTCACGAGGTTGATGTAATTTGGTACTACGAAGAAGAAGATGAAGACATGAAGGAAATAGGAGATTATTTTGACACCTTAACCCATCTATCAGTTAAGTTTGAACCCTGCGAGGAAATCTAATTCACTTGCTTGCTTTATTTGGGGCCCTCTATTTCTCTTTTTAATACCAACAATACTTTTGAACCATTTCGGGCCTGAGGCTCGGGCTCAGCGTGGTTGGTATTAACGAGTTCCCACCCTTTTGTACGTTCCTGGTTAATTTCTTGCAAGGTTTCCAAGCTTATCTCTCCATTAACGGAACGAGCCGTTAAAATTTTGTATTCAAATCTTCGCATACACTAAAAATTCGTAGTCTCTAGTTTGAGTTACATTTAATTTTTCGCTTGGTGCAGTTCCGGGGAGAAGGTCCATCCGGTTTACTTTTTGTTTTGGGCAGTCCTAGTCCTGCTGTGGATTCATATTGCTAAACGTAAACCGGGAAGGAAAGTTAACTTGAATAAGTAAATGGTGATATAGGGCGTTAGGAAATATTAAGAAACTTGGACTAAACATGAAAAAATGCTAAAAAATTCGAAAAAACTTATTTTTATCATTTTTAATTCTCTAATTAACCCTTAATTTAAGTCAAATAAATATTCTAAAACTTTAATCAACTCAATATTAACTATGGACAATTCCAACAAACGCGTTGCCTTGGTTACTGGTGCAACCGGAGGACTGGGTACAGCCATGTGTCAAAAACTACACAGTGATGGATACCGTGTGGTAGCAAATTACAGAAACCCAGAAAAAGCCAAAGTCTGGAAAGAAAAGTTATCCGGCGAAGGGTATGATATTGATATGTTCCAGGGGGATGTGTGTGACTTTGAATCTACCAAGAATATGGTTGATGAAATCAAAGAGAAGGTTGGGGTTATCGATATATTGGTAAATAATGCCGGTATCACACGAGATAAACCGTTTCATAAGATGTCAAAAGAGGATTGGGATGCGGTAATTTCCACCAATCTTACCAGTGTATTTAATTGTACACGAAATGTGATTGAGCCTATGCGCGAGCAGACTTACGGACGGATCATTAATATTTCATCGGTTAATGGCCAACGAGGGCAGTACGGACAAGCCAATTATTCTTCTGCCAAAGCAGGTATGCACGGTTTTACGAAGACTTTGGCTATGGAGGTAGCCAAAAAAGGGGTAACGGTGAATACCATTTCACCAGGTTACATTGCAACCGATATGGTTTTGGCGGTTCGGGAAGATATACGGGAGAAGATTATCCAGCAAATCCCCGTAGGCCGTTTTGGGGGTACGGAGGAGATTGCCTATTTGGTATCTTTTCTAGCTTCTGAGAATGCCAGCTTTATAACCGGGGCCAATTATGCCATTAATGGCGGGCAGCACGTGCACTAAGCTACTTTTGCCAGACAAACTCAGTCATTTGATCGATTGCATTAAAGCGGATGCGGACCAATCCACCTTGATTGATGTCTGCATCCGCTTCATTGCATTGGGGGCCGGAAAGATAGAAATAAATATAAAAGCGTTGATTTCGGGCATACAATTCCTGGATGTCGGGCTTTCCTAGGATTTTAAGGACCTGGTTTTGCCCCAGGCCCATGAGTTTGTCTTTTTGAGAGGCCAGGTTATCAATCAAGGCTTCCCTTTTCCCGGCGCAGGCCTTGGGGTCACTCTTCCAGGCTTCTGCGTCAAAATTCTCTAGCTCAGGAAGGGGGTCACAGGATTGAAAAGAAAGGCCTAGTATGGCTATTATGGTGATATATTTCCAAGAGGTCATATCGTATTGCTATTTAGAAGCTGGATTATGAGAACGCATTTTAGCTTATAAATGCTTTGGGGCGGGTGGCTTTCAAAAAGACTCCTTGCCAATAATTTGAAAATAATTCAGATTCCATGACTCCTTTGCTTGAGCTCGCGTGAATAAATCCGACTCTCCGATTATTTAGGTCCACATGCGCCACCAAGCCGACGTGGGTGATTGCTGTATTTCCTGGTTTATCAGTGAAGAATACCAAATCGCCGGGAATTAACTCGTCCAACTCTATTTCAGGACCTATCTTCGCTTGATCTCCGGCAATGCGAGGAATATGCAAGCCTGCCGATTGAAAAGCTGCCACCATCAAGCCTGAACAATCGATGCCTTGATTGGTATTCCCTCCCCACTGGTAAGGCGTACCCGTAAAAGAACGGGCGGTATCTATGATGGTTTGAACAAGTTGGCTCATAAGGTAAAAAAATCGTATGTTTTCGATCAGGATGTCTCTTAAAACTTCATACGGGCCAGTTCACGCTTGGTATCCTTTTCTTTGAGGTCTTCTCGTTTATCGTATAGCTTTTTCCCTTTTCCTAGAGCAATATCTAGTTTGGCATAACCCTTATCTGATACGAATAAGCGAACAGGTATGATCGTAAGCCCTTTTTCTTCTGACTTTTCTTTGAGTTTGCGCAGTTCTCTCTTTTGGAGCAATAATTTCCTTTCCCGGTCACTTACGTGGTTATAAATATTTCCTTGGGCATAGGGAGTGATATGCATTTGTTTCACAAAGAGTTCGCCTTCTTTAAAATAACAGTAGGCTTCCTGCATATTCACTTTGCCTTGCCGGATAGATTTAATCTCGGTTCCTTGGAGAACCATTCCTGCCGTAAAGGTATCCAAAAATTGATATTCGTGAGAGGCTCTACGGTTTTTTATATTTACCTTTTTAAGGTATGTATTTTTTGCCATGGTTTTTAAATTATAAGACTAAGATCTTTTTGCTTAGGAGTTTTCCTTCGCTCAAGATTTGTAAAAAGTACATGCCCGGTTCAAGTCCATTTACTTCTACCTCGCCAAAACCCGAAATACTATTTACTTTAATCAGTTCGCTTAGGTCATAGATTATACTCCCTCTGGAGTCGGACAAAAAGGCTTGGGCCACATCTTCACTTACAAAAACAACCTTAAACTGCCCATTGTTCGGGTTAGGAAAAATCCGGACTGCCTCAGTCACATCCAAAAAGGTGCCAGGATGAAATTGAGGCGCTGATATGCCAAAACAACCGAATCCACTGCTTATGGTCAGCGTATATTGCCCCGAATCAAGGGGCAGGTATTGGGCTTGGTTGGCATTTAAGATAGGCACTCCGTTGAGACTCCATTGATAAAATTGGGCGGTATCCAAAGCTTGTAAGATACCAGAGGTGATAATAAAATTGGGTTCAGGTACCCGCTCACTTACTACGTCTACGGTTTTACTAATAATGGTTTGACAAGGAAAAGCAGGGTTCGTGTCTTCATAAAAGGCATCTACTCGATAGCTACCCGTGATAGATGCAAAGATACTTTGATCGGTACTAATCAAACTATTATCCTGATACCATTCCCATCGGGAGGGGAGGACTAGGGAGCTAGCACTTAGTTGCACACTATCCCCTTCACAGAAGGCTAATGGGCCATTTGCACTTACTAAAAGTACCGGAGGCGTGCGGGCAAAGACTAAGTAAGGGGCCGATAAGACGGAGCAACTATTCGCACCCGGCAGAAATACTTCCACTTGGTAAGATCCGTTTTCTAGGATATTGATTACTTGAGAGGTATCATTTTCCAAAAGCCGGCTGCCTCTAAACCACCTATACCGTAGATTCGTGAGACCATTGAGATCATCGGCCCGGAGCTGTAGCACTTCCCCAGGACAAATTTGATTTACATTGGGGATTGGGGCACTATTGATTACAGGTGAAGGTAAGGTTGGGCCAATGTCCACTGGTATGGCCGAAGAAGATACTCCGGAGGGATTGCACGTATTACTGACAACCACCCGGTACGTGCCCGACTGGGTTACATTAATTTGCGGAACTGAAGTCACCGCAAAAGCAAGCACCTCCGCATCACGGAACCAACTAAACGTGGGATTATCGGCAACCGTTTGAACATTTAAAATCGCAAAATTAGGATCTTGGCATGGGTCGGCGGTTAAGACAATGGGCCCAGCTTCGGGAGGAATCGTAAAACTGACTTCAATACTATCTGAAAATTGGATGCTGCATTCATTTTCTAGGCTGAAATAATAATTGCCTGATTGGGAAATGCGAAGCAGGGTGTCATTGCTTATTTCTGTACCGTTTCTAAACCAACGATAAATACTATTGGCACTGACATTATCGGCCAAAGCTAGTAAAGTATCGGCTATACTTCCTTCACTGGCACAAACGATTTGGTCGGAGCTGGGTGATATTCTTACGTTGCTGGCTTGAGTACCTACCACAAAGGAAACGGGAGAAGAAATAATGGTTTGGTCACAGGCATTAAATCCAGATACCTGGTAGGTTCCGCTTTGGCTTATCACCAAACTAGAATCATTGGTTTGAGTAGTTTGAGAATCTTCCATACGAACCCAAGTATACAAGGCCCCCGGACCTAAATTTTCCGTACGGATAATGAGACTACCCGTACAGCTCACGGTTGTATCGGCAAATATGGACGATTTGACCAAGCTAATATCAGATGATTGCTGAATTTCAAGCGTATCAGAGAAAAAAGAGCCGCAGCGATTGGCCAACCTCACCCGATAAAATCCCGGACTAGTAATTCTTTGGGTATTCATGCTGTCCCCAAAACTTATGAAGTTTATATTATCGCTGGAGCTTTGCCATACAATCGTATCGGCTTGAGCATTGGAGGCAAAGCCCAGGGTGATCTCAGGAATTGAGGGCAAGCAAAGGCCTAAAGTATCAGCCAGAAGTCGTATTGAATCTGGACTTTGCGTAAAGGAGACCACTTGCGAAGGAGAGCTTAACTGCCCACAAATACTGTAATAAACAAAGTCGTAGGTCCCAGAAGTGGTGACATCCAATTTTCCTAAAGTAGGCCCGGGCGGATAGTTAATGGTAGCAATGGGTATCCCGTCTCTTCGCCAAACAATGGAGTCAAAAATTGCTGTAAACAGCCCTTGATCGTCAAAACTGGTACCATTGGCTCCTAAAATTACCGTATCATCAGGAGAGCAAGGTAGGAAAAGGCTACGGTCCACGCTCAATGACTTTGGCGTGCCCGTTAGAAAGATTTCCATACTATCCCGATTTGAACCACAACCATTTACGGCTTCCAAAATATAATTGCCCGCTAGTTTCACATACAAGCTGTCCCCTTGAGCAAGAAGGGTCGAGTCTCCTTCTCTAAACCACAAAAAAGCATCCGGGCTACTTCCCGTAGCAAGTAATAATAAGCTATCTCCATTACAAACTTGGTCAAAACCGCTGGGCGAATTGATTAGGGGGAGAGTAGGAGGACTGCTAGAACTGTTTATGGTCGTTGTGGCGCTAGCACTAGCACAAGAATTACTTATCGTAACCTCGTACACCCCTTGATCACTAGCCCCAGGGCCAATGTCTAAAGTGGAGGTACTCACTCCTAGGGCTAAGCCATCTTTACTCCAACTGTAGGTAAATTGATCCCCACTACAAGGGCCAAAAAAATCGGCTTCGGCCTTTGCCTGCAACTGTATGGCTGGTCCTGTGGTACAAATAGAGCTTGCCCTGGTATTTGTCTCAATCCGGGCGTTCTGAGGGCCTTGGTTATCGGTACATATTTCTAAAATGGTCGTTGCGTCTTCAAAGTTGGTATTGTTCCCCGCAATTTCTAACCTATACACACCCGTGAAGATGTCCACCTCAAGGGTAGAATCCGTTCCAATTAAGAGATCTGAAAAAAATATGTTATCATTTTTCCAACGGAACCGCAGCGTATCCATATCAACCCCAGGGACCGAGGCCGATAAACGAATACGCGTAGATATACATAAACGGATGTTTGTCGTGTCGTTTTGGGCCAGGGTGATAGGGCTTGGGCTACTGGCCGGATCGATCCGTAACTGGATGATAGGATCAGGTATCAAAGGAGGAAGCAGATCAGGCGAGGATATCCTTGACTGAAAATCTTGGGAATGGCTAATCCCCATGCTAAGGAAGGGAAACGCCTGGGCACGAAGCAATGCCGGTTTGATTCCTAAGCTTGTGATTAAGAGGAATAGATAAATAAAGTTATTCCGGGTTTTTAAGAAAGATTTTATAGCCGAGTAAACGTTTATTTTCATAAAAAACCTGCGTTGAAGCCTATTTAAAATGCGTTGGACCATGGCATTCAAGAAGAAAACGCTACGGAGCAGAATTTATTAGGAGAATAACCTAACTAAATATCCAATAGCATGTTTTGTTTGTAACGTTCTAATTCAAAGGGTCAATCCATCCTTCATAATTATCAATAGGAGCCTCAAAGTATGACATTTTTTGAGCAAATATACCGAAAGCTCTTTCCGAAGGGCTTATCCCACGAAAACCTTCCAATGCGCGAAACCTTGGAACGTTTGCCCCGTGAGCAGGAAGCCTATCAAAGCTGGAAAAATAGTGATTCCTGTTACCTTTTACTTCAAAAAATAGCAAAGGCGTATTATTATCAAAAAACGAATATATCCAGCGACATCAAAGTACATTTATTTACTTCTCCCGGAGCCAATGGCTTTGCTATAAATTACGAACCCATTTTTGGCTCCAAGACCTTTGATTACCTATTAGATTATTTTAAAGACCAAACTCTAGAGCAAAAATACAAAATTCAAATGGCGGAAAGGAAAATTATGGTCAAAGGAGACTGGATTGAAACAAAAGATAAGTACTATTTAAAGCCATCCATCAAAATTCAAATGCTGGATGATCAATTAGTGAATCAATTATACGGGAATGTAGCAATAGAATTGATAAAAAAAGACCAAACCCCCCTGTATTTAAAATTACTTGTCACTCACTACAAAGACCACCAATTTAGTGAAGTACTCGATTATGACGACTTAATAGGCAAACTCTTGAGCACAGACTAAAAATTAAATAGTTTCTAATCCAAAAAGTTGCTGGCCCTCAAATCCAGGTGCCTTCGGGTTAAGTCAGCCTTGATCGAGTCTTGAAAAGCTTGCATAATTCTTTGCTCATCCTCATAACACAAGGGAGCACTGGGAGTAGCTGCGGTTTTGCGAAAATAAGCACTCACCAAAGAAGCGGCACTGTTAAAATAACGGGTGGAGTGCCGAACGGGGATGTTAGAATAGGGAGTAGAGTCTACCGTAGCAATAATACTGTCTACTTCGGGTTTGATTACCGTATAGGCTTTTAAGCTGATCCGCTCAATGGTATTATCTGGACTTTCCTCTTGCAATACAGCCAAATCCAAATGCTTTTGGATGTATTCATGGTATTTATTATCAATTGCGTTGAGCAATGATTCCGTTTGTCGGGCAATCCGCTTCTGTTCTTTTTCTGCTGCGTATGCCAATAACAAGACTACTAATAATAGGATTAGTACTGTTAAAAGAAGTAAAATCCAAATATTCATTACTGTAAAGGCCATAAAGTGAGCTTGACTATACAAAAATAATCAAATAAACTCGGAAAAACTGCGTTTTAATCAGCCAATAGCCTTGTTAGTAATTTTATGGGGGATAGAAAATAGTAAAGGCCCCGGTAAGTGGGCCGGGGCCTTCTATCAAATAGTAAAAATTTTAGAAGCCAAATTTGACTCCACCGGCGAGTACTGCCTGGTCAAAATCAGACAACACAAACTTAATTTCAACAAAAGGGATAACTTTCTTTAAGTCAAAATCAAGTCCCCCCCCCAGGTTAACCCCAACTTCGGTGTCAGATTCTGTATTATCAGCTAGAAAAGAGTTGTCATCAATTTTTACTCTGACGGTGGTGATGTTCAAACCAGCCAAAACGTAGGGTTTCAATACCCCAAAAACTCCGAAAACGTAATTCGCATCGGCATTGAGAGACCATACAGATGTTTTGATACTTCCAACATCTTCTGTAAAAAAATAATTGAACGTCGGTTGAATACGCCAATTATCGGTCAATCGGAAGGCGGCTCGTCCGCTGATACCTAACTCTTCAATATCAGTCCCGTAAATTAACCCACCCCCAATTTCAAATTGAGCTTGGGCCGAAGATGCCAGGCATGTGTAAAGAAACAGTAAAACGAATAGCTTTTTCATTGAGAATATAATTGATTAAGAAAACACACTTGAGTACGTGTGAAGTAAAAATTTGTTCTTTACTTCAATAATTTTGATAATGCTTCTCTTTAAATAGACTCTTTTCTCGAGAAAAAATTGATAAAAGCGTACAAAAATTAAATGGGGCTTGCCCGCGTTAAAAAAATAATCGCTAAAAATGAATAGTCCTTGCCCCGCGGGCCGGGCTCTCGCTACTCGCTGGCCTCCCCCCATCCAGCGGCGAGCTCAAACATGCCGCTCCATCCCTAAGCCGTTCAAGAATGCTTGAAATACCTTTTAAAAACTTTTTTAAGCTAATTTAATAACATAGAACTTTCTATATTATTATATTTTCAAATAAACTTATTCAACAATGAGTATTCTCTTAAAAAATAATTAAATTTAATTTGACCTGTTAACACCAGCTCTGAAAACTTTATGGAATCCCTTGCCACCACCACCCCTAATAGTATTTTTTTTACCCATACAAGCTCTTTTCGTTGTAATCTGGACTTGCGTGTGGAATATTGGAGTGGAGAACTTGAACAACTCACGGGCATTTCCTATAATCACCTCGCCAAGCAAGTATTACCTAGCCATAGCCAAAATATTGTATTGCAAGACCTCCGGGAAAAAATACCCTTGGTCTTACAAGGGAATACCCAAGCCCTAGCCTTTCAGACCCAAATTCCCAAGCCCATCTGGTTTATACTGCTCCTTTTTCCAGACTACTCAGAAGATGCTAATTTGCAAGGGGCAGAAGGGAAACTATTTTCCTTTTATCTCCAAGAACAAGAATTAGACTCATCCACACTACATGTTGTAGGGGGCAAGTTGTCCCGTTTAGGATTTCACCTCACTATTTTAAATAAGGCCCTCGAGTCTGTACTCGTACAATCTAATCCTCAACAAGACGAGCCTATTAATTGGGACGAGGTCACCAAAGATATGTTTTGGGATAAAGTAGAGGCTAGTTATGAGGGAGCCCCCCCCCGGGAAGTGCTTGCTTCCGAACCCATAGGAGCTTGCCAACATTACGTAATCCGTAATCGGCAGAGCCGTGAAAATGAATATTTATTGTTAATTCAATGGGAGGACTACCGAATTTTATTTATATCCCGGCAAATTTTCTCCCATAACCAGGCCCTTAAGCCCTCATCCGATGAGCCCAATGCGTATTTTGTGACCATGCATAGGCCGGATGGGATTCTCGTATATGCCTCTCCAGAATTCCCAGATTTACTGGGATATTCCATGGAGGAATTGATTGGGAAATCCCTGTATTCTTTAGTACAAGATGATTTTCAACCGGAGATTAAAGATCTGAGCCTTAAAACAGAGCTGGGAAAAGATTTCTATGTAGAATTCCCCATGATACATAGAAATGGCAAATTGTGCTGGTTTAACACCAACCTACGCTTTATTCAAGGAAGGCCCGGTAAAACCCCTCGAATCTTGGCCAACCATACCGATATCAGTGAATTAAAACATCAAGGATCTCAGCTAAAAAGAGGGAATGAATTCTATCAATATTTGTATAAAGAAAGCCCAATCTCCTTATTTATTGTAGAATATCCTCAACATCGGCTTCGCGATTTTAACGATGCCGCCGTAAATCAGTATGGATTTAACCGGGAAGAGTTATTAAATATGCCGTTTACAGATCTTTGTTATGCCGAGGATCAGGAACGGATAGAGGCTATGTATCCCCAACTACTCGATAAAGCCTCAGTCGAGTTATTAGAGTTTAGGCAATTCAAAAAAGGCGGAAAGGAATTTTTTGTAAATCTGTATTTTCACCGTTTCCATTATTTGGACTACGAGGCGTATTTGGTGATGGTGGTAGATATTGATTACAAAGCCCGCTCAAGTCGAGAAATACAAAGGCTATTAGAAGCCGAAAGGAAGTTAACCAAGGATTTGAGAGACCGGGAGCTAAATCTCCTGGATCAGCTGGAGATAAGCCTCAAACTCAACCGAGAGGTTACCGAAGTAAATGAACGGTTTTATGCCCTGAATGATTGTAGCCCCATAGGAATCTTAATGAGCGATCCCAAGGGCAATTGTATTTGGTCCAACCGACAACTTCAAGAAATTAGTGGCCTGGCACTTGATCAAATTTTAGATCAAGCCTGGATAAACATCATACACCCCCAGGATCGTCCTCTACTCCAAAAAAAGTGGCAGGATTTGGTACAAGATCAGCAGAGTTTAAAGTTGGAATGCCGCCTTATCCATCCCGAACAAGGGATCAGGTGGCTTTCCCTAAGCAGTGCTCCCATGAACCACGCCCAAAGAGGATATATGGGGGAAGTGATCAGCTTTGAGGATATTTCTCAAACCAAAGAAGCCGAAAACCTTATTGATCATATAAGCCAACTCAAAAACCTTCTCATTGAGATATCGGTAGATTTTATCAATATTGAATACGAACAATTTTCGGATACCTTCAGCCAAGCCCTGGAAAAATTCTCTAGAATAGCCGGCTTTGACCGTATTTCCATTATCTTATTCTATACTGATCAAAATCGGGCCCGGCTGGCTTATGAATATTATACGCCTGATATACTTTCAAGAGCCGAGGGAGTACTCGATTATGATTTAAATAATCATGCCTGGTGGGTGGAGCAAATCAACAATCGGGTGACCCTTTCCTATGATAATATAGATCAAATGCCACCCCAAGCCGTACATGCCAAAAATGCCTTTAAGCATTACGATATACAATCCTTAGTGGCGGTACCTATGGCTTTCCAGAAAGATATATTGGGTTTTGCCGGTTTTGCTACCATTAAAGAAGCGCGACATTGGGATCCCGAAGCTATTGAAATTCTCAATTTGCTGACCAGTATTTTTTCTAATGTTATCCACCGCTTCCAAATAAAACAACTCCTTCAAACGAGTCAAAACCAATATGCCCTGCTAGCCAATAACATCAGTGACTTAGTTACTCTACAATCAGGGGATTTATTATTTTCTTATGTGTCGCCCTCCGTAAGAAAAATGCTAGGCTACAAACCAGAAGATTTGATGGGCGACTCTCTCTTAGATTTTGTCCTGGCCGATGATATTAGCTTTATTCAGCAACAATTAGAAATCTGCTGGCAAGGTCACGAAACGAGTTTCTCCTATCGTTTAAGGACCGTTTGGAACTCACATATCTGGGTAGAATCTACTTTTAAAGCCATTGAGCACGAAGGAAGAAGCTATTTATTAGGGGTAACCCAAGATACTTCGGATAAAAAGCACGTCCTGAACCAGCTCGAGGAAAACCGAAAACTCTTAGCTACCATCTTCAATGAATCTACAGATGCCATCATGATTGTTGATGTACACAATGGGCAGATTCAAAATTGTAACCAAAGGGCCGTAGATCTCATGGAGGCCGAAGACAAGATGGAATTAATCGGGATTGCGGCCAATAGTATGGTTATGCATAAAGAATCGGCCAAAAACCTCTCCGAAATATTAAGGTCTACAGAGCAAACCAGCCTCACCACCCGGGAAATTAAATGCCGGACCCGAAAAGGAAATCGCTTTTGGGGCAATTTTGCCATTAAAAAGTTTTTATTTGCGGGCCGATGGATTCAACTGATGCGGGTTACCGATATAAGCCAACGCAAAAACGATGAAGTTGAAATTGATAAGCTTCTTAAAGATACCATCCTTTTAAATAACGAACTGAGAGAGCATAACCACAAGCTTGAGAAAACCAATGCCGAACTAGACCACTTTGTATATAGCGTTTCCCACGATTTACGATCTCCGGTGGTATCGGCCATGGGGGTTATGAACCTAATCCAAGAAGAAGAAGACTCCCAAGATAAACTGGCCCATTTACCCCTCATTAACCGATCTTTGAAAAAACTGGACCACTTTATTCGGGATATTGTAGATTTCTCCTGGAACCAGCGCAAGGATTTAGAAATTAAGCTTATAGATTTTGATAACCTCTTACAAAATGCTTGGGATAAGCAGTACGATGCATTATCGAGTGTAGAGGTAGACCTTAAAGCTCATATTAATGTCCCTAAACCCTTTTATTCAGACCCCAAACGTTTAGACATTGTCTTTAATAATTTATTTTCCAATGCCATTAAATATGCCGATGGGAATAAAGACCTCTCAGAAGTAAAAGTAGATATACAAGGCAATCAACACGAGGTTAAAATTCTTATAGAGGATAATGGGATTGGTATAAGGCGTAAGTATCTCTCCCGTATATTCGACATGTTTTTTCGAGCTACCGAAAAAAGCGAAGGCTCGGGAATAGGTTTATATATCTTACGAGAAGCCTTAGAAAAAATTCACGGAACCGTGCTGGTAAGTTCCAAATGGGGAACTGGAACCCGCTTTGTGATTAAGATGCCTAATTTGAAGTCCCGTTTAAAAAACAAACCCCGCCGTCCCTTTTTTAGTTAAGCCGTGGGTCAATGGGGTAATTGGAAAGGGCTTTATGCTTGCCTCCCATATTTTTTAATACCGACCGCCAAAGCTGTTCCGGGTCATTCACAAATAAAAATTCGGCTTGTACCCGGCTTACAATCCAAGCTTCCTCTTGTAATTCACCATCCAATTGCCCACTACCCCAGCCAGAATAGCCAGCAAAAAAACGAATTTCCTCTTCCCTGATCTTTCCTAAATTGGCCAGATGAATAGCCTCTTCATAATCTCCTCCCCATAATAGTCCCTCATCAATAGGTATGCCTCCCGTGATCAAGTCTTCCCGGCGATGAATAAAGTGTAAAGTATCCCGTTCTACGGGGCCCCCAATATATACCGGGAATTCGGCAAAGCAGGACTCATCCAACACGTCTTTTAGATTAAGCTCCGTCTTTTGGTTCAACACGAAGCCAAATGACCCCGACTCATTATGCTCACACATGAGCACCACACTTCTTTCAAAATTGGCATCGCCCAAAAAGGGCTCCGAAATGAGGATATCCCCCCGGCTAACAGCTTGTTTTTCCATACTAAATGATCTTGGCCCAACTTATTTGGGAACTTGACGGAACATATATAAACCAATCACACAAAAAATCGCATTCGGGATCCAGGCGGAGTATTGGGGCGGAATCCCTCCTTTGTGAGCAAAAGAACGACTGATTACTATCAACAAAATATAGACAAAGGCCAGTACAAAGCCAAACGCAATTTGAAAACCGGTACCTTCCCGAGATTTCCTGGCCGAAACAATAACCCCAATAATACTCAAAATGATAATGGCAAAGGGATAGGCCATCCGTTCATACTTTTCTACCAAATAAACTTCCAAATCGTCTGCCCCTCTCAATTTAAGTTTGGCAATATGATCATTCAGCTCAGGCAAGGTGAGCCTTTCATTGTATAAATGTTTGGTTACAAAATCATCCGGGTGAATGTTGAGAGTGGTGTCAAATTGAGTCCCACTGGCAATGACTTGGGTATCTCCTTTAAACTCAAACATACGGTAATTGGATACATTCCACTTATTCACGGCGGTATCCCACTTGATTACCGGTGATTCTAATTTGGAAACCAATTTTTGGTCCTGTATGTGTTCTATCGTAAACGAAACCCCCGATTTGGACTGAATATCATAACGCTTAAGGTAGACAAACACTTCTGGGGCAATTTTTATATGTACATTTTGAAAATTACCCCCCGGAATGGAATTTCGGACGTAGACATCTTCAAAATCGTGGCGGATTTTATTAGAGACCGGAACTACATAATTGATCAAAAAGTACACGTTGGCGGCCACGATAAGGGAGCCCATAAAATAAGGCACCATAATTCTTCTAAGGCTAATCCCGGCACTCAGCATAGCCACAATTTCGGTATGGGTAGCCAATTTGGCGGTAACAAAAACAGCCGAAATAAAAATCATCAGGGGGCTTAGCATATTGGCATAGTGCGGGATAAAGTGGATGTAGTAATCCCGCAATATTTTCCAATAGGTTAGGTCTTCGTGGGTAAAGTCATCGGCTTTTTCGGCCAGGTCAATAATGATAAGCACCGCCACCAGGAGCAAAACGGTAAAGAAGAAAGTTACCAAAAACTTTCTAAGGATGTATAAGTCTAATATCTTGAAAAGCGGAGAACGGAAGTATTTCATAACATAGCCCAAGATGGAATATCCTGAAAATTTAAGCTAGAAGCTAAAAGCCTAATATCCCAATCCTTAGCTGGGTTTTAAAGTTTTTTAAGAAAACGCAATTCGGCTGCGAACTTAGGGCTAAAACGCTAAAAAACGCGGGCTTGTTCACTCTTTTTAGGCGCTCTGGTTTCTGCAAACCGGATTCTTTAATTTTATACAAAAAAGGAGCTAAGATGCTCCTCGCTTTCTTCTTGCCTCATTCCTCTAAAAAGCGTAGGGATAGAGCGGCCTGTTTGAGCTCGTGTGGGCTTGTGCGGATAGGCAGCGAGTAGCGAAAGCCCGACCCCCGCCCCTGCTTTTTGCCTAAGCAAAAAGCAGGGGCGGGGGGACGCCCCAAATAATGCCAAAGTATCCAGGGAAAAACAAAAGTAGCCTCGGCTCAGGAAGGGATTAAGGAATTATCCAGATTTTATTTTAGAATTCTGGATACCTGGTCTATCTTTGACGGCAAAAGCCCAAAACTCAGATTTTACTCGCAAATGGATCTTTTTCAAGGATTTACTGTCTTAATTGTCCTCTCAGCCTTGTTTGGCTACATCAATGAGAAGCTGCTCAAACTGCCCATTACGATCGGCTTAATGCTTATTGCCCTCTTGATGTCTCTGGGAATAGTCTTTTTGGGGCCCATATTTCCCAATTTATTTAGAGAATCGGTTGCCCTGGTGCGGGAAATTAATTTCTCGCAAGTTTTGATGGAAGTAATGCTGAGTTTCTTGCTATTTGCCGGGGCCTTGCACGTAGACGTGAAAACCTTGGCCAAAGAACGGGGGCCCGTGATGATCTTTGCCACTCTGGGAGTCTTGATGTCTACTTTTTTGGTAGGGACCTTGACGTTTTATATGCTCGGAATGTTGGGCATGCCCACCGCGTACATTTACTGTTTATTATTTGGAGCTTTGATTTCTCCTACCGACCCTATAGCCGTTTTGGCCATTATGAAAAAGACCCATCTGCCCAAAAATGTGGAGGTTAAAATTGCGGGGGAGTCCTTATTTAATGATGGGATCGCCGTCGTGATCTTTTTGAGCATTTTTGCGATGGCCGATAAAGGCGTGGAAAACGTTACCCTGGGCGAAGTAGCCTTCTTGTTTTTGGAAGAAACCGGAGGCGGGCTCTTACTGGGATTCCTTTTGGGGGGCTTGGGCTTTGTTTTGCTGCGCTCCATTGATGCCTATGTGGTAGAAGTGATTATTACCTTGGCCTTGGTGATGGGGGGCTATGCCTTGGCTGCCCAATTGCACTTTTCGGGGCCTTTGGCGGTAGTGGTAGCCGGATTGATTATGAGTGAGCGGGGGCGCTTAGAAGCCATGTCAGACGTGACCCGGGAATATATAGATAAGTTTTGGGAGATGTTAGATGAGGTATTAAACTCGGTCTTGTTTGTATTGATTGGCTTGGAAGTCCTGGCTATCAATTTTACGTTTGCCTATTTTTGGGCGGGGGTGATTTCCTTTTTTGTCGTGCTCTTGGCCCGGGTCATATCCGTAGGCATTCCCATCTCCTTGATGCGGCTCAAAAGAAGTTTTATCCCCTATATTATTACGATATTGACTTGGGGTGGCCTAAGAGGAGGGATTTCGGTTGCCTTGGCCCTTTCTTTAACCGCCGAGATGCCCCGAGATTTGATTGTGAGCATGACCTATACCGTGGTGGTGTTTTCTATTTTACTGCAAGGATTGACCATTGGCATTTTAGTAAAACGGGTCAATACTTCTCCTTCGGTGGTGGAATCTGTGGCCAAGTAAAGGCTTATATTTTGGCCTAAAAATTCTATTATCCCTATACCCATCCCGTAGAATTGGGGTTTTAGGAGCTTCCCCGCGCAGAGAAAGTACGAATACAAATATACGTAATTACCTGCGCGGGTCGGGCTGTCACTACTCGCTGCCACTCCCCACGGGCCTACACGAGCTCAAACAGGCCGTTCCATCCCTAAGCCATCAAATGAGGAGATTAGCCAGTACGCACCTTAATTCAAGAAGCGGGTACTTGCCAAAGAGAATCGCTAAAGTAATTTCGGGAATCCATAAAGTTGTACATCACCTCAAAGCCACATTCTTGCGCCAGTTCATTGATCATATAGGGCGTATATTTAAAGGAATTTTCGGTATGGATGGCTTCCCAGGCTTCAAAGAGAAAGGATTCATCCAAAGCCTCAATAAACACCTCTTGCTTTTTCTTGCTCATAATATAGCTTTTGGCCGCCCCCGAAGCTGGGTCATACACCGGATAATGCATAAAATCCCGAACCTTAAAGTTGGCTCCCAGTTCCCGGTTCATTCTTTCCAAGAGGTTCATATTAAACCGGCGGGTTACCCCTTTGGCATCATTGTATGCCCGTATCACCACGTGGGGATCTTTTTTTAAGTCAAAACCGATCAAGACTTGATCTTCGGGGGTGAGGTTTTTGCGTAATTCTTGTAAAAACTGATGGGCATACGCTTGGTCAAAATTGCCAATATTCCCTCCTAAAAATAGAACGATGCGCCGAATATCATGGCGTTTTTCCATAGCTTGTAAGGCTCCAAAATAGTCATCGACCACCCCTCTTACTTTGAGCTTGGGAAGCTGACTTTCCAAGTCGTCCACCAAACCCCTCACGGCATCTTCTGATATATCAATGGGGACGTAACTGAAATCAATATTGCGTTGCACAAAATGATTGAGGAGTAATTTGGTTTTGAGTCCATCGCCGGCCCCAAATTCCAGTAACTCAAAACTGTTTTTTCCGGAGCAGAAAAACTGAAGCATTTCTTCTTGTTTTTGGCTAAGGATTTCGTATTCGCAATCTGTAGGATAGTACTCCTCCAAATTCATGATTTCTTGAAAGATGCGACTGCCTTCATCATCATAAAGATATTTGGATGAGAGATATTTAGCATGGGCCGAGAAACCAGCTTTAACATCTTGGGCAAATTGGTTTTCAAAGGTAGTATTAGACATTTTTATAGTTTTTGGAGTAAACACGTGAAGGCCCGGAAGCGACGTAAACCGCCTCGGGGCCTTATAAATAATGAAAGTGAGATCAGAGATATTCGGCGAGACGGATACCGGTGAATTGCCATCGCTCAGATGGGTAGAAGAAATTACGGTAGCTGATGCGGATATGACTGCGCGGAGTTGCGCAAGAACCCCCTTTCAAGACCATTTGATTGATCATGAATTTGCCATTGTATTCCCCTAGGGCTCCGGGGGCTGTTTTGTACTTGGGGTAGGGGATGTACGCACTATAGGTCCACTCCCAGGTGTCGCCCAGCATCTGGTCATGCGATCCATTATATGCTTGGGGGCAAAGGCAGCCACTCTCCAAAAAATTGGCCTGTTTTGGAAATACTGGATTTAAAATACGGCAGGCAGTTTCCCATTCAAACTCGCTGGCGAGTCTTTTCCCGGCCCAACGGGCATAGGCTTCGGCTTCGTAAAAACTAATATGCGTAACCGGGGCCAAGGGATCTAGTTTTTGCCCACCACGCAGGCTATAATGATACCATTCTCCATCTTTCTCAAACCAATAGAGAGGGGACTTCACTTGGTTTTGCTGTACCCATTCCCAACCATCGCTAAGCCAGAATTTAAATTGGCTATACCCTCCGTCCTCCATAAAATCTAAGTATTCGGCATTGCTGATTAACCGGTTGGCGATACGGAAAGGCAATAAGTAGACCTGATGGGCACTCTTTTCATTGTCAAAACAAAATCCCTCTCCTTGAAAGCCAATGGGGTACAAGCCTTCGGGAATTTCTCGATAAAGCAGCGGCTGTAAGGCATTGGGAGATTGAGTATTTTCAGTCCCTTGGTTTATTAAAGCCGGGAGTAGGGGGTTGTGGCCGAGGATATATTTAATGTCGGAGAGCATCAATTCTTGATGTTGTTGCTCGTGTTGTAGGCCTAGCTCTAACACTTCCCAAGCCTGGGAGGGTAACGCAATATCAGATTCTAAAAGAGATGCCACCTGTAAATCGACATAGTCGCGATAAGCAAGTACTTCATCGGTGCTTGGGCGGGTCATATTACCCCGGTCTACTCGGTTTACGCGTTCCCCTACCGTATTGTAGTAGCTATTGAAAAAATAGGCGTAATCAGGGCTATAGATTGGGTAATCTGTTTGATAATTTTTTAGAAGAAACTCCTCAAAAAACCAAGTGGTATGGGCTAGGTTCCATTTTGGAGGGCTTACGAAGGCAACTGGTTGCACGACGTAATCTTCCGTTTTCAAAGTTTGGCAAATTTGTATGGACTGTTTACGAACTTGCTGATACCTTTGAAGCATAGTTTCCTGATTTACTAGCTTGTTGGTAAGTGAATTCATAATTATAGCTTAATGATTAGAAATTTAAATTGAATAGCCCGCCTCAAAATCCCACCAATTGATCTCTTACAATACAATAATCCATGGCTTTGTCGGTAGGTTCTACATCCATGATCTCGGGGATTAAGGGAAAAAAAGATAAGCCAACCCGGTATACACCTTCCCGGCAAGTACTTAAAAAGCGATCATAAAAGCCCTTTCCGTAGCCCACCCGATAGCCTTTTTGATCGGCAACGAGTAGGGGCAGCAAGACCATATCAATTTCTTTGTGAGGAAAGGCTTGGGCATTATGGGGTTCGGGCACTCCCCACAGATTGTTTATTAGTGGCGTATCTTCTTGCAGGATAAAGGCAGGCATCTCATACGTCTGCGGATTGCTTTGGGAACAAAGAATCTGTATATGGGGGTATTTTTTACGGACGTAGTCCAGGATGGGATACGTGTTTACTTCCTTTTGGGAACGGATAGGGAGAAAGAGATGGAGGCTTGAGATATGATCAAGGGGGAAGTTTTCTTGGAAACAGTTTAGAATGCTGGCATTAAAATTCTCCTCTTCTTCAGCACTTAAACGACTTCGTAAATTTTTATACAAAGCACGTAGTTCTTTTTTTCGCCCCGCGAAGGGAGAGTGACTTTCTGTTGTACTGAGGTGAATTTTTTGCATAGCCAAGAGACCGCAAGAGGAAGGTTCACTCCTGACCCTTGCTCATCCTAATAATAAGAATCCGACTTCAAATAGTTCCTTACATAGTCATGAATCCCTTCTTCTAGACTAAAAAAGGGTTTTTCGTAGCCTATAGAGCGCAGTTTGCTCATATCTGCCTCGGTAAAATACTGATACTTGTCCCGGATATCGATGGGGGTATCGATAAACTCAATTTGTTCAGGGAGGTCCATGGCTCGAAAGGTGTTTTTAACCAAATCAAGGAAGGTCCTGGCTTTACCCGCCCCTAGGTTGTAGATGCCCGGGTTTTTACGATGGTTCATCAAGAAAAAGCCTACTTCAATCACATCCTTTACGTAGATAAAGTCTCTTTGCTGCTCTCCATCCTTGTAGTCTGGGTTATGAGAACGGAACAATTTCATTTTGTCCGTTTGCTTTATTTGATGGAAAGCGTGGAATATAACCGAAGCCATGCGCCCTTTATGATATTCATTGGGGCCGTAGACATTAAAAAACTTCAACCCGGCCCAGAAAAAGGGCTTGTCGTCTTGGGCCAGGGCCCAAATATCAAAGTCGTTTTTAGACTTACCGTAGGGGTTGAGGGGCTGTAATTGGGTAATAAGGGATTCATCATCACGGTAGCCTAGCTCACCCCCGCCATACGTAGCAGCCGAGGAAGCATACACCAGGGGGAGGTGATACTGACAACAGGCTTTCCAAATCTGTTTAGAATAGTTAAGGTTTAGATCGTCAAAAATCTTCTGGTCAAATTCGGTGGTATCGGTACGGGCCCCAATATGAAAAATAAACTCAACGGCTTCATGATGTTGGTCTAGCCAGGCAAAAAATTGGCTGCGTTCTACTTTTTCTTTGATTTTCTTTCCTTCCAGATTGGGGACTTTGGCCGGATAGGAGGTAAAATCGTCTACAGCAATAATGTAGTTAAACTGATGTTCGTTAAGCTTTTGTATCAAACAACTGCCGATAAAACCGGCGGCTCCAGTGACTATAATCATACGAATGAAAGAAATTTATGCCTGTAAATCTAATGGAAAGGGAAGGGAATAGAAGCCTTCTGCCCTAAAAAGTAATAATTTGATTATTTTTTTGGGAAATCTTATAGTTTTACAGAAATATACCAGACCATGAGACCACTACCAGGCATATGCACAACTATTACTTCAAATCATTTTTTGCCTCAAACCTAGGGCTTTATTGTTTTATCATAGCAATTGGCCCCTTTCAATGTAGTTTTAGAAGCTTGCCTAAATCGGGCGTCCCGGATGGGGCCGCCTGGGTGATCTCCTTTAATCCTCAAAAAATAAAAGACAAAGCCGGCCCGAGTGTTTTTCAAGATTGTTGGGAGACCCTATACCACCGGCTATCCCGAGCAGGAGATATGCCCACCAAAGACTTATGGGACCAATACCTGGATCTTAATCAACGGGTATATCTCTTTTCAGAGTTTGAGGCAGACACCTTAATGCGTTTCCTGGGTATCTCGGCCCGCCTGCAAATGCCCTACCCCGAATCTGAGTCATGGGATACCTACCAAGGGTGGAGGTGGATAGAGAGTGAAGCCTACGTTATGGCTATTCGTAATGACCAGTTAATCTTTTTAGGGGCTTTTCCCTCTCAGCACAAATCAAAAGCTGATATTTTACAAGAACTGCTCAACAAGCTAGACAAGAAGAAAACCTTAGAAAATGCTCAGCCTTCGTTTACGAGTATGTTGGGGGGAGAAGGCGATGCTTGGGTATGGTATGATTACCCCAAAATGCTGAATAGTCAAAATGCTATATTACATCGTTTACGGATGCTTTCGGGACAGTTTATGGAAATAGCCCAAATTACGGAGTCGGTAGCCTCTCGAATTCGATTTGAAAAAGGTAAGATTCTGATTACCAGTGATTTGTACCTTGACTATACTTTGCTGAGAAAATATCAAGCCCTCTTACGTACCAAGCTCTCGGAAGAAATCTATGAAAATATTCCAAAAGAAGCCCCCATTCTTAGTGGAACGTTTTCTATCGGTATGGACGGACTAGAAGATTTTTTGGAGCAATCAGAAGAAATGAGCGATGTGATTAAAGTTACCGACTTTATGCGCATTGACCTCAAATCTTTGTTTAATGCCTTTTCGGGAGATATCGCCTTGGTTTTTGAGGACATCGATTATGAATACAAAAACCCTAAAATAGACTTAGTCCTGGCATTAGGCGTACGAAACCCTGAAAGCCTCAAAAAAGTCTTTGACCGCTTCTTGGGCTTGCCTTTCTTTAAAGACCGGGGCAAATTTTATCGCCTACGTGTCGAAGACCAAGAGATCTACTTTATCTTCCGGAAAGCGATTTTGTACATTACCTCGAGCCATACCATGCGCGATAAGCTAATCGAGATACCGGATGTGTCCGATACAAATTTAGATAAGACCGTGTTAGGGAAACTGGCCCACTTCCAAATCAGTTTTCCCCGTTTGTTTCAACTGATCGACCGGATCTTTGGGAATAGTGAAGAAATTATCGGCCATTACCGCCCTTTATTTGAAATAAGCGAAAATTTAGAAGTCACCTCCCAAGTCAAAGGCTTAAACTCTTCCGAAAACTATATTGAGATTCAGTGTAAAGATCCCGAGAAAAATGTTTTAGTTCCTATACTGGAAACCTGCGAGAAATTGTTACAGGAGGAGCCCTCCTTATAAGCCTTCATTTTTATGCTACGCTCAAAATTACTACCTTTGCACCCGGTCAGTATTTTTCAAAACCATTCCTGACCATTTTGAACCCTTAAAAAACAAAAAGATGGTTTACGTTTGTCGTAAAGAACACTTCAATGCGGCCCACCGCTTGTTTAACCCCAATTGGTCAGAAGCTAAAAACCAGGAAGTTTTTGGGCCATGTGCCAACCCCCATTACCATGGGCATAATTTTGAGCTGATCGTGACTGTCAAAGGACGGCCCGATCCAGATACCGGATTTGTCCTGGATATGAAAAAATTAGGGGACCTCATCAAGGCAGAAATTGTATCCCAACTAGATCATAAAAACCTTAACCTAGACGTACCCTTCCTGGCCGGTAAAATTCCTAGTTGTGAAGTCTTGATCATGGAGATTTGGAAAATTTTAGAACCCAAAATTGCCCACCTGGGATCGGCCCGACTCCACCACATCAAATTGTTCGAAACCCCCAAAAACTTTGTAGAGTACTGCGGAGAGGAATAAGAAATATTGTTTTTGGGGATTTTTTCCCAATTAATTTGCTGGTTTAGTCCTTGATTCTGAAAGCTTTTCTGTACATTTGAAAGAATGTATCGGTCTGACACCCCGTAATTTTTTCCCTTATGGCAAGTTTCAGAATACACCTCTTGGCACTAATTCTTTGGCTGGGCAACACGTCCCATGCCCTCACCCAAGACTCTACAAGTTCTTTGGGTACCGGGAAGCAATTTGTCACCTACATAGCTACCGACCAATTTACCGAACGCTACGAAATCAATTCCTATTTTCTTGAGTATTACGAGCAAACCGAAGCGGGCTTACAGTTTGAAGATATTATTAAGCCCCAATATGCCAATACTTTTAAAACCTACTCGGCTATGCATAAGCCGGGAGACCCTTCCGACAACCCCTTTAAGCCTTTTCAAAATTACTGGGTTCGGCTCAATTTGCAGAGCAATTTGAATAAAGACAGCGAATGGATCTTGTTTTTAGGCTATATAAGCCACGCCGAGGTATTTATCCAATACGAAAATGGGCACGTTGAGCGTAAAAAAGCTGGTTTTTTTGTGCATAACCGCGAATTAGACCCCAACGAAGGCCCCGAAGGTAAATCCCTGATCTTTCTCCGCTCGCAGAGTGCGGTTAGTATCTGGATACAATTTCGTAATGAACTGCCTTATCCTCCCGAATTAGAATTGAGCCTGCTGCCCAACCGGGCTTGGCAAAGAGGGATGAACACCACCAACTTGATCCAAGGAATTTTCCAAGGATTGCTCTGGATGATTTTACTTTACAACCTCTTTTTGTACATATCCCTGGGAGAGATTACCTATTTACTTTTTGTGGCTTATGTCTTTTTCATCTCGATTTACTTTTTTAACGAATACGAATACCTAGAAGAGTATTTCCTGCCCGAATCCCCCCGGACGAGCTTTTATCTCGGTAATTTGGTCTATCTGGCCTCGGTATTTTACATACAGTTTAATAGACGCTTTTTGAATATTCCGGCTTTTTATCCGCGTTGGGACCGATTGATTCAGATCTGGCTATGGCTTAGTATTATTTTTGTCCTGCTCGCTGTCCCATTGCATATTTTCGCATTTGATTATTACATCCATATCCGGAATGGTTTTCACCTCTTCTATATCGCTGCCCTGATTTTATTCATCATTCTGGTGATGTTTATCCGGGATGAAATTGCTTCCTTTTTTGTCTTAGGGAACTTTGTCGTCCTGACCGGAGCCACTTTTATTGTACTGGGCAATCTCAACATTATTCCGTTTAGCCTCTACTATCTGTTGGGAGGAATTGCCGGGCAATTATTTGTATTTTCTCTGGCTCTCAGTTATCGCTACCGTCGCTCCCTGGTAGATAAGCAAGAGACCCAGTCGAAGTTGATCCAACAGCTAAAAGAAAATGAAGGCTTACAAACCACCATCAACCGGAACCTGGAATCCATGGTAAGGCAGCGTACCCAAGAAATCGCCCAACAAAAAGAAGAAATCCAGGCTCAAAATGACCTCCTAAGCCAAAAAGGGGCGGAGTTGGAAAACACCTACACCAAAATACAACACAGCATGCGCTATGCCATGCGCTTACAAGGCTCTATCCTGGGGGATGAGTCCCAAGTCTTGGCCGGCTATACCGATGGCTTTATTCTCTTTATGCCCCGGGACATGGTATCGGGCGACTTCTACTGGTCGGCTCGGGTGGGTCATCATCGCATTATGGTAGCCGCCGATTGTACCGGCCACGGAATTCCGGGTGCCCTTATGACTATTTTAGGCAATTCTCTCCTGAATGAACTGGTCATGGGTGAGCGTATAACCCAACCCAATGAAATTCTCCACGCCCTGGACGAAAAAGTACACATTACCCTCAAAAAACAAACCCAAGGCAAGCTTCCCCCAGATGGGATGGATGCCGTCGTGATAGATTTTGATGAGATAAGCCACACCCTGTATTTTGCCGGGGCCAAGAATCCTTTGTATTACGTGCGGGATCACAAGATCCATCAAATCAAAGGCTCCAATTTTCCTATTGGTAGTTATCACTTCAAAAAAGACAAGAAGTTTGAGCTCCAAGAAATGCAAGTCAACAGCGGGGATATTTTTTACCTGTGCTCCGACGGCTTCCAAGACCAGTTTGGGGGAGAAAAAGGCCATAAATACCTCAAAAAACGCTTTCGTAATTACCTCCTTGAGATAAGCCATCTCCCTATGGTAGAGCAAAAACATGCCCTCAAAAATGAAATCCGCGAGTGGCGGGGCAACGAATCCCAAACCGATGATATCCTCATTGTAGGCTTACAGTTTTAAAACGGGTTGGGGCTTCCCGGCGCGAGAAAATGAGGGGCAACGTGAGCTAGGGTAGCCGCGCCGGTCGGGCTTTCGCTACTCGCCGGCCCCGCTCAACCAGCGACGGGCTCAAACATGCCGCTCTATCCCTAAGCCTTGTTCAGCGTAGGAAGGAGAGATTTGGGAAATGCTCATGGGGCGCTGGGTTTTTAAACGTAAAACAAGTTTTTGTAACACGTAGGAGCCTCTTAGGCACACAAGGGAAGTGTGGCATAGGGGTGCCCCAGAGCTTAAACCCCGGCAAAAGAGGGCGGCAGGTGATTATGAGCTCGAGCCAAATGTTGCGGCAAAATGAAACAGGGCACGCACGTTGGAGTATAAAAGTAAATCGTGTCTATAATGCATTAATCCATGAACCAAATATTCGCCGAAATTGATTCCATTCCCTGGGGAGATTTATCCCATGCCTATGGCAGTGCCGAAGACATTCCAGAACAATTGAAAACATTGTGGAGCGGAGAGGAAGAACTTATTGAAAAGACCCTGTATAGTTTCTTTGGAAATATCTACCACCAAGGTACGATTTATAGTGCTACTTCTTACGCGGTTCCGTTTTTAATCCAGGCCTTGGCTATTTGCCCTATTTCCCAGCAGGCTAGTTTGACGAGCCTTTTGAGTTGCATAGCCCATGGCATGTCTTACAAAGTGCAGCACCAACATCTTTGGGAAGAGGGTGGGATATTTTCGGATGGGCGGGTAAACACCCAAGAATACCAAGATGAGACCCGTGAGCAATTGCATTGGGTAGAGCAAGGAATCTTGAGTGTATGGCAAGGCTGGCCCGTGTACTGTACATTATTGGGCCATCCCAATGAAGGGGTTCGATTGGAGGTTCCTTTACTGATGGTGACTTTGCTTAATGGCAAGTATACCCCCAAAGGTGAAAGTAAGAAAGACTATGGGCAAGAAGCCCGAAAATTGTTCCTCTCCCGTATGCAGGAAGAAAGTAGCCCCCAAGTAAGGGGAAGCTTACTGATGGGCGTGACAAACCTAGATATGGAAGAGGGGGCAAAACGGGGTTTTTTAAACTATTATTTGGATGATGAAGATGAGGTGGTACGTCTATTAGCGGCATATAAGCTCTTTGGCTGGGATAAAAGCGAAAAAGTACTCCACATTTTATCTCAGGCTGCCCAAGCTACCGAAGCTAGCGACGAGCTTCTGGCTTCCAACCCCTGGTTTGATTTTCGTTTTTCCTTTACATTACTCAGTACGCTTTGTTCTTTGCCTTTGGATCAATTTGATCGATTTTGGCCTATCCTGGATGCGTACATTCGGGCTACCCATCGATTTGGGGCCGAGTTCACGGTAAGCCCTATTATAGACATGGTATTTAAAGATCAAAAAGTAGGGGATGTTGCCACCACCCTCAGTGAGCCTCAAAAAAAAGTGCTTAAAAGCATCCTAGAAACCGAAAACCTATGGGACATGAGCGATGGTAATACCAGCGCCGAGTTTCAACAGTGGGGATTGGAGCGGGATCGGAAATTACTCAAAAAAATGCTAGATGGCCAATAAAAAAGCGACCTGGATTATCACAGGTCGCGTATAGGGCTAAGGTGTTTTTTAAACAAAATACTCCTCCACTTCTTGCTTATTAATAAATCCTTTATCGGCTAAGATTTGCATAAAAGGCTTGGACTCAAAGTCACGCATGATAAATTTGCGTTTTCGGCCATTTTGCAAGATTACCTTGTACTTCATGAGTTGGTTTTTGGCTACGGAGTTTTGGGTTACATGGACGGGTTGAAACTCCATGTTTTTGACTTCGTCCCATCGGTAGCGTTTTTCACTCATTTTACGAATGATAAGGTAATCCTCATCGGCTTCTACCATATAGGATTTTTTGAAAATCATATACAGAAGTACCGGGATTCCGAAGATGGCTAAAGAGAAAATCCCCCAGATTAAGCCAATCTGTAAACCTCGCGGTAGCCCCGCCCCGGAATACCCAAATGGGAGGTATTGAAGGGGGAACACCTCACGTCCAAATTCGTTGGTGCTTACCGTAGTATTTTGTTCTCTTAGGTCATTCCATTGAGCGGTTTCCGGAATGCGGTTTTTTAACTCTTCTAAAAAAGGCTTTACTGTATTATCAGAAGCTTTACTTTCTATTTTTTGAAGATTCTTGATTTTTCCGTTTTTCTCGTACCGGATTTGGATACCTAAAGTACCTAGAAAAGCATTGGCTTTCATGCGTACTTCTTTGATGGCGGTAAGAGGCATCTCGACTTTATGGGTAAGCATTTTGTACTTAAGTATATCGTCGGCAGTGAAAGTAAATTGGGCACTCATCATTTCATTGATGGCCACATGGTACATTTTGTCTTCCATAGGAATAAAAAGTTTAAGGCTAAGTTTAAATATAGGAGCTTAATGTCCCCTACGCAGACCAATCAAGGGGGTTTATCCCAGAAAATATATCGGATTAAGAACCTGGGCAATTTTGCTACAAAATACACGCTAATGGGTGTTTTTTTGCCCGGTATTACGCGTACGTACCCAAAATGAAACTCCTTATGGGCCTTATACTGCTAGGAACAAATCTGGGTATTTGGCGTGGCTGAGGGATAGAGCGGCATGTTTGAGCTCGCCGCTGGTGGTGTGTTGGCCAGCGAGTAGCGAAAGCCCGACCCCGGCAGGCAGGATTTCTCTTATGGGCCGAAAAAGGGATAGCCGGGGGCAGCCCCAAATAGTGAATTATCCGGAAAAACTGGCACCCAATAGAAATAAATAAAAAATGAGGCTGGGAATAGCAAACAAAATCCCAAGCCCAGCCAGCGAATTAGCTAATTTGGGGTTTAGGCCGTGTTCGGTGGCAATGATGGAAGCGGTAATCATGGGAGGCATAGCAGCTTCTAAAACACTCACACTATAGGTCAAAGGATGCCGGTTTGCCAGTGGCTCAAATACGAAAAAAATGAAAGCGGGAGCTAAAAGTAGCTTATACAGGAGCCCCCCAAAAAAAGCTTTGGAATCTAATGCCTTGAGTTTCCATTCGGTTTGTAAACCAATAGAAACCAGGGAAAGAGGGGTCATCGTAGCCCCTAATTTTTCTAACATTTGCAGGATCTCAGGCGGAAAGCTTTGTTGCCAGAGGAGCATGGCCGCGATAAATGCGAGCATAGGCGGGAAGCTCAAGAGTTTTTTGAGGATGAGTTTGGGTTTGGGGTGGCGGCCCGCGTACAAGGAGGCTAATATAACCCCGGGGCCTGCCAAGCTTAGGAAGGTACCTTGGTCAATAAGAATGGCGACCTCAAGGCCCCTGGCCCCATAAAAGGCTTCTACCACGGGAAAGCCTAAAAAAGAAATATTGCCCATCCCGCAAACGAGGATAAGGCAGCCTAGGGTGCCTCGGTCCCAAGAGAAAAAGCGATGGAGTATTTGGAAAAAAAGATAAGCGCCCAATAAAAGTAAAATACCTAAGCCCAGTGGTAGGAAACTTGACCGGTCAAACTGCATTTGGGGCACATATCGGAGGGTTATGGCGGGGAGAGAAATGTAAATGACAAAAGCATTGAGCCCCCGGTAGGTTTCGCTCGGGAAGGCAGGAATACGCCTGAGGAGGCTTCCGAGGAGGAGGCAAAATAAAATAAGGGCGATATTGCTCATAGGGTTCAGGCTTGGCGAGAGCAAAATTATGGAATTGTAGGAAACTTTTGCGGGAGAAATCGCTTTTAATAATTTTAAACGAGACACGAAGCTGAAGGTATTTATGGACGACACGGTATACGATCTGATTGTCATTGGTGCCGGCCCTTGCGGACTTGCCGTGGGAATTGAGGCCCAAAAACATGATCTAAAATTTTTGATTCTAGAAAAGGGGAGCATCGCCGAGTCTGTTCGGAAGTACCCCTTATATATGACATTTTTCTCTACGGCCGAAAATATTGAAATCGGAGGCCTACCAATGGCCGTTACCGGGGCCAAAGCCAGCCGGGGAGAAGCCTTACAGTATTACCGGCGAGTGACTGAATATTTTAAGCTGCCGGTAAAATTGTACACTGCTGTGGTTGGGGTAGAAAAGGAAGCCGATTATTTTGTAGTCCGTACTTCCCGGGGAGGTGTACTCAAATGTAAACACGTAGTATTGGCCACAGGTTATTTTGATTTTCCTCGAGAATTGAACGTGCCAGGCGAAGACTTAGGGCACGTATCAAAATATTATGATGAGCCTTATCGTTATGTACATAGTCGGGTGGTGATTGTGGGGGGAGGTAATTCGGCGGTAAGCACGGCATTGGATTTATACCGACATGGGGCTGAGGTCACCATGATTGTTCGGAAGGGTGATTTTAAGCCTACGGCCAAGTATTGGTTGATTCCAGACCTCCGCAACCGGGTAAAAGAAGGGAAGATCCAAGTAAAGTTTCAATCGGAAATTGCCCGAATTGAAGCAGATAAAGTGTGGTACCGAGAAGCAGGGAAGTCCCAATTAGTACCGATGCCCGCCGACTTTGTCTTGTTGATGGTAGGATACACGCCCGACGTAAGTTTTATGAGAAGTTTGGGTGTTTCTGTCTCTCAAGACGATCTTATGCCTACTTACAATTCCGAAACTTTTGAAACAAATGTACCTGGCGTATATCTAGCGGGAACGGTGGTGTGTGGGGTGCATACAGAGAAGGTGTTTATTGAAAATGGTAGGCACGACGGAAAAAAAATTATTGAAAACATTCTTAAAAGGCGCTTCGTGCTCAACTCATAAGACAATTATTACGTAAGTATGGAAGGATTGCTAAATCTTGGGTTCATCTTCCATTTTTACGTAGCAAGAAGCCCTTATAAAAAACGGTAAATCCACAACCAACTGCATTTGCATACTCAAGATTATTCATTTCTTCAGATGCAATTTATTCATTGAGTTTCTCAATAAGCTTTTTTGCTAATGTAATTTATCGACGGTAAATTACCAGATAGGTTCAAATTGTATCTTAACCTTATTTCTAGGTGAAGCGTTCTTTATCTCTACTAAAAGCAGGAACTTCATGCGCGTTGGGATTTATTTACTAATTTGTATTTCCACCCTCCCCTTTTCGGTATTTTCCCAGACCGGTGATTTATTTTTATACAGTTACCACACTCCAATATCCAATACAGATAATCAGAATTTAGCGGCTATTCAAGGCCCCGAGGGGTATATGTACTTTGCCAATACCAAAGGAGTAATAACCTACAATGGAGTCAACTGGGATATCATCAATACCTACAGTACACCTTATGCTCTTGAGAAGGGGGAAGATGGGCAGATCTATGTAGGATGCCGAGAGCACTTTGGCAGGATTGTAAGGGACAAACAAGGGCGGTTAAGCTATCAAAAGATTTCCGATACACAATTGGGTTTTGGCGCGATAAGTCAGATCTGGGCGAGTAAAATTCATGTATATTTTTACTCGGAAGAAGTGATATATGATGTAGATCCCGAAAACAATTCTGTACAAAATATCTGGTTTGCTCCCGACAAAGGGGAGTTTTCTGGGATGTTTTTGCATCAGGACCAGCTCTACGTAAACCTTCCGGGCAAGGGATTGCATAAGTTGATCAATGAAAAGTTTTTGCCCATTCCGGCGGGCGATTCACTTTCGGATGATTTAATCGTGGCGGCTTTTCCTTACGATGAAGACCATACTTTATTGGGCACAGATGCCAATAAATTGTATTTATTCGGAGGACGCAATTTAGAAGATTTTGAGATTGAGGCCCAGGACTATTTAGAGGAAAGCTTCTTGACTGGTGGGCTGGATTTTTCAGAAAGTAAGTTTGTATTATCTACCCTATCGGGAGGTTGCCTTATTGTAGAAAAAGAAAGTGGGAAGACCCTCCACCGGATCAACTACCAAACGGGCCTTTCGGATGATGAAATATTAACCGTATGCCGGGACCGCCAAGGTGGGGTTTGGATTTGTAATGAAGATGGGATTTCCCGGGCCGATGTGGAACTTCCTATACGAAATTATTCTATCTACCCAGGTCTGGAAGGAGATATTACAGCCCCCTTTAAATCGGATAGTGTGCTCTATGTAGGCACGAGTGAAGGGGTTTTCTACTTGGCCAAAGTAGACCGAATAGAACAGTTGGTAAAGTTTATCAAAAAGGAAAAGAAGGAAATTCGGGTTTTGGAGCGGAATATCCAAACAACCATTCAAGTTGCACAAGATTTGTCTGTACCCGAAGTGAGCAATGTCCTGGTATCTGCCAAAATTGAAGCCGCCCTGCAGAATTCTGAAGAGCTAAGCCGGGAGGAAAAAAAGCAACTCAAAAAAGATCTTCGTAAAGCAAAAAGAGAAGAACGAAAGGAGGCCCGACAACGTAAAAAAGCCGAAAAGAACGGAGAAATACAGCCCAATCCGATAACACCTCTCAACCCAGAAGACAACCCCAGGGTTGTAGCCACTCCGGTCGATACCATTTCTGTGCAAGAAAAAGTGCTGGAAAACCCTGGGAAAGTCTACTCAGATGTGCGCACCTTCACGGAGTACGTTCCTAGCCCAACTCCTGAATCTCCTCAGCTGTCTCCTGAGGAAATCCCCTACATTTATGAAAAGGTGCAAGGGATACAAACCAAATGCCGCCAGTTTTTTCCCTTTCAAGATAAGCTCCTGGTAGCTACCAATGCAGGTTTGTATGAATTACAGAGTTTGACCGAAGCAATTAAAGTGGTCGACAATGAGTACATTTATTTTTTAAGTGCGAGCCAACGTTTTCCAGATTTAGTATACGCAGCGAGTGATAAGGGTATTATTGGGATACGCAGCACGCCTGAAGGCTGGAATATCAAGCATTTTAATCAGGACATTAGTCAAAGTATTTACTCCATTGCGGAGACAGAAGCTGGTTTGTGGCTTGGTGGCGAAGAATACATCTTTTTTATTTCCTTGGATAGCCAGGGCCTACCTCGGTCTAGTGAAAAGATCAAGCTGCCCAATGATTACGCGGAGACTACGGTTATCCGTATTATACAAGGCGTTCCTGTACTGATCTTATCCACAGGTATTTACCAAATTAATCAGGTCGAAAAAACGATTGAGCCCTATAAACCACTAGAAACCTACTTTAATCCACGTTCGCCCATTGTTTACCAACAAGCTGGGTATACTTGGGTCAGCCCCGATAACCAGGCTTGGGTCAATATAAGTCAAGAACCCATTCAATTTGACTCCCTAGGTTTTTTGCTTTCTTTCTTTGAAAATGTAGAAAGTATTTTTGTTGACAGTCAATCTGCCGTATGGGTGGTAGGTGATTATACTTTGTATAAAATTGAATCGGGGGCTCGCTTAGGATTGTCTCCCGACTTCCGGGCCATCATACAAAGTGCCAGTAATCGGCGTAACTTATTGTCTCTGGACGGACTCAGTTTGAGTAATACGCAAAAAGCCTTAAGGATTGAGTTAGCTTCGCCCTATTTTTTGCGGGAGGGTAAGACGGAGTTTCAATACCGTTTAGAAGGACTGGATGAAGAATGGTCTGATTGGAACGCAGGTGCCTTTATTCCCTTCAATTCATTACCGGTGGGAGAGTACACCCTAAGGGTAAGGGCGCGGAATGTGTTTGGCCAACAGACTCCAGAAACCGTCTTAAACTTTGAAGTGAAACCCGCCTATTGGCAAACTTGGTGGTTTTATGTGTTGGTCTTACTGAGTCTCTGTCTGTTAATTTACCTCTTAGTACGACTACGACTGAGGGCCCTCACCCGAGCCAACCGAAGATTGGAAAACAAAGTAGAAGAGAAAACCCAAGAAATTTCCAAACAAAACAAACAACTCGAGCAAGCCTTTGACGAAATTTCGGAGCAGAAAAATCAAATACAGCAAGCCAATCAGGAGTTGAAGCAAATTAATAATACGCTCGAGCAAAAGGTAAACGAACGTACTACAAGCCTGAGGGCTACCTTACTGCAACTTCTACAAACGAATAAAGAACTCGATACGTTCATTTATCGGGCCTCGCATGATCTGCGGGGGCCCATTGCCCGCTTGGTAGGATTGGCCAATTTGGCAAAGATGGAAAAAGAACCCGAAGCTATTCTGACCAATCTGAATATGATTGAGTTTACCGCCCAACGTATGAATAATATGTTGGAAAAACTCATGAACATACACGCGATCAATAGTGAAGCCTTAGACTATGACCGGATCTATTTACCGGAGTTTTTGGAGGGCATTAAGCAAAGAGTTAAACAAATACCCGAAAGTGAGTCGGCTTATTTGATTGCTCGGGTGCACGGGGAGCAATTTGTTACCAGCGATGAAACACTCCTTACGATTATAATGGAAAACTTATTGGAAAACTCGGTAATATTCCGGGAAAACACGTCCGATGTGTTTTCTATTGTCAAATTAGCCTGTCGGGTAGAAAGTTCATACCTCCTGATTACGGTCACAGACAATGGTATGGGAATTGACCCTGAACATCAGGAGCGTATTTTTGATATGTTTTACCGGGGATCTGAATTATCTCAGGGTAATGGTTTAGGGCTATATTTAGTCAAAAAAGCCACCGAAAAACTCCACGGAGAGATCGACTTCAAAAGTGAAGTAGGCAATGTGACCGAATTTAACGTAAGGATACCCTTAGAAAGGGCTTACTCCGAAGACGTGCCCGAACTTACCGAAAAAGTAACGGTATAAAAAAAGCAGGCCATCCGGCCTGCTTTTTATTAAGAAACTGTTTAAGTTTAGTTTTTGTCGGCGAAAAGGGTCAGTTTTGGGTTCTGATGAGATCAACAAGGAGCGCATAGCAGCGCTATGGGCGATAAATTTGATGAAATCAGGTTCCCGTATTTCTATTTTAAAATGGCCCTTTGCAGCCCAACGCAATTAAATTTAAACAGTTTCTAAGATTTGCTTTTAGACTTTCTTGTCTTCTTGGGCTTCGGTTCTTCTTCTATCACCTCTTCTACCCCCGCAAAGATTCTCCCGCAGTGTTCGCACACAATAATTTTCTTTCGCTCCCGAATTTCTACTTGTCTTTGAGGAGGTACAATGTTAAAGCATCCCCCACAGGCATGGCGCTTAACCAAGACTACGGCCAACCCGTTGATCATATTCCCCCGGATTTTGTCGTAAGAGCGAAGTAAGCGATCTTCTATGCCCTTTTTAAACTTATCCCGGTCTTTCATGAGCTTGGCTTCTTCTCCTTCACTTTCCTGTACCAGGTTTTCCAACTCATTTTGCTTCAGCTCTAAATCCTTTTTACGGTCTTCCAGGACTTCATCGGTTTTGCTTATTTCTTCGTTCACGCGGATAATCTTTTCATTGGCCTCACGGATACGTTTATCGGAGAGCTGAATTTCCAGTTCTTCCGATTCCATTTCCTTGGTCAAAGCTTCGTATTCTCGATTGTTCCGTACATTCATCTGCTGATCTTTGTACTTCTCAATCAATTTATCCGCTTGTCTTTTTCGCTCTTTGCGGCTTTCTATCTCCTCGTTTAGCGTATCTATCTGTTTATTAAAATTCTGAATCCTCGTGTTGTAGCCTTCGATTTCATCTTCGAGATCTTGCACCTCATCAGGCAAATCTCCCCGAAGTTTCTTGATTTCATCAAGTTTAGAATCAATGGCCTGCAACTTGAGAAGTGCGGTTAGCTTTTGTTCAACCGTTCGTTCCATTGGAAAAAGTTAGAGTAATACAATCTGCAAAAGTAGCAAAATTGCAAAGGTCAAACTAATTTAGATAATAAAAAAGTTTTTATGCCGGGTATTTTTTGAAAATCCAAAATTCTTCCTTAAAGCAGGCTTGAATCCTATGCAAAATATCGAGCACATGACTCCACAAGAAGCACAGTACTATTTTCCTGCCGAATGGGCTCCGCATCAAGCCACTTGGTTGAGCTTCCCCCATAACCTAGATACTTGGCCAAAATCTACCCTTGTATCCGTACAAAAGGTGTATATACAATGGATAAATGCCCTGAGCCCTCGCGAAGAAGTTCACGTTCTGGTGCAAGATGAGGGCATTATTTCTGAAATCCAAAGGGGCTTAGGAGCCCATGCGGCCCAAGTGTTTTTTCACCTTAAGGCCCTTAATGATGCTTGGATACGAGATTACGGCCCGGGTTTTTTGCTACACCGGCAAGACCCCGGGAAAAAAGCCATTTTAAATTGGCAGTTTAACTCCTGGGGGGGCAAATATTTGCCTTTTGAGGAGGATAATGCTTGTCCGGAGTATATTGCCCAATACCGGGGTATTCCTCAATTTACCCCACCCTACATACTAGAAGGGGGAAGTATCGAGGTAAATGGCGCGGGCATGCTCTTAACTAACCGGGAGTGCCTTCTACACCCAAATCGTAACCCCGGAATCAGTGAGGCCAAAATAGAACAACTGCTGAAGTCCTATTATAATGTTCAAGAAGTAATCTGGTTGCGGGGCCAGTTGGAAGGAGACGACACAGACGGGCATATTGATAACCTCGCTCGCTTTGTTAGTAACAACACAATTTTAGTCGGTTTTTGTACGGACAAACAAGATCCTAACTATAAGGGACTCCAGGAAAATGTTCAAACCTTATTGAGGGCCAAAAATTTGGAGGGCAAGCCTTTTGAGATTATAAAAATACCAATGCCTTCCCCTTTGCGAGTAAAAGGCCAGCGCCTACCGGCCAGCTATTTGAACTTTTACATTGCCAACCGACTCCTTGTATTACCTCAATACCACTGCCCAGAAGATGAAATAGCCCGGGAAATTCTCCAAACGTGCTTTCCCGATCGGGAAATCTTGGGGTTTGATGCTCGGGATATAGTTTGGGGAGGAGGAAGTTTTCACTGTTTGAGCCAACAAGAACCAGCAAGTTTATAAAATGTAATATGGCGTCAGGAACGCCATATTACACAAAGGTTTACACTAATCTACAAGGATTGATTGGGATGCAATTTGAAACAAAGGCCTGAATCCATCTTCCAGTAAACCTACACCAAACAGGCTTAGCGAATTGCTTAATACAAATGTAAGCTCTAAACCATGCCGCTAATATGATAAATATCAGTTTGCTAAGATTTTTTTTGAGCCGCCCGTTGGAGACGGTCATTGAGGGCCCGGCCCAGGCCTTTTTCGGGAAAGGTTTCTGCCAAGATAAGTTGCACCCGAGCTTGATCTATTTCGCGTATGGCGGCAAAAATATTACGAGCGGCTTCTTCCATACTTCCTTGGGGCGATAAGATGATCTGTAATTCCGGAGGAATTCCGTCCAAATAGTTTTGAAATACCAAGGCGCCAATCTCTTTATCGGGGTGTTTTTTCATATAATTGGCCACTTCACCCCGATTTTTTAGGAGGATTAAGGGGGTGTGTGGCGCGTAATGCTTGCTCAACATACCCGGAGCTAGGGCCTGCTTACTCCCTTTCTTGTGTATAAGCAAAGTACCGGCCACCTCCTCCAAGGCTTCCACGCTAAGCCCCCCCAGCCTTAAAATGACCCCTTGACCCGATTCCCACGAGACAATGGTAGACTCAATGCCTACCTCGCTGGGGCCCCCATCCAAAATAAGGGAAACCTGTTCTCCCAATTGGGCTTCCACGTGCTCGGCCCGGGTAGGGCTAACATAATTGGAGGGGTTGGCACTGGGCGCCGCCAAGGGAAAATCCAATTTGCCCAACAAGGCCAAACTTAGGGGGTGATTAGGGACTCGGATACCTACATTGGGCAAACCTGCCGTAACCAAATCAGGGATGATTTTTTTCCGGGGCAGGACCAAAGTTAAGGGCCCAGGCCAAAATTTTTGCGCCAATTCTCGAGCGCTATCAGGAAAGTGCGCTACATACTCTCCTACGCGCTCCACAGAACTCGTGTGGACAATCAAAGGATTAAAGCGTGGCCTTTGCTTGGCCAGAAATATTTTACTAATTGCTTCTGGGTCTAAGGCATTGGCAGCCAGACCATATACAGTTTCCGTTGGGATGGCAACTAAGTTACCCGATTCTAACAAACTTTGCGCAAGGTGAATATCCTGAGAGATCATATTTTCCAGATTAGCCGGGATACAAGAAAAATTTCAATTACCCGCTACAAATTTCATGAATAATACTTACTTTTAAATTAGTACCATCTATAAAAATTAAATGAACAAACGGGATAACCTGTTAAAAAGACATCCGATTATTCCGAGTGTATTTTTTCTTGTCTTTGCCTGGGTTTTATTATATATCATAACCGGATTTAAGGAAGCCGGCCAAGTTGAATCTTCCGAAACCTATACCCAAACCTACACAGCCAAAGACCCCAAATCCGACGAAACTTGTACGTTGACCCTTAGCGAAGAATCTATGATACTTAGCATAGATCCGCAAAAGAATACGTATACGTTTCCCCTCGTGAAACCTCAGATTACGCACTTATCCGAATCGGAAACTATGCAAACTTTCAAAGCAACTTCTGAAAAAGATAAGCTCCTGGTTATCATTATCCGCGATAGCGAAAGCCAGGAAACCCGGACTATGATAGAATTTAACGGAAAGGTGTATTTTGAATCAAAAAAATAGACATATGTTTATTTATTAATATATTTACCCTATCTTTGAGCAATTCTTTTAGATCATAAATTTAAATTATATGTCACTTAAGCTAGGCGATATAGCACCCGATTTTAGGGCCCAAACCACCGAAGGGGAAATCAATTTCCACGAATGGTTAGGCGATTCCTGGGGGGTGTTTTTCTCTCACCCCGCCGATTTTACTCCCGTTTGTACTACCGAGTTAGGTACTGTATCCAAGTACCGGGAGCACTTCGAGCAACGCAATGTCAAGACCATTGCCATTAGTGTAGATCCCTTAGATTCGCACAACGAGTGGATCAAGGACATTAACGAAACGCAAAATACAGAGATGGACTTCCCAATCATTGCCGACCCAGAGGGCAAGATTGCCAATATGTACGATATGATCCACCCCAACTCTCTGGAAAAACTCACGGTACGGTCTGTTTTCGTAATTGGTCAAGACAAAAAAATCAAATTGATGATTACCTACCCAGCTTCAACGGGTAGAAATTTTGATGAGATTATCCGAGTGATCGATTCACTGCAACTCACCGCCAATTACAGTGTGGCTACGCCAGCCAACTGGAAAGATGGCGAGGACGTAGTCATTTCTCCTTCTGTTTCCAATGAAGAAGTACCCAACAAATTCCCCAAAGGACATACAGTAGTTAAGCCTTATTTGCGTATGACTCCCCAACCCAATAAGTAGTTTACCAACTACATGGATCTGGGGCTGGGGCTGCCCCCCACTTTGCCCAATAAGCACGGCTAATTTATACGGGAGTGCCCGGCAAAGTGGGGGTCGGGCTTTCGCTACTCGCCAGCTCCCCGCAAACCAGCGGCGGGCTCAGACAGGCCGCTCTATCCCTCAGCCAATGTACGTTTTAGCCTTTAAAGTGTATAAAGTCACCGGTTCTCCCAAGGTTTTTTGGAGTAGTAGCCGGGGCTTCCTTTACTTAGGAAACACCTTAACCTCTTGATCCTCTTCTTTTTCTCGATAATAGACTGCCCGTATCTTCCACTGGGCTTCTTTTTCCTGTACCACTTCCTTTCTCATAGGTTTTGGTTCCTTCCGTAAATTTTGATAATAGTAAATACTATACACCAAGCCGGCCACACAGCCCGAGAGATGGCCTTCCCAAGAAATGCCTGAGCCTTGGGGTACCAGGCCTGCCAACATACCACTATAAGCAAAGGTCATAAATAATGTAATAGCTAATTGTCGGGGCTGCCAAGTTAAGATGCCCACAAAAAATAGATAGCTAGCATAACCGTAGATAACTCCACTGGCCCCTATGTGGTAGCTAGGCCGGGCAAAAATCCAAGTCCAAATCCCACCGGCCAGGATAAGCCAGATACTCAAAGGGTGGGCTTCCTTAGGATAAAGGGAAAACACCAAGCCTCCCAAGACCAAGAGAGATAAACTATTGGAAAATAAATGGCTAAAATCTCCATGGAGAAAAGGGGAAGTGAAAATGCCATACCAGGAGTTCCAGTCTTGTGGATATAGTCCCCATGGGTGCCAGCTAGTTCCCAGGCTTACTTCCCAAAGCTTTACGATCCACATCAATAAGAGGGCCCAGCGAAGGGTAGGGGAAATAATAGATGCTTTCATGCTATTGCAATTTGTTCAAAGCTAAGCAGAGAGGAGCAAAAGACCATATTTTAAGCAGCGAGCGAACCGTAAGCACAATATCTGCCGTTTTAAATATATGCCAACCTTAGAAAATATCTATTATGAAGAGCAAGGGAGTGGGCCTGTCTTATTTTTGGTACACGGTTTTTGCCTGGACCATCAAATTTGGGACAAGCAAGTAAAGGCGCTGCAAGAGCAATACCGAATAATTTGCATCGATGTACCCGGTTTTGGTAAGAGCCCATTGTTAGATAAACCCTCTTTTGCATTAGAAGATATTGCGGAGCAAATCATAAGGTTTCATCATGCCTTAGGACTGGAAGAAGTAATCTATGTAGGGCATTCGCTAGGAGGATATCTAGGTTTGGCCCTAGCCCAATCGTTCCCGCAAATAGTCAAGGGTTTAGCCCTGATCAATTCGAGTGCTTTGGCTGATGATGAGGAAAAACGAGCCTCAAGAGAACGTGTCAATGCATTTGTGGCCAAAAGCGGCGTCGAGCCTTTTATCCGTCAGTTTGTTCCTGAGCTTTTTTACCAGAAGGGCCGGCCTCGCCTAAGCCAGGTCTTGGAAGAAGTGGTATACATTGCCTCCCAGACCAACTCCCTAAGCCTGATCCGGACGAATCAAGCGATGGCTCGGAGGCCTTCGTATGAAAAATTCCTCAAAAATATACCCGTACCGGTATTGTTTCTAATAGGCCGAGACGATCATCTCATACCTTTTGCCTTGTACCAAGCGCAGGTACATTGGCCCCCCAAAGTCTCCGTACACATTTTAAATCAAACCGGGCATATGGCTATGTTGGAACGGCCTCAGGTAAGCTCCCTTTTAATTGATACCTTTGCCCGTTCGTGTGAAATACAAGAGTAGGCTACATCGATAAGGGCACTAGTTTTGTTTGCTTACTAGACTTATTTCAAGCCAGATGGGTTTTGGCTGAGGGATAGAGCGGCCTGTTTGAGCTCGTGTAGGCCCAGCGGGGAAAGGCAGCGAGTAGCGAAAGCCCGACCCCGGCGGCAAGCCTATTGTAATGGGATGCCCAACTGGAATCGCCGGGGGCAGCCCCAAAAATTTTTAAAAAGCATAAAAAGATACCTATGGCCAAAAAAAAGTGGTATGTAGTGTGGGAGGGACACCGCCCAGGAATTTACGAAACCTGGGCCGACTGCCAGTTGCAAGTAAAGGCTTACCCCAATGCGCAGTACAAATCCTTTAGCAGCCGAGCCGAAGCCGAAGCAGCTTTTGAGAGGGATGGGCGTGATTTTATTGGTAAAAACCCAGATACCAAGGCCAAAAAACGCAGCCTTGACCAAGAAGGAATTATTTGGAATAGTCTCTCTGTAGATGCCGCCTGTAGTGGTAACCCTGGGGTCTTGGAATATCAAGGAGTGGATACCCAATCGGGGGCAAGGTTATTCCATCAGGGGCCTTTCCCCTTGGGTACGGTTAATATTGGAGAGTTTTTGGCCATAGTGCATGGTTTAGCATATTTGAAACAGCAAGGTTCTAACCTGCCTATTTACACCGACTCGAGAACAGCCATGGCTTGGCTGAGGAACCGTCAAATTAAAACCAGTTTACCGCGAAATGCCAAAACTGAAGTTCTATTCGGTTTGGTTGACCGGGCTATTGCCTGGCTAGAAAAAAATACGTATTCCAATGCTGTTATCAAGTGGGAAACCGAACGCTGGGGGGAGATACCTGCCGACTTTGGCCGGAAGTAAAGCTTAGATGCGTATAAGCGTTTGGGTATACCACCGCCGCCGATAGCGAATTCTTAGCGTATAATGCCCCCTAGCCGCCTGGGCTAGCTTTTGATTCAGGATGTGGGTGGCTTCCTGTAAGTTTCCTTCGGTTTCCAGAAATACATCTCCCTGGGGTGAAAAGAGAATGAACGCTATTTTATCTTCTTTTATGGGTTCGCTGGCCCGTATTTCCAGGGCTTGGCGACTGGGGTTAGGGTATATTTGAAAACTAATTTCTCTTTCATTATGCCATTCACCCGAGCGTACCGCCGATGTCCACTCTAGGTCATGGGCGTTTCGGGTCCTGAGGCGGTAATAGTTTGTTCCTGCAGCCGGATTTTCATCCAGAAAAGAAAAAATAGCTTGGCTTGGCGCATCTGAGTTTGAGAAAACCTGATGGATTTGTGACCATGATTGCGTAGTATTTTGCTTCTCAAGGATCATTTGAAGGCCATTTTGGGCCTGGGCAATCTCCCAGCTTAATAAAAAGCCAGCATTCTGAGGAGTAAGCTGAAAGTCATGGGCTTGAATTGGGAGAGGGAGTAAGGTACTGTCTAGGGAGCCGAGGCTAAAATAAAAGCCGTCTTGAATTTCGGCATCGGGAATGCTCAATTCAAAAAAGTCTCCGTTGAGGTTTCCGGCGTGTAGGCGACTGTGGGTTTCCTGGGTGGAAAAAATACCGTCTTCATCTACGAGTAGGCGAAGGTATTCTTCTTTTTTCTCTCCCAAGATATGGCTTACATCAATACGGAAAAATAGATCACCCACCGAACCAGCCTGGTTTTGGACAATTTCGTGTATTTTCCATACGCGGGCGATCCGTTTCTCGATGGCAAAAGGCAAGTCCAGGACATTTTCCGATTGCAGGGAGTCTTGGTTATGTCCCCAAATCACATAAGAACGGTCTTGGGCAAAGTTACTCGGGTTAAGTTGATTGTTGGCCTGAATACTTCCTAAACCAATCTGCACTCGGGCTCCTGGGCTGCCCGAACCTCCTTGTCTTTGTTGAAATTGGCCCACATCATCACGACCAATGCCGGCCACATGGTGGTGGTAGTCTAAGTCTGGCCCCCCTTTGGAGCCATCCCATAGGGTATCGGCTTGGGAATCAAGATATTGCCCACCAGGGCTTGAACCAGAAAGTAACGTAATGCCGTATTTAAGGGCCAAATAGGAGTGTACTCTTTGCCGCTCTACCAGGCTGATAACCCGGTCATAGATAATCACTTCGGCCAATTGTGTTTTTAAATCGGATAGGCCCACATCGCCTGAGCCAATACGGGCAGTTCCTGAAAATCCGGGGTTGGTATTGCTCAATAGTTGCATGGGGCAGCTATAATTATTGAGATGTACCATACGATCGTTTAAGCCCCAGGTGCTATTATAAATATAAGGGTTGAGGGGAGACCAGGTTGTAGGAGCTTCTAATGCAACGTGTACATTGGCAAAGTCATCTTCTAAGGTATTTTGAAGACTGGGATGGGCACTGCCTACTTGGTTATGAGAATTATCTATATCATAGAGATCTTGCCCGCCAAGGGCCCAAGCGCTCGAGTCGGCACTTTTTAAGACGAGGAAAAGATCTCCCGCCTGAAATCCTTGGGTAAGGTTTAACCAACTTAGGTAGTCTCCTGAGCCATCCAATACGATGGCCGGGTTATAGTTGAATCTGTTCCCTTGCCATAGAGGGTCGCCGTGGATACTGGGCGACTTTTTGGCTGGCCCCTGATCGGTCCAACTTGAAAGGGGAAAGAACCCTGATGTGCCCATATCGGCCCTTAACCAGGTACTCAGGTTAGGAAAAACTCCTCCTGGTGAGGTTTCATTTTGATCTACTATCCGTATTTGTACGGTTTGGATGGTGAATTCCCCTTCCGAATCTTCTACGGCGATGTCTACCCGATAAATATTGTCTAAGTTAGCGTCCTGAGGTGCCTCAAAATCTGGTATGAAATGAAAGCTGAGGTGCCCTGTTAGGCTATCCAATTGAAAGGCCCCGGCATCTGGCCCACCGGCTACTCGATAATGAATCCCATTTCCTTCAGAATCACTATCATCATTAGATTGCAGGTCTACGAGAGTGCCACTGGTGTTCTCGATAACATTCCAAGTACTCAAGGAGGTAATCGTGGGGGGAAGATTAGGAATGGTGGGGGAGAAACTAAGGCGGTAACTAATGGTACTTTGCCGGCCTTGGGCTACACCCAGGTTCCACTGTACACCAATAGCATTATCGGTACTCGGGTTAAAATCTAAATTATCGCTAAGATCATTACCCTGATTGGGGTAGCTTAATACCCGTCCATAAAATTCGCTGGCGTAATGATCCCAGGCCCGGTTAATTTTGACAAACAATTGGTAAATATTCAAGCCATCATCACGGACTCCCAAAGCATCGTATGGTGGATTGCCAATGGTCACGGCCGGGCCCTCATCGCTTCCACCAAGGTAGGTATCAATGAGGTGGTAGAGCTTTACTTGCTCAGTATTATTCTGAGGCAGTGTGGGAGTAAGGCTTACCGTAAAGTAATCATCTCCATTGACATATTCGTAACTTGCCTCCAGGCTAAGCCCGGGTAGACTGGGTGTGTAGAGGTATTGCTCAATTTTCCAAGGGACTTCTCGAGTCCCAGAACCACTTACTGGAGACACGCTTCCTGTCCACTGATAATCTTCATAATTGATCACCAAGGCATTGGAGGTGATTTCTTGGGTACCTATGCATACAACCAGTGAATTAAACATACTGGGCGAATTGGGTTGGGAATAGGGATCATAGAGTTCCCTGGACCCATTCCGAAAAATCTGGATGGAGCCCGTGTATCCTACGGAAATATTTAAAGGGGCCGAATAGACGGCATCGTTGAGAGTAGTTCTAGTTTGTGTGTATCCGGGACAGGCAGTGAATACAAGCAGGCCGGTCCATAAAAAATGGAAATAGAACACGGATCTCATAAACAAAAAGTATATGTAGTTGCATGAAAAAAAATGAATTTTTATAGTGCTTGGCCGCAGTTGTTAGTGCATACGCACTTAGGTAAAAAAGAATGAAATTGGGAAATGAAGGGAAAGTAAGTTTTGCGTGAATTGTGAAGGGCAAAAGGAGCCGGGAAGCGATTGAAGAAAATGCTAGTACAAGGTAGGAGGGGGCTGGCTAGCGATGTAAATTTACCTAGATCCTCTTATAACAGGGATTCATGGCAACACGAGGTATGCTAATATCGTGAAGTAGCCCCTTGAATTAAGTTGGGGGCTACGTATGTCTTTCATTAAGCACGAGCTAAGAAATACCTTTTATTTTAGGCAGAAGTTGTTATAACCTCACCGCGTGGAATCTGTACAGTGGCTAAAATTAACAAGCCCAAAATAAAGTAAATCCCCAAGGCTAGGATACTATATCGTACATTTCCGGTGAAGTAGGCAATTATTCCGTATGAGATGGGGCCAATGGCGGTGGCTAGCTTTTCCATAACATCATAAAAGCTAAAGTAGGAGGTAGTATCTTCGGTATCTTCTGGGATAAGTTTGGCATAGGTAGAACGAGAGAGATGTATGCCTCCCATCACAAAACCAAATACAATCGCGAGGGTATAAAAGTCATATTCAGATTGTACAAAATACCCAAAGATGCTGATCCCAAACCAGCAGATGAGCATACTGATAAGGGAAAATTTATTTCCTCGTAATTTTGAGATATACGAAAAAAAGTAGGCGCCGCCTATCCCCACGAGCTGGAGTAATAAGATGGTCCCGATGAGACGGTCGGAAGGTAAATTTAGCTCATTGCTACCAAAGATGGTAGCTAATAAGAATATACTTTGGGCCCCCATATTGTAGAGGAAGAAAGCCAATAAAAAGCGCTTTAAATTGGGTAAATCTTTTAAACTCTGCCAAACTTTATTAATTTCTTGGAAGCCTTTACTCATTAAATTACCTTTTTCGGCCCCAGGCTTAGGAGGGTTACTAGGTAAATAATAGAAAGCAATCTGGGCAAAGCAGACCCACCAAATAGAAACAGAAAGAAAAGACAATCGGGTAGCCAGGTCTTCACTAATGCCTAATGACTCGTGATAACTTATGATGAGCAAGCTGATAAACAACTGAATAACACTTCCTAAAAAACCTAGAGAAAACCCTTTGGCACTCACACTATCCAACTTGTCATCGCTGGCAATTTCGGGAAGGAAGGAGATGTAAAAAACAATGGCCCCAGAAAAGCCCATGCTCGCTAATATGGCCATAATGATTCCCCATTCTACATTACTGCCATTAAAAAAAAATAATCCGAAACAAGCCGAAGCCCCCATATAGGTAAAGAACTTCATGTAATTCTTTTTGTAGCCCCCATAATCGGCCAAACCGGACAAGAGTGGAGATAAGATCGCTGCCAAAATAAAAGAAGCCCCAATTGAAAAGTCATAAAGAATAGAGGACTCGATACTTAAACCAAAAAAATCAATCTCATCGCCTCCTACGATTTTATCCTCTACAAATTTCCCACCGTGGGCAAGACGCGTAGCGATATCGTAATATACCGGGAAAATCGCGGCGGTAATGGTGAGATTATACACCGAATTGGCCCAATCGTAAGAAGCCCAGGCATTTAGAATGCGGCTTTGGTTTTTTTCGTGGCTCATAAATGTTTAGCTATCAAGTTTATTCATATTTTACAAGGACCTGCACACTTAAGTAATCATTACCTCCATTACGTACCCATTGCCATCCCCGATTTTGAAGTTCCTTAGCCAAAAAACGATTTAAAAACCCGTGGGCCACCAAAATAACTTTCTGGTCTCGCTCGGCGTGCTCAATGAGTATCTGGGCTGCTTTTTGGGTCCGTAGCTTGGCCTCTTTAAAGCTCTCAATGCCAAAATCGTTTTGACCCATGATCCACAGTACGCGCGAACTGATGAGCCAAAACTTTAGTTTTTTGGTGAAGACGGGGACGGGTACTATTTTTCTTTCAAACTCTCTAAAAATAGGGTGCATCACAATACGATAATTTGGCCCAAAAACCATTCTAGCCGTTTGACGGGATCGGTTGAGGGGGCTGCAATAGATCTGAGGCACTTCCGCTGGGCTGGTACAAACAGGGCGGGCATTGGTATCGGCTACCCCCGCGTGATCGTATGCCTCTAAATAATTGCTTGCTTCATAAAAATTGTAATAGCCCGATTTGTCTACCAAGGGGCGTGCGTGCCGCAGAAGCATAATTTGTTTGAGGCGTTTACCAGGCAACAAAAACGTATCTGATTCTGATAGAAAACGGATAGGACCACAAATTTTGTCCTGCCCAGCCTGCTCGGTTTCCTGAAACGTGTTTTGCGTGTAATAGGTCCGGATGGCCTCATAGGGAGGGTCCAGATTTTTTTTGTACCCGGTACATCTGCATAAAGCTACAAGACTAAAAGTGTACAAAAAAAAGGAGTATCGATTCATTCCTGGCTTATGGGTTTATTAGGCAGCTTAGGTAAAAAAATAGGGAATGTGTAGTTGCCTACTTCCCAAAAATAGAAAAAACCCGTAACAATTGGGATGTTACGGGTTATAAGCCAAGAATAAACCCAAGCCTAGGCGTTTATGGGGAGTTTAGGAGTAGGTGCCCCCCCCATGATTTCTTCATTTGCGTAATCGGAAAACTGCTCAAAATTGGCAATAAACTTATGCGCTAACATACTTGCTTTGGCATCATATGCTTCTTTGTCTTCCCATGTACCTCTAGGACTCAATACTTCATCGGGTACATTCGGACACGTAAGGGGGAGTTTAACACCAAATTGGGAGTGGGTTTTATAAGCTACGTGCTTGAGTTTCCCTTCTAGGGCCGCTCGTATCATAGCCCGGGTATACTTTAAGCTCATACGGTTACCCACGCCAAAAGGACCACCTGTCCACCCGGTATTGACCAACCAAACATCTACTTCGTGCTGGCGTAATTTTTCACCCAATAGCTCGGCATATTCAGTGGGGTGGAGGGGTAAAAAGGCTGCTCCAAAACAAGCTGAAAAGGTAGTAACGGGATCTGTGATCCCTACTTCTGTACCAGCAACTTTGGCCGTATATCCCGAAATGAAGTGGTACATAGCTTGGCCAACCGTGAGTTTGGAAATGGGAGGTAAAACTCCGTAGGCGTCGCAAGTAAGGAAGAAAATATTTCGGGGAATACCGGCAATAGATTTCTCTAAGGCATTTTCAATGTGGAAAATGGGGTAAGAGGTACGGGTATTTTGAGTGACTTCTGTGTTGCCGTAATCGGGAAGGCGGGTCCCGGGATGAAAACGCGTGTTTTCCAAGATAGCCCCAAACTTAATGGCATTATAAATCTCGGGTTCTTTTTCTTCAGATAGATCAATCACCTTGGCATAACAGCCCCCTTCAAAGTTAAAAATGCTATTGTCTGACCATCCGTGTTCATCATCGCCGATAAGATGCCGGGAGGCATCCGCCGAAAGAGTAGTTTTTCCAGTACCAGAAAGGCCAAAAAATATAGCCGTATCATTATTGTCCCCTACATTGGCCGAACAGTGCATGGACAACACATTACGCTCTTTGGGAAGCATATAATTGAGAACCGAGAAAATTCCTTTTTTCATTTCACCCGCGTAGGCGCTGCCTCCAATAAGGATCATACGGCGGGTAAAATCTACGATGGTGAAATTGCTTTGGCGAGTACCGTCAACTTCTGGGTCGGCTAAAAACTCGGGAACACACAGGATAGTAAAGTTTGGGGCGAAGGACTCAAGTTCTTTTTTGCTGGGGCGTAAAAACATATTATAGCAAAACATGTTTTGCCAGGCTTGGGTATTTACGATACGGACTTTAAGTTGGTAATCCTCGTCGGCACCTGCGTAGGCATCTCGGACAAAAAGGGTTTTGCCTTCCAAAAAGCCTAGCATTTTATTATGTAGGGCTTCAAACTTATCCGAATCGAGGGGGGCATTGATCTCGCCCCACCATACTGTATTTTCCGTTTTGGAATCTTTGACAATAAATTTGTCCTTCGGGGATCTACCGGTAAATTTTCCAGTATCACACATAATAGCTCCCGTATCAGACATGACTCCTTCACCATTTTTGAGGGTATGTTCTACCAACTCGGACGGGCTAAGGTTCCAGAATACCGTGTCAGCCTGAGAAATTCCCATCTCAGGAAGACCTGATACGGTTGACTTCAGTCCAAACTCTTTCATTACTAAATTGCGGTTAGGGTTTATTTATGAAGATTAAAGGGTAAAATTAGTGATAAAAAATTTCTGAAAAGGGCTACTTTACACCTTTTCACATCTGAGGCTTGATTTTTACAAAAAAAAAGAACAGCTTGCGAATCGCCTCAAATTATTTTAGTTAAAAGATAAGGTAAAACTATACCCAATGGTTCACCAAAATATCTTTTTTTGGCAAATAATTATAAAAAAGATTCTATTTATATAGATACCTATGAATGCAAGAAAATTTGACACAAGCTTCTTTGGTCATCCGGCTGGCCTCGCGATCTTATTCTTTACCGAAATGTGGGAAAGATTTAGTTATTACGGCATGCGGGGCCTATTGGTTTTATACATATATACCTCCGTTGAAGATGGGGGATTGGGCTGGTCCCGTTTAGAAGCCGTAGGATTGTACGGTTGGTATACCATGTTTGTATACTTGATGTCTATACCCGGGGGGATCCTGGCGGATAAATATTTGGGGCAAAAACGGACAGTGATGTTGGGAGGAGCCTTATTGTGTTTGGGACATGGCGTTTTAGCAATCCCGGGGATGACGGCCTTTTTTGGCGGATTGACCCTCATTGTATTAGGTGTAGGCGGTTTGAAGCCAAACATCTCAACGATGGTGGGCGGTTTATATCAACAAGGAGATATACGACGAGATCAAGGATTTACCATTTTTTATATAGGGATTAATGTGGGCGCCTTTTTAGCCGGTATTATTGTGGGCTACATTGGGCAAACTGTAGGTTGGCATTATGGGTTTGGCTTGGCCGGTATCGGGATGGTATTTGGGCAGATTGTCTTTATCTGGGGACAAAAATACCTGGAAGGGGTAGGAGATCTGGTAAAAGTAGGAACCCATGCCGATCAAAACAGGCCCAATTACTTTTTAGATTTAGTAAAACAACCTGTACCCTTGGTCGTGACCCTTATCTTGATGGCCTTAGGCGTGTATGTGGCTACCCAGCAAAGTTTGGGATATGGCCTTATCTTGATGAGCATCGCCCCTTTCTTAGGGATGGGTATCAATATTTATAATCAAGAACTCAGCAAAATTGAGCGAGACCGGGTTGCGGTTTTACTTTTATCTTTTCTTATCATCATCATCTTCTGGGGGGCCTTTGAACAGGCCGGGGGGCTGATGAACATTTATGCCAATGAAAAAATAAATCGCGTTACCCAAACCTGGATTATTGACCTCCTCTTCCTCTTGGGAGTTCTCTACTTTGCTTACATGGGTTACCGCAAGATGCAAAGTAAAGCCGAGTATTATCACTATTGGCTTGGGGGCGCAGCCTTCCTCTTAGTGCTTGGAGTTTCTTTAAAATTTTTAGTCTTTACCGGTTCTAGCGCCGAAATTCCGGCCTCCGTTTTCCAGTCGGTTAACTCGTTCTTTATTTTGACGTGTGGTACGGCGGTGGCGGCTTATTGGGCCAACCGGAAGCGGTTCGGCCGGGAGTCCTCTTCTTTATTTAAAATGGCTATTGGTACCATCATTATGGGTTTAGGCTTTGTCATGATGGCAGGGGCTTCGGTAGAAGCAAGTGCCGAGCCCTACGGCAAGGGGGCTATGATTTGGCTTATTATGGCTTATTTTCTCCACACCATCGGGGAATTATGCACCTCTCCGGTTTCCCTTTCTTTTGTAACCAAATTGGCTCCAGCCCAGTATGCCTCTATTATGATGGGACTTTACTTTGCCGCGACCGGTTTTGGGAACAAATTGGCCGGTTTGATTGGTGAATCGGCCCAGCCCGAACCGATAGAGGTCCATTTCCAAATGGATGATGAAGTGATGGCTAAGTATTCGTCTTTAAAAGAAGCTGTCTCCGAAGACAAGGATTTTACCCTGAATACCCAGATCTTTTTGGATGATAAAAAGAACCTAGTCTTGCAAGATGTAGTAGTCGGGCAGGAAGTCAGCCCCATCATCCAAATGAATGATGAAACGAAAAACCGCCTCAAGGATATGCTCTCAGAAGAATCGGTTAGCCCGCAAAACCCCTTTCACACCATTATTCGCTTCTCCAAAGACTCAGAAGCCAAGAAGTTCGGGGCCAATAAAGGCGATGGAAAAGATTACGACGGTGATCTCTTGGTTGACGAACTCCAAAACCGTTTAGAATTTAAAACCTTCCTTTCTATCACGGCCGTAACGGTTTTGTTTGGCCTGGTACTTATCATTTTCTTGCGCAAACTCAAAGCCTTGACCCATGGCGTGGAAGAAGAAGAGCGGGATATGGTTGAGGAAAAAGCGGCTTAATCGCAAAGCATTACCAATATAATTTCTGTCAGGATGCAGCAAATTATCTTAGTATTTTTGGGGGGAGGGCTTGGTAGTGTATGCCGCTATGCCTTGGGGCGTTGGGTTTTGTCTCAGTGGGGAACCCTTCTGTTTCCTTGGGCGACCTTTGCGGCCAATTTGCTGGGCTCTTTCCTGATTGCTTACCTACTTACCCTGAGTATGCACGTAACGCAGAGCAATCCTCGGCTCACCCTCTTACTCACTACGGGCTTTTGTGGGGGATTTACGACCTTTTCTACCTTTGCCTATGAGAGCAGCACCTTATTAGAAAAGTCTAACTTTTGGCTACCCTGGCTTTATATGGGCTGCAGTATTTTTGGCGGGCTTTTGGCGGTGTACCTAGGTGTCTGGCTGGCGGGTGGCAAACCCCAATAAGCCTATAAAAAAGAATCTTTGGGGCTTGCCCGCGCTCAAGATATTTTGGCTAAACTGACCACTTGTTTCTAGCGCGGGCCGGGCTAGGCTGCCGAGCCGGCTCCCCCGCATCCAGCGGCGGTCTCGGCCCT
>CAWUIO010000021.1:0-68787 GCA_963922455.1 uncultured Microscillaceae bacterium
CTTGTGCGCCTGCGCATACCCCGTTAGGGATGGAGCGGCATGTTTGAGCTCGTGTGGGCCAAGCGGGGAAAGGCAGCGAGTAGCGAGAGCCCGACCCGCGCCGGGCAGTTATTTCCCTAGAAAAAACCCATTAAAATTGCGCGGGTAAGCCCCTCATCGCTTGTATATCAAGATATAAGAAGAGTCTTGGGCTAAAAACACGTATTAGTGAAGAAGATGTAAAAATAAATAGCCTGGTTTAGTTTGGTTTTTGAGCTAAATTTTGTTTAACTTAAAAGTCTAATTAAACAACATCTTTCTTGACACAAACTAATCCTTACATTCAGCTTGAGACCCAAACATTCATGGGAATTAATACAATCTGCATTATTGAAGACAACCAGACTGACCAGTTTATCATTGAGTACCTCATCAAGCATAATAATCTGGCCCGGAACATCCTTACCTTCCCCAATGGAAAGGAGGCGCATCTGTATCTTTGGCAGCATCGTCAAAAAGCACACAAGCTGCCAGATGTTGTTTTATTAGATTTGAACATGCCCCTTATGGACGGCTGGGCTTTTATGGATGATTATTTAAAAATTAAAAATGACCTGGTTCTCTTACCTCGCATTTATGTTGCATCCAGCTCCATAGCCAAAATGGATATCCGTAAAGCGGATAATTACCCCGATATTTTGGGATATCTGATCAAGCCCATTCTCAAGCCTCAATTGATGGAGATACTCTCCAACTTAAGTAATTCCTAAGTCAGTCGGTGTATGCCAAAGCACAGAGGTAAATGTTACCGGATTTGGGACAGGCGCACGATGTACAGCCCGTGAAAGAGACCATACAAAACCCTGCTCTACTCAATCGTCATGAGTAAAAAGATGAAAATACATTCCATAACCAGTATCCCCACCGGAATGCCCAGCAGGGTGGCCAGAAAAAAACTAGACCAACTCCTCCCTGGCCTATAAAAACTTAGGTAGCATAGAGCCATACTGCACATAATAGCAAACGCGTACACCAAGGTCAGGATAAAAGACTCAGGATCTTGCCCAATATACGCTCCGCTAGAGGAAAAGCTAAAGTCGGGTGTATAAAGACAAAGGGCTACCCCCAACCCGACGAGGGCGAGGGCCCATAGTATACGTTGACCAAAATAACCTTCTCCTTCAAAACTTTCCATAGGCCTAGACTTTGGATTTAGGCATTTGCATGCCAAATTTTTCTAACATAGCTGCCATGCCCTGCCATAAGGCATTGACGGCTTTTAAGGGACGTACCATTACGCGGAACTCCGTCACTTTTCCTTCCTCATTCCAACTGATAAGGTCTACTCCGTTGACTAAGGTTTCTCCAATCTTGGTTTCAAACTCTAAACAAGCTTGATTTTCTCCTATAATTTGTTTGGTATAGGTAAATTCGGGTTGCCCCAAGACATGCATAGCTCCGGTAAGGTACATGGTCGTGATTTGTTTGCCTTCTTGGGGTGTGAAAACAACGGGGGAATATAAAATTACATGTTCATCCAATAATTCATCGAGACGGGCGGGGTTACGGCTCTCAAGAATATCATGCCATAATTCGATAGTATTCATATAAATGGTATTTGATGTGTGTCTAAATATACAGCCTATATGCCTATAAGCGGTAGGGGTGATAAGCAAAATTTACCAAATCCCTGCACTAGTTTGGATAAAGACCTCCCTATTTAAAACGGGTTTCTACTAGATAAGGGCCTCGTGAAGTTCCGCCAAATCCTGATTTGTGTAGGTTTCTAGTAAGTATAAAATTCCAAACCGATCACTTTTTAGCATACTTCTTCACCCCAGCTTCTACACGGATATCTAAGGTATTTACTTGGGGCACGATGGGACAAGAGTATGCATCATTGTAAGCACAATATGGATTGTATGCCCGGTTAAAATCAAGCCAAATTGTATCGCCATCTCCGAGTGCATGGTAGAGCCCAATATACCGGCCACCCCCATAAGTGTCAACTCCATTGCTTTGGTCTCGGAAAGGCAGAAAGAGGTAATCTTTGTAGGCGGGGACCCTTTCCAATTGTTTACTTTTGTATACCTGAAGCACAAACTTCTTCCCTTTTATCGCAAAGTGTAATTCTCCGTATTTTCGGTACAAGTCTACACGGGAACTGGTGGTAGGCATAGATTTGTATTTTTGCTTAGGATTAAGCACAAATTTAGCTTCTACCCGGTAATCCATATCAATGGGAAAAAAGTCAAGTCCCTCAAAATTTTCTCGGTCTTCGGGTTTAAGCGGTGATTCTTCTGGGCTTTCATACTGTCTGTTGAGTTCGTCTTGATACGCCCGGGCCGAATCGGCCCAAGGGTTCATTTCTTGCGCAAGGGAAATAGAATACGCGAAGCATGAGATGCTGGCAAACACTAAGAAAGATTTAAAAAAGGTATTCATCGTTTAGGAGAATTGGTTCAATTAGACGCTTAAATCAGAAAAGTTTATGGAGTGGGTAAAGTTTTATCCCCTAGGTGCTCAATACTTGTATGGCTTCTACAGGGTCTTCCACCTCTACAAATAGCTTGGCAAATGCTTCATCTTGGAGCTCTATAATCAGCGTATTCTCGGCATTGCTCATATCCCAAAACTCCCAGGCTCCTTGATGGTAGTAGCTTCCTGCTTTGACCCAATACGGAATGTAGGTTCCCGGCAGTCGCCAGCCCCAGGTATTCCAAAGTTCCTTGCCTCCCCGACTTACTTTTTTAATATTCTTGCGCGCGATACGCAATTCGCCGCGTAAGGCCATCCATTTATGCCAGTCTAAGACTTCTATCCTAATACTATCTTTTTCTTTGTGTATGGCTACCATCACGGTTCATTTTAAATACGTCTAATTGGGGCTTGCCCGCGGGAGAATAATACGTGAACTAGGAAAAACCCTGCCAGGCGGGCCGGGCTATCGCTACTCGCTGGCCCCCACACAAACCAGCGGCGAGCTCAAACAGGCCGCTCTATCCCTAAGCCAAAGCCGTTCTTATGATTAGTTTTTGTATTGCCCGAGGATCTATGGGGTTTTAAAAAAAACAATATTCCTTAATTTCGCAAGTGTGAATATACAAAAAACCGACTTTATGGGTCTATAAAGCCAGTAGTATAGGAAGTTATTTTTTTAGACGAAGGTGTACCCTAGGTTTTTAAGCGGCATCGTACGCACGCGCTCTCCAGAAACGGCAAAAATTGCGTTGGCCAGGGCAGCTAATACCGGAGGAACTGCCGGCTCCCCTACCCCACCGGGTTCTTCCTGATTTTGCATAATGTGCACTTCTACTTGAGGGCTATGGGCCATCTTGGGCATCATATAGTTGGGGAAGTTAGACTGGACTATCTTGCCCTCTTTTAGCGTAATTTCCCCATAAAAAGCGGCCGCTAAACCAATAATAATACTCCCCTGCATTTGGTTGACAATATTATCGGGCTGTACAGTCTTCCCACAATCAATCACACAATAGACTTTATCGACCCGTAATTCTTTGTCCTGGTTTAGGCTAATCTCAAAGACCTGGCCCACGGTGGAGCCAAAGAAAGTATGCAAGGCTACGCCCCCCCCCTCATAGAAGAGGGGCCCTTAGCGCTTGAATGCCTAGAATTAATGGGTAGGACAAGCTCTTCCAAGGTTGAAGGTTTAGCGCTTTACTTGGATTGAGAAGCGGTTTGATGTTATGTTCATGGCTTAGGGATGGAGCGGCATGTTTGAGCTCGTGTTGGGCTGCGGGGAAAGGCAGCGAGTAGCGAGAGCCCGAACCGCGTTAAGCCATATGTGCTTGGGGAGTACTCATGTACAAGCGCGGGGAAGCCCCAGCAAAAGTTTCGTGTAAAAAAAAATACCCCAGCCCGAAGGCCGAGGTAAACATAAGGCTGGTTTGATTACTTTAATTCTGGATAATTGTATCCTTCATACCCTTGTCAAGAGGCTTCTCTGTTTTTTCTTGTTTGAATTTTTCAATCACCTTTACATATTCCATCTCCTTACGGCGCATCAGTTCTTGGGTAGTCTGTAATTCTTCCATATTTTGACGCATCTCTTCTTCGCTGCTTTGCAGCTTTTCGGTCATTTCCTGGGCTTCTTGGTAAAGTCTTTGCGTTTCTTCATTTTGAAAACGGTTGCTTAGGGTCCCGGCAAACATTTGGCCTACCCGCTCCAAGAAGTCAATCTTAAAATCATCTATCTGGGCAACCGAGGAAATTTCTAAGACCCCCAGACACGTAGTATGGCTTTTGAGGGGTACTAAGACCAGGGTGTCCGGTTTAATTTCGTGCAATCCACAGGCAATTTGGGCGTAATGGATGGGTAACTCCGTGAGGCGTTTGGATATACCTTCCAAAAATATCTCGCCTACCAAACCTTCACCGGGCAGTACTTTCATTTGAATAAATTTATTCCGGTCATAGGCATAAGATGCCAGTAGTTCTAAATAATCTCCTTCTTTTGGGTCATTCCTCAAGATAAATACTCCCCCAATATTAGCGTTTAGATACTCAATTAAGTTAGTTAAGAATATCTTGGCCGTTTCTTCTAGGCTGGAATTTTCCGATTGGAGCAAGGTGCTAAACTTAGCATATCCCTCATTCATCCAATTACGGTTTTTATCTTCTAAATGGGCTATTTGCAAATTATTCTGGGTTTCGGTCAGGGCTTTTAAGAAGGAGTCAGATTGGAAGAATTCTTCAGGGATTTGAGGTTTGTATTGAAAGTTCCCCCTGCCCATTTCTTTAACTAAATGGGCAGATTCTTGGAATTTGAAAAATAAATTGTTTAAGGCTTCGGCTAGGGTGCCAAACTCATTGCGGCCTAAACTTGATATTTTTTGCTCATAATTACCTATAGATACCTTATGCGTGGCTTGTACAATCTCTTGAATGGGGTTGAGGAAATAGCGTTCCATCCATTTATAAGACACATAGAGCATAATTAAGACGCTTATGCATAGCCACAAATAGAGCCATTTCATTTGGGCTTGTCCTTGGCGCACATAGGCTTGAACCAACTCGTTATTGAGTTGTAGTAGGGTATTACTATTTTCTTTTAAGAAGCGGTAAGCCTTAACAACTTCGGGATTAAGCGACTTTTTCTGGGATGATGCTTGGTATAGGGGCAAGTCTAGTATCTTTTGGGCATTGTCCCGAAACAAGTGCCACGTGCTTTCTATCTGAATAATCCGGCTCGCCGGCTCACCCGAGGGGGCATCTAAAAACTTCGCTTTAATCCCCGGAGCCTTTCCCCCCTCCTTGAGTCTTTTTAAGGACATATCGTGCAACTTGAGCGCATCTTCAAAGCGGGTTTTGGCCTCAGGTTTATTTTCCTCCAGGTAAATTCCGGCGTAGAGTACCATACGCTGGGAAAGCATACGATTTCTCCCGGCCACATCAATGGCAACCCCTTGATTTTGGAAGGATGAAAAGAGAAAGATGGTAACTCCGGTATTAACCCCCACCAAAAGTATGATAAACCCTAAAATTAAAGGTTTAAGAGAAATCTGCTTTATATAGTCTTTCATATTGCTTAGGTCTACATCTTGTTATATTAAATGTATACGCCCAAGCGGCCCAGCTTAGGTTTACTTAATTTTGTTGCATACTTAGGGGGTAAGAAAAAGTTATGAATAAGGGTAACAAAGCTCAAATTATTTATCTACATAAATGACAAAATGCGAAATATGTAGACAAACTACTGGTTTTACCCATTAAGCTATCTTATTTTTGAACAAAGTCTCAAAAGTAATTTAGATTCTAAAAAATAGAACCAAACCCAAAAACAAGTATTATCCATCCTAGTGTTACGTATATCCAATAAATACTGATAAAATCACATCATGATTGGCCAACAAACTAAAAAAGCGCAGGCCTAAGCCTACGCTTTCCATTTATCCATTTAAAAAGCCTATTTGCTTCCCATATCCTGGGGTACAATCACGTGAGGTATTTTGTATTGCTCAAACATTTTCTCTAGCTGGTTCATCTCCTTACTTAGTAAACTGCGTAAAGATTGACGTTGCGTACTCCAAATATCCGTTAATTCTTTAAGCCTTAGCTCTTGTCCGTAAGTAATCCGGGGGTCATGTGCATCCATCACATCTCGCAGAAAAAGGAATTCCGCATTGAGTTGATTAGGAAAGTTGATTACATCTTGAAATGTTTTCTGTTTGGGTTGGATGAGTTCGGCTTCCCAGCTCTTGACCTTTTTCATAAGCGACTTTGCCGTATCTAGGAGAGGTTTGACATCTTCTCTATCTTCCAGGAGCTCTTGCCATAACTTAATTTGCTTTTGGGCTTTGCGCATGTGGTTGATGGATTCATGCATTTCTTCGATGGATTGCTCTATCTTTTTCAGGGCTGTCTGTTGCTTACTAAAATCGGCTGGGCTGGCCGATAGACGGGGGTCTGCCAGGACTTGAAAGCTAACCGAAGAAGTGCGGTTTCCCTGCTTTAGGCGGGCCCGGTACGTACCTGGTGCCACCTGGTGCCCTCGATAGTCGCCAAAAACAAACACTTGAGGGATGGAAGGGATTTGTTCGCGTCTAAGGTCCCACACAAACCTATTTAGGCCTTTTTTAGTGGGAAGTAAGCGTTTAGGAGGAGGGCCTCCCGGATAAGGCTTAGCCTTTTTGTCTTTTTTACTTGAGTAGGTCCGGATAACTTGATTTTGCCCATCCAATATTTCCAGGGTCATTGTTTTACTGGTATCCAACTTTTCTAACAAATGATAATAAATCAAAACGCCATTTGGGGGGTTGGCTCCTACTCCGGGAGGTAGTTTGCCATTGGGCCCTAGTTCTTCAGGGCCAAAGCCGGGCATTTTATGGGTATCCCGTGGGGTATAAACATACAGACTGTCCCGGGCAATCTCCTTTCTATACTCTTGAAATGGGCTCAGATCGTCCAAAATCCAAAAGGAACGGCCCGCGGTGGCGGCTACTAAATCATTTCGTCGTATGGTTAGGTCATTGATGGGAACTACAGGCAAGTTAAGCTGCATATACTGCCAGTCGGAACCATCGTTGAAGGAGATATACAATCCGGTTTCTGTGCCTGCATACAGTAGCTCTTTCCGTTTAGGGTCTTCGCGTACTACCCGGGCAAAGGCATCTGCTTCAATACCTTGAACTATTTTTTTCCAGGATTGGCCGTAGTTGGAAGTAACATAGATCAAAGGTGAAAAGTCATTAAACTTATACTTGGTGGCTACCACATAGGCCTTACCGGCTTTATGACGAGAAACTTCAATGGAATTGATCATACATTCGCCCAGGCCCGGTGGGGTGATATTCTTCCAGGTTTTCCCTTCATCCTGGGTGAGGTGGATTAGCCCATCGTCACTACCCACCCATAGCTCCCCGGCAATTTTAGGAGATTCTGCTACATACATGATGGTATTGTATACTTCTCCACCCGCTGCTTCATTGGTGAAAGGGGCCCCACCGACTCCTTGCTTTTCTTCTTCATCCCGGGTGAGGTCATCACTAATTACTTCCCAATTTTGACCTAGATCTGTGGTTTTAAAGAGGACATTGCCCGCGTGGTAAAAGGTCTTGGGCTCATGCTGGGAAGCAAGAATCGGGGCGTTCCAATTGTAGCGGTATTTCACTTCTTTGGGGGTAGAGCCTAGGCCCAAAAAGGGATAAGCCATAATATTTTGCTGTTCTCCTGTCTTATGGTCATAGACCGAAATCAGCCCCTGGTAGCAACCTCCCAGAACATAACGAGGGTCATCCGGATTAAAGGCTAAATAAGCGCTCTCACAACCGGCCACGGCATACCAATCTTTCCAATCAAGGCCCCGGTCACCGCTTCGGCTGGCGATGGCCACAGATGAATTATCTTGTTGCCCTCCGTACACGTAGTAGGGAAACCGGTTATCGGTGATAACGCGGTAAAATTGAGAAGTCGGTTGTTTGTCTTGGGCCGACCAGGTTTTCCCGCCATTTAATGAGATATTTCCCCCGCCATCGTTGGCATTGATCATCCATAGGTTATTGGTGGGGTTAATCCAAAGGTCGTGGTTATCCCCGTGAGGCGTGGGCATTACTTTAAAGCTTGCCCCGCCGTCGGTAGAGCGGAGAGCGGGAGCATTGAGTACATAAACCGTTTCCGGGTCTTGGGGGTCGGCAAATACCTCCATATAATACCAAGACCGGGCTTGGGTTACCCGGTTGCTGTTGACTTGCTTCCATTTTTTACCCGCATCATCTGAGCGGTATACCCCGCCTTTTTTAGCCTCGATAATGGCAAATACCCGGTTGGGGTTAGCTCTAGACACGGAAACCCCTACTTTACCCATTTCGGCGGGTAGCCCTTCTTTCAGTTTTTTCCAGCTAAGCCCTTCATCGGTAGATTTATAAATTCCGCTGCCTTCTCCCCCACTTTTTACTTGCCATGGGTAGCGAATATGCTCCCAAGTCGCGGCATACAAGATGCGGGGGTTGGTCATATCCATGCTCAGATCACTGGCTCCGGTAAGGGAATTGATGTACAATACTTTGTCCCAAGATTTGCCCCCATCGGTCGATTTGTAGATTCCACGGTCTTCACTTTCCCCGTGGGCCGCCCCTTGGGCGGCCACGAATACCACATCCGGGTTTTTAGGGTGGATGCGTATCCGGGAAATATGCCGGGTATTGACGAGCCCGACATGGGTCCAGGTCTTTCCGGCATCCGTAGATTTATAAACCCCATCACCGGCCGAGGTCATAACGCCCCGGATGGCATGTTCTCCCATCCCTGCATAAATGACATTCGGGTCAGATTCGGAAACCGAAATGGCCCCCACAGAGCCTGTCTTGAAAAACCCGTCCGAAATATTTTTCCAGGTTATGCCGGCATCGGTTGTTTTCCAAACGCCACCACCCGTTGAGCCCATGTAATAGGTAAAAGGTTCTTGTACCACGCCGGCCACTGCGACGGAGCGCCCCCCCCGGAATGGACCGATATTACGCCAACGCATGGCTTGAAAAGTTTCTTTGGGGATTGCATTGGAGGGAGCAGGTACTTTCTGTGCCTGCAGATCACCTATCACAATGATCAGGAAGCAGCCTAAAAGCTTGGAGAGTAAGTGTGTCTTCATATTAGTTCGAGATTTGTAAATAGCCCGTTTTACAATATAATAAAGCCCTAGTATTTTTAGACTTTTTGACGGAATAAAGCTTGAGTTTTGGGGTAAAACAACAGTAGACCCCTATCAGCTACGTTCATGTGTATACAAGCTGAGTAAGACTCAAAAAGCAAAAGCGGGGGTTAGACCCGTAGTATACCGGCCAAGCGCAGTTAAAAAAAGGAGTATAATCGAAGAAGAATGTTGTGTATATATAACTCCCTAAGACCTACGCCCTAGTATATCTGATTACTAAAAAACATGAAAACCTGGCGTGGAATGCTCACAAAACCCTTTAAGGCAGACTGTGATATCCATTCATTAAGTCCCTAAAAAGCAATATGGAGCAGAATCAAAGCTAGATTTTAAATTCTGCTTAGTTACATCATTATTTTTTAAGTAATGACGTAATAAACATGCAATAGACGAGTATTGTATTTGATCATTCTACTCATCAAAAATCTATCTCAATGAAAAAATATCTTGTATTTCTTATCAGCTGGCTGGGAATTTATGGGGCTACTGCCCAAGAGTATAATTACACCAACTTAGACTTCCAGTTTAAAGAAGCACCCACTATGAGGGCAGGTACTTCCTATATCACGTATAAAAACCTCCGTTTATATCCTATCCGGGCCAAACAGTCTTTCTTAAATCAAACCAAGGACCTGGGCACGTATACCCCCCTAAGGAAGGCATTGGCCAAAAAATGGGTGGTGATTACCGAACAAGAGGGAGATGTGCCTGCCGTACAGGAACAACTTACAAATAACATTCAGCAAGTACGAAACGATGTCGGTGGTGGGGCCACGGTAAACACACTGTTTATCGAGAACCTGTCCCAGGACAGTATTTATATTATGGCTGGGGAAATCGTTCAGGGGGGAAAGCAGGATCGGGTAATTGCCCAAGACATAGTCCTAGCCCCCAATCAAGGCAAAGTAGACTTATCGGTTTTTTGTGTAGAAAAAGGCCGATGGACCTATGGTGGTGGGGAAGACAAATCGTTTAACACGTATTATGGCCAGGGTAGCCTCAGTATGCGGGGGGTGGTTGATCAAAAACAAAATCAACAAAAAGTGTGGGAGGAAGTGGATAGGTCCAATAGTGTCAATAAAGTAGATAGTAAAACCAGCGCTTACACAGCGCAAAAATCTTCCGAAGATTTTCGGCAGAAACAGCAAGAATATATTGCCTATTTTAAAAAGCAATTTGCTCAAGAAGACCAAATCATTGGGGTCTTGGTAGCCACGGGTGACCGTATCGTGGGATGCGATATGTTTGCTTCTCCTCAACTTTTTAATAGTCAATTTGAAAGCCTGCTAGTGGCCTATAGCAGCGAAGCCATTACAGACGGAGCTCCATTGAAAATCCAAGAAAGCCAGGTAAAGGCCTATATGGACCAACTGCTAGCCAATCAAAACCAACAAAATAAATTTATCAAGGAGAAAGGAAAAGTCTTTGAAAATAAAAACCGAAAATTGCGGATTTCCACGTATTAAATGCTATCGATCCTGTTCAAGGCTTAGCCCTAGAAGCAAATCCTTATGAGCCGACCTATCCCTATGGACAAAATTGAAATGCTTAGGCACTAGGCTTAGGGATGGAACGGCCTGTTTGAGCTCGCCGCTGGATGCGCGGGGGCCAGCGAGTAGTGACAGCCCGACCCGCGCCTGCTCCAATTTTCAAGGAATTACCCAACTTCTAGGCGCGGGGAAGCCCCTGTAATTCCGTTTTATCATGTTTTAATGGCCCCAAAACCCTAATCATCCTTAAAGACAAGGTAAGATTTAGCCAAAAACCACGGTTTTGCTTGAAAGCTGTTGAATATTTTACTTATTTTACTACATCAAGTAAACATGATCCACCGCCTCAAAGTCTGGGTTTTATGAAAAATATTCGTATCTCATGGTTAAGTATTATACTTAGCTTTTTGCCTCTCTACCTCAGTGCCCAGTCCAATATGCTCACATGGCGGGAGCTCTTGCAAGAGGCCACCAATCATTATAATGAAGAAAAATATGCTGAGGCCCTTCAAGCGTTTGAGCAAGCCGAAAAGCTCTTTCCTACCGACACCTTTGCCGTAGTCATTGGCGCAGAGTGTGCAATTTTTGAAGAAAATTACCCCTTGGCCGAGAAAAAACTGGAAAACGCCATCAATTTTCTTAAGGTAAATGACCCCCTCTGGTATCAGTATTATTTATTTGTCCTAAAAACTCCGCTCAAAAAATATCCTGAGGCCCTTTCTTTTATCGAGCAAGCCCGCTCAAAATTCCCGAGCCAAGACAGTATTCAAAATGCGCTCGACCTGGAAGAATTGAATATATACCTCCTTACGGGAAATTTAGATAAAGCCCAAGAATCCCTAGAACAACTCGCCCAAAAACAACCTGATAACCCTCAAATTACGTACAACTTAGGCGTATTGTATGCAGAACAGGGCAATACGGAAAAAGCTTTGGAGAGCTATCAAAAGACCTTAGCGCTCGATTCACGGTATCAGGATGCCTTTTACAACCTGGGAGTGCATTATTATAATGAAGCGGCCCGGTCGCTGGCCCAAATTAGCCAAATGGATGCCGAGACTTACGCTCAAAGCGCTTCTAGTCAAGAAAAAGGGGTCATCCAAAACTTTGAAGAAGCCCGGGTTTATTTTAAGAGACTTTCCCAATTAGACCCAACCAACCTCGAGGCGCTAGGCTCTTTAAGTACCCTTGAGGCCAACTTGAAAAATCTCCAGGCCAACCAAAATCTCGTATCCAACTTACTAAGTGACACCCCCGAATCACTCCAAAAAGTGAAGCTGGCCCTAGCCGATGAAGAAATCAAAAAGGCCGAAGAAGCCCGGGAAAAGTTATTGGCCGACTCCCTCCAAAAAGCGATACAAGACGTAAAAGCCCGCGAAACCGAAAGGGCCCTTGCCCTCCAAAAAGCCGAAGAAGAAAAGGCTGTCCTCCAAAAAGCCTTAAAAAAGCAGAAAGAAGAGGCCCAAAAAGCCCAAACCGAAGAAAAGTTGGCCACCTTGAGTGCCAACCAACAAAACTTGATGGGTGAAATAGCGCAGCTTAAATCCCAATTGAGCCTAGCCGAAACCGAAAAAATAAAAGCCGAAGAAGCCGCCCGGCTAGCCGCCGAACTTGCCCTCCAAGCGGAAGAAGAACGTAAATTGGCCCAAAATACCGTAAGAGAGGAAGTAGAACATGCCAACCGGGGGGTCCAAACCCTCTTGGCTATCAGTGGCCTTCATTTCAAATACGAAGGCGAAGATGCCATTAGCCTCAAACGTGGCGATACTGGGCACCTTACCTTTACCGTAGAAAATTACGGCAACCAGGCCGCCAAAAATATCAGTGCCAACTTGACCCAGCCCATCCTAAACCCCGACATCCAATTTCCCAACCGTTTTGTGATTAAAGAGTTGGCCCCCGGCCAGAGGCAAGAGGTTGATATCCCTATCAGTTATCTGGAAAACAATTCCATCACTCAAGCGGTAAAGCAGATCGAAGGAGCCCTGAACAAAATGCGGGTCTTTATCAAAGATGAGCAGGGCCTTACCCTAGACTTGTTGGAGTTTGCCTTTGAGCTTGAAGATGTAACCCCAGACAGTGATCTGGATTTTGATGTGGCGAGCATTGGGCAAACAAACTTTTTATTACTTATCGGGGTAGACGATTACCAAGGTTGGCCTCCCTTGCGCAATGCGGTAAAAGATGCCCAAGATGTCCGAAATGCACTCTGGGACCGCTATCGCTTTGAGAAAGAACACACCTTTGAGCTCTATAATGATGAGGTAGTCAATGCCAAAATTATTAATGTCCTGCAAAAAATTAAATCGCAAATTGGCCCTAATGACAATTTAGTGATTTACTATTCAGGGCACGGCTTTTACAATGCCGAGTTTGAAGCCGGCTACTGGATTCCCTACGATGCCCGAAAAGGGGAAGAAGCCGATTATTTTCCCAATGAAACCCTCTTGAAGTATTTAAAATATATAGACACCAAGCACACTTTCTTGGTAGCCGATGCCTGTTTTTCGGGCTCTTTATTCATTGGCTCCTATCGGGGCTACATCGATGATGTTGAATCTAAAAAATCCCGCTGGGGACTCTCCTCGGGTAATTTAGAGTTTGTAGAAGATGGTTCGGGCGAAAATAGTCCATTTGCTACCTATCTGTTAAAATACCTTCGTGATAATGAAAAAACCCGCTTTCCCCTATCTGAGTTGACGCAATACGTAAAAGTAAAAGTTGCCGACAAAACCGACCAAACTCCCCAGGCTAGCCCTTTGCGTGGTTTGGGGCACGAAGGGGGTGAATTTGTTTTTTATTTAAAGCAATGATGGGGCTTGCCCGCGCATTCCGTTTGAGCATCCTTAGGGACAATCCAGCGGGCGCGGGCCGGGCTGTCACTACTCGCTGGCCCCCGCGCATCCAGCGGCGAGCTCAAACAGGCCGTTCCATCCCTAAGCCAAAAAAAGAGCCTGGGCAGCCGCGTTTAGGGCAGAAGTTCTCCTTGGCTATTCACGCCTATTAAGCCATGCAGTGATTTAAGCCAATCATAATTGGGCAGTTTGGGGCTTCCCTCTCTATACAAAAGGTACATATGATCTTGGCTTACTTTGAAAGCCTTTGTGATATACACGGCCTTTTCAGAGGCAAACCATTGCGTTTTACCCACTTCTCCTTGCTTATTAACCGGGGTAATGAAGATATTGGTAGATTTCATGTCCCTCCCGGCCTTGCTTTGCATCTTGGGCAAGCCTTTGGCCGTGAGTTCGGAAAAATTGCCCAATAGCAAATAACTGCTATCCGTCTCGATCAACTCAAGCGCTTGCAATTGTCCCTTAATCTCTTCTTGGGTCTTCCAAAGTAAATTGAGCGTATCCCCAAATTGCCATAAGTCCAAAGGGTAATTTTTAGCCGGAGTAAACCCAAAGCTTTTGCCATACGTAGCCAGTCCTAATTGTCCCGCATCGATATTGTAATGCATCAGCACGGGAAGGGAAAAGCCATCCAAGACCTGCTCTTTGAGAATTTTCCCCTGGCCATCCATCTTCAATAAAGTGTTACTTTTCACTTCATCGCCACTGGGGCTGAGTTTGCTAAGGCTCAAAAAGCACCCATCATCGCTTACACTCAAGGTGTTTACCAGGGAGATGGTCGTGCTGTCTTTTTCCGTATCTAGCAATTTAAACCACTTCACTTTATTAGAAGAATCTACCTTGGCTACGAACCCATGCGTAAAGCCTTGGCTTTTCTTACACCCTCCTAGGTACATATTGCCTTCAATATCTTCTTGATGGCAATACGTCACAACATCGGCCAAGGCTGGTAATTCTTGCTTTTCCGAACAAACCGAAAGGGTATCCCTCCGGTACACTGCCAAGCGCCCCGGGTTGACGGTCCTCTCCGCCTCAGCTAATAACTGGCCTAGGAGTAGGTCTTGGTTCTTCTTTCTTTCCTTTTGTAAAAACTGCTTTTCCTGCTTGGTGTAACTCACAAAATTTGCCCTGCCTTGATAGACTTCCTTGATCAAGGCCTCGTGTTTGGCCATGGCTTCGGGAGTACTTTTCTCCAACAGTTTTTCACAAGAGTTCTGGGCTTGGGTGGTGCTTTGTAAGGTTCGGTTGCTTAGGGTGGCCAATTTTAAAGGGCGGGAGCGGTCATTGGAATCGGGTCGGGCGGCGGCGGCTATTAAATAGTCTACCTTGCTTTGATAGTAACGGGTCAAGCCAGTAATTACAGAGCCGTAATCATATTTTTCAATTAGAAATACACTGGCCCTGTCGGGAATAAGTGCTTGATATTTTTCTGGCGAGCCATCAAACTGCTTTAAAGATACTTGTGCTTGCTTAATCAATTCGCGAGCCGCTTTGCGTAGGTTTTGTATATCCCCAGCGAGCAAGGCCTTTACTTCATCTACCCAAGTTCCGTAGTCCCACAAAACAATGTTTTCCTGCAAAAAGTCTACTCGGGGCACGAGCCCATCCAAGCGGTAGTTATCCACGGTTTTAATCTCTGCTTTTTGCTTATATCCTTTGAGAGGATAGGCCTGAGTCAAACGGGTAAAATCCTTAAAATAGTATTGGGTAGAATCAGAAAACACTTTTAATTGATCCAGTTTTTCGACTACATCCGTATCGGCCAACATGAGCAGCTCTTCCAAGGTAGCATACTTTTCTATCAGCTCATCAAAGATCTTGGTAGCTTGGTCATAATTGCGCACACTGGCTATAAACGGGACGAGGCTCTTAGCCAGATTATCCCGATATTCTTGAAAATAGGCAATACGCTCATCGAGAAAAGCCACTACCTTTTCTGGGGAGACACTGTACTTTTTCTCATTATTGGGGTCTACTTCGTGAAAATCTTCGTAAAACTCCTTTTCTTTCTCAATAACCTTGGGGTCAGACAAAGTCTTGGATAGGCCATAATAATATATGGCACTATCGGCATAGGTAATAAGCAGATTCCCTTCTTTGAGGGGGTCAAAGGAGTCGGCCCGTTTATCATTATACAAGCCCAGTTGGTACCAAGCATTTGGGCTTGTGTTTTCCTGCCTTACAAATGCTTGAATCGTAAGATAAGCGGCACGATAATCGGCGTTTTTAAGGTTAGGGTAAATATTCTTATAGCGTAATTTTTGCCCAAACACTGGGAGCGTAGCCAAGAGTGAGGCAAATAAGAGGTATATTCTGATTGTGTTCATAGGGGGTACACTAGGCTTTGTCAAAGTAGGTTAGAGGCTAAGGATAATTAACTCAAAACGGCGATTTTTAGCCATATTTTCGGGGCTATCATTGGGTACTAGGGGTTTTTCCTCCCCGTAGCCTTTGGCTTCCAAACGGCTGGGGTCTACCGATTCGGCCACGAGAAAATCATAGACACTTTGGGCCCGTTTTCGGGAAAGGGCCATGTTGTAGCGGGCCGAGCTTTTACTATCGGTATGGGCTGCCACCTCAATTTTGATATTAGGGTTATCAATGAGCAAGGCTAAGATGCGGTTTAGTTCGCGCACCGAGTTGTCATTGAGCTCAGATGAACCACTTTCAAACGTAATATTATAAAGCTCTAATTTTGTGTTTGGTTTGAGTGGGGTGAGTTTCAAATCCAGTCTGCGGCGATTTTTTTGATTTTTCTTGCCCTCCTCTTGTATGGTATTGTCCTCAAAAAAAGCGTATCCTTTGGGGGTTTTCACTTCTACATCATATTCGTCTCCCTGTCGTATCTTAATACTATATCCATTGTCGCCCCGAGTCAAATCCTCAGGTTTTAACACAATGGTTTCATCCCGGTTTTTATTAATTAAGACTACTTCAACGGGCAGGCTCTCATTGGTTTCCAAATCACTAATAGAAATGGCAAAGTCTACTTTGGTAGGCCTCAGCTCAATGTCTTTTTCGTAATTACGGTACTTCACGTAGGAACTTAAATCATATACAAAACTGGTATCCTGAAAATTTTCGGCACTTATACGCACGTCATACACCTCACCAATTGGCAAATTAAGATGGATCCTTCCATTTTCGGCCCTGCCCGATAATTCGCTGAGCTCTTGGTCACTTCCCTTTAAAAACACGTGCACATCCGAGCTGACGGGTTCGTAGAGCTCCAAATCTTGCACACTTACCAGAAGGTCTACCTGTTGGAATAGTTGTATATCCCGATTAAACTCTTGATACTTGTCTAATTGACTCAGGTCAAAGTTAAAATTGTAATACGAGTAACCAGGAGCCTGTACTTCAATGTTATATTCCCGGCCTTCCGAAAGTACTGCCGTAAACCTTCCGTCGCTGGAGTTGCTTTCCAATTGCATTACCTGTTCGGTTGTGCGGGCATCACTGATATTGAGGGTAGAAGCTACCCCTTTTTTGCTATCCAAATCGCTGATGTAACCTTGGATGGTAATATTCATGGATTGTCGTAGCTCCTCAGGTATGGTAACCGTTTGAATATCTCCATTATGAAAATGATAGAGGATATCCCCAGAAGCCGAAACGGAGGCAAACTGATCACTGCCCTCGGTGCTGGCAAAATCCATATGCAGGGGCGTAGACCAATCCCCAACGGCATTGGATTTGGAAAGGTAGAGGTCAAAGTTGCCCATCCCCCCTTCTCTTACCGAAGAGAAAATAAGGGTCCGGTTATCAGATAAAATCCGGGGAGCTCTTTCACAATCCAAATTAATTGGAGCTGGTAGTGGTTTGGGCTTTTGCCAATTACCTTGAGCATCCCTCTCCGAGACAAATATGGTATAGCACAAAAGCTGTCCCTTTGACTTTTTCTGTATATCACTTTCGGGGTTTTCTCGGATAAAATATAACTTCTGACCGTCGGCCGAAATGGAAGGAAAGCCTTCATAGTCTTCGGTATTGATGGGAGAACCAATGTTGATAGGTTCCGACCAAGCCTCACCTTCTCGTACAGAATAATAAATATCCTCTCTCCCCAAGGATTCTGAAAAGGAAGCAAAGAAGTAAAGCGTATTGCCATCATAACTAATGGAAGGTCCTCCGATTAAGTCGTTGCTGGAGCCATAATTATTTACAGCCTCAATAGATTTAGGCTCCGACCATGCCCCCTCGGCGTAGCGGGACTCATAAATGCGCCATGCCCCTTCCTTATTTCCTTCAAAAAAAAGGGACTTGCCATCGGCACTAACGGTGGGTGCATATTCAGTATAATCGGAGCTATTAATTTGGGAGGATACTTGTGTGTGAGCATCTTGAGCAGATGCAATAGGTATTCCCCAATATAAGAATACCGCTATCAATACATTTCTCTTATAAAACATGCCAAAGTTCCCTTGATTGTACACGTGGATCAACATCAGGCGATTAATAGCGACTTTGCTTTTTAAAAAACCGCTTCACCTTATTCTTGCAAGTAAAGCATCTATTCAGAAAAAGTCAAACCTAGGCGCCTTGTATACGGGATAAACTGGCTTAAATAGCTAGAAAACAGAGCCTACTGTCATATTTGCAAGCTTGTTATTCATTCGGGCTGGCTCCAGCCGGAGACTAATAGTCTACTTTTTTGCGGTTTTGCTTTTTCTCTCCGTGTTTCTTCTTTCGGTTTAAGCGTTCTTTTTGGCTAGAAAGGGTAGCCTTGGTAGGTTTTCTCTTTTTTTGGGGAGTACATACTTTTTCCAAAATCTGCTCAAAGCGCTTGATGGCTGCCTGCTTATTAGCCAACTGGGTCCGTTCGCTTTGGGCATGAATGATTAGCACCCCTTCTTTGCTCAAGCGGTTTTCCAAGGCGTTCTTAATTCTTTTCTTTTCAACATCCCGCAACAACTTAGAATTGAGCACATCAAAATAAAGCGTGACTTTTGAGTTTACCTTATTGACATTTTGCCCCCCAGGTCCCCCACTCCGAGAAGTTTGAAAGGTTAATTCTTGATGTAATTGCTTCTTTTTTGCAAAGTTTAGCTTTGCCTTCGGCTTATTATTTTGATTGATTTTGCTTTGATCCACTTTTTTAAATTTTTGATGAGTCTCCTCAATATGTATTTTATTCTTTTGCTTTAAGTCCTTAAACTCAAAATTGTCTGCTTAGGCCAATTTTTTTGAGGCCATAAATCAAGGATTGGGTATTTTTCATCCATGCTTTACATTATTCCGATTTAGCGTACTTATAAGAGAATATCAAATTTTGCCCCCCATGAAAGACATACGTACTCGAGCAGATATAGAGCAACTAGTAGCAGAATTTTATCAAGAAGCTATGGAGGATGAAACCATTGGGCATTTTTTTAATACCGTGGTAGCCCTAGACCTAGAACACCATCTCCCGCTTATTTGCGATTTTTGGGAGACCGTACTTTTGGGTAATATCCGCTACCGGGGCAACCCTATGCTCAAACACCTGGACCTTGCCCAGAAAACAGATTTTGAAAAAAAGCATTTCGATCGCTGGTTAAAACTTTGGGAGAGCAGCAATAAACGCCTTTTTCAGGGACCCGTTTCTGAGGAAGCCTTGCGCCGGGCCCATCAAATTGCTGGCCTGATGATGCTTAAACTCGGAATAGCCCCCAAGGCTTAATTCCATAAAAAAGCCAAGGAAGTTACCTTGGCTTTCAAGAAGTCTTTAGGGCAAAGATCAAGGAGCATTGTAGTAAAAACGCTCATGCTTGATGTGCTCACCGTCCCACTGCTGCACAGCCACTTGCTCCAACATCATCCGGTTGCCATCGGCAAAGGTAAGGTCTAGGTTGCTCTCGATCATCACCTTGCCCTGGGCTTCATCGGAGCTAATACAAGTTACGGCCCCGCCGTGAATCTCCTTCACGCTGTTTAAAAACTGTACTTCTCGCTCTCGGTTCTTTTCTTTTCCTTCGTGCACTTCACCGTTTCCTTCCACCATGATACATTCGGGGTGGTAGTACTTGTCAAAGGCTTCCAGCAATTGGCCAGAATAAAGCATGTTGTAGAGGTCTTGAGCTTTTTCTAAATAGGTCATAAAACAAATAAAATTAAAGAGTTTACAAAATTTAAAAAAAACGAATCCCGAGATGTATTGCGACTAAGCAACGCAATATACAGCTTTTGATCCGAATTTATAAACTTCACAAACCGAATTTTTGTTCCAACATATATTTTTAAAAATCTTATCCGATTCGCTTAGGAATTGGTCAAAAATTACGACCTTTGCCGTCTAATTATAGCATCATGGCCAACTGGAAGGATTCGCTACACTTGCATCTTATTGTGCTCATCTGGGGCTTTACGGCTATTTTGGGCCTACTCATTCACCTGCCTGCCGTAGAATTGGTATTTTTCCGTACCTTACTGGCCTCGGTTATGCTGTATTTTCTTTTATATACCCGTGGCCGGAGTATAGGGGTGAGCTGGCCCGAATTAGTAAAGATTGCCGGTACAGGTTTTCTGATTGGGGCCCACTGGATCTTGTTTTTTGCCTCGGCCAAGGTTTCTACGGCTTCGGTATGTTTGGCAGGGATGACTACGGGTACCTTGTGGACTAGTTTTGTGGAGCCTATAGTTTACAAACGCCGCATTCGGATTTACGAAATCATCCTGGCCTTTATCATTATCTTGGGCCTGTATGTGATCTTTCGCTTTGAATTTAATCATGGACTTGGTTTAACCTTAGCCATCCTTTCGGCGCTCCTGGCGGCTCTTTTTAGTGTTTTCAACAGTGTGTTGGTCAAAAAACACGATCATTATGTGATCACTTTCTACGAAATGAGTGCGGCTTGCCTGGGCATTGTCCACTATTTTCCCATATACCAACTTACATTTGCCGAGGGAGGGGGACTTGTCTTAGACCCCAGCTTACAAGATTGGTTCTATCTCTTGGTCCTTTCGGGAATTTGCACCGTTTACGCGTATTCTGCCAGCATCAAATTACTCCATAAGTTTAGCCCTTATGCTATCAACCTGACCGTCAACCTCGAACCGGTTTACGGGATTGTGCTTGCCTTTCTTTTCTTTGGCGAGCAAGAAAAAATGACGGGGGGCTTTTATATCGGGACCCTAATTATTTTGGGGGCGGTTTTGTCATATCCGTATATCCGGCGATTGGCGCGGCAATGGGAGAAAACCCAGCCTGACGTACTACAGCCTGATAGTAAAACCAAAGAAAGCATATCTTCTTAGGGGCTTGCCCGCGCTCTAAAAAAACACGTGCTTATGGGGCATACCTTGCCCGCGCGGGCCGGGCTCTCGCTACTCGCTGCCTTTCCCCGCGAGGCCCCTACGAGCTCAAACATGCCGTTCGATCCCTAAGCTATGACAGCTGCCCGTCTTGACATACGTACTATTCTTTTGAAGAAGGGCCTAGCTTTGTCTCCTCTGGGGGCCGTTCTTCCTCAAACAAGATACGAACCGACGGGGAATAGGTATCCTCGTATTGTCCACTCCGTATTGCCCAAAGAAAAGCCATCAAAAAGCCTCCAGCCACCAAAATACTGGCCACAATTAAAATTAAAATGACAGACATAGGATGTAGCGTTATCTTAAACAAAAGAGCTAATAGAAAAAAGCTTATCCTATGATCATGGTCATATTCTTGGCAAGAAAGGTGATTTTTTTTGATTAGGCTGAGGGATAGAGCGGCCTGTTTGAGCTCGTGTTGGGCTGTGGGGAAAGGCAGCGAGTAGCGAAAGCCCGACCCCGGCGGCACTCTTTTTCAAAAGGGCATAATACGTGAATCGCCGGGGGCAGCCCCAGCAAATTCTTCAATCTTCTAAGCAAGAAAATACTTGCTGTGCCCGAGCTTTTCTTTAATTTTATGCCCGACCTGGTATGTATACCCCTTAACATCTTCCCTATGTCTCGATACCTTGCCCTAGGACTTGTCTTTTTGGTTTCGGCCGAGCTGGCCGCTCAGGATACCGTAGCCACCCGTTCTATTGAAGAGGCCATTCATGTGGCAAAAGCCGGCTCTTATGTATCCTTGGCTATTTTGACGGATAGTAATGAGGTTTTTCCCGAAGCCGTTTTTGAGATTCCCAGAGATCGTTTGGTGGGACTTATTTTAGACAATGTAGGCTATAGAATAATTCCGGAGCGGTTGGCTGAGTTTCAAGAGCTGATGTACTTTCGATATAGCTGGTTTCTCTTCTTTGAATCGCCCAATACCCAGTTTCCCCGTTTTTTGTTAAAACTGCCCAAGATCCGGTTTTTGACCATTGAGGGTATCTTTATGGACTCGGTACCGGAGGAGATTGGGCAATTAAAGAGCCTCCGAGGGCTTGATATGTATTATTGTAAGTTACCTGATTTTCCGCGGGGGGTACTGGAGTTGGATTCCTTAGAAACCTTGCAGCTTTCCTGCAACCGTTTCGACAGTATCCCGGAAGATATCAATCGCCTAAAAAACCTGAAAACTCTGCATTTTGAGGGCGGGGCTTGCGGTTCAACTCCTATTATTTATGTGCCGGAGACCCTTGGCGACCTTAAAAAGCTCAAGGCATTTAGCTTGGGTTACACCGAAACGGGCTTAAAAGCCCTGCCCGAGCGCTTTTACGAGCTAAGTCAATTGGAAACTTTTGAGTGCAATGGCTGCGGGCTTCCTAGTCTATCTGAAAAACTTAGTCAGCTCCAAGCCCTCGAGAGTATTAGCCTAATCAACATGAAAAACTTTGAAGCCTTTCCTGAGGCCTTTTTTGAGCTTCCCAACTTAAAAAAGTTCCGCTTTCATCAATATGGCGCTAAGGCTTCCCCTGGCTTAATTGAACAAAAAAGCAGAATTGAAGCCTGGGGCCAAGCCTTGGAATCCTTTGATTTTGCCCTCATAGAGAAGGACTAAAATGCCTCCGCAATTCCCAAGTAAAAGTTGCTATCAAACTCATAGCCAAAGCCAAAGCCGTAGTCAAAACGGATATTGAGGTTTTCTTCTTTTACGATCTTCAGGCGGAGCCCTAAGCCCGCATTGTATTTTAAATTATCCAGTTCCAGATCGGTAAAGTCATTAAATACATCCCCTACCCCGCCAAAAAAGACCATGCCGATCCGGTCCCACACGGGCAGTCTATATTCCATTTGCAGAGTCACCGTATTCCGGTCCCGGTAACGACCTTCCCGGTACCCCCTTCCCTTTTCTGCGCCACCGAGTACAGAGAGCTCGGCTACGGGCACATCTCCCCAGGCAATGCGGCTAAATAAGTTAAAAGCCAGTCCGTCGTTCCGGTTTCGCCAGGGCTTTAAATACGTCCGGGCGTCTAATTGGTTAAAGCGAAATTGATGCGTTCCCCCCAGGGCTTTTTGATAAAATCCTTGTTTAAACTCCACAAAGCTCCCCTTGCGGGCATTCAAGACATTGTCCCGGCTATCGATAACCATGGCCAGCTCTAAACCGGCCGAGGTAGATCCATCAAAGCCACTCGGCATTTCCCGGATAAGGTTGCCTTCTTCTTCCAATTCTACTTGGTTGATGATATTATAACGAAATCCTCCTCCCAAAAAGAGCTTTCGGTATACTTTCTTTAACAGCAAAGGCTCGATTAGGTAATTATTAAAGGAGAAGGTTTCCTCGTCACGCTCAAAGGTAAGGGGCCCCACTCCGTAGTATGACTGCGGGAAAATGGAAAAGCCTAAATTACCCGTTAGGTACCATTTTTCTTGGTTAAAAAAGATGGTATACCCAGAACCTAAGATTACTTGATTGTTTAAAGTATATAAGAGGGAGATGGGCATATTGGAGGTTCGGGTCTCTTCCCCGGCCCCTTTGAATTTGAAGAGAATTTTAGCCCCTACGCCGGCTCCCCAATTGGTAGCAGGCTCAAAGGCTACAATCGGGGCCAGTACCAATTTGGCGGGATAACGCTGCGGGTCCCGGGCGACTACGCCTTTGTTTAACTCGATTTCAAATAGTTCTAAAAGGTCTTCCACAAACCCTTGTCCGCATACAGGTTCACTCCAAATAAGACATAGGAGCACCCCTACGGTTTTCAGGCACTTTGATATCATGATAGGTTTTTCAATGGTTTATGCCTGTAAATATAGGAGATGATGCTCGAATACGAGTAAAACATCTTGTTAATTGCCGAAAAGGCTTAGTAAGCTCCCCGATAAAATTAGTAAACGACCTTCCTAATTATGCGTTTTGGGGCTTACCCGGGCTTTGAAGTATAGCTCAACCATAAAAAAAAGGAGGGCCCGGGTCGGGCTATCGCTACTCGCTGCCTCTTCCCGCCAGGCCAACACGAGCTCAAACAGGCCGCTCTATCCCTAAGCCTGAATCGCCTACGTACATCACTCAAGGGATCATTCGGCGGACACCATGCTTTCAAATTTCTGGATTTGGCTTTCCACCCAAACTAGCTCCTCCGTATCAACTTCTTCCCCGGGCAAGGGGGCAAGTAACCTATCTCGGTTGTTTCTTAAACTCTTAAGTACATGCGTGTATTCTTCCAAGCGAAAATGATGTAAGGCCTCTTCTTTAAAAACCTCAGCGGGGAAGGAATTATTCCTATTTTGGACTATGTCCAGAATTTCCAATGCCTCCCGGGAAGATTCCTTACTTGTTTGGGTTTGTCTTAAGATAAGCGCTTGTAGAAATAATTCCCGTCCCGATAATTTTTGAACTTTCTAAACTCTATCAAGAAAAGCCTGCGCATAAAAATAGTGTTTCTCATCAAACTCCAGAGAAGCATTTTCTGCCAATAAATCGACTATCATCCAGTCAAAGTTGGCATCATATCGGGTTTGATAGTCTTTACTATTTATATTATTAAATAAGTTATATTGACGCCAAGGGAAATTGCCTTGAGTAGCAAACTCTTCACTTAGATCAATTCCTTCAAAGTAGTCTACCAAACGTTGCATACCATCAAAATACGCCCATTCATTCTCAAAATTGGCCTGTTGGGCATAACGTCTGAGCAAGGTAGTCTGGGCCGTATCGATACGTCTGCTAACTCTTGGATTGTCTGGTACATTTTTGGTGCTATAAAAATTAAAGGCCCCAGCTTGAAACCTACTGACCCATTCCTTGGCGGCATAGCTATGGATCATATGCAGGTTGTTATATAGAATTTCACTGGCTTGCACACTTTCTCTCATGGGGCTCAGGTTTTCTGAAGTCCCCGAAAAAGAATTAAAAACAAAGTAATTTTGAGTTTTAAGTAAGATCTGCAACCCCCCTTTTGCCAAAAGCATTTGGAGTTCTTCTTCACTGCGGCACAAGCCAATCAGGCCTGTGCTCAAAATGATCAAGCCTTGATCGGCGGTGTACTGATAGGGGCGGGACTCTTTTAATACTTTAATCTCCAATTTTGTGTAGGAAGAGCGGGGCAATCCCTGGGGTATTACCTTGGCCAAGACCCTATATAAATAGTCCACGACAAAAAGATTATCCATAAACCCCTGTTCTTCCTCCAAATGATTTACAAAATTGGCCGTGACCTTAAATAATTGAATACGAAGATTGGCTTTTGCTGGAGTAACCCTCCACCTTCGGGAAGCTAGCTCATAGTACCAAAGCTGACTGATAAAATCATCAGGAATCTTATCAATTTGAATATCATCTCTATCTATTAAATTAAAAAAGCCTCCAGAATGTCTAATTCTTACTTTATCATTTTTAAAATGAATTACATCTACCTTTGTGCCCTGGCTCAGCACTTTATTTTGTAAGTCATTATTACTGACACTGAGATCTTTATTAAGGGTGCCTTGTAAAACTTGAGCGGGCAAGGTAGTCGTAAAACTGGCAATCAGGAACAGAAACATCAAACGTAAAAGGCTCATAGACAACAGGTTAAAGGTTGGCAGAATAGTTTTTGCTTGAAAGATATTCGGTTACTATAATATACTAAATTTTGCCCAGTTTCCCGTAGCCAATCAGGTCATTAACAAGACAACTAATGCTCCAACACGTATTTTTTGCTTACCATAAAAAAAACCGAGGAGATATAATCTCCTCGGTTTTTAAACTTTGGTTCAAAAAAGGATGTATTATTGTTTCGAGACGCGGAAGCGGTGTATTTTCTCACTTGTCTCCAACTGAAGCATATACAAACCGTTTTCTTGAGATTTCAAGTCCAGGTATTGGCTTTCACCAAGCTTGACCGGGGCTTCCCAAATCACCCTTCCTTGGGGGTTGAGTAGTTTCAAAACCCCTTCTTCTTGGATGATTACCTGCAGCGTACCCGTAGTTGGGTTAGGCCCTATCTGCAAGGCCTCTTGGTCTACTACGCTAAAACTGATCTGGGACGTAGCACTAATTTCACCTTGTCCACTCGGCTCTGTATACGCTGTGGCTTTGAGTGTGTAAGATCCCACAGGGAGTCCTCTGCCAAAGAAATCGCCGGCTATATCTCCAAACAAGGCATAAGGGGCTTCGTTTTCGATTTTCGTGGCATTTATGGGGCCGCTTAGGCTTAGGTTTACACTTCCCACTTGCATAGGGTCTGTATTAGCTACCAAGTTTAATCGGCTTCGGTAGGTATTTACATTAATTTCGTCCCCATCGCGCATAGGGTCAAATCCCGCAATAGCTTGATCTGTATCGGCATTAAATAAGCTAAAGCTCATTACATCCAGATTCGGGTTCACGGCCCCCCCTTCCACGACAAAGTGGAAAATGCGAGGTACTCCAGCTTCCCCTCCCCCATTTTTTTCGGCGTACGGAGTGACGGTCAGCGTATAGCTGCCATTAGCTAGGGTGATACCCAGAATATCTTTAATCCCATTATCCCCAAATAGGCTAAATGGAGCGAAACTCTCCAAACGTTGGAAGCTGATATCCGATTGTAAATCCATATCCACACTACCCACCGATACCTTATCGGCGAGGGCTACGATACCGATAGCAAAAGGATTATTGGGGTCTACTTGTAGCGTATCTCCTTCTTGAAGCGTTTGAAGCAATTCATCGCTATCTGCATTGTAAATCAACACATCTTGCACATCCAAGTCTGGCACCAAGGCTTCTTCCAGGGTAAAGCTGATGGATTGTGTATTGCCAGCATCTCCTCTACGGTTACGCATAGTATACGGAGTCGCCTCAACACTATAGGTTCCTGCTTCTAGCGTGCGGCCCAGGAAATTAGGCCCAATATTTCCAAAATAAGCGTAAGGGGATTCATTGTCCGTTCGGTCAATACTCACCTGCGGGCCATGCATGAGCATATGCATACTCCCTACTGCCGCAGGATTGTTCACTGCCTCAATGGCCAATTGGCGATTGGCCAAATCAAACACGGGAACCGTTTCTCCGTCTTGAATTTCGGCCAAGACTAATTCACTGCCAGCGTCAATCAGTCGGAACCCAATTACGCCCGTTTGACTTAGACTTGCTTCTGGGCTATAAGGTGAATCTCCGTTAAATGCCGTAATGGTCTTAACCCGATAGGTAATTGTACCAGCAATTACACTCAGCTTATCCGTGAAGAAATTTTCATTTTCACATAGGGTGGCGATTACCTTAAAATCGCCCCCGTTCAAGGAGCGTTCTAAGATATAACCCAGCTCTCCCTCATAAGTATCCAACCAGAATACTTCTATATCTCCTTGCGGATTAAACGCTGCCCCCATACCTGTGGGTGCCAAGGGTGAATCTTCCTGAGCTCGGATAAAAATATCGGAGCCACCTGGGCCTTTTCCTTCCGCTTGACCATTCTCATTACGGAACACCATAGACAAGTAAAACAATTCATCGCCTTCTGCCATACTGTAATATTGACGCGGGGTTAAGGTAATTTCCCATGTATTGGCTTCCCCTTCAACAGGGGTCATCTGCCCTACTCCATCGTCCTGTCCCCAATTACCTACCACATTACGCCAATCGCCTCCACCCGGTGAGTCCGTATCGTTGAGTACCACTCCCGAGTGCATGTATACTTTACTTGCTCCAATTAAGCCTACTGTGCCAGCGGGGTCGGCTTGGTTGGCATCAAACTCTATACGGACTTCGGTATCCGCATCAAAGCTGGCCGGTGTAACGCTTACTGCAGTTTGCCCTTGGCTTACGAGAAGATAAAAATCTTCATCCGTACTAGATTTACCTAAATTTTGGCCTTTGGCATCTCGGAAGTACATTCCGATACGATAAATTGTCTCCTCTTCACCCAAGTTAAAGTATTCTCTGGGCCGAAGGCTAATAGTCCATTTATTGTTTTCTCCGGGAACCCGGCTCATCTCTCCTATGCCATTATCTTGATTTGGGCTGCCCGCTATGTTCTCCCAAGTAGTACCGCTTGGGGAGTCTTTTACCACTCCGGCGTAGAGATATACTTTTTCTGCTCCTACAAGTCCTTGGGTTCCTGCAGTGCCCGCCGCCCCGGCGTTAAAAGTGATCTTGACACGATCATCGGCAGTAAATTGCCCGGGCTCAACATTTAAGGCGGTTTCAAAGAAATTAACCAAGCCTACTTCTGGGTAATCCACAGGTTGGTCGGTATAGATATGAAATTCACCTGGCACTAAATCAACCGACTGTTCTAGTGAATTTACTTCCAAGGGAGCCCCTCCACCAAAGTAATCGTACCACGTGCCCGTATGAATAAATCCGGGGGAGAAACTCCCACTACTCAGGCCGAAGTTGCCCAGGACGGTAACATTCATGCCCCCACTGGTAAAGTTAATCTGGCGGAGCTGTCCGCTAGGGGTCCAGTCAAAACCGCCATCCTCAAAGACATCCGGGTTTTCATTAACTAGTTTGTTAATGGCAGCGATTACCTTCAAGAGTTTTTGGCGCTCCGGATCTTCGTAGTATCCTAAACCTCCTTCACCCCAAGGTAAGGGTTTATTGCCTACCCGGCCATTAAAGTTGATATCTACATCATAGCCCAACTCTCCAAACATCCACATGAGTTTAGCTCCGGGCAATGTATACATAAAAGCTGCTGCCAACTTGGTTCGCTCTATGGCTATACTGGTATCCCGGACATTGTACTCTCCCACAGAAAGTCCTTCGGTGATACCATGCCAGACCATACGTTGCTCATCGTGGCTTTCCATATAGCTAACGAGGTTCTTATCATTCCAGCCTCGGCTACTAGACAAAGCGTCACTAAAATTGGCCCCAACATTCCCTTCTACGGCATCTCCGTAGGTAAAGCTCATATTCCCCCAAAGCATAATGCCATGATTAGAGAGTTGAATTTCTTCGCTGTTATCGGCAAAGTGCTCCAGGATCACATAGGCATGGGGGTCGGCCTGCCATACTACATCGGCCATACGTTTTAGAATATCAATTCGGGCTTGATCAAAAGCTCCCCCATCCCCAGGAGTATTGGTCATACCCTTGGTAAAGTCAAAGCGGTAGCCATCAAACTTGTATTCTTCCAGCCAATAGCGATTTCCCCGGTCCATCAAGTCTCGGGTGTATGGACTATCGTGATTGAAATCAAAACCGAAGGAAAATACTTGATTGGGTGATTCCTCATTAAACCAAGGGCTATCGGGCGTAGGACGTCCCAGGGTATTGTCAAAATACATTTGAACTAAGGGGGATTGCCCATAATTATGGTTCCAAACGATATCCAAAAGGACAACCATTCCTCTTTCGTGGCAGGCTTCAATCAGTGCCTTCAAGTCGTCTTTGGTACCATAGTATTTGTCGGGGGCGAAATAAAATGAGGGATTGTAACCCCAGCTTTCATTTAGCTCAAACTCGTTGATGGGCATTAATTCCAGGGCATTGACACCTAGGTTTTGCAGGTAATCCAAGGAGTCAATAACATCTTTATACGAGTGGCTTCCTACGAAGTCTCGTACCAAAAGCTCATAAATCATTAAGTCTTCTTTGCGGGGGTGCCCACCAACCGGCTCTGGATAAGTCCATTGATAAGACGCTTGGTCCGTCTGAAAAACGGTTGAAATGCCGTGCTGGGGCTGGGGATGCTGGATAAGATTGGGATAAATATCTTCCGTAATTTCAGCATCGTACACCGGGTCAATCACTTTATCGGCAAAAGGATCGCCCACTTTAATGACACCATCTACCCAATATTGGTATATGTACTCTTGCCCAGGAGTTAGCCCTGTCAATTCTAACCAAAACTTCTCCCCATCGGGGGTTTGGTTCATTTGGTAGGCTGGGTCAATGGTCCAGTTATTAAAATCTCCCACTAAAAAGACAAATTCTTTACCTGGGGCCGTTAAAACCAGCGTAGCTTTACTTGCATCATTGGGGTCATAGTTTATACCACTTTGCAAACCTTCGGGTAATGCCGCTACTTGGTTGGCAGCCCTCAAGTTTAAGGTGATATCCTTACTACTGGATACGGTCTGGCTACCTACTTGAGCCTCTACCCGGACGTTAAAAGTCTCAGCGGTAGTTGCTGGAAAGGTGTAGGAAATTTCTGTGGCATTTTCTTCGGAAGCTACCTCTTGATCATCGACATACATTGTAATCACATCGGCCGGATTGGAGCTAATCGCGGAGAGGGTAACATCCGAACCATTCACTGCGAAAATTTCATTGCCAATAGGTGCCGTAAATTGTACAAAAGTGCCGGGGTCAATATCAATATAAATATCGCCATTACTGTTGTTTTTTCCTTCTTGGGACCCATCAGCATTCCGGAATACCATGGCCAAGCGGAATATAACTTGATCATTAGGAACTGTATAATACTCTCGAATGCTGGGGCTTAGGGTAATTTGCCACTTATTGTCCTCGCCGGGCACCTTGCTCATCTCCCCAATCCCATCATCTTGGCCATAATTACCAACCACATGGGTCCAAACCTGTCCGTCCGGGCCAGAAATCACCACTCCAGAGTGGAGATACACCTTCTCGGCTCCAATTAAACCACTAACACCTTGGGTAGCATCGTAGATTAAAGTGACTTCTTGATTAGGGGTGGGAAGCTCAGGAATTAACTGGACAATCGGATTATCCCCCCCCAATACTTCTACAAAACTGTATTGACCGCTAAGATCATTAAACGTTATGTCATAGGTCCCGGCTGTAACGGGAATATTTGGGCCATCCAAAGTAGCTAAGCCTGAGGGGAAATCAGCAGCTCCCCAATTAACATCCCAAGCATCGTTGGCCCGGAACTTAGCTTCTCCATCGGTCAATATAAAATTGGTCAATGTCCATAGGTGAGGATTTAGGGCATCCGGATTCATAGGGCTAGAGGCATCCCAGCCCAAGGGGGTTGAGGAACCAATTATTCCTACAGTTTCGTAGGTTGGGCCTGTAAGGGCTTCAAAAGTATAGGCCCCGCTTAGATCATTAAATGTGATGGTATAAGTACCTGCCGTAATTGGAATGTTAGGGCCATCTTGGGTAGCGGTTCCAGCGGGAAAATCACTGGCTCCCCAGTTTACGTCCCAGGCATTGTTGGCCCGAAATTTCGCTTCTCCATCCACGAGCGTAAAGCCAATTAAACGCCAGATATGAGGGTTATTCACATCTTGTTGCATCGGGCTAGAGGCATCCCAACCCAAGGGCGTGGCCGATCCGATGATTCCTACAGTTTCATACGTAGTGCCACTAAGCTCGGAGAAGGAATACTCTCCTGTAATATCGTTAAAACTGACATCATAGGTGCCACTGTTTACCGGAATATTAGGTCCATCTAAAGTAGCCGTACCGTTCGGGAAGTCACTGCCTCCCCAGTTGACATCCCAGGCATCATTAGCCCGGAATTTGGCTTCTCCATTGCTTAAATCAAGTCCATTTAAAGTCCAAAGGTGGGGGTTATTGGCATCTTGCACCAAAGGCGTAGAAGCATCCCAGCCCAGAGGGGTCGCTGAGCCAATAATCCCAAGGGTTTCATAGGTGGGAGCACTAGCATCTATAAACGTGTAGGCTCCCGTTTCATCGTGGAAGGTGACATGGTAGGTGCCGCCTGTTACGGGTATATTGGGGCCATCTAAAGTAGCCGTACCGTTCGGGAAGTCACTTCCTCCCCAGTTGACATCCCAGGCATTATTGGCCCGGAACTTGGCTTCCCCATCAACCAGGATTAGATTTTCTAAAGTCCAGAGGTTGGGGTCATTGGCATCTTGTTGTAAAGGAGTCGAGGCGTCCCATCCTGAAGGCGTGGCAGAACCAATAATTCCAATCGTCTCAAATCCTGGAACCGGCGATTCAGCACTGTTATCAAAAGCAAACTCTCCTGTTTCGTCATTGTAGCTAAGGGAATACGTGCCCGCCTCAGCCACTATATTATCACCATTGAGGAAAGTGGTTCCGCTAGGGAATGTACCTCCCCCCCAGTTTACCGCCCAATCATTATCTGCCCTAAATTTAATCTCCCCTTCGGTCAAAGTAATTTCGTCTAAAGTCCATAGGTGCGGATTTAGTGGATCTTGGTTTAAAGGAGTAGAAGCATCCCATCCTGAAGGGCTGGCAGAGCCAATAATGCCTACCGTTCCGTAAGTGGGCACCTCCACGTCATTAAAACTGTAGTCTCCAGTTTCGTCATTAAAAGCAATATGATAGGTACCCGGATTGATGACCATATTCGGGCCATTCAGACTGGCAGTTCCTCGGGGGAAATCACTCCCCCCCCAGTTGACGTCCCAGGCGTCGTTGGCCCGGAATTTTAATTCGCCAGCCCCCAATTCCTGGTCATCCAATCTCCAAATACGAGGATTGTTTTCATCTTGCACCATAGGTGTTGAGGCGTCCCAGCCTTGCGGGGTCGCCGAACCAATGATGCCTAGGCTTGCGTAGGGTGATTGTGCTTGTACTGGAAGCCAAAAGCCCAGCAACAAGAACAAGCCCCAATACTTTAGGCACGCGTGTTTCATAGTGATTTTAATTATTAGTTTTAGTTGTAAAAAATTTTGATTGCCTTGGAAAGAAATTTCGTGAGTCATCCTTGGGTATTCTTAAAGCACGGCATACTTCATGATATTTTAAAAAGCAGGGGATCCTTGTAGTCTCATTACTTTATCAGAAATGTTGTGGCTTTCTAACAAAGTCGGTGCAATTTGCTCTATCGGTTGATATAGAACGATTCACAGATTTTTTATACTTAAATCTAGATGAGATTTTAGTAGGGGGCAAACGATAAAATGAATATATAGATGAAATTTTTTCATTTTTCTTTCAAGCAATTGACCCATAGGTAATTAGGAAGCAAAAAAAATAAAAAAATATAGATAGAATATTACCATTTTAAGATGTAAAAGGGTTCTAAACGGAAGGAATGGCCAAGATATGTGCCTCAAAACCTTCATTAGGGACCCGGGACTTGTTTTTTATTTTAGTCTTGTAAGCGTAGATAGTGTTTACAGAGAAGTTGAGGATTTTTGCAATCTGGGCATTGTCCGAAAGTCCCATCCGTATGAGGGCATAAATTCGGAGGTCTGTATTTAGGAGGCTGCCTTCGGAGGGGGATATTCGGTCTTTTTCCTCAAATAGGAGGTTAAACTTCTCGATAAAATCGGGAAAAATCTTCAGAAATATTATGTCAAAATTGTGAAACAACTCCTTACGCTCGTTTTTAGGGTCAAGCTTGCGGGCCGTCTTTTTGATCTGATCATAGCGTTTGTTTAACAAATCATCTAAGACTTGATTTTTAATCTCATCTAAGTGCTCAATGTACCTTGAGCTCAAACTGAAATAATACGCAATGTACTCTTCTTTGATTCTATTGTTTTCTTGCAATTGCTCATTTAGTAGACTCAGCTCATCATGGCTTTGACTGATGTCTTTTCGGGCACGCTCTAAGCGTTTATTTTGCACGAAAATAATCAAGGCAAATACCAATATCACGAGACATAAGCCTGTAAAAACTAAGGCAAAGTGGTACCAGCGATTGGTTTGACGCTCCGCTTTTTTGAGTTTTTCTAACTCGATCAATGGGATTAAGGGAGATAGTTGTAAGGTTCTCTGGCGCGCTCCAAAAAATTTTGCGTCTTCCCAGGCCAGTAAAATATAGCGGTGAGCATACTCCACATATCCTTTCTGATATAATAGCTCGGCCAGATTTTTAAGGGCGGAGGTTTCTTTGGTGGCCGTTTTGATATCTTGGATAGCCGCATGTATGTACAAGAGCATAGCTTCACTGGTATCTCCCAGAGCTTGAATGCTCCTTCCTAGGCTTGTATTCGTCATGGCCTTTTCGTGCTCACTCAGGGTAAAATCCTTTTTTAGTTTGCGGTATAAGTCTCGGCTTTGCGGGTAATTTTCTAATTGAAGGCTGCGAAATGCTTTAGAACCGAGACTTTGGGGAGATTCGTCTCCTACTAAGTCCACTACTGAGTCACAATATTGACTTCCTAAGTTCTGGTATTGATTGGAGTACAGGTCATCTTCATGGTAAGCCGCCAAATCAAAATAAGCCCGGGCCAAATAATTAAAATACATCACCTTATCCATAACATCCTGGGATTTTGGAGCAGCAGTATTACTTCTAATGGCTAGATCGAGATCTATTTCTTGAAACGGTATTTGGAGCATTTCAAGGGTATCCAAAGCTTCTTTGTACATACCAGCCGTTAATAAAACATAACCTGATTTCAGTTGGGCATAGCGAATAAAGCCGGGGTCTTTCATTTGTTTGGCTAGCTCATAGAGCTTTTGGGTATAGACATAGGCCGAATCGTAAATGTACGTTTCATACTCCTCGAGGATAAGGCTGATCAATTCATATTGTTGGGGCAATGATTCGCGCGTTTTTTCTTCGTGTAAGCGCTCTTTTAAGGACTGTATTTTTTGATCTTTTTTAATTTCATACGCATTCCGTAACTCAATAACAGAGTCTAGTTCGTCCAAAGCATCTTGTAATTTTGGAAATTGGGAATAAGCCCCTAAAGGAAAGAAAAACAAGATCAGCATGCATACAAGGAGTTGGGGCATCAATGGGAACGCTTAATAGATCAAAAAAATGAGTACATTATATCCTAAATGCTAAAGAAGTACTTTTTGCAGACAATTTATAATCATATTAAGCTTCCTATTGATTTCAAGTTTTCAGAATGGCTGAGGGATAGAGCGGCCTGTTTGAGCTCGTGTTGGGCTGTGGGGAGAGGCAGCGAGTAGCGAAAGCCCGACCCCGGCGGCACTTACTCATGTAGCGGGTAATATGTGAATCGCCGGGGGCAGCCCCAAATTTTCGAAAAAATCAATTGACTGAGAATGAAGAGGCTAAGGAATATGTTTGCGTGAGGCCCTTGAAATTGCGACGAAGGTGTTGTATTATTTAGGGGATTATGATATAAATTTGAAGAATATACTAAAAGCAATTCAGTCCTAATTTTTATTTGCCTAGAAACAAAGCGTATGAAATTTACTGTTTCCTCAACCCTATTGCAGAAAAACCTCTCCGCTATGAGCGGGGTAATCCCCAGTAACCCCTTGCTTCCTATCTTAGAAAATTTCCTCTTGGTGATCGAGGAAGGAAAACTGACCGCCAGCGCGACTGATTCTAATATTTCCATGGTGGCCGAAGTAGAGGTAGACTCCAATGAAACCGGCAGTATTGCGGTACCGGCCCGTCAATTGTTGGATACCCTTCGTAAGCTGCCTGAGCAACCCTTGAGTATAGAGATAGACGAAGAGGAACAACGCTTTGAAATCACCTCGTATAATGGGCGCTATGTGCTTACCGGAGAAAATTCGGATGACTTTCCCCGTATCCCGGAAGCCCAGGAAGCCAGTAGCTTAGCCATACCTGCTTCGGTATTGAATTTGGCCATCACCAGTACCTTTTTTGCCATCAGCAATGATGACCTTCGCCCGGCCATGACGGGATTGTATGTCAATATCCAAGAAGGGCTGACAACCTTTGTCTCTACCGATGGAAACCGCCTGGTAAAATACCAAAGACGGGATTTGGAATCCCAAGACAGCCGCTCGCTTATTATTCCCAAGAAGGCTTTGGGGCTACTCAAATCTACTTTGCCTGGTGATGAGACAGGCGTCAAGACGGAGTTTAATGATTCACACGCTTTTTTTGCCTTTGACCAGTTTCGCCTGGTTTGTCGATTGATTGATGAGACTTTCCCAGATTTTGAAAATGCGATCCCCCAGGATAATCCTAATATTTTAATGATCAACCGGAGTGAGTTGCTTAATTCATTAGACCGTTTGTCTATTTACTCGAATAAAACCACCAATCAAATACGGTTTAAATTAGAAGCCTCAAAACTTCAAATCTTTGCCGAAGATTTAGATTTTTCCAATGAGGCCCACGAATCTTTACCCTCCGATTACCAAGGGGATGATATGGAAATTGGCTTTAACGTTAAATTTTTGATTGAAATGGTCAGTAACCTGCAAGCTGAGGAAGTGCAATTTTCTATGTCTACTCCCCGCCGGGCCGGTGTACTGGTGCCTACCGAAAAAGATCCTGATGAAGAGGTGCTGATGTTGATCATGCCTGTCATGTTAAACACCTATGCCTAGCGCAGGGGCCCATACCATGTTTACCGGGGGCAGTGAATTGCCAAGGAAAATGCACTAAATCCACCGCTTAGCTTACCCAGTAGTATTTACATATATTTGGAGTGAAATTAGCACATTTTCGGAGCGATTTCTGAAACGTATGCCATTGGGTGAAACTTTTTACGTTCATCTTTTGGATAGAAGTACTCAATTTCCGTTCATGATGGAAGATTGAGTGCCCTCTGTACAATTTTTAAGGCCATTTCCGGTAGTTATTCCCATCCGGAGGCTGCGTGCCCATCAATTTTTAGGCTATTGGCTATAAGCTATGAATCGAACTATTTTTTTTATAATCGCCCTGCTATTGATTGCTAGTGCGACAATTCAGGCCCAATGTAACCGGGTAGACAGTTTGCGGACTGCTTTGGCCCGGACCGCGAGCAATGAGGACCGGATTGACTTGTATAATGCCTTGGCAGAAGGGCATTTTGAATTGGGTGAGATACAACTTTCTAACCAATATGCTAGGCAAGCTTATAACTTAGCCGGTATGATGGAGGAAAAAGCCGGGACAGGAAGAGCGCTTCTCAATCAGGCCAACATCGCCTACCAAATGAGCGATAATACCGATTTGAACGTGGCCATAAACCTTTATCAAAAATCGCTGCACGTTTTTGAGGAACTGGACGACAAATCCTTGCTTGCCTATGGCTACAGCAGTTATGCCCGGTTTTACCGGGAATATTCTTATCTAAAGTTGGATGAGTACCTTGACTCCGCTGCCCTATATTACGAAAAAGCCTATGCGCTTTACACAGAAATGAACAATAAACCCAAGGCCCAAGAAGTAGCAGGTTCGCTGGCCGAGGTGTTTTTTGAAGCCGGCGATCAGGAAAAAGCATTTGAATACTCCGAAAAATCTATCCAGTCTACGGGGACTGCCTTCAACAAGGCCTCCATTATCCAAAAATCTCTCAATGCCCAGGCCGAGGCCCAAAAACGCTTTACTATATTTTTGGCCGTGGGTTTGGGAGTCGTTTTGATCCTGATGTTCTTATTTATTCGCCTGATGTTTGAAACAAGGCAAAAAAATCTTCTCTTAGAAGAGCAAAAAGCTAATTTGGCCACCAAAAATGCCGAAATACGCAAACAAAACGAGTTGATTGAAGATCAAAAGCAAAAGATACAGCTATCCATGGACAACCTGCAAGAGCAGCATAAAAAGGTGGACAAGCAGTACAAACAGATCCTGCTGCAACAGGAAGAAATTGAAATTCGAAATGCCGAGCTTGGTGAGAAAAACGAAGAGCTAAAGCAACAACAAGAAGAGATTTTAAGCCAACGCGATAATTTAGGAAAACAGGCCTTGGAGCTGGAAGAGCAAACCAATGCACTCCAAAAATCTTACGAGACAATCGCTATTCTAAGCAGGATTGGGCAGAGTATTACCTCTACCCTGGATTTTCAAGAAGTATTAAACACGTTTTACGGCTATGTCAACGAGCTTATGCCGGCCGACGGCTTTCGGGTATCAAAATACATCCCGGAAAAAAACCATATCGAGTACATGTTTAATACCGAATTACAAAAGAAAAAACCCTTGATCAAGGTATCCATGAACGAAGATACCAACCCCGCTATCTGGACTATCAAAAACTCTCGGGTAATTATGATCAATAATAAAAGCGAACTGCAAGGTTTTGGCTTGGATTCCTACTCGGTTAACCCGCTTTTTAACTCCATGATTTACCAACCCTTAGTACAAGATGGGAAAACCATCGGGGCTGTGGGGGTGTATAGCCGTTCTAAAGATGCCTATGATCACCAACACATCAACACCATCAAAACCTTGGCTTCCTACGTAAACATTGCCCTCAAAAACTCAGAAACCTACGAAATCCTGAATGCCGCCCAAGAACAATTGGTAGAATCTGAAAAAATGGCCGCTTTAGGAAACCTCGTAGCCGGGGTGGCCCACGAAATCAATACCCCCGTAGGAATTTGTGTGACCGCAGCTTCTCGATTGGATAGCAAAACCCAAAACTTCCAAAGCTTATACCAAGGCGGCAAGATGAAACGGAAAGACCTGAGTGAATACCTCGATACGGTAGAGCAAGGCAACCGGATCATTGTCACCAACCTCAAACGAGCAGCCGATCTGGTTCAGGGCTTCAAACGAGTCGCGGTTGAGCAGTCCTCCGAAGACCGCCGCGTTTTTAACCTAAAAGAGTACCTGGAAGAAACGATCATGGCCTTAAACCCTGAGTTTAAAAATAAGCCTTACGCGGTAAGCTTAGATGCCGATGACAATCTAGAGATCAATAGCTATGCCGGGGCATACTCCCAAATTGTGACTAACTTAGTGATGAACTCGCTCATCCACGGTTTTAAGGGAAGAGAAAAAGGGGAAATTCGTATGAAAGCCCGCAAAGAATACAATACGTTGATTTTTGAATATACCGACAATGGAAATGGGATGTCGGAAGAAATTAAAAATCGAGTTTTTGAACCTTTTTTCACTACCAATCGAGACGGGGGAGGAACCGGTCTTGGTATGAATATTTTATATAATTTAGTGGTTCAGAAGCTAGGAGGTAAAATTGACCTCAACTCCAAGCTTGGACAAGGAGTGCACTTTAAATTTGAAATACCCCTACAAGCTTAATCTAAAAATTGTTGATCCTCAAACGATAAGCCAGTATGTTGAACGAAGACGATGATTTATTATTTGCCGACTACTCTGAGGAGGAAGAAGGTCTTTTTGCCGAAGAGGGAGGGGAAAGTTCACAAGAACCAGAGCTGGACCCCTGGGACGTTATGATCGTAGATGATGAGGAAGAAGTGCATAATGTCACGCGCTTTGCCTTAAGCGACTATCGGTATAAAGGTAGGAGACTTAAATTTTTGCACGCTTATAATGGCCCCCAAGCCGTTACCACCTTACAAGACAATCCAAATATTGCCCTGATACTTCTCGATGTGGTCATGGAGAGCAATGATGCAGGCTTGAAAGTTATTGAGCAAATACGTCAGGATTTAAGCAATGAGTTTATCCGGATCATCCTACGTACGGGCCAGCCCGGGGAAGCCCCCGAAGAAGAGGTGATTATCAAATACGATATCAACGACTATAAAAATAAAACCGAACTCACCGACAAGAAGCTTTTCACAACCATCACTACCAGCCTGCGTTCCTACTCTGATATCATGGAAATTGAGAACTACCGCCTCAATTTGGAGCAGAAAGTAAAAGACCGTACCCGGGAGGTCGTTCGCCAAAAAGATATCATTGAAAAGAAAAATCAGGATATATTCTCCAGTATCAACTATGCTAAGCGCATACAAGAAGCCATCTTGCCCCGGCAAGACCGCATTAGGCATCATTTTCCCGACTTTTTTGTACTCTTCAAACCCCGGGATATTGTAAGTGGTGATTTTTATTGGTACGCCGAAAAAGAAGATAAGTACATCTTTACGGCAGCCGATTGTACGGGCCATGGCGTGCCAGGGGCCTTTATGTCTATGCTAGGTAGCGCTTTCTTAGGCCAAATTGTCAACGAGAAAGGCATTACCCGCCCCGACTTAATCCTCAACGAACTTCATTTACTCATCCGCGAAGCCCTCAAACAAGCCGAGTCACGTAATCGGGATGGCATGGATATGGCACTCTGTGTGTATGACCCCGCCACCCAGATTTTAGAGTTTGCTGGTGCCAAAAACCCCTTGGTCTACATCCAAGACAATCAAATTCATCAAATTAAAGGAGATAGGGCCCCGATTGGAGGAGAGCAAAAAGAAGCCGAAAGACGCTTCACCCGGCATCATATCCACATAAACCGCCCTACCCACTTATTCTTGTTTTCCGACGGTTTCTCCGATCAATTTGGCGGGCCTGAAAACAAGAAATTCATGATTAAAAACCTCCGGCAGCTCTTCCTTGATATCCACCAAAAACCCTTGGCCGAACAGCATGACCATCTCGACCAAGTTTATGAAGAATGGAAAGGAAAAGAAAATGCTACCGACGATGTCTTGGTACTGGGGATGCGTTTAGAACCTTAAATTAGATCTTTTTATGGTGTACCAGGATGGCTTCCCCCTGAATGGTCACCTTTTTCCTCTGCTTGTCCCGGATAATCGTCTCCACCACAGCCTCGTGTTTCTCCCGGTCAATATGAGTCACCCGAAACAGCGCCTCATACGCCACATCAACATACATAGGCCGCTTAAATTCCATATCTTGCTTCTTATATATAGTGCCCTGCCCAGGAAAGAGCGTACCAAATACCTTAGAAAAAATACTACCACTCAAAAAACCGTGAATAATCGGTTTTTTAAAAATCGTGTGCGAAGCAAATTCCTCATCAAGATGTATAGGGTTGTGATCTCCACTCACATCCGCAAAGCGGTTTACATCTTGCTGACTAAATTGAAATTCGTACGTATAAGAATCCTCCAACTCGATCATATCCATTTTCTTAATATAGGGGGCTGCCCTTCGGTTTGCCCAAACCACCAGGCCAAACCCGCAAACCGAAGGTCGGGCTTTCGCTACTCGCTGGCCCACGCGCACACCAGCGGCGAGCTCAAACAGGCCGCTCTATCCCTCAGCCACAAACTGCCTTGAAGCCCTCTTAGGTGAAAAATTGTCATTTATTCCGGCTACAAAGAAATAACCTTTTTTGTAATTAATTGAATCTTTTCAAGGTAAACCTTCCCAAGGAGAGATTTTGGAGCTTATAATTCAATTTTTTTTTTCTAATTTAATACCCGTACGTAACTTTGACCAACCTCAAATTCGCAAGATCTCAACGAAATGGATACTACCAAAAACTTTTTTGATGCCTGGATGAACACCCAGTCCAAGTTCGTCGACAATCTCATGGACACTTCTAAAAAAATCCAAGAGACCCTCAATAATGGTGAAGTGTTTGAAAAGTCAGTTGAGTTATACAACCAGTGGTTTGACAATCAAAAGTCTTTAACCACCACGATGCTGCAAGCCTTAAATGATCCGGTCAACCAAGAAAACACCCCAGATTTTTTCAAAAACTGGATGGAATCCCAAATGCAGATCGGGAAAAAATGGATGGAATATCTCAATTATGCCAGCAGCAACTCAGACGACGCCTCTCTAGAAAAGTACATTGCCAATATGCAATTGCTCTACGATGAGTGGAACCAAATCTACAATCAATTATTCACGCATATCGATGCCGATAGTGCTTCGGGCAAGCCCAATCCTTTTGATTTTTTAAAAAATAATTTCTCCAATATTATCAATAACTCCAACACCTACATGAAAATGTTTGAGCTCTGGCAGCCCATCTACAAGATGATGCAGAGCAATTCGGTAGGCTTGGACTCCCTCATGAAAATCCTCGATACCAATAAGTACAAAGAAGTACTAAACGGGATTTTTCACTTCATGAACCCGGAAAAAACCAAAAACTTCCAGGTAATGATGAAGCAATACAATGATCTTATGATCAACATGCTGGGGAATAAAGCCTCCCTCCCCTTCCAACCGGAAATAATCTCCCAAATGCTTTCCGGCAATCAAATTGATCAAAACCTGGCAACTTTAGCCCAAATTACTGCGCAGTTTTCCGAACATTTTAACAAATTTGTCACGCCCTACTACACGATGATTCCGGCGGGCCGGGAAAAAGAAATGTTCGGCCATATGACCCAAGTACAACACAAGTACACGATCTACTACATCAAAGGCTTAGAAATGCAACACTTGGTCTACCAATCTGGCCAAAAGTCCATAGAGAAAGCTGTTCAAAAAATCATGCAGCTCTCCGCCGAAAAGTCCGAATTAATCAGCTTTGATGAATTTTATGTAACCTGGGTCAACCTGATGGAGGCCGATATGATCCAACTTTTCGGGAGCGTCTCATACTCCAAACTACAAGGTGAACTCTTATCCTTAGGTCTCGAGATCAAAGGAAGCCTGGATAAACAAATGGAGCTACTACTCGCCCCAGTACCGGTAGTGCCCCGTTCGGAGCTAGATGAACTAAACCGTACGATCCACGAGTTGAAAACCAAGGTCCGCGCCATGGAAAAGAAACTCAAATCGCAATTAGAACCTAAATAATTCCCAATTCTCAATACAGGCAACACCCAAAATTATACGTAACTCAAACTTCTACCCCAATGGAAAATCTATTTAAGGAATTTTTTGAAAAACTGAGTGAAACCGGTGAAAAACTCACCAAAGGAAGCCAGATCTTCGGGAATGTAGACGAACTTGAGATTGGAGCCAGCGAAAAAGAGCTGGTATGGTCTATGGACAAAGTGCGGCTCTTCCATTATAAAACAAGCGAAGAGCCCAAGATCAAAACCCCGGTGATTGTCTCCTATGCTTTGATCAACCGGTACTATATGATGGATCTCCAACCCGATCGCAGCCTTTTCCGAAAGCTACTAAGCCTCGGTTTGGATATTTACGTTCTGGATACCGGTTACCCGACCCGCAATGAGCGCTACTTAACCATGAACGACTACATCAATGGGTATCTAGATGAAGCTGTTGATTTTATACGGGAAAGCCGCAAGCTAGACAAAATCAACATAATGGGGATTTGTCAAGGAGGAACCTTCACTTGTATATACAGTGCCTTGCATCCAGAGAAAATTCAAAACATGGTTACCCTCGTAACCCCAGTAGACTTTTCTACCCGAGATGGCCTTCTTTTTACCTGGGCCCAAGATATGGATATAGATGCCATGGTAGATGGTTTTGGAGGACTTATTCCGGGCCACTTCCTAGACCAAGGTTTTAAAATGTTGAAGCCTATGCTCCAGGTGCGTAAGCAAAAGACCATCTATGACATCATGGACAAGGAAGACAAAGTAATGAACTTCCTTCGCATGGAAAAATGGATCAATGACATGCCTGATCAAGCCGGTGAGACCTACCGACAATTTATCAAAGATTTATATCAGCAAAATAAATTGGTAAAAGGAGAATTGGTGATCGGCGAAGATCAAGTAGATCTGAAGAACATTACCATGCCCGTACTCACCATTTATGCCTCAGAAGACCATTTAGTACCCCCTAGTTCTACCAAGCCCCTAAATGAGCTGGTAGGAGCCGAAGATAAAACCTTGTATGAGTTTCCCGGAGGACACATTGGCGTATTCACGGGGAGAAGGTCACAGGCTGAGTTAGGCCCCCGTATCATCGAGTGGTTGGAAGCCCGCGATACCAAGGCGAGCCCTAAGAAAAAGGCCAAAGCTAGTAAGGCAAGCCAGCCCACTAGCCCCAAAACCGATTCTCCCAAAGTAGAAGTTAGTGCGGAGCCTCCCAAAGAAACAAAGAAGGCGCCTGCCGAAAAAAAATCTACTCAGGCCAAAGTCGCAGAAGCCCAACCCAAACCCGCTCCGAAATCTAAAAAAGAAGAGCTCTTAGACAAAATAAAAGAACGGGCCAAAGACTTTGATTTTAGTAAAATAGGGAAAGCCCAGGCCGACTCCAAAGATGATTTAAAAAAAATCGGGGGAGTAGGTCCCCAAATGGAAGAAAAACTAAATACTTTGGGCATATTTACATATCAGCAACTTGCTAATATGGGTCCGGAAGAAATCCAAAAGCTTACAGAAGCGATTGAATTTACGGCTGGCAAAATTGAGAAGGACAATTGGGTAGAACAAGCGAAGCAGCTACTAAGCCCTTCCCCTGCCAAATAAGTACTTTTCTGCATTATTGGTGATCTGCTGAAATCTATTTTAGGGTATTTTTTGCCTCCTTACTTGGTATCAAATCCCTTTATCATAGTGCTTAATTTTTGGTTTACACCTATTCTAATGCCTGTCCATGAGTAACGTGATTCCCTTCTCACTTTTTACCGATTTTGACATCCACTTATTTCAAACCGGTAAGCACTACCGTATCTATGAAAAGCTTGGGGCACATCTTATAAACCATCAAGGAGAAGATGGGGTATATTTTGCGGTATGGGCCCCCAATGCCCAAAGAGTGAGCGTAGTAGGCGACTTTAATTACTGGAATGACCAAGTACATCCCTTACAGGTACGTTGGGACAGTTCTGGTATTTGGGAAGGATTTATTCCCGGAGTAAAGGCGGGCAATGTTTACAAATATAAAATATACTCCAACTCCGATGCTCAAGTATTAGAAAAGGGAGACCCCTTCGCCACCGCCTGGGAAGTACCCCCCAAAACAGGCTCGGTTGTTTGGGGCTTGGAATACGATTGGCAAGATCACGACTGGATGCAAACCCGGGCCCAAGTCAATCGTTTGGATAAGCCTTTTTCGGTATATGAAGTACACATAGGCTCTTGGCGCAGAAAATACGAAGAAGAAAACAGGTCGCTCCATTATACCGAGATGGCCCAAGAGATGGTAGGCCACGTCAAAGAACTAGGTTTTACCCACGTGGAACTTATGCCGGTCATGGAACATCCTTTCTTTGGCTCCTGGGGGTATCAGGTAACCGGGTATTTTGCTCCCAGTGCTAGGTTTGGCACTCCACAAGAGTTTAAATATTTGGTCGATGCCTTTCACCAAGCCGGAATTGGCGTAATTTTAGACTGGGTACCTTCCCATTTCCCAGGAGATGCCCACGGCTTAGTCTATTTTGACGGCACCCACCTCTACGAACATCAAGATCCTCGTAAAGGCTATCACCCCGATTGGAACAGCTATATTTTTAATTATGGACGCAATGAAGTGCGATCTTTCTTAATAAGCAATGCCCTTTTTTGGTTGGACCAATATCACGCCGATGGACTCCGCGTAGATGCGGTGGCTTCTATGTTATACTTAGATTATTCCCGGAAAGAAGGAGAGTGGATCCCGAATCAATTCGGGGGCCGGGAAAACTTAGAGGCCATAGAATTTCTTAAAGAATTTAATGTAGCCGTTTACCAAAATTTCCCAGATGTTCAAACCATAGCCGAAGAGTCGACCGCCTGGCCCGGAGTATCCAAACCCGTATTTATGGAAGGTTTAGGTTTTGGCATGAAATGGATGATGGGTTGGATGCACGATACGCTCAATTACTTTTCCAAAGAACCGATACACCGGCAATATCATCAAAACGGCATTACCTTCAGCCTACATTATGCCTTCCACGAAAACTTTATGCTGCCCTTGTCTCACGATGAAGTCGTTTACGGCAAGCAGTCTATAGTAGGTAAAATGCCCGGAGATGAGTGGCAACGTTTCGCCAATTTGCGCCTCTTGTATGCCTACATGTTTACCCACCCCGGCACCAATTTAATTTTTATGGGAGGGGAATTTGGTCAAACCTCTGAATGGAAACACGATATTAGTTTAGCATGGCATTTATTAGACCATCCTCCTCACCAGGGCGTTCAGAAACTAATTACAGACCTCAACCGTTTATACCGCCAAGAACCGGCCCTACACGAACTGCAATTTGCCGAAGACGGATTTGAGTGGATTGATTACCAGGATGCTCAAAATTCGGTATTGGCCTACATTCGTAAAGGGAATAATTCTGAAGAAAATGTAGTGGTGGTAGTTGCTAATTTCACCCCGGTACCCCGACATGCCTACCGGATCGGTCTACCCGAGGGTAACAACCTTCGGGAAATATTCAACAGTGACGATACCCATTATTGGGGAAGTGGGGTAGGAAACCGAGAAGTTATACGACGAGAACCCGTCGGCTCTCACGGCCGGCCCAACTCTGTCACCCTCAACCTCCCCCCCTTGGGGCTAATTGTACTTAAAAGCGAACCCGAATAGTAGCTTCCTTCTTTTACTGATTTATATGAGCAAATTTATTTGTATTCACGGTCATTTTTATCAGCCGCCTCGTGAAAATGCTTGGCTTGAGGAGATTGAACTACAAGAATCGGCCTACCCGTACCATGATTGGAATGAGCGTATCAATGCGGAGTGTTACCGGCCTAATTCCGTTTCTCGGATTTTAGACGGGGGCAATAAAATTATTGACATTGTCAACAACTACGGGAAGATTAGTTTTAATTTTGGCCCTACCCTACTGTCTTGGCTCAAAGAGCAAGCCCCAGATACCTACGAGGCTATTCAAGAGGGTGACCGATTGAGTCAAGAGCTTTTCAATGGACATGGTTCGGCTATCGCTCAGGTGTATAATCACATTATTATGCCCCTAGCCAGTGAGCGGGATAAAGAAACGCAGGTTGTATGGGGGATACGTGATTTTGTGAGCCACTTTGGCCGTTACCCCGAAGGCATGTGGTTGGCAGAAACCGCCGCCGACCTGGATACCTTGGATATATTAGCCAAGCATAACATCAAATTTACCGTTTTGGCCCCCAATCAAGCCAAACGGTTTCGGGAAATTGGTGGCAAAACCTGGCAAGAAGGGGTCAATACCCGTAAACCATACATTTGTCAACTTCCTTCTGGCCGTAGTATTACGCTATTCTTCTACGATGGGGCCATATCACAAGCCATTGCTTTTAAAGGATTACTAAAAAATGGGAAAGATTTTGCCGAATACCTCATTAACTCCTTTAATGATGAAGAAGATTCGGTTGAACTTGTACACGTAGCTACCGACGGGGAAAGCTACGGGCACCATCACCGATATGGCGATATGGCCCTGGCTTATTGTCTACGGCAAATCCAAGAGTCTACTCAAGCCCGAATTACCAATTACAGTGAGTTTCTATCTTTATACGAGCCCGAATACGAAGTTGAAATTCACGATAATAGCTCCTGGTCTTGTGCCCACGGCGTAGAACGCTGGCGAAGCAATTGCGGCTGTAATACGGGGGGATACCAGCACTGGAATCAGGAATGGCGTACCCCTTTGCGAGAGTCTTTAGATTGGCTGGGAGACGAAATAGCTCGTCTCTATGAGAAGGAAATGTCTCCATACAACCCCAACCCTTGGGAACTACGCAACCGCTACATTGAGGTCATCTTGAACCGAAATCAAGAAAATGCCTTGGCATTTATAGAGGACAATAGTGTCGTTCCTTTGAGCGAACACGGAAAAACCCGTTTTATGCGCCTTTTGGAAATGCAAAGGCACGCCTTGCTCATGTTTACCAGCTGTGCCTGGTTTTTTGACGAAGTGTCGGGTATAGAGACGGTTCAAGTGCTTCAATATGCCAACCGAGCCATTCAATTGTGCGAAAGAGTAGCCGATGTTAGTCTCGAACCGGCCTTTTTAGAGCATCTGCAAAAAGCCCTCTCCAATATACCAGAAAATCAAGATGGAGCAGAAATTTATCGTCGCTTTACCGCTCCTGCCCGCATCGATTTGAAAAAAGTAGGGATGCACTATGCCGTAGCTTCTCTCTTTGCTGAAGAGCCAGAAACCATGGATGTGCTCAATTATACCGTACTGAATGAGTACTTTGAACGTCACCGATTAGGTATACAACGCTTGGCCATCGGGCGCACAACTGTGTATTCTAAAATTACTTTATCCCAGCAGTATTTCAGTTTTGCGGTGGTATACCTAGGCCAACACCAAATTATCGGGAGCTTTACCAACAAATTATCCCGGGTTGATTATCTCCAAATGGCCGAGAAAATAAAATATGCCTTTAAGCAAAGTAATTTTGCCGAAGTGTTACAGGTGATGCAAGGCTACTTCCCTTTCCGTAATTTTTCTTTATGGGATTTATTTAAAGATGAAAAAATCAAAGTGGTAAAGCACATCTTAAGAGATAACTTAGAGGATGCCGAAGATGCTTACCACAACATCTATGAGAAAAATATCAACTTGATGAATATTATGCAGTCTGGGCACATGCAGATACCGCCCATCCTCCTGCAAAATGTACAAGTAGTTATCAATAAAGATATTGAGAACTTTTTCCAAAATGGCAATTTGAACCCCAAACGTCTTAGCCAAATTACTGATACCGCCAAAAAGTGGCATGTGGAGCTAGACCATAATGTGATTGGCCACCTAGCCGAAAAAAGACTTTTGGAAATGGTAGAAGACCTCTACCACATCCCGGGCCAGCCGGAGCTTCTTGATAAAATTATTGAGATCATTCACGAGTTGCACAAAATTGATATTCAGCCTGACCTACAAAGACCTCAAAATTTGGTATTCAAGATGTGCAATACCTATGTGCCCCGCTGGAAAGCCCACGCCCAAGAAGATGAACGTATAGATAGGCTCCGACGAGCCTTTGGTAAATTGTGTGACTTGATGAATATCCGGGTGCAATGGTAAGATTCTAAGATTTACTCTGGAAAAATAATCTGCACCAAATACTTCTTCGGAATAATCCTTAAATTGAAGAATTAACAACATTTTTCTCGGATTATGAAGAAGGTATCTTTACTTATTTGCACACTGCTCCTAAGCCTTATGCCGGCACTCCAGGCTCAAGACTATTTCCTGGATCCTTATGGGCCATATGACAACAATATACCCAGCCCCGAAGAGTTTTTAGGATACCCCATAGGTACCCAACATACGCACCATGCTAGAATGGTGGCCTATATGCACTTGCTTGCCGATAAATCTAAGCGGGCCAGTATCGAGCAATACGGCAAGACCTATGAACTACGCCCCTTGGTAATCCTTACCATAACCGACCCCGACAATCTCTCGAGGCTTCCCCAACTGCAAGAAGAACATCTTAAAGTGTGTGATCCGGGAAATACCTCATCCGACTTCAGTAAGCTTCCCGTTTTTGTCAACCTCGGCTATAATGTTCACGGAAATGAACCCTCAGGTGGCGAGGCGGCTATTTTAAGTGCGTATATTTTTACCGCTTCGCAAAATCCCAAAGTATTGGAGTACCTACGTTCATCTGTCCTCATGATTGACCCTACCATCAATCCGGATGGAAGAGACCGTCATACCCATTGGGCCAATGCTTTTAAAGGAAGTCCGGTAGTAAAGGACCCCTTGGATATTGAGCATAACGAAGGCTGGCCCCGAGGAAGAACCAATCATTACTGGTTTGACTTAAACCGCGACTGGGTTTTAGGAATCCACCCAGAGAGCCGGGGCAAATTAAACTGGTACCACCAGTGGTACCCCAATGTGGTCACCGACTTTCACGAAATGGGCACCAATAGCTCCTACTTTTTTGAGCCTATGAAAGCCAATGGTTCCAAAGACCCCATTATGCCCAAGGAAAATTATACTACCCTCAACGATCGTTTTGCAGAATATTTTTCTAAAAACTTAGATGCCATTGGCTCTCTGTATTTTACCAAAGAAGTCTTTGATGGCACATATCCGGGCTATGGTTCTTCCTATCCCGATATTCAAGGAGGATTAGGGATTCTCTTTGAACAGGCCAGTTCCCGAGGGCACGCCCAAAAAACCCCCACGGGAGAGATTACCTTTGCTTACACCATCCGCAACCAATTGACCAGTACTATGGCTACTGTTGAAGCGGCAGTTGCCAATCGGGAGTACCTACACCAATATCAACAAGACTTTTTTAAATCGGCTATGCAGAATAGCAGCCGAGATCCTATCAAGTACTATGTTTTTGGGGATGCGCACGATAAAAACCGGACCCAAGCCTTTGTAGATAAACTCCTCCTACACCAAGTAGACGTGTATAAGCTCAATCGCAGTCTAAGCCAAAACGGCAAAGTTTTCCAGCCTGAGTACGCCTATGCCGTACCTACCAATCAAGCCCAGTACCGTATGGTCCAAACCTGTTTTGAAACCTATGAAGAATATACCGATAGCGTATTTTACGATGCCTCGGCTTGGTCGATAGCCAATTTTTACAATATGCCCTATATAGGGAGCAACCAAGCCCTAAATCCCGGAGAAAAAGTAACTCGAGAGTCTTTACTAGCTGAAAAAAGCCAAGTTCAGAAGGCCCAATACGCCTATTTGATTCCTTGGGAGGATTATAATGCCCCAGCCGTGCTACATTATTTGCAGAAAAATGGCGTCCAAGCTAGTGCTTCTTTTAAACCCTTTGAGGCACGCTTGGTGGGGGGAGAAAATAAGCCATTCCACTACGGAACCCTCATGATCCCAGTGAGTAAACAAATTATTCCACCCGATGAGGTTTATGAGGTTTTGCAAAATGCAGCCGATAAATTTCAAGTGGAGATTTTCTCGGTAAATACAGGGTACAGTATGCAAGGGATAGATCTGGGAAGCCGCTATATCCGCCCTCTCAAGGCACCCAAAGCCCTGATGTTTGTGGGCAATGGGGTTAGATCATACGAAGCGGGCGAAGTCTGGCACTTGTTAGACCAGCGTTTGGAAATGCCCATTACCAAACTGGACTTCCGTCAAATGTACCGGGTTGATTGGTCACAATACAATACTTTGGTCATGGTTTCTGGAAGCTATGCCCTACTCGATTCTGCCTATCAAGCCAAGCTCCGGTCATGGTTGGCCCAAGGAAACACATTAATAACCATCGGTACCGCTTCCCGTTGGGCTATCCAAAATAAGTTGGTAAATGAATCCTTGGTACAAGCACCAAAAGAGGAGAAAAATGGGCAAGACAATCCACCAAAACGCCTACCGTATGTGGATGCACCAGAAAATAATGGAAAAAATGCGGTTGGGGGAGCTATCTTTGAAGTGGAGCTAGACCTAAGCCACCCCTTGGCCTTCGGCTATCGAGATGCCCGGATTCCGGTGTATCGTAATAATACAGTATGGATTAAGCCGAGCCAAAACCCCTATGCCACCGTAGCTAAGTATACCGAAGATCCTCATATAGATGGCTTTATCACTTCCCAAAATTTAAACGATTTCTTAAAACCATCGGCTTCTTTGATCGTGAGTAGTGTAGGAAGGGGACGGGCCGTACTCTTTGCCGATAATCCGAATTTTAGGGGGACGTGGTATGGTACCAACCGCTTATTTTTGAATGCTTTATTTTTGGGTGAGCATATTCAGGTACCCAATTACTAAGTTGGCTTAGGGATGGAACGGCCTGTTTGAGCTCGCCGCTGGATGCGGGTTAGCCAGCGAGTAGTGACAGCCCGGCCCGCGGGCACTTGTGAGGATTTTCGCCGGGACAAGCTTCCGCGGGCAAGCCCCAATAATTATAAAAATGCTACAATCGGTATGATTAATAAGGTATTTGCCGTAATTTCCTTCTTATTTGGCCTAGCCGCTTGTACTTTAAAACCAGACTGCCAAAAATCAATAAGTGAGGAAGTTCGGGTTGATTCGTTAAAGGTAAAGCGGGTAATTTACAGAGATGCCCAGGGTAAAGCGATTCCCTACCAGGGACAAAAGATGCTAGCCATGAAGCCCTCAATACGCCTAGAAACTGCTTTTGAAATAGTCTATACCCACTATTTAATGAATCAAGAGGAGGTTGCGTGGAACCGGGTTACCTGTGCTCCTGAAGCCCCCTATTATAGTAAGCAAAGTTTGGAAGATTTTCGGGTTTTTATGGATGTAGACTATGATGCTAAACATCCGGCAGGGAGTAACTTACTAGATATTTTAGAGAAAGAGATCTATTGGTATAATTTGGTTTTTGAAGATTTGTCAGACTATTACCGCTTTACCGATAGCAGTGCCTACTTTAACGAAATGCGGTTCCGTTTTAAGAAAGCGCCCGAAAAAACAATTGAAGGCAACTTGTATGCCTCCTTCGTATTGAGTGACCAAACTCAAGATACGTTGTGGATCACCTCCGTAGATTTTTACTAAGCAAGGGACCGCTCGGGCATCCCTTGCTTAGCTTCTACCATTTATTGGGCATCCACTACTTCAATATCAAAGATTAAGATGGAATTGGGCGGAATATCGCTACCCGCTCCCCGGGGTCCATAACCGAGTGGGGATGGAATGTAAATAGTCCCTTTGCCCCCCACGTTAAAAAGCGGAATACCCATATCCCATCCTTGTATGACCCGGCCTGTGCCAATGGCAAAACTAATGGGCTCTCCTCGCTCAAAGGAAGAGTCGAAAACCTTACCATTGAGCAGTTTCCCCCGGTAGTGTACTTTTACATCTTGTCCTTTTTGTACCTGGCGGCTGGTATCCCCCACCTCTTCTACAACATAATATAGTCCCGAACTATCCCGGGTGGCCTCTATGCCTTGGGCTTTTAAATAGGCCTCGAGGGTATCACGTTCTTGCGCGATAAGCATTTTCTTTTTCTTTTCGAGTTCGGCCATTTGTTTTTTGCGGGCTTCCATTTGGGCTTGTTGCATTTTTTCTCTCCACTGTTCAAACTCTTCAGGGCTAAGTACCCGCAGTACCTCTATATCAAAGATCAAGCTGGAGTTTGGCGCTATTGGGCCAACCGCTCTGGCGCCGTAGGCCAAATTGGGAGGAAGGTAAAGTGTGCCTTTTGCGCCAACCCCCATCGTTTGGATTCCTTTTTCCCAGCCTTTTATCACCCGGTTTTCTCCTAATTTGAAAACAAAAGGGAGGTCCCGGTCATAAGAAGAATCAAATTTTTTCCCGTTCAATAGTTTGCCGGTGTAGTGTACTTCTACAAACTTTCCGGGTTTGGTTTGCGAGGTATCCCCTTCTTTTTCTAAGGTATAATAAAAACCCTCCGGAGAAGTGAGGTACTCGATGTTGTTTTGTTCTAGGTATTCCTTTAAGGGGTCATTTGTCAGGCTATCACTTTGCGCTTGGGCCCCCTGACTGAAAAGGATTGGGGCCATTAGCCCGGCTAGCAAGATAGATAAATAGTGTGTTCGTTTCATAAGTTATTTGAATATCCACCCGTAAAATTAGTGGATTAATCGGATTTTTAAGAATGATCTAGGTGAGGATTTGGGGCTGCCCCCGGGGGTACTAAGGAGTTTATATAGAAAATTAAGTAGCCGGGGTCGGGCTTTCGCTACTCGCTGGCCCCCGCCAAAACCAGCGGCGAGCTCAAACAGGCCGCTCTATCCCTCAGCCAGATGTAGCATTGAGAAGAAAGAGAGATTTTGAGTTTGTTAAAATCGTTTTTTCTCCTAGTGGTTTAGCCCACGGCTAGGGGAGACAGAAATCTTGCTAGGCAACCTTCAAAAAACCGGAGTAGCAAAACCTTATTCTTGCCACATAAGTGTTTCTTGGGGAAATTCGGCACTGTGTTTGGCAGTACCCACAAACCAAGTACACCGATACTTGCCGTTAAATACCGGCTCAAACTCCTGCTCCGGTGTCAAACCTGATTTGGATACTGAAGTTTCGGCAAGGCCCAATTCATCTGCCTCAATGGTCATTTTGGGCCCGCCACTTTTGAGAACGACCACTTGCCCAATCTGGAACTTTTGTATCATAGAACTTTCTTTTTGAAATATAAAGCTCGCAATTTGATGCCCTGCTTACCCTTGCCCTAACACATGAAACCCCACTTAGGCTCCTTTGGAACGGGAATTTATATGACACAGGTTGTTTTTTTAAACTTTAAAGCCGGGTAGGCCTATCCCCTCCCTAGCATAATGAGGGGATTTCCAAGAAAACAAGGAAGCAAAAAGGTATATTGCTGCCCGAATGATATCTATGCTTTTTTCTGGCCACCTTAAGCTACTCGGCCACATGGATCATTCTTATTTCTGGCTGAGCAGTCATCATAGGGGCTTTTCAAAAAATAAATTTGAACTTTACTTCCCGTTTATAAAACCCTGATTCTCTTGAAAAGACGTCAATTTATCAACTATTCGGCCCAGGCAAGTTTGGGGCTTTGCTTATCTTCTCCTGTGTATGCTTTTGACCCTGCCTTGATAAATAATTCCCGTGATACAAAAGTCCTTATCGTTGGGGCGGGTGCTGCGGGTTTGTATGCTGGCTATTTACTAAATTCAAAAGGAATACCATATAGCATTTTAGAAGCCTCGGATCGCTACGGGGGTAGGTTGGGAAAACTCGATGGCTTTGCCGATTTTCCTCTTGATCTTGGAGCTGAGTGGTTGCATGGAAAAAAATCGCTAGTCAAAAAAATTATTAAGCAATCTAAGGCTCGAATTATTAAAGATAATTCAGACGAGTTTTACTGGTATAAAAATCAAATTGTTAAAAAGCTGCCCCAATACTTTTACTTAAACTTCGCTAAAAGTAAAAACCTACCTGACATATCCTATCAAACCTATGCCGCCCAAGAAGGGTACGGAGAAGATTACCAATTTATCATAGAGCAAATAGCCGGAGATTATGGGGCCGACTCCAGCGATTTATCAGTCAAGTGGAATGCCCTAGAATCATACGAGTGGAGCTCTGGTAATAAAGATTATAAATTTGAACAAACCTACTTTGACCTTGTAGACCAAAATATTGCGAGGCCCCTAGTCGAGCATATTCAATTAAACACCGCCGTCAAAACCCTTGATTATAGCCAGGATAAGCTCCGGGTCTACGACAATTTAGGCCAAGTTCACATAGCCGATAAAGTTTTAATCACCGTGCCGATTAGCATTTTGAAGGAGGGGGCCATTGAGTTTATACCCCAACTTCCTGAGTCAAAAGTAGAGGCTTTTCAGAAAATAGGCATGGGTGCCGGGATGAAGGTATTCCTGAAGTTTAAGGACAAGTTTTATCACCCCAACCTAGCGGGAGGGAAAATCTGTGCCGCCTACGTCGATGAATCCATCGGTAAAAAAGGGAAGGATCATATCTTAATGGCCTTTGCGATGGGAAAGCAAGCCGAGTATCTCAGTACCTTGGATAGTCTAGGGATCCAAGGGGCTTTATTGGCTGAATTAGATGCTATGTATAGGGGCCAGGCATCCAAGCTCTTTATCGCTGCCCACATAGAAAATTGGACCGTACATCCTTACATTAAAGGGGCTTATTCATACAGTAAGGTAGGGATTGGTAAGGCTCGAGTACAAGCAGCTTCTAGCTTAGAGAATAAAGTATTCTTTGCGGGGGAAGCCATGAACCTAAACGGCCACCATCAAACCGTGCATGGTGCCATGGAAACAGCCTTAACCCAGGTCAACACCATGCTGCAATTGTTCTAAGTGCGTAGTTTAGCCAGTTCCAACTTATTGCTCCCAAAGAATTTGAATGGCTTCACTGGTACCCATATCGGAGTTTAAAATTACTTCCTGGCTTTTCCCCTCATGTTTGATAAGCAAAGCGGCGGTATTGGGCGGGATTTTACCCAAATTTTCCGCGTAGATCGTCAGTAGGTTTTCGGGGCCCTCTAGTTTAAGCTCAATAACTTTCTTTTTCTTGGTGACCTTGGCCCTTTTGAGCACCCACTTATCATTGAGTTTGAGCGAGATGATATCCCCGTCTGCGGTATGATTGTCCCAAATTTCTACCCGTACTTTATTGCTTTGTACCGTAATTTCTTCTTTTACCAGGACATCCCGTTTGGCATATTTGTCTAATACGGCAACATTTTTCTTTCTTTTCAGCTTTATCCAGGCGGAGGCGCAGGCTCCTCCCTGGCTGTCCCATCCTTCCCAGGGACCTTCCAGGAATTCTAGGTCTCCTTGCACATAGTATCTCAACTGGGCCTTGTTAAAGCAAAAGCCCGCATTGTATTTTTTAACCCCATTTTCGGCTATCTTCTGAGGGGTTTTGTAGTGCAAGGTGTCGTGGGTGAAGTTTCCGCTGAGGCGAAATCTTCCATTATGGTCGCGGTGGAGGTAGGTGGCACAAAAGTATTCGCCTTGGATTTGATCTCCGGCCTGTTTCAGGTCTAGTTCTAAGTGATGGGTTACTTCCCCTTTTTTCCAGATCCCGTTCTTCCAGTAGATATCATATCCGGGATTTGCGCTGGCATCGGCTGTTTGATCTAAGAATCCGGTCCATTTTCCGGATATATCTTGAGCCTCTAAGCCTGGTACAGTCAGGCAAATTAGCCATAAAACAATACATCGGACACAGGTTTGCATAAGGGTAATAGGGGGTAAATGAGCTAAATAACGTATACTATACTGTACGGATTTCCCTGGCTTAGGGATGGAACGGCATGTTTGAGCTCGTGTAGGCCTGCGGGGAAAGGCAGCGAGTAGTGAGAGCCCGGCCCGCGCTGGGCACTATCGCTAATGTCCACAGCCATTTTCCTAAGCGCGGGAAAGCCCCAAAAAACTTCTAAGAAAAGGCAAAAAAAAACTCCTTCTGGGGAGAAGGAGTTTTGGATAAAATTTTAAAGAATCTTAGGCTCCGGCGTTTTTAGCCACGATGTTAAATCCTAAGTGTACCGTAGGATTGATCATTTTGTCACCTAAGGATTCGTCGGCTCCGTAGCTCATCCCCCACTCTTTGCGATCGATGTTAAACTTAGCTTCGGCGCTTACTTCCCCCTCGCTAACGCTAACTTTTGCGGGAAATTTGATACTTTTGGTTACACCCAAGAGCGTTAAGTTACCCGTAACCATGTGCGTAGGGTTGGCAATTTTAAACTCAGAGTCCTCTTCGGTGGCACTTGAATCGGCGGAAGCATCATAGGCCTCCAAAGAAGCGATTTCAAAAGTAGCCGTAGGAAATTCTTCTACTTTAAAGAAGTCTTCACTGCGTAAGTGACCGGCAAGCTTGGCATTGCTTTCTTCATCTTCCAGGTCTACCACTTTGAGGCTATTGATGTCAATTGTACAGGTTCCCCCAACAACTTCTCCGTTTTCTACTTTGATGGACCCTTCAGACATAGCGAAGGTACCATTATGACGACCCGTGGGCTTCGTTCCTACCCAAGTGATCGAACTAGCGCTTAAATCTACGGGCAAATCGGCCGCGCTGGCCGTTTGAGAATCATCTACTTCCACCTCATCACCGGTTTCAGCTTGATCGCTCTCGGGAGCTTGCGTACAGCTTACTGTCATGAACAAGGCTCCTAAAAAAAGAAGAAATAAAATACTCTTTTTCATAAAAATTTAGATTTGTTGAAAAAATGGTGCTCATGCTGACACATTCATCGCTGCAAAGGTAAAAGGGAAAATCAATTTTTAAGTATCAGAGCCCAGAAAAAAGTTGTTTAAACACATAAATTTCTGTTAAAACTTTCCTAATTTCTTAATTTGGGTCTCTATGCCTTCAAATACGCGCTGAGCGCTGGGAAATGTCTACTTTGCCTTTAACTTGGGGTTGTAATATCTCAAAAATATATAGCTATGAAACGCATAGACCATTTACTATTTCTCTGCATAGTCGTATCCTTTACCCAATGTCGGGAATTTGATGACCCAATAGATGAATCTGTGGTGGTCGATTCAAGTTTTTCGGTCCCTCAAGATATGGGCTTGGTAGAGTTTAAAGAAATCAACGAAGCCTCAGGGCTGGCGGCCAGTCGCCGGTATCCCGGAAATTATTGGACCCACAATGACAGTGGCGATGACTCCCGCCTTTTTCTTATGGACGAATCGGGCAAACACCAGGGGGTTTTGGAATTAAAAGGCGTGGATGCCCGGGACTGGGAAGACATAGCCGTAGGACCAGGGCCCGACTCGGGGGCGCATTACATCTATGTGGGTGAAATTGGAGATAATGAAGCCAAACACAAGGTCAAAACAATCTACCGGTTTAAGGAGCCTAAACTTCCCCAAGATAGGCCTTTCCAAAAGAAAATTGACAAAGATAAGATCAAGAAGATACGCTTTAAATTTCCTGATGGGCGCCGGGATGCCGAGACCGTCATGATCGACCCAGATACCCGGGATATTTATATACTCTCAAAAAGAGAAGACAGTGTGCGCATTTACCGGGCTGCTTACCCCCATAATACCAAGAAAGTATTTGAACTGGAAAAACTAGGCAAGCTTCACTTTACCAAGGCTATAGCCGGCGATATTTCTCCAGATGGCCAAGAAATTTTAATAAAAAACTACGCAAATATTTACTATTGGCGTCGCTCGCCCGGAGAAAGCATCGTAGAGGCATTGCGGCGGCGCCCGGTAAGGCTGCCCTATTTGGCGGAGCCTCAAGGAGAGAGTATTGCCTGGAAGCTGGATGCCTCAGGATATTTTACCGTGAGCGAAGAACGAAATAATGTACCCGCCCGTTTGTATGGATATCTTCGTCAACCTTAATCAAACGTATGAGAACCTACTGGTGGATTTTTGTTTGGGGAACTTGTTGCATGAGTTGCCAAAATGGCTCCAATGATGCCTCGGCTGTTTTGGTGAGCTTTCCCGAGGAGGTAAGCGCCAGTTTTGGCCCGGCCCAAGACCGGGGCTTGGTCGAGAATACTGACTTAGACGAGATTTCCGGACTGGCTGTGAGCTTGAGTAACCCCAATTATCTCTGGTGTCACAATGACAGCGGAGATGAAGCCCGGGTCTACCTCATGGGCCAAGATGGAAGGGATGCCGGTTTTATTTTTCTGGAATCAGTAAAGGCCTTGGATTGGGAGGACATGGCAATTTTTAGAGATCCCCAAGACCAGGTCAATTACTTATACCTAGCCGACATTGGAGATAATCAAGGCTCTCGTCTGGCAATTACCGTTTACCGGGTTCCCGAGCCCAACTTAGCGCAAGCAAGCTTTCCGTACACCGATACCCTTAACGCCGCTCAGGTGCAAGCCTATACCTATTTGTATGAGAATGGCCCTCGGGACGCCGAAGCTTTTATGATTGATAAAAATGGAGATTGGTATGTGATGAGTAAATCCGATCCTAGCTTTTATGTCTACCAGATAGTATATCCCCAAATTCCGGCAGCAGACACAGGCATTGTCAGGCCCTTGGGTAGCCTAGCGGAAACTTTGGTGACCGCAGCCGATCTAAATCAACAAACGGGGGATATCCTTATAAAAACCTATACCCGGGTGTATGCTTGGAACCGAAGCACGGATATGTCTGGAGGTGCCGGCACATGGATGTTTGAGCAGGGCAGTGAACGCTTGAATTACACTCTTGAACCCCAAGGAGAAGCTATAGCCTGGCTTCCGGATGGCAGCGCTTACTTTACCGTAAGTGAAGAGTTGCTAGGACAAGAGGCCCGTTTATTTTTTTACGAAAGACTGTAAAAAACCCAGTCGAAATAGTAATTTTACTTTTGAAAAGAGTGATGGTGAAATTCAAGCAATTGCAACACTCTCCATTTTTTAAAAACCTATTTTATGGAATATTTTGAGTCCATCGTCGATGCAATCGGTAACACCCCCTTGGTAAAAATCCGATCTGTGAATCAAGGCATCCCGGGTACTATTTTAGCCAAGGTAGAATATTTTAACCCAGGCCATTCCGTGAAAGACCGTATCGGTATCCAGATGATTAATGATGCTGAAAAAGCGGGTATTATTAAACCCGGCGGTACGATCATTGAAGGAACATCGGGTAATACCGGCATGGGGCTTGCCCTCACCGCCATTGGCAAAGGCTATAAGTGTATCTTTACCATGTCGGACAAGCAGTCGCAAGAAAAGATTGACATTCTCAAAGCTGTAGGAGCCGAAGTGATCGTGTGCCCGACCAATGTTCCCCCCGACGACCCCCGCTCCTATTATTCGGTGGCCCGCAAGCTTAATGAAGAGATCCCTAACTCTTTTTATCCGAACCAATACGATAACCTGTCTAATAAAAAGGCCCACTACGAAAATACCGGACCCGAAATTTGGAAGCAAACCGCAGGCAAAATTACCCATTTTGCCGCCGGGGTCGGTACCGGGGGCACCATCTCGGGAACTTCGGAGTATCTCAAAGAAATGAAGCCTGGGCTGATTTCTGTAGGAATTGACACCTATGGCTCGGTTTTTAAAAAATATAAGGAAACCGGGGAGTTTGATACCCGGGAGATCTACCCCTACCTTACCGAAGGGATTGGCGAGGATATTTTACCGCAAAACGTCAATTTTTCGGTCATAGACTCATTTATCAAAGTAACCGATAAAGATTCGGCCATTATGACCCGTCGTTTAGCCCGGGAAGAAGGTTTATTTATCGGTTGGTCTTGCGGGGCGGCCATGTTTGGGGCCTTAGAATATGCCCGCGAGCATTTGAAAGAAGAGGATGTGATGGTGGTCTTGTTGCCCGACCACGGGACCCGTTATTTGGGTAAAGTCTACAATGATATCTGGATGAAAAACCACGGGTTTATGGAGTCTAGAACTTTTGCAACCGCGCGGGATATCATACAGCGTAAGCAAGGTGCTGGCCATTTGATAACAATTGACCAAGAGGCCAGTGTGGGTGAAGCGATTGCTTGTATCATACAAGAAAAAATTTCTCAGATTCCCGTGACCCAGGGTAAAGACATTGTAGGGAGCCTGACAGACTCCAAAGTCTTGGCCCAATTAATTGAGACTCCTGAGATTAAGACTCAATCTGTTGCTGAGGTCATGGACCCTCCATTTACCTTTGTTGGGATGGATAACAGTGTGGATGTCTTGGCCTCCCTCATCAATGAAGAAAACAAAGCCCTTTTTGTGAGAGATGACGCAGATAATGTATTTATCATTACTCAAGCTGATCTCTTAATGGCGATGAATTACACAACATAGTTTACACGAAGAGACAAGCATTTTTTTAAACAGGGCAACCCTAAAACCATGTAATCGTACAAAATGATGGTTTGGGTTTGCCCTGATTGCATTTACCAAGCCTCCCACTACCCTACACAAACGCTTCTTTAAGAAGGCCCGGATTTCTAACCGGCTATCCAGGCTTATTTCCTAATAAACGTAGCTATGAATCTTATCGCGTATGAAAAAGCAGGAGTATCTTCCCAGCCAGGATATTCATCTGAATGAAGTACATTATGTAGAAGATGAATTAATCCTTGTAAGCGCCGAGTCGCATTTTCAGCAAACCATACCCCATTATATTAATTTAATCAACCATAAAGCCGAACCTACCCGGCATTTTGGCAATGCCACACTGGATGGGCTGCTCTTGGCCAACCAGGTAAAGCCCCTATCCATCAGCCGGGTGTTTATTGCGGAAAATGATGTAAAAAACCTCCTCATCCGAGGAAAAAACATACGAGAATTTGATTTCTGCCAAAATTATTCGGACGAAGAAAATATCGGTAAATTTTCCCGGACGTTTATACTTAAAATAGAAGATTACGGCCCCCCTTTGGAAATACTCTGCCAAAAGTTGATGGAATCGCCAGCTATCGAGGAAGCCTATCCTAATTACCTGAGCGAAATTGCCAGCCTAGACGTAGAAACTTTTTACGATCGGCAATGGAGCTTGGCTGCTATCCAGGGCAATGAAATATGGGACCTGGAACCGGGGCTTAATTCGGTAAAAATTGCCATACCCGATACGGGCATGGATATACACCACCCCAATTTGTTTGGCAAATGGCATAGCGGTTATGATTTTATCCGGCCTTCGCTTCAATTGACTAAGCGCTTCCGCCCTTTGGGCTTGGAAGGCAATGTTTTGGGAGAATTTAGCGATACGCACGGACACGGTACCCAAATGGCTGGGATCATGGCGGCCAACCATTCGGTTAAGCAAGGCATAAAAGGCTTGGCCCGAGATTGTAAGCTCCTGCCCCTGCGGGCCCTGTTTTCGGCCTTGGACCAGCAACAACAAAAAACGGTAGCGATGGGCTGTGCCTCCGACGTAGATGCGGCCCTTAAATTTGCCATCGATGCCGGAGCCGAGTTGATCTACTTAGGATTTACCCATACAGCCCAGATGCACCGATCTGTTTTGGAATACGCTTACAATAAAAATGTCTGCCTGGTTGGGGCCGTGGGAAACCACGGGAGTCAAAAAGCCTTATACCCCGCTGCCTACAAAAAGGTACTGGCGGTTGGGGCTACGACTCCTGGATTAGACCGGGCTGCCTTCTCCAATTTTGGCAAAGACTACTTCCCTATGGTAATGGCCCCTGGAGAAAATATTATAAGCCTCAACCTGCCGCAGCAATATGGGCAAGTACGGGGCACCTCGGCAGCGGCGGCTATGGTATGTGGCTTATGTGCTCTACTTATCAGCGTGGCCAAGCGAAAAAAAGCCAAGTACAGCCCAGATGATATTTACAGGATAATCTGTCAAACCTGTATCCCTCCCAAACACGATAGCCACCGAGCTTTTTGGGGAGATGGATTAGTGCAAGCAAAAGAGGCCCTGCAACTGGCCCAAAGCACCTTTCTATAAAAGTATCCCTAAGAGCCACCCCGCTCCCTTGGGCAATTCTCAGATGATGGCTTAGGGATGGAACGGCATGTTTGAGCTCGTGGGGCCTTGCGCGGAATGGCAGCGAGTAGTGAGAGCCCGACCCGCGCCTGGCACTGGGGGCCTTTTTTTGCCCCGATTTTTTTTGCGCGGGGAAGCCCCATTCTTTATTATAGTATCATCCTACTGGGTGGCATATCGCTTCAAACCCGTGACGTATGAAGCAAAAACAGTCTTTTTTTTACAAGCATTTTTTTTCAAAATGAGGTAGGAAAAGGGGAGAAAATACGTTTATGAAGAAAAATAGCTGTTTTTGAAAGTTTAGCTCAATTATTGCTCATAGCTTGTCAATATTTTAAGCAAATACCACTATGTCACACAATATGATCCGCGAATGTATAGGTACTTTCTTTCTTTTTGCGCTTAGCGTGCCCGCTTTAGTTGCCCAAGAAAGCCTAGAAGCCCAAATTCAAAACCAAAACCGTGAATTAGAATTACTGCAAGGCAAGATGACTCAAATTCAAACTGAAATTGAGGATTTGAAGCTACAGGTGACCCGACGAGACCTGCTACGCTATGGCCTGCCCAAATTAGCTCCCGATGAAAAGTTGATCCAACACGCCGCCATGTGCCTGGTATACTCAGAAGAACACGAGCAAGCCCGCTGGGTGGCCCATATGATCTTGCCGGATGTGATTCAAGGGAATTACGGCCGGAGTAATGATTTTCGCCCTGACCCGATGATTGCCAGCGGCTCGGCCATCGAGCAAGACTATTTTTTAAAAGAATTGGGGCCGGATAGCAATTATATTTATGATGGTTTTGGCTATGACCGGGGCCATTTGGCTCCTAGTGCCGATTTTAGATGGTCGCCCCAGGCTTTGAGTGAGAGTTATTTTTACTCGAATATGTCGCCCCAAGTACCCGCCCTCAACCGGGAAGGCTGGGCTGAGCTGGAAAATATGCTCCGCGAGTACGTGCGTAGCCACCCCCAAGCCCCACTGTATGTCGTAACCGGCCCGGTACTGGAAGTCAATTTACCAAAGATAGCGCGTAGTGTAAACGGGGTGAGCATCCCGAAGCAATATTTTAAGGTGATCGTAGACCTTGCCCAAAAGAAAGGGATTGCCTTTTTGGTACCCAATGATGAACTACGCTACCCTATTGAGCACTATGCCATGTCTATTAAAGATTTGGAAAAAATCACTGGTTTGGATTTTTACGAAAAATTAGACGGGGCCCTCGAAGCAGAGATTGAGGGACAAAAAGACCCTAAATGGTGGCTACCCGATAGAGAAAAAGAGGATGTTAGCCCCTTGGACCCATTAAGCTTGCCCCGAAATACCTTCAATACCATTCAGGCTAAATTATATGCCAACTCCGGAGAAAAAATCAAGGTGCGGGGAACCGTCGTATCTAGTAAATTATCTTCCAAGGGTAATATTTTTCTGAATTTGGATAAAAAATTTCCCAATCAGGTTTTTACGGTAACCATTTTTAGCCGGGAAGTCCAGAATTTTAGTTATGCCCCTCAAAAAGTTTTACTGGGAAAAGAGATAGAAGTGACAGGAAAGATAAGTGATTTTAATGGGGTGCCTTCCATGGTCATAGACAGTGAAAAATTGGTGGAAATTATCCGGTAATTTGGGCAAAACCCCTATAAAAGATAAATGGAGGCCGCTCATGCGCCTCCAATATCCTTCAACCAGCTATGGAAAGAAAGACTATAATGAGCAGAAACCAGCCCTAAATATGTCTGCTCTAGTCCGTGACGAAAGTAGAAGATATTTTATTTAAATCAAAGAAATTGAATCTTTTTATTTCAGATTTCGTAGGCCCCATTGGCTAAATCATTGATCCCCAAATTGTTCCCTTTTTAATTAATTTTTAAGCTTTTTTAGCATTTTTTAGACAATTATTACGCCCAAAAATGAAATTTCGCTGCCTTTGGAACTTTCAAGGCTCAAATGAGCTTATATAATCAGATTATATCATAATACATTCATATGAACGAGAGCAGTACGCAAACTAGACTAGACGTAGAAAAACTCAAGCGAGTAGCCGAAGTACTGAAAGCCATTGCCCACCCGGTACGCTTGAATGTATTGGAAGAACTGCGGGAGCATAAAACCCTCACCGTGAGCGAACTGATGAAGAAAACCAACACGGAGCAATCCCTCCTTTCCAACCACCTGATCAAGATGAAAGACAAGGGTATTTTAAAGTCCAACCGCATCCAAAAAAATATATATTATTCCTTGACCGACGAAAGTCTCTTAAAAATTTTCACCTGCATGGAAGATTGTAGTGTGATCTGAATTTTTTTGGGAAATTACATTTACAAATCAACATATATACATTTAAGAGCCTCTGGGCTCCTTCTACCCTTTAAACTTTGTCTATAGTATGAAAATTGAGCAAATTTATACCGGTTGTTTAGCCCAAGGAGCCTATTATATTGAGAGTGAAGGCCAAGTGGCTATTATTGACCCCCTGCGCGAAACCAGTCCCTATATCGAGCGGGCCCAGGAAAACAAGGATACCATTCGCTATATTTTTGAGACCCATTTTCATGCCGACTTCGTATCGGGCCACGTAGACCTAGCCCAGAAAACTGGGGCGGACATTATTTATGGGCCGGGCGCTCAAACAGACTACCCCATTACCCAGGCCCAAGATGGGCAAGTCTTCGAGCTGGGCCAAGTTAAAATTAAAGTATTGCACACTCCCGGCCATACCCTTGAAAGCAGTTCCTACCTACTACTAGATGAACATGATAAGCCCCACGCGCTCTTCACCGGGGACACCCTGTTTATCGGCGATGTGGGCCGTCCTGATTTGGCCCAAAAGTCTGATTTGAACCAGGAAGATTTGGCGGGCATGCTTTATGACTCCTTAGAGAACAAGATAAAACCCCTCCCCGACTCGGTAATCATCTACCCAGCCCACGGGGCAGGTTCGGCTTGTGGCAAGAACATGAGCAAGGAAACCTACGATACCTTGGGCCACCAAAAAGAGGTAAACTACGCCTTAAAAGCCAAAGACCGGGCAAGCTTTATTGCCCAGGTAACCGAGGGACTCCTCCCTCCTCCCCATTACTTCCCGCAAAATGTGATGCTCAATAAAAAGGGATATGACTCTCTAGACCAAGTTTTAGAAACTGGATTAATCCCCCTCAGTCCCGAAAAATTTGAAGAAATTGCCAATCAGGAAGGAGCTTTGGTTTTGGATACCCGCAGTCCGCAAAGTTTTGCCGACGGGTTTATTCCCAATTCTATCTTTATTGGCATTGATGGTTCATTTGCCCCCTGGGTAGGCACCCTCATCCCCAGCTTGCAGCAGCCACTCTTGTTGCTCACCGATCCGGGACGGGAAGAAGAAGTGATTACGCGCTTGGCCCGGGTAGGTTACGACCGCACCTTGGGTTACTTAGAGGGCAGCTTTGCCGCTTGGCAGGCCGCTGGCAAAGAAGTAGATCAGATCAGCGATGTAGAGGCGAGCGAGTTGGCTAGCAAGCTTCAAAATAAGGAAACTGTATCTATTCTAGACGTGCGTAAACCGGGAGAATATACGAGCCAGCACGTAGTGGGGGCCCAAAACTTTCCACTTGACTACATCAACAAGCATATGGGCAAATTAGACCGCCAGCAGCCCTATTATGTACACTGTGCCGGGGGATACCGCTCTATGATTGCGGCTTCTATCCTCAAAGCCCGGGGTTTTGACCATATAATAAATGTTCTTGGGGGCATGGCCCAGATTGTAGAGACAGACATAGCTCTAGAAGAACAAGCCTGCGCCAATTCGTAGTATCTTCGGGCCAAAGCCGTTCTCCCCAGACATTTCTCGGGCAATTTTGGGGGCCCGGCTTTCCCTTTTCCCCAATTTTTTGCAAATTGGCTTAATCAATTTTAAGCGAATACGATGCAAGAAATAGACCCTCAACAGTACGCCCACATCGAGGCCCTCATTGGTGATCCCGAAAGTGTCGTGGGTATTGATGCCAAAAAAACCCACATCCTCATCCTTCATAAACTGATGGAATTAGAAAAGCAAGTCCACGAAATCCACGAGCGGCTGGATGAGATGGAAAGTGCTCAAGAAGGCTAATCAAGGCCCTGCATACGGCCCTAGGGGCTTCCCCCGGCTTAAGTCATTCTTGTCCGGATGCGCAAGGGGTGCTGGCCGGGGTCGGGCTTTCGCTACTCGCTGCCTTTCCCCGCAGGCCCCAACGAGCTCAAACAGGCCGCTCTATCCCTAAGCCAAAAGGCCAATTCCTAGGCAAGTTTCGTCCGGGAGAACTACTATTATCCCTTTGGACTGAACTTGGCCGGGATTGAGAAGCAAGGGAGGCCGGAGCATAAGTTTCAGTATAATGGCAAGGAGAAGCAGGAAGAGTTTGGGTTGAATTGGTTGGATTATGGAGCGAGGATGTATGATGCTCAGTTGGGAAGGTGGCATTCAGTTGATCCGCTAGCTGATGAAGCTTTCGATTGGACACCTTACCGTTATGGTTTCAATAATCCCATTAAATATATTGACCCCGATGGGCGATACGAGTTTACTGAAGAAACTTCAAAAGAGGATCGAGAAAGGATAACTGCAATTATAAATCAGACACAAAGTTTTCTTTTGTCAGAGGACGGTGCCGAAGCTTTGGAAGCCTTTACTCAACTTAGTGGAATAGAGCAGGGTAGTGACGAATGGAAAGCTTTATTCGAGGAAGGTGCAGGAGGTCTTTCAATTGATGTTTATGATCTAGGGGGAGAGGCTGGAAGTGCCCTAGATGATCAGAATATAGTGCTTGGTCCTGGGGCCTCAGGAGATGCCTTAGGTGTCACTATTTTGCACGAATATGTCCACATTGGCGATCTAAAAACAAAACGAAACGAAGGTGGAGAGTTTGAAGGCTCGGAAGGAGTGCCTGGGGTAGTTATTGGAGGTGAAGAATTTACAAAAGAAAGCCAAGTTAATGCGTTACAGGAGTTTCATGATAGCTACAAAGCCTATGTTGAGGGTATAGATGGGCCAAAAGCTGGTGAAAGAGTATCAAAAGATATCCAGAAAACATACAAGAAACATTTTTCAGATGGAAAAGCAACAGGTGTTGAATTGGGATATGCGGCAGAGAAAGCCATCTTTGGTGCTCCTGTGGTAACCCCAAAACAATATGAAGATGCAGGAAAAAGGCTAGGAGTTTCTGATAAATAAAAGCAAATAATATGATTAAAATTATAATAATATGCTCTTTCACTATAGGAGTAAGTATCACCTCCTTTGCTCAAGTAATTGATTCTTCGGGAATTATACGTGATAGTTCTGAAGATATAGGTGAAATAGCTAGAGAGTACTATCGTAATCTAAGAAAAGTTAGCGATACAGTCTTGATGATCAGACAGACTCACGGAAAATGCCTAGATAATATCGATAATGTGGCTAGCAATTATCTGTATATATATTTAGTGCATGGTAGAATGTATCTTAAAGAATTCTACTTAATGACTGGAAAGAATATAAGAGGAACAGCTTTTACGAAAACGATTGAGGTAAAGGATACTTCCAAGGAGTCCATTCAAAAAACAATTCTTAGAATACCTAAGATGGTAAATTATAGTGCTAATCCAGGTAGGTTTAATCATAAGTCAAAAAGAAACGGTAAGTGTCCTCGAGATTGGTGGCTTTCAGAGCTATATATCAATGACGGAGATCCCAGTACATTTGAAATGCAGAAACGTTCTATTATTAATCCTATTCGTCCCCTGACAAAAAGAGGTGAGAAATATACTCGTATGGACATGATTAAAGAGAGAAAATTAATAAAGAAGCTATTTCGGTTAGTTGAAGAACAGAATAAATATTATGATAGTATACCCCCATTCGGAAAAAAGCTCATAGTGGAAGCAAAATAGATCCCTGATGGAACCACACTTGTATCTGGGGTTGCCTTAGATACACCAAACTCAGTTGGAGGTCAAGTTGGGAAGACTATTGGAGATGGAATAAGCACAATCCAAGGTATTGGAGAAATTATTGTAGGTACAGGAGGTGAAGTTTTAGGAGGAGGTGTTTCTTTGACTGGTGCAGGAGCATTAGTGGGAGTGCCCACAGCTTTGGCAGCTCCAGCCCTACAAGGACACGGAACTAATACAGTTTGGAATGGACTTAGAGGACTTGTCAACGATCTTTTAGGAGGGAATAATGGGAGAGTGAACGCTAGTAGAAATAGTAGAGAAAAAGCCAAGGGTTATGGAGATAAGGCACAAGACCAACTAGAAGGAATTGAAGAAGCTCAAAATAATGCTGTTAAAACAAAGAAAGAAGGGCAGAAAAAACAAAATAAGATTAAAAGTATAAACAAAAGCAAGCAAAATTTAACAAAAAAACTTAAAGAAATTGACAATTTAGATGATGCTGAAGAATTGTTCCCAAAAGAGTAATTATTATGACAACAATTAATCAACAAGACAAAAGTTTAATTAATCAGGCTATTAAACTTAAAAACGAAAACAAGCACAATCAATCCTTAGATATACTAAAAAGTCTAATTGGTAAATATCCATATGAACCATTACTTTATGGTCTAATAGGTAGTAACTATTATCTACAGGAAAATTATAAAGACTCATCTTTGTTTTTTAATAAAACAATTAGCCTAAGCCCTAGCTCAGAAATAGCTTCTTTAGGCTTGTATCACTCTTTAATTGAATTATGCCATACTGACTTAGCGTTTCAAGAAATGGATAGATTTTTATCAAATAACAAGCCTAAAGAATACAAAACAACCTTAAAAGAGCTGCATGATAGAATAGATGATAAAGGTTTTGATGAAAAACAAACGGAGATGATTTCTAAATATTATAGACTTTATGTTGAGATGAATTGTAATGGCCCCAGTTATTCTGAGTTTGAGCGCAGCGGACCCCCCCCATCTAGTCCAAGCTTATAAAAAAAGGCAAACTGGTTCAAGGATAAGCGCA
>CAWUIO010000022.1:0-68685 GCA_963922455.1 uncultured Microscillaceae bacterium
TGTCGCTAAGACTAGGCACAAGCACCGCTTCGCTTATGCTTGCGCCAGATGGGGTTTGCGCACGGGCTATCCCGAAAACGCGCGCTAGCAGGTGGGGACTAGCAGGGAATGACTTTGACGAATAAAATTCAAATGCCAACACTAATTCGGTTATTTATATGCTTTGTTATAATGCTAAGTTCTTGTAAAATAGGAACAGATGAAAAACGTGAGTTTGAAGAAAAAAAAGTATATGAATCTTTGATACCAAAAGTTATTGATTCTAACCACAAATATGGAAATAATAAAACGGTTATAATAATAGACTCAACTGCATTAGTCAAATATGCTGTTGGCAATTATGAAGATGCTATAACTTTTATTGAAAATGATGTTAAAGATAATAATAACTTAAGTTTAATTAAGGGACTACTTGAATTAAATCATAGTAAGAGTTATCTAGAATTAGGCAAATACAATTTGGGTTCAAACTTTGTTTTTGTTTCTAGCGGTGAATGGAAAGGAGATTTTAATGATGCACTTGGTGTAATATTAATATCGAGAGTATTCTTCGATATAGGCTACAACTCAGGTGTTTTTTATTATAGTTGGGTATGTCCAGGTGATTGTGGAGCTGATTATTTTGTTTTTATTAAAAAAGATAATAATCTATGGATTATTGAGGATTTTATTAGTTTATCTCTTTCTTAGTAGGCTTTATTCCTCTCCCCCCGTTGTGCGTGGATGTTCCCTAGGACCATTCCGATCTTTTCAATAAAAAGCAGTTCTCTAAACGGCTAGCCGACAGGTTACTTGGCCAAGAACCCGCTTTGTTTAAGAAGTGTCTGGCCTTACAAAGGCCATTTCCCGTGAGCACATGTTGGCGTTTGCGCAAGGGCTATCCCGAAAACGCGCGCTAGCAGGGCAATTACCACTAGGACTTATCCAGTAGACTGGCAATATTGACCGCCAAACCCTCTAATATTTCCACATCTTGATCCCAATCTCCCGTTTCCCATTTTTTGTGGGCTTCTGCCAACATAACTTTTTGGGTTTCCGTGAAGATCCAAATGACTTTTTTGACGCCAAAGGCTAAAAACTCATCGGTTTTTTCGTGATAATAAGCAAAAGGGTTTTTGATTTCGGAGAGCTCGGCCTTGGTATCAATCTCGATGACAATTTCCGGACTGAAATCGAGATACGTATTCTTTTCTGAAATTTTTTGAAGATCTTCCTTTAAAAGGATGACGATATCGGCGGCCCGCCAGGAGTTTTTTGCAAACTGAATTCCTATTTCATTAGTCAGGACTTCGTACTGACTACTCAGGGAAGATTGTAATCGAAAAACCAGACGGGAGATAATAAGCGATTGGATGAAGCTGCTTCCCATAATTTCATTCAATTGTTTATGGCCATCCATAACCTCCTTATAACCTCGGTAATAAATGGCTTGGCCTTGTTGCATCTCATAAACCAGGGCTTGTGGAATTACTTTAAGATCTTTTTGCATAGATTACGTTGATTAACGCTATGTATAAATATACAAAAACTTTGCATAGTCCTTCCCGCTAAGTCGTACTTAAGTGGGCATGGCATGGCTAAGGCCAGACTCTCTCCTTAGACAAAAATGTCCATACCCCAAACCACTTTTATTTGGCTGAGGGATAGAGCGGCATGTTTGAGCTCGTGTGGGCCAGTGGGGAAAGGCAGCGAGTAGCGAAAGCCCGACCTCGGCGGCACAGTTGGAACAATAAGGAAAGAGCGGACAATCGCCGAGGGCAGCCCCTAGGGATTTTCTGTGAGATGCTTGAGTAAATCATCCTCCAAACGCATGGTTTGGACCCGGGCAAATCGCTTGCAATGGGTACATGGGATGTCTTCACGAGGCGCTTTCTGGCCTAAAAGCATTTTCTTGGCGTAGGTAAAACGTTCGCTTCGCAAACAGGAATCGAGCCCCTGCTCGAAGACATTGCCAAAATCGCCAAAGTGATTCACGCAACAGCCCAGGAGTTTGCCATCCCAATTGATTTGCGGATGCGTCCACATTTGCAGGCATGCCGGGGAATAGAGCTTTTGTGCTTTTTTCTCATACTCGGCGATGTTGGCCGCTCCCAAGAGCTTTCGGAGCTTTTGGGGGTTTTGGATAGGAAATTTTTTGGGTTTGTAGTTCAGTTTGATTTTGAAACCCATGCCCAAGGAAGTAGCCATAGCCTGGGCTTTTTCTATTTCGTGCTCATTGTGGCCAAACACGATAAATTGCCACTTCAGTTTTGGATATTTGGACTTAAATTTTGCCTTGTAATGGTTGATACGCTCTATATTACGGATCACCTTCCAGAAATCTCCCCCTACTCGATAGATGGCATAGCTTTCGGGACTGGCCCCATCAATAGAAATTTTCATCTTCTCAAAGCGGTACCGTACCAGTGCCTCGGCTTGTTCTTCGCTGAGGTGATTTAAGTTAAGTCCATTGAGGGCAGTGAGGCGCACATTTTTTTGATGGGCCAATCGCAACATTGGGATAAGCTCAGGATTTAATAAAATTTCTCCGTAATTGGAAAGCTCGAGGTCTCGGACCTGCGGATTGTCATCCAAAAGCTTTTGAAAATCTTGTAAGCGGAGATGCCCCCAAGAGACAGGGCTATGTTTGCGGTTGAAACCGGTACCCGTAATGCAGAGAGGACATTTGAGCTGGCATTTGCTGCTTACTTCCAGGCGAAGGGAATGACTTTGGACATACCCAGCCAGTTTTTGCCGACTTGGCTTGGGTTTCTTTTTAAAAAAACGGGCAAGGTTTTGAAAAAGCTGGCGCATACTATTCTTGATAGGGTTCTAGAAAGATGACTTCCCGAATCCCACTTTCTTCGGAGATGAGGCGGAGCTGTTGTTCGGCTATAAAATCGATCAAAAACTCAGCGTCATCGTCTGTATTGTAATCGGAGCGAAGAAGTAAGGCTTTATAGTCGGTACTCATTTCCCAGCGTCCCCGGTCTTCCTGATTGCCAATTTTAATTTCGTAGGTGCTATCCGGCAAAAAGGTATAGGTGACTTGGGGGGCATTCTTGGGAACGCGGTGGGCTTGGTATCGATAAATTTCAGAACGGAGGGAGTCGTGGGGCAAGACATCAATTTTGACAACCGCCCATTTTTTGACGAGCAGGTGGGTTTCGTGTTTAAAGCCACAAGCTTGTGGACTACTGAGCAAAAGCCCCATTCCTAGGAGAACACTGCCTAGAAATGGGCAATACTGTTGCTTAAGCTTAAGAATATAAAGCTTAAGAGGAAGGAGCAGATTTTTTTTCGGAACGGGTGGAATCAACTTTGGAAACCTTTACAAAAGGTTGTTTTAAGTTTTTAGTATTGAAGTTGACCTTGAGTTTTTCATCTGTGCTTTGTTCTTCAATGACTTTTTTCTTCAAGCGACTTTCCAGAAGCTTGTGTAAAGGCATAAACAAGATTGCCATGATTACATTGGCCCCCAAAATGAAGATGGGAGCCCCCTGCGAAAACTCATGGGTCATCGAGGTGAGTATAATCAAAATAAAGCGAAATACCAGCAGGAGGGTCAGGAAAATGAGACTTTCCAAGTAGCTCTGGGGTATATCAAATTTACCCATCACAAAAATGGCCACAAAAAGACCGACAAAAATCAAGAAAATAAAAGAGTATTGGATATTGTCCCGGTCCCGCTTGGCCTTTAAAGCCTTTTCGGCCTCAAGCTCTTTCCGCATTTTTTGCTCGGTTTCACGCTTTTCTTTGGCAAATTTTTCCTCAATCAAGCCGATCTCGAGCGTCTTTTCTACCCGGAATAAGCTGTCTTTGATATGGGTATGGAGGGTATGATATTCGTATGCCTTTTTAAAATCGCCCATATTGGCAAAGGCATCCGAGAGGATCAGGCTAGATTTTTTAAGACCTTCGTAGACCCCAATTTCTTCAGAAATGGTATAACTTTTCAAAGCAAAGTCCAAGGCTGTCTTATACCGGGCCAGCTTATGATAGGCAAAGGCAATATTACTCAACACTAAGGCCGTACCTTGCTTGTACCCTTGCGATTCATAAATTTCCACGGCCCGGATAAACTTATCCAGGGCAAATTTATAATCGCCCAATACTTGGTACATTTCTCCAATATCATTGAGGCAACGGGCTTTACCTAGCGGGTCGTCTACCCTTTCGTAAAGTGGGAGGGCCAGGTAAAAATATTTTCGGGAGCTAGTAAGTTCGCGTTGGTTACCGTAAGCGGTACCGATATTATGAAAGCTATAGGCCATGCCAGCTTCGTAATTAATTTTATGCGAAAGGCTTAGTGCTTTTTCGGCGTAATTAATGGCTTTGGCGGGGTCAAAAAAGAGATATTCCCGGCTTAGGCTGTTCCAAACATCCACTTTTTCGGTTTTTTCGGCAACTTTTAGGCTTTCCATCAGGCTATCAATATGAACTTGATTTTGGGCAAAAGCAAGAGAGATACTGAGGAGAATAAGGGCTAAGGGTAGAAAAAGACAGCGAAGAAAGTGGTTAATCATCTGAAAGATTGTGTTTTAGGCTAATTTACGTAAAACCCAGGCCAAAAGTCTTGCCAAATACCTAGTTTTTTTTCTTAGAGCTTGTAAGAAAGCCTTGCTGTAAGAGATTTAGGAAATTCTTGGATTTTAGGAGTTGCGGAATGGGTAGGGGCGCCGGGATTTTTGGTCGTGACGTAGCATGGCAAATACGTCCCAACAACGTAAGGGGCATTTATTTTGAACAGGGTCAGGCTTGATGCTCTGGGAAGCTTTCATCGCCTTCTCCACTTTATTATGAATTTTCTTGCTCATACTATATTGTAATCCTATGTGAGTGTCCTTTTTTAAGGCTTAGGAAATGCTAGAATCTCCAATATCATTAATCTATAAAGAAGCAAAAGGTTTGAACTAGACCCATTTTTTTATAAATAGGTTGGAAACTAGTCCTAAAAAAACGGGAAGGGAACAAAAAAATTAGATTCCTTAAATTACGAGGCGTTGATTAAGCGGGAGCGATTTTTTGAAAGCTGTCAATCACGGTTTTGAGAGCAATAAACATAAGGCCCAAATTATCGGCATAGACCACATTTTCGTCGGGTTCTTCTTCATCTTCTAGCAAGCCAATTAATACAAATTGCAATAAATCGCCCTGGGGATGGTTTTCCATCATTTGTTCAGCAAATTCTTGAAAGCCTTCTTCCGACTCTTCCGATAGATAATGGAGCATATCATCATTGTCCATTTCGGCACTTTCTAAAGTTTCCCCATCTACTTGGGCCAATTTATTTCGCGTCTCTGCATAGGTGTACCAAACTTTAAATCCCAAATAAAAAAGAAGTTCGCGCTCTTCCTCGGCTAGTTCGTCAAAGTGAATGGCCATGAGGTAAGCCATCACAAAAGGTTGTTCCCCAGAAAAGCGATCAATGAGCGATTGAATTTGATCTTCGTCCAGGTCATTTACTCTTTCAGAAAAGGCTTCTATTTGGCTAAACTCAATGAGAGACATAATTTTACTGATTATTAGATCCTTAAATTAGAGTATTTCTCTTTTTTTAAACAAATTTTGATAAAATAATTTTGGGAAGTACGTATGGGCTTAGGCTAGGCATAGGGCAAGAAATGGGCTATACACGGGGTATGCACCCATGACAGGGGCTTCCCCGCGCAGGGAGTTTAGGCGTATGATAGGTACGTATTTGCTGGCGCGGGTCGGGCTTTCGCTACTCGCCGGCCCTCCCGCCAGCCAGCGGCGGGCTCAAACATGCCGCTCTATCCCTAAGCCTTAAGCCAAAAGCTGCACGTACCTAGTAAAGCTTTGATATGCTTGATTTCTTGGTGTATCTTAGGTTTTGATTTTTCCTAGCCTATGCACAGCTGGTCTCCGGTATTTTATCTTCGGTTCTTGGCCTACCTAATATTGGGTTTTGGGGCCTATTATGCCTTGCAGCCCACTACGCAAGTAATGTATATGGTGTATCCAATTTTATGGCTACTCTATCTAGTACTGCTTCAAGTATACCAGCGATTTACCTATCCGTACGCACCCTTACTTTTAGGCATTCTAGGGGGGATGATCCTCATGTTGAGCGGGGGCCTGCGCGTGGGGCAAATAGAAAATAGGCTCGAGCAAGCTCAGTCAGCCCGTTTGGATAGTGTTCAAGCCTTACAAGTTATTTTAGAAGAAGACTTTCGCCTCAAAGGAAATTATTGGCGGGGTATCGCTCAAGTCGAATCCTATCGTAGAGGGGGACGCTGGCAAGATGCCCGGGCCAAGCTTTTACTCTATGTACCGGCTCAAGATTCTTTATTGACTCAAGAAAAACTTCTATACCAAAGCCGGTTCATCCTTCGAGGGAAAGCCCAACTAGTAAATCCGCCGTCTAATCCAGGCACATTTAATTTTCAGGCTTTTTATAGAAATCAAGGGATGGTTTATCAATATTTTGCTAAACCCAGGCGCTACCATGCTCTTCCTTCAGCCGAGGCTCCCAGCTTGTTTGGGTTTATGTATGCCCTAAGACGGAATTTGGCCCATATAATCGATTCCCGCCTCCCAGGAGAAGAAGATCAAGCCATCGTAAGTGCCCTATTACTGGGAATTAAAAACGGTTTAAACCCGGAGATTAAAGCCGTATTTGCCGATTCAGGTTTGATGCATATTCTAGCAGTTTCTGGATTACATGTGGGTTTTCTGGTCTGGTTACTCCATATCATCTTTCGTGGCCTCCTAGGACTGCCATACGGCAAGGGGATCTATACGGGGATCCTAATTTTGCTGCTTTGGGGCTATGTTATTTTGACGGGCAGCTCTCCTTCTGTTTTACGGGCAGTTTGTTTATTCTCCTTTATTTTAGTGGGAAGGGTTTGGAATAAACGACCAAATTACTACAACCTCTTGGCTGCCTCGGCCTTCTATCTGCTTTTGTATGATCCCTTCTTAGTGTTTTCGGTAGGCTTTCAATTATCGTATGCGGCCGTGGCTGCGATCTTGTATATACAGCCTCGCTTATATCGCCTTTGGGAACCCCAATCTTGGATCCTACAGTATATTTGGGCTTTGCTTACAGTGAGTGTAGCCGCCCAGCTCGGTACGTTTCCGCTCAGTGTGTATTATTTCCATCAATTCCCCAATTATTTTCTGGTAGCCAATGTCCTCATTTTGCCCTTAGTCCCCCTTATTTTGTATGGAGCTTGGGCCATGGTTTTGTTTTCTTGGATACTCCCACTTTCTCAATTTATAGCTTTGCTTTTAGCGTATGTATTGCGGGGGGTATTGTTTTTAACTAGCCTTATTCAAGACTTACCGGGAGCTACCTGGGATGGGATTTATTGGTATGGCTCACAAGTAGTTTTGATGTACAGTATCCTTTTTTTATTTCTTAGTCAATTAAACCGGCCTCGGAAATGGGTGCCAGCTTGCGTACTTCTATTGGGCGTATTTTGGGCTATTTTAAGCTTAAACCAAGCATACAAGCAGCATACTCAAAGAGGTCTCGGTGTGTTTTCCCTGTATGCAAAAGGACTCGTGTATTTTTACCAAGGTTCTGAGGCTATATTACTTTGCGACTCAAGCCATAGGCCAAGGGAGAAAGACTGGCAATATACCATCAACCCAAGTCTGCATTACCAAGGAATACACAACATCCGTGCGTATCATATGGAAGATACGGTGAGCAACTTACCCAAACGAATCTTGGGAAATCAAGCCTTAATTGTTTGGGGGAAGAAGAAAATCCTCTGGGCATATAAACCCTTAGAAGAAACAGATTTGCATCGACTGGAAAGTATACAACCCGATTATTGGCTTCTTTCCAAGAATGCTCTTGAAAAGATCAGCGACTCGCTGGACCTCTCTACCATGGGGTATATTATTTTAGATAGCAGCATCCCCCCTTGGCAAGCTGAAAAATTTCTGGCTAAATCCACCCCATGGAAAGAGAAAATATTTCTGGTTTCTAAGCAGGGTGCTTGGAAAGTCAGCTTTTAACTCCACTGGTGGGAAAAACTTGTCTAGTTTGGCTTTTATATCTAAGTTTGTTAGGTAGGATTTTTCACATAAATATGTACTACGATGTCAAAAATCAGAGTAGCAATTAATGGATTTGGACGTATTGGTAGAATTACGTTCCGAGCCCTCTTGAACAAAGAAAATATAGAAGTGGTAGCAATCAACGATTTGACCGATACCACTACTTTAGCCCACCTTTTAAAATATGACTCGATACACGGGAAGTTCCCAGGTGAAGTTTCTCACGATGATCAGCATATCATTGTAAATGGTACCCCAATTCGGGTTTTCTCCGAAAGAGACCCAGCCAATCTGCCCTGGGCCGATACCCAGGTTCAAACTGTGTTGGAATCGACTGGTATTTTCCGAGATGCTGAAGGTGCTGGCAAGCATATCCAGGCTGGAGCTTCCAAGGTAATTATCTCGGCTCCTGCCAAAGGTGATGTAAAAACAGTTGTTTTGGGAGTCAATGAGGATACCTTAAGTGGAGATGAGCAAATTATTTCCAATGCTTCTTGTACCACCAATTGCTTAGCCCCCATGGCCAAAGTTTTAGATGATACGTTTGGTATTGAAAAGGGATATATCACCACAGTTCACGCGTATACAGCCGATCAAAGAATTCAAGACGCGCCTCATAAAGATTTGCGAAGAGCTCGGGCTGCGGCTTTATCGATCGTCCCAACCTCCACCGGGGCAGCCAAAGCTGTAGGATTAGTCCTACCTCACTTAAAAGGCAAGCTAGACGGGATTGCTATGCGGGTTCCCGTGCCCGATGGATCTTTAACCGATCTTACCGTTATCTTGAAACAAGAAGTAAGTGCCGAGCAAGTAAATGCAGCTATGCAGTCGGCCGCCCAGGGCGCCATGCAAGGTATCCTTGAATATACCGAAGATGAATTAGTATCCACTGATATCATCGGAAACCCTCACTCTTGTATCTTTGACTCAAAAATGACTTCCTCAAATGGAACATTGGTCAAAGTAGTAGGCTGGTACGATAATGAGGCCGGATATTCCAATCGTTCAGCTGATTTGATTGCCAAAAACTAAGTTTTAAAAATAGGTATTCGAAAGCTACCCGAAAGGGTAGCTTTTTTTATTTATAAGTGTAGGAAGTATCCCCAACTTGAGTAAAGGAACAACAAGCCTTATTCGGCCACCTCTTGCATTTGAAAGAAGGGGAAGCCCTGCAAAATCCGCACCTATCTTGCGTATCCTCGAAAATGTTAACAAAAGGTAAGAAGTGTTTAGGGTACATGGCTAAAATTCTCAAAAAGAAGGTGTGCTTTTTAAGGCAAAAATGCACGGCTTCTAACAAAGGTTCTGTCCGGAATTTTAGCAGTTAAGTGCTTGATTTTGAGTACTTTAACAGAAGTGGGTGTACTTGGTGCCCGGCTTTGTTAATGAGTAAAATCTTAGTTTTTTTTTGTCAGAAAAATTGAAAAACTCAAAAAAAAGTTGTTTTTTTGCTGTGAGCTTTAAGTAGTATCACTTCGTAATCCGGCATTAATCTCTTTCTTCCACCACCCCAAAACGGGCTATTAATAAATTGACTTGTAGTTTAGACTGGATTAGCTTGTATTATAATAAGTTATTTCAAATTTAACTCGCAAGATAGTGTGATAGCATTGTTAATTAAAGCTTTTCACCAATAATAGTCTTTATACTTTGCCCAATTGACTTGATTTGTTATTTACATGCTATGATCAAGATTGTTATCTTTTTCATAAAAAACCTTGCGTGAACAATAGAATAAATACAATAGTTCCAAAATTAGTGACAAACTACCTTCACATGGTTGCGATTAAGAATTAATTCGCTAACCTTTGTAGGAGGGAATACTGACAGTATAAACCATCATACAGCATTATCAAAAAACAACCTATGAAACGCGTGAACCCTAGAAAATGGATTGGTTTCCTGTGCTTGTTAGCGCTTCTAATGATAGATTCGCTTTCGGCCCAAGAGATCAAAATTTCTACTCCCTTGATCGCTACGAGCCCTAATGTATTGCAAAGTTCCAATTACAAAGCAATTATGGGAAGTTCGTCCAAGTTGAGTACGGCTCTTTTACAAGTACACGAGCAGGCTCAAGCTCAGCACGTATCCTCTAGTGCCTTGTCACTGGGTTCACCAAGCTTTCAAACCAAGCACTTGCTTGAATCTGAAGGTAAAATATTGATTCAGATTTTAGCGAAAAAGGATGCGGCTATCCTGCAAAATTCTTTGGGTTCTTATGTACAAGTCGTTGGGGCTTATCAGAAAGTACTAAATGCTTGGATTAATCCATTGGATATCCCTCGCCTGGCTCTTGAAGAAGAAGTTCAGTTTGTAAGCCCAGTTTATCGCCCAAATCGTTTTGCTGGATCTGTGATAAGCCAAGGTGACTCGGTCATTGGGACAGACTTCATCCGCAACCTTTTTGGGTTTACGGGTGCCGGTTCCAAAATTGGTATTTTGTCAGATAGTTATGATTTATTAAACGGAGAGTCGGTGGCCATTATCACGGGAGACCTCCCCGGTACTGGTAATCCAGATGGTAATACCACCCCCGTACAGGTAATAGAAGAATTTCCCTTTGGGCTTGGCCAAGACGAGGGCCGGGCCATAGCCGAGATTATTCACGATATAGCTCCTGGCGCCGAATTGGCCTTCCACACTGGTTTTTTAGGAGAAGCCAATTTTGCCGAAGGGATACAAGAGTTAATTGATGCCGGAGCAAATATTATAATCGAGGATATTATCTATCCCACAGAGCCATTCTTTCAAAATGGATTATCCGCCCAGGCTATCAATGCTTCGGCAAACCAAAACGTAAGCACCATTTCGGCGGCAGGTAATTTAGGACGACAGTCCTACGAAAGCGACTTCCGTCCGGGAAGCCCTATGACCCTTAATCGGGATTCTGTACTATTCGGGCCAGGTAATACACTGGGAGAATATGTGCTACACGATTTTGATCCGGGTGAAGGGGTGGACTATTTCCAAAGGGTTGATTTTAACCCTGATGATGAAATCTTGCTATCCTTTCAGTGGGACCAAACTTTTGCTTCCCTGTGTCAAGGGTGTGGAGGAGCCGAGTCTAATTTGGATATTTTTATTGCGGTACGCGATGAAGACCTTAGCAGTATCTTGGTAGGGGCCGTGGATTTAAACATCGGCAACGATCCAATTGAATTGCTTAGTGTTGCCAATGGAGATATCCCCACAGAAGCCTACATTCTTATCGGTAAACGTTTGGAAGAAGGAGCAACGAGTCCCGACCCTGAATTGATCAAATACGTTAATTTCCGGGATTCTATCGGCATTGAATACGCAAGCAATAGCTCAACCATTGTGGGGCACCTAAACACCACGGGAGGTATTGCCGTAGCTGCAGTTCCTTACTTTGATACGATACCTGAGCCTTTCACTTCCTTAGGAGGCACTCCGCTTCTTTTTGATGACCTTGGGCTCCGAACTACCCCATTGATTTTGGAGAAACCTGAAGTGAGTGCTCCTGACCAGGTAAATACAACGTTCTTTGCTGCTGGTAACGATATTGAGTCTGACGGTTCACCCAACTTTAGCGGGACTTCCGCTTCCGCTGCCCACGTAGCGGGACTTACAGCCTTAATACTCGAGTCGGCTGGGGTAAGCTTAGCCCCTTCTCAAATTCGTAGCTTGCTTACGAGTACCGCTCGAGACCTAGACGACCCTTTCACTCCGGGCTTTGATGTAGGCTATGATCCAATTACCGGCTTTGGTCTCGTTCAAGCCATCCCAGCGGTTAGCAACGCTCAGGGAATTTTAGTGGAATCCCTAGGCTTATACAATGCGGTGAGTGATACCTTACTGAGAAATTTATCAGATGGAGACCGGATCAATATTTCAGACCTCGGTACCAACAATCTAACTATTCGGGCATTCACCCAACCAGAAATTATAGGAGGGGTATTTATTGACATTACGGGCGATTTGGTGAGCAGCCGTCAGGAATTGATCGAGCCTTATACTGCCTTTGCCAATATGAAAAACAACTTCTTCGGGCGTGAGTTTCAATTTGGAAATTATACGGTCAAAGCCACTCCGTTTAGCAACTCATTTAATATCGGTACCATCGGCCTTGAAAAAGAAGTTAATTTCAGCTTAATCGAGCAAGTCGATGAATTTTTATTGATCAACTCTGCCTCGGATACGGTAATAAGCCCCATAGTAGACGGAAGTGTTGTATCCTTGAAAGAAACCGGAGATCGCCTAAACATCCAGGCCCTAACCACAGGAGACGAAAATGTAGGAAGTGTAGACATTGAGTTACGAGATGCCCTAAGCAATGCCCTAGTCGCTTCTCGGGTGGAAAATAATCCCCCCTACGCCCTCTTTGCCAATAATGGAAGTAACTTTTTAGATGGCTCCATCAGCCCAGGGTTTTACTTCTTAAAAGCTACTCCCTACGCCCAACGAGATGCTGTGGGCTTTATTGGTGACCCCATGCAGATTCTTATTGAGGTAGTAGACAGTATCACCAATACCTCGGGTGGCGAAATGATGGGGGCGAATACCCAAGGAAGAAAAGCTTTTCCGGCCTATTCTGTTAGGGCTTTCCCTAACCCAACCCAGGAATCCTTACTGGTATCTTACAACTCAGAGAAGGTTGAAAAACTCCCTTTCCGCGTGACGCTCTATGATCAATCAGGTAAAATCGTTTACCAGAAACTGGAAAGCAATGCTAAGACCCCTGGGCATAAGATTGATGTGAAGCATATGGCCCTTGAAGAGGGTATTTATTTCTTAAAAGTGGAAGACACACTACATCAGGAAGTAATCCGGATTGTCGTAGAAAAATAAAAACCCTATATCTTTCCAAAAAGGCCGTTTTTTCCAGAAAAACGGCCTTTTTTTATGAATTAGCCTTTGTCAATACTACCGAATAAATCGCACCACTGCCGTACCGGGCCGGTACCTGCGCCAAAGCCTCAAACCTCCAGGCCTCCAGCTGTTCTGATAATTTTGTAAATTTTTGTAAAGAGATAGGATAAGGATTCCAAGGAGGATTGGGAACCTCTTGATCATATTCTACCAATATGAAACGCCCCCCTGCTTTAAGGTATCCTAAAATGTGTTTCAAAGTACGTAATGGCTCTGATATATAATGCAAGGCATTGGCCATCAATATCCCGTCCAAGAGAGGCAAGGGCATATCCCGGGTAAAATCCCCATCAATCACTTCCAAAGGTATTCGGGAGTCCCTTATTAGATTATACAACAAAACAGGACTTTTGTCCAAAGCATAGAGATGACTTCCCCCAGGCAACTGGGCCGACAGTAATTGGGTAAAAAAACCACTCCCGGCGCCTAAGTCTGCCCATACACCTGGCTTTTCTGCCAATCCTCCCCGGATTAATTCCAAGGCTGTATTTTGATCCATACGTAAATTGTATAAAATAATAAAAAAATAAGGGGCTGCCCTTCCCTGAGCTGGCTAAACCACAAGCCTCCCCTAGGCTCAGGGAAGGTCGGGCTTTCGCTACTCGCTGCCTTTCCCCGCAAGGCCCATACGAGCTCAAACAGGCCGCTCTATCCCTCAGCCAAAAAAACTAAATTTAAACAGCTACTAACGTTGATTGAGTTTAATTCTTTTGAGCCCGCGTAAGGCTTCATAATATAAGTACCCCGACTCACTCCCCCAATTTATCAGTTTTTGATAATACTTACGGGCCCGCGCTGGGTCTTTGCTTTCATAGGCTTTGGCTGTTTTATAGGTGGGCTCTCGAGTATACCAGGTGGGGCTGTCGTTCTTACGTTGGGCAAGATATTCATAATAAGGAAGGGCTCGCTCTTCTTCTTTAGTTTTTTCGTAAAACCGTCCCAGCCAGTAGTTGGTATACGGGTTACCAGGATCTGCTTCCCAGGTATTGAGAGCTATTTTTTCCAGTAGAGGTAAAAACTCAATCGTTTCTTTTTCCACAAAAGCCTCCGCCCCGTAGAGAAATTGCGGGGCTACCCATGCCTCAATATGGGGGTGCGTACGGATAATTAGGTTCATCAACTTGCGGGCCGACGCCAGCAAATGCTTATTTCTTCGGGCTAGATAGCTTTGCTTCATAAACTCGGCCACCAATTCTTCTCTAAATAAAGAAGCGCCCAAGGAGTCTACGCGAAGCGAGTCATAGGCCTGAGCTAAGCTTGTCTCGCTAAGCGACCAGTCCCAATTTTTTCGGTAAGCTTCTGGAAACACGAAGTGCTTAAAGAAGGAAAAAAGCAAGGCAGATCTTAAGGGCTTGCCTTGAATCATATGGGCATGGTCAGAAACCGCTCCCGAATTACTTAGTAAGATCAGACTGAGGTCCATTTCGGGTATTTTCAAAAGTACCGTTGAATAACCACCCAATTGTCCATAATGCCAATGTACCACTTTATGGGCGACTCGAGCGTTAAACCAACCCAGCCCATAAGGCAAAGTATCTCCCTTGAAGTTTAAGCGGGCTGCCCACATCTTATCACGAAGAGAATCGGCCAGCAAACGGCCATCATCCAAAGCCCGGTTATAGATTATCATATCATCTAAATTGGAGATCAAACCACTGGAGGTGCTTAACTTAGGGCCGGGCCCACGGGTAGATTTGGCCTTTGCCGAGTCTAGACGGTAGGGAGGAGCTATCCGTTTAAAATAAGGCTTGTAAAGCTTGGATTCCTTTCCGGGAAGGGTATTCCTTAGGGCCAAGGGGCGTAGAAACTCCTTCTCAAATACTTGGGGGAGATCTTGCTTGGTCACCTCCTCAACAATCTCTCTTAACCATCCAAAACGATAACTGTATTCAAAGCGCTCGCCCGGGTTCTCCTGAGAACTATGGCTTAATACATGCTTTATGAGCACTTCCTTTGGAATTTTTTTCTTGGGCAAATACTTTCTCACAGGATCTTCCAGGCTAAGTAGTCCTTTTGCTTCCAAGCGTAAAAGTAATGCCGCGGCCCAAGTTTTGGTCACTGAAGCCAAAGGGAATAAGGTTTGAGCGCTACTGGCAAACTGATCTGTTGGTTGATCCCTGCCCGATATATCATAGAGGAGTACGGAGTCACCTTGCACAATTGCCAAGTGAAGCGCCGGAACCTGTAATGTATCCCGGATTTGGTGGACATCCTCTACAAAAGGATGGGTTGTTTCAGGGCCTAGGAATCGATAATCAAGCGCTTGAGTGCCCAGCAAGCGCATCAATAAGTGTAAACCAAATAAAACAAGCATATTTTTTGTATACCAAGCGATAGAATGGGAGCCTCGTTTTGAAATTACTAGCTTACCTCCAAGCTAATCGTGACAAGGAAGTTCTTCTCTTTATACTTGCCTCTCATTAGCTTTTCTTAGATAATCGTTGTAGATTAATATACGAATATTTAAGGGTAATATATGAGTTCTGTCTTCAATTCTGAAGATCCTAAAGATATTTTAAGCCGGATAAAGCGTTTATTACAAAGTCCTGAACGTAACCATATCGAGTTGGCATTTCAACTAATCCGGGGCCAAAATATTGACCCGGATCCCCAAATGCTTAGCCTATTGAGTAATAGTGGGCATACCATCGCCTTTTGTTTACGCTATGGACTCACCGAAGCCTTACAAAATTTAGAAAAATTATATGTGTACAACGAAACTTTTGCCCAACTTCCGGCTGAAATAGGAAACCTCCGGAATTTGGTAGAAATTGAGTTGAGAAGCAATAAACTAAAAGAATTGCCCCGACAAATAGCATTTCTGAAAAAACTTAGGTTACTAGACTTGGAAAATAACTGCTTAGAGAAGGTTCCCTCAGAAATAGCCTATTTACAAAACTTGGAATATTTAAGTTTTGCTTTTAATCAAGTAAATTATCTGGATGAAAACATCGGGGCCTTGGGCAAACTTAAACTGCTTTCTCTGGAAGCGAATCAGTTAACGTATATCCCTCCGCAAATTGGCTCCTTAAAAGAGCTTGAGTTTCTAGATTTGAGTTACAACCAACTAGGCAAACTCCCCGAAAGTATGAAAGAACTCAAAAAACTGCACGTTTGTAATTTGATTGGCAATCCTCTCTCTAACTATTCTATTCAGTCCCTGCAAGAAAATTTACCGTATACACGCATCAAATACTAAAAAAATATCCGAATGCCTTCATGGGATAATTCCCTCAGACATCCGGATACATACGGTTATGTAGCCTTTAAGCCTTGTACTCCTGCGTTTTGGGGTCTCCACTAATGAGGCGGTAAAGCCCATAAATTACACCCATCACAATGGAAATACTCACGATACTTTTCACCATCCAGTAGATAAACCCTAAACTTATTTTGATTAGGATTAAAATCAACACTAACTGGAAAATTTTCTCGGCTTTCATGGTTTTTAAGAAATGGTTATATGGTTTGGATTACTTACACTTTTATAAACGTAAAGATCCTTTTAATGTTGCAATACTATGTAATACAAGGTACTATTTTCTTGTGTTTTTTATCTTTTCTTTAAATAATACAGAAAAACAAAGGTTACGTCCTGAAAGAGGGGGCTGAGAAATAAATTTTAGTCGGCAAAGCGGCCTTCTCGCCATTTCTCAATGACTGGATACCACACTTGCTCGTACTGTGGGAAGCGTACCAACTCGTAGTAAATCCCAATAAAGCCGTTCTTTTTCTTTCTAAACGTAAATTTGATTTCAGAAAAAGAGGTGTTCTGGGTATAACTCCAGTTTTCGGTGGCATTGGTTCTACGGATGCGGTTGGGATTGCCAAAAATAGTAAAAATCATCCCCATATCCGTTTGCCAACCAGGTTTGTAACTGGTAAAATATTGATTGGCTTTTCGGATGCGCTGGTAGTATTCTCTAATGGTCCTTTTGGCTAAGGCCACATTTCCCTGACTAAACTTTAACCATAGTTTGTCCAGCGCTATTTTAGTTCCTTCAAAACCCAAAGAATCTCTTGCCTCCATCAAGGAGTTGTACTCTTCGGCTGTGGTAATATAAATCAAAGGCTCAATGAGATCATTTACCCGACTCAATTTGGGGTAACGTCGGTCTGAGACATACACACTCAGTCCATAATACTGACTAGTATCTGATTGGATAAAATACAAACCAGGCTCTTTGAACTGAATAATGGAGTTTAACTCGATGGTAAAGGTAGAGTCGGCACTTAGGTTGTTTAAGTCGTCTAGGGGAGCATCCGTATTCATGGGAGGCTGGGCCGGGGGAAAGTTATCCTGATATTTTCGTACAATGAGCGGAGTACTAATAGTACTCAGGCTTTTAATTAGGAAAGTATCTCGTACCAAGAGGTATTTGGTAAAATAGGGCCTTTTGCCATCCGTCTGGAATACGGCAATCTTTTCATTAAAAGGAACAACCGAGAAGTTGATGGGAATATCGTAGATCCTTCTCAAATTACTTTTCGTATCCATCACGTCCATTAAAATTACGGCAGAAATCATAGGACGTTTCTTGACAGAAAAACTCATGTAAAAATGATCTCCCCTTTTTACTATTTCCGAATTTTTAAAGCTTAGGCTATCCTTTTCTAAATAATCCTTGCTGTTGTAATCTTGTAGTATGCCGTAGCTAAATTTCATGTCTCTTTGAAAAGAAGCCGGGCTAGCTTCTGCCAAACGGGTATTTTCTAATTCCAAAAAGATGCGGATATTTTCCCCTTCCTCAATCACTTGATACTGCAGGGACATCCGGGTTTCTTTGATTAGCGTATTTGGGCTACTTTGCTTATTTTGATTGGAGCTAGAGTTCCCACCAGAGGATGACTTGCTAGATTTAGAGCTTAGGCAAGCACTCATCATGGCCAAAAGCAAAAGAAAGAAGAGGGGCTTGTGCATATTTATAAGAAACTTTGCGCTGAATGAGGAAAAAAACTAAATTTGTTCAGCATTTTCTGATACAAACGAAAATAAAATATGAAAATCATAAATCCTATTTATACAAGTCCGGAGGGAATAAAAAAGTTGCAATCCGATTTTCAAACGGGGCATCCCTACAAGCATTTAGTTATGGATGACTTTTTGGTTTCGGGCATCGCTCATGAGCTTTACGATAATTTCCCCGCCATAGAAGCGCTCAACAAACACTACAAGGGCTTAAACGAACGTAAGTCAGAAGGATCAAATTTTCAGGATTTTCATACATCTTTTGCTACCGTACGGGAGTTGATTATGTCGGAGGAGATGGCTAAATGGGTAAGCACCGTTACAGGAATTGAAGAAGTTTTTGTTACCGATGATAAATTAGGCACAGGTTTGCACCAAGGAGGGAATGGTAGCTTCTTAGATATACATATCGACTTCAATATCCACGCGGAGAAGAATGTACACCGTCGCCTGAACATGCTCATTTATATGAACAAAGACTGGCAGGGCTCCTACGGAGGAGACTTAGAGATGTGGAACGCAGATATGAGCCAATGTGAGAAAAAAGTAGCCCCCCATTTTAATCGTTGCGTGATCTTTGAAACCAATGAAATTTCCTACCACGGCTATTCTAAGGTGAGCATTCCCGAAGATATGACCCGGAAGTCGATCTATACTTATTTTTACACCGACTTGAGAGATGGGGCCGCTTCCTACCACGATACTGTATTTCGTAGTAAACCTGAAGATTCGGCCGCCAAAAAAATTGGGACTAGCGTGAAAGAAAATCTCAAAAACTTTACCAAGGCCCAATTGAAAAAGATCGGTATTCATATCTGATAAAAGAAAGCAAGCAATTACTTTCAATTTTTTGGTTTAGATTTGATTAATGGCCCGTAAATGGCTGAGGGATAGAGCGGCCTGTTTGAGCCCGCCGCTGGTTTGCGGGAGGCAAGGCGAGTAGCGATAGCCCGACCCCGGCAGCAAAATCTTTTTAATTAGGCCCGTGATGCCCTAGCCGGGGGCAGCCCCTTGGCTTTTTCATCGCCTTGATTCAGGATTCAAGGCCGTATCCTTTCAAGAAAGCAGGATGAAAAAAAAGAAGTCGATATTTCAGAAAGCGGAAATCTATTTCCGAGCTACCCGTCGCTTGCTCAACATTCGGAGCAGTACGGATATTGAGGGGACCATCACCAGTATTGAGGAAAATATTGCCCTCAAAGGCTACAATATCTGGATTTTGGTTTGCTCGGCTATTCTGGCTTCCATTGGCTTAAATACCAACTCTACGGCTGTAATTATTGGGGCGATGCTTATCTCGCCGCTTATGTCACCCATTTTGGGCGTGGGCCTGGGCCTGGGAATCAATGATACCCATATGTTTTCCCGCTCGCTGCGCAACCTGGGGGTGGCTACGCTTTCCAGCCTTTTGGCCAGTTATATTTACTTTAATGTAACCCCCCTGCACGAACCTACCTCAGAGATTTTAAGCCGGACTTACCCTACCTTTTTGGATGTGATGGTGGCTGTATTCGGGGGAGTTGCGGGGATCGTGTCGGGTTCCCGATTGGAAAAAACCAATGCCATACCTGGGGTGGCCATTGCTACGGCACTGATGCCTCCCCTCTGTGCCTCAGGCTACGGACTGGCATTTGGGGACTTGCAAATTTTCTTGGGGGCATTTTACCTCTTTTTTATCAATGCGGTTTTTATCAGTATTTCTACCTTCTTGATTGTGAAATACTTGGAGTTCCCTCTCCACGAAGAACCCGATGAGGTGACCCAACGCACCGTGAGCCGCATTATGCTGGTATTTACCCTCATTGTTGCCTCCCCTAGCATATACTTCTTACTCACGCAGATACAAAAGGGCCGGAAAATTCAGCAAATCGACTCCTTGATTGCCGAAGTAACCGAGATCATCACCCGCGATGGGCAACACGATGTATTAAATGTGGAAAAACCCAACACCCCCGAGGAGCTTCTTAAGGTGAAAAATATCAAGATGTACGTCTCAGGAGAAGAAGTGGCCGATTCCATCGAGTACTTCTTTAATAACCGCTTCCAGCAAATTGGAGATTACCGATTTAGGATAGCTACCTTGAATAATGTGACCGAGGAGGATATTCGCCAGTTAAAATTTGACAACACCCGCGAAAATGTACTGGAATTAAAAACCCAGTATCAGGATATAAACCGACAACTGGGCTTGATTAGAGAAGAGCAGATGAAAATTGAAGAGGAGCAGTTGGAGGCTAGCTCGAGTGGGGAAATTTTGGGAGAGCTGCGCGTCTTTTTTCCCATGCTTTTTGAAGTAGAGGTTACCGATTCGCGTACGCGTGAAGTAATAAGCGGTATTCGGGAAAACCTGGGGCTGGGGGGGGATTCTCTGCGCAACGAGGCAAAAACTTTAATGGTAAGCCCCCAAGAAATATCAGGATTTCCTTTTGTGGATTTTAAATGCGAATTGATTCCGGCTGCTTTAGATACATTGCCCATGTGGCAGGATAGTCTACGCGATTACCGCCCCATACTGGTCGTGGGGCAAGTGGCATTTCCTTATATGCGTTTGGCTAAAAACCCGGATACCCTCAGTTGGCAGAAAAAATACCGGATTTTTGGGGTAGATAGAGTGGAAGGTTTTCCTTTTTTCCAGTTGACCGACCAAATTGGCAGCTTAGCGGAAGCAAGTAGCCCGGAGGCTGGGCAAGTGCCGGGAGATCCTACATTCAATGAGGAGGAAGTTGCCGAAGCGGTTGATAATAAGCAGTTTCTCGTAAGTGTTGATATGTATTGGGATAAACTTCCTGGCCAAGAGCCGACGCTTCCTCAAGATGAAGACTTGCTGCAAATTGAAGATTTTGTCCGCATCAAACTTAATATTGATACCCTCCGAGACAACTTTACCATCAATCATTTTCAGAAAGTAGCTCAAGAAGAACGGCCCTAGCTAGAAGTTTTTCACCTCGCCTTTCGGGATTTTTTTGAGTTTGGGGCTTGCCCGCGCCCAGGAGATACTTACCCTTTTGAAAAGCGGGTACCAGCGCGGGCCGGGCTCTCGCTACTCGCTGCCTTTCCCCACCAGGCCCACACGAGCTCAAACAGGCCGCTCCATCCCTAAGCCAATTCTTTTTTAATTAGATCGACTCATGCAGGATAGACCGGCCGGTTTATTATTAGATAGAAGGTCAAAGCCTTCCTTTACATTAGGGAACGTGCCGGTCCATAAAGGCCTGGGCGATTTTCTCCCAATTTTCTAGTAATTGGCTTCGTTTATTGTTTGTTTTGGTATTATCGGCATTAGTCGTTTTGACGCTGTTGTTTATTTTTTTGACCATAGCGTTATACTTATCCACATCTTCCTGGGTGATATCAGATTTTTTCTTTTTGTCAAAGGCCGTTTTCATTTTTTCAAAGCGTTCCTCATCCAGGAAGAAGTCAATTTTATTAGGGACAGAAGTCTCCGATTCATTTTTGTAAAACAAGAGGAGCTTTCTACAGCTTACCTTGAGACTAGCATCTCCTTTATAGCTTGGGATGGTATCTAAGCTCTTCATACCCTCCTCGGCGTATTTGCTCATGGTAGAATTGTTTTGTTCTAAGGAGTTAATATCCTTTTGGTTCATGGCTTCAATAACGTAGGCCTCCTGTTTTAAGGTTTTGAAGAGAACCAAGTAGATTTTATTGTAATATTTAATGGCTTGGCTAGCCTGCTCGATTTTAGAGCCAGTTTTACTTTGCTCATCACTATCTATCAGGCGGACATTATGATTGGAAGCAAATACTTTTTGCTCAGCTACTAAAAGTTCGTGGGCAGAATCTAGTTTGGCACTGGCTTTTTCTTTGGCTAGCAAATAAGCTTCCATCAAGTCATACGATTCCTCGGCAATAGCTTCCAAGTCTAAGATCTTATCGTATTCTTCCTTCAAGACCAAATTGTTGAGCTTGAGGTAATCGCATACGGTATTGCGGTAGCTTTCATCGCCTTCATAACCGGGAAGCCGACTAATTTTTCTTCTTACTTCTTCGGTCGTGGTAATGAGTTGTTGCCGGCGTTTCTCAATTTTACGGGCATTGCGGCTATGGGCCGAAGTTTTGATGTAACTCCATAGATCATCTGTAATAGTATTATGCTCCTCATCGATGGCCGAGAGATATTCTCCGGCGTGGGCATAGGTCTGCGCTAGGGTATTTTGGGAGTAAAACAAGCTGATTAGACATACAATACTCAGCCAAATTTTGAATTTAGTATAAGGTGTGAACATGTTCTGATTATTTTTTTTGTAGTCGAATAAGGTCTTGGGCAATATGAAAGGCCTCCTGGATATAAATATCGGCCTGAATTTTAGAGATATTGTTTTCGTTTATTAGGCTAGTGTAATTATTTATTTCGTAAAGCTCTTGGTCGTACTCATTATTTCTGACGGTAAACTTCTGAGATATTCTCTGCAGGGACTCATCAAAGGGCCAATAGCCTTCGGCATTATAATCGCTCAAAAAGTCTTGCATATGGAGGGGGATGCGGGTGGGCAGGTCCCAGACTTCACCTAGCAACTTTTGCAGCTCAGAAATTTTGGTGAAGAGGCTGTCGGCCTTGGTCCTTTCTTTACTCAGTTGGCTCAACTCACCCAAAGGTACATCCTGTCGGGGGTGGTCTACAGTTTTTTGTAAGATTTTATATTCCAAGGGGAAAGGTTCAAACGCTTCACCATAGGCATTTAGGGGAACCATATCGGGTATGTCAATGTCGGGATCAATGCCTCTTAGTTGGTGAGAAGTGCCATCCAAACGGTAATAACGATTGGTGGTTACTTTGACAAATCCTTGAATAGGGCTATCAGAGGAATACAGGGACGGAGACCCTTCGTTATATAAGGGAAGAATAATTTGACCGCTAGCCTTGCCGTAGGTGGTTTGGCCAATAATCACCCCTCTATGATAATCTTGTAAAATACCGGCTAGTATTTCGGAGGCGGAGGCACTTAGGCGATTGACCATGACGATTAAAGGGCCATCGTAGATAGTGCCTCGATTACGGTCTTTCAGGCTTACCGTGCCTTCTTCTCGGCTATCACTTAGGCATAGTGCCCCTTCATCGATAAATATACCCGCCAAGGAAAGGGCTTCTCGCATGGACCCTCCCCCGTTGAAACGCAAGTCTAAAATAAGTGCTTGAATTTTTTCCCTTTTCATCTTGACGATTTCTCGGGCTACATCTTCGGCACAACCGCGGGCCTCGCTGTCGTCCCACTCGGTGTAAAAGCCGGGAAGGTTGAGATAACCCACTGGAGCCTCGGAGTCTAAAACGAAGCTTTTGATGCGGTTATCGTCTACTTCAAGTTTTTCACGGGCCAATTGGACTGTTTTGACTTGGCCACTTTTGTTTCGTAGGGTAAGGTTTAGTATTTCGGCTTCTTTAGAGCCCAAGAATTTATAAATGGAAGATAATTGAGCACAATCAAACCCTACCGAGGGACCATCGGGGGCGGCAATACGAATGAGAATATCCCCTTTGTGAATCTCGTTGGATTGCCAGGCGGCGCCTCCGGGGCTAAGGCGGGCTACTTCTATTTCTCCTTCATCATTTTCGGTAAAAAATATCCCAAAAGAATCGGTTACTAAGGAAAGGCTAGACTCAAAACTTTCTTTTTCATAGGTTGTGAAAAAGCTTGAGTGGGGGTCAAAGCGATTACTGATTACGTTTAAGTACTGGTAGGTGATAAATGCTTCTATTTCTTCAGGGGAGTTGTTTAATTTTTGAAGCTGGCAGCTTAATTTGTCGTAAGTACGGGCTCGGATGTCTTCTTCTTGGGTATTCAAAGATTCTGAGAATGTGCTATCATAGCCTAGCTCATTGTTGATAAGCTTTAAGGCCTCGTAGGCAAATAATTGTTCCCAGCGGGTTTCCCAGGCCTCCAAACTCGGGAATGGAGCCCAGGTGGTGTTCCAATCTAATTGAACGGAATCCTTCCGCTTAAAATCTAAGGGGATATCTTTTAGTTTTTTTAAAGTTTCTAAGCTGGCTTCCAATTGCTGGCGGTAGATTAAAGCGACTTGCTTGACAAAAGTACAGGAGTAGGTGTCAATCTCATCGTCAATGCGGCGCTTGAAAACCTCAAGGGGAGCTAGAGCTTCGGCGTGAAATAATGTACGCCGAGAGTCTAATTTTTCTAATAAGCCCCAATAAATTTCTTCGGAAAAGTCATCGGAGAGCATGAGGGGCTCAATATGGGTTTCAGAAAAAAGTTTATATAAGCTGGAAGCCAGGGTGCAGTCTAAGTTTTGCGCTTGGCTTGGGGGGGTGAACATGAAAAAGCAATAGCTCAGGAGTACAAGGGGAAGGCGCAAAGGCTTTGCGCTAAATGCTTTCATAATATACGTCTGATTCTAGGTGGTGTGTAACGATATATCTGGGGTGCACTAGTTACATGCTATCTTAAGACGAAAAGCTGAATATTGCAAACTTCCCAACAAGAAACCGGGCTAAGTAAGGGGCTAAAACAAGGAAGTTTAAAGGTAATTGCTCATAATGCCGGGCCAAGGAGGGAAACGGAGAGCTTAAGCAAAAGCTTTCCCTAAGATGAGGGTTTTTCTTAGGCTTAGGGATGGAGCGCATGTTTGAGCCCGTCGCTGGTTTGCGGGTAAGCCGGCGAGTAGCGAGAGCCCGGCCCGCGCGGGCACTTATTGCTAGGATGGGTACCCAAGGCTAAGCGCGGGCAAGCCCCAAAAAAGGAGTGTGGTAAACCAGGAATTATAGACTATTATCTACGAGCATAAAGCCTACTCCGTGAATATTCTCGATCTTTACTTGATCGTCTCCTTTTAAATATTTGCGGAGTTTGGTGATAAAAACATCAAAACTACGGCCGTGGAAGTAGTCATTTTCCCCCCAGATTGCTACCAGCGCTTCTTCTCTACGGAGAACATTATTTTTTCTTTGGAGCAATAGTTTGAGGATTTCGTTTTCACGAGCGGTGAGCCTTCTTTCGTCTTCACCCATGGTAAGGGTTTGCCGACGGTAGTCAAATTGGTAGCTGCCTATCTTAAATACGGGGTCTTCTTGCTCATGCTTGGGGGCTTGCGTGCGTTTTAAGATCGCTTTGATGCGGTATACCAACTCTTCTTCATTAAAAGGTTTGGCAATGTAGTCGTCGGCTCCCAATTTGAAGCCTTCAATTTTGTCCTCAACCAAAGATTTGGCCGTGAGAAAGAGGATGGGTATTGATTTATTGTTTTTGCGGATTTCTTTGGCTAGGGTGAAGCCGTCTTTCTTGGGCATCATCACATCAAACACGCAAACGTCAAAGGCTTCTTCTTTAAATGCGATGGCCCCTTCCTCTCCATCGCGACAGAGCCGTACTTGAAAGCCTTCCATTTCGAGATAGTCTTGTAGGAGCGAACCTAAATTGGTATCGTCTTCGGTAAGTAAGATTTTTACTTTGGCGGATAGGGCATTTGCCATGGTATTGATTCAATTAATAACGTGAAACCACAACCCGATTAGTTGAAAGGAAGGAAAATATCAAAGCGGCTTCCTTTGCCCGGTTCACTATTGAGTGAAATTTGCCCCTTATGGGCATCAACCATCATTTTGACATAAGCCAAACCCAATCCAAAGCCCTTGACATCGTGTATATTTCCGGTAGGAACTCGGTAGAATTTGTTAAAGATATACTTTTGTTTATCCTTACTCATACCAATTCCTTTATCTTGAACCGAAATCACCACGCCATTTTCGCGATTGTGGGTCTCTATGGTAATATCCGGAGTATCGGGCGAATACTTATTAGCATTATCTAATAAGTTGGAGATTACATTGGTAACGTGATTCACATCCGCTACAATCTCATTTTTTACTGCGTGTAGATAACAACGTATTTGCCCGTTTCGGTTCTGTACTTGGAGGTCAATTGAGTGAATTGCCTTCTGGATGACATCATTTATGTTGGTCGGCTCTAATTTTAGACTAATATCACCTCTTTCCATTTTGGCAATTCGGAGTACTTGCTCTACCTGATCTTGTAGTTTAAGGTTTTCCTCATGGATCATTTGAGAGTAGTGCACCACTTTTTCTGGATTGTTGGCTACTTTGTCTTTTTTGAGCATATTGCTGGCTAAGGAAACGGTTGAAATGGGAGTCTTCAACTCGTGGGTCATATTATTGATGAAATCACTGGTCATTTCCGAGATTTTCTTCTGTTTCCAAATGGTACGAATGGTCCAGGCAAAACACGCCATTACCAGTGAAATCAAAATAAGGGAAGTAAGGAGCATCCAACCCATTTGGGTGATGACCAAGCTAAAGGTATTCGGAAAGGCAATGCGAAGCTCACCTCTCTGGGGCTTAACCATTTGGTCTAAACTGAGCCCGTGAGCGTCTAAACTGGTTTTACAAGTAGCCATATAATCATCGTTCCTTTTGTCTACTAGATGAAAATCGAAGGCTATATTTACTTGATAATATCTAAATTGGGTTTTGAGTAGGGTATCGATGCGTTCTTGGATGTGGTCTTGGATGGGAACCACCAACATTTCCCCTCGATTCTCAATTAAGACTTCCGAAAGATGATTTTGAATAAGACTATCTTTACCCATCTGCTTTTCAATCCAAGAAGAAGCCATGGCAATCCGGTGTTTTAATTGAGATTGTCGCAATTGAGCGGCTTGCCAGATCCAGTTTAATTGAAAAGCCAATAGACCTAAGAGGGATAAGGCGGAAACGAATATAATCAGATTGATTTGTTTCTTTTTCATCATGGCAAAGGTAGGGGCCTGAGGTGAAATAGTATGGGCTTGTATTAGTTTTAACTCGACAGTAACATTTTAATTATGATATACCCAGATAAACGTAAAGCATAAGTGGCGGTTGTGTGCTTAGGCTATTAGTAAGTCCCGAGTAACAATCACTTTTGCATCACTAATTTTAGAAAAAATGGAATACATTCAAAATTATATGACAGGCAATGTCTGCTTTGGCTGTGGAACCGAAAATGCTGAGGGCTTACAGATCAAAAGCTTTTGGGAAGGGGAATCTTGCATTTGCGAATGGCAATCTGAAGAAAAATACCAAGGTTGGAAAAATATTATGAACGGTGGGATTATCGCTACCTTGATCGATTGCCACACGATGGGTACGGCTATGTCTCATGCCTATCGATTGGAAAACCGAGATTTGAAAAGTGATCCCTATTACGGCTACGCCACCGGGTCTATGGAAATTAAGTACCTCAAGCCTACTCCCAATGATCTTATCCGTTTGGAAGCTCAGGTTTTAGAGGTAAAAGGACGCAAGACTACACTGGCTTGCCAAGTGTATAGCGGAGATACCTTAACCGTAGAAGCTAAAGTCATTGCTATTCGGGTGCTAGATAGCTCCCAAAACCAAGCGAGTAACCCCTTTGCCGAAGGCCAAGCGTAATTTTTAGAGAAAGCTTATGGATGTAGACATTATTTACTCTTACTTTCCAAATGTTGACGAAAAGCAAAAGGAGCAATTTAGTCAGTTAGGGAAAGTATATGCCGATTGGAATCAAAAAATCAATGTAGTTTCCCGTAAGGATGTAGAACAGTTGTATCTAAGACATGTGCTGCACTCCTTGGGAATAGCCAAATTTATCACCTTTCAAGCAGGGACTAAGATACTAGACGGGGGAACCGGGGGAGGCTTTCCGGGCATTCCTTTGGCTATCTTATTTCCAGCCTGTGACTTTCACTTGGTGGATTCAATTGGTAAAAAGATTCGGGTGGTACACGATGTAATCCACGAGTTAGGGATCTCTAATGCCCAAGCGGAGCAGATTCGGATGGAGGAGGTCAAGGGGCGTTATGATTTTGTAATTAGCCGGGCGGTGGCTCCCCTCCGAACCTTGATCCACTGGTCGCAAAGTAAATTGCTTAAAAAGAGCCAGCACGTATATCCCAACGGACTAGTATGTTTAAAGGGAGGAGATTTAAGCGAAGAGATCAAAGAAACAGGCCGCAAAAACGTAGAGGTGGAGGAGCTCAAAGATTATTTTCAGGATTCGTTTTTTGATACCAAAAAGGTAGTATACGTTCCTATGGGATAAGCGAAAAAAAAAGCGGAAGGAAACTCCTACCGCTTTTCTCATATAAAGTATCGTTAATCTTCTAAATCCCAGGTGATGCTGAAGGAGTTTTTCCCTTTAGTTTCAAACCCTAATTTCTCCTTGAACAATTTCTGGTATTTGCTCCGATATTTTTCAGGAATCTCTCGGTCATTGACCCGGATGGCCCCCTTGCTAACCTTGATGGAGTTGAGGTCCTCCTCAATTATGCCATCTTTTTGAAGTTCGGCTCCAATTTCTTGCATATTTCTTTTAAACTCCTCCTTGCGCAGGGCAATTTTCTGTTTGCGATCTTCTAATAAGATTTTTCTTTCTTCAGCGAGCTTTTTATTGTTTTCGGCCCTTTTCTGAATTTCCTTGGCTCTTTTTTGCAACTCCTTGGCTCGCTTTTCATGGATTTTGATGTCAATGCTGGTGTTTTCCAATTCCTCGGCCATTTCTTCAATTTTCTCGCCCCATTCTTTCATTTGGAGGCCAAAGTTGAGGCCGACATTCATACCAAAATTGGCCCAGCCGTTCCAGTCTTCATCTCCCAAGTGGATACGAAAACCATCCCCATCTTTCCAGTTAAAATTGACAAAACTATCTTCATCGGTATCATAGATATAAAAGTAGCCGGTACTATCCTCTCCTGGCCCTATAATAATCGTACCCTCATCATCACTAATGTGGATATTGGGCATGGGGGGAATAGGCGGTATGGGAGGGATAGGAGGGATGGAGCCGATATGAATACCATCATTATCCCCAAAGTTGATTCGGATGTCCAAATCTTCCATCTCCTCCAAGTCTAGGTCACGCTTGGGGACAGGATCGAGCTTAATACTAATTTCATTTTCTGTCCCGGGAGATAGCCGGATATTATCATCTTCTACTTGAAAAGATTTATTGTACTGATCGTAATCTTCTTCAGCTATCAGTTCTCCATCTTCATAGATTTCCACATCGCCCCAAGGATCGGTGATAATCATAAAGCGGCCAAAGCGTATGGTGTCCTCTTCGGTGACCAGGCTCAATTCGGCCAAATCATCTAAGTCCAGATCTACGGCATCGTTTTCATCGGTTTCTACAACAGGAGCGATCGCTACGTCCTCCACTTTTTTACTCTCCTCCGGACCAAAAAACTGAGATGACTGCTCTTCGCTTAGCACCAACTGACCGATTTGCTCTTTAATATAGTCGGCTCGGGCACTTATGGTAGCGACCCCTAAGCAAATCAAAAGAATGATGGCAGATAAGAACCCTTCGGAGAAAGTCGCGTTTTGATTCTTTTGTCTCACCAGTCGGCGTACCCGGTTGAGTAATCCCCCCCGTTGCCCGGCAAAACTCATAGCCGCTTGGGGGATATGGCTTATGCGAATTTCTTCCAAAGCCGCCAAGGTTTTTACCAAGGATACGTGATCACCGGTAATCGAGACGGCCAAATCATCGCAGCAATTTTCTCTTTCCTCATTGACCAAATTGGAGATCCACCACATAAACGGGTTAAAAAAGAGAAGAATCTCAATAATGGATTGGAGCATATGAACCAAATAATCGTGTCGCTTGATATGGGCGAGTTCGTGGGCGAGTATGCTTTCTACTTGACTAGAACTAAGACCAATTACCGCCCCTAGTGGAATTAAAATTACTGGTTTTAAGTAGCCAATCACCATTGGCACCTGCACCATAGAAGATTCCAAGAGTCGAATCGAGTGGCGAATTCCCATTTTCTCTCCGATTTGCTCAAGAGCGTCTTGCCAATCTTGACTGGCTGGTCGGGTACGATAAAACTTCAGCCTTTGTAAATAGACATAGCCCCCTAAGAAGCGTAAGGCAAGGACACTTACCCCGATCAACCACAGGCTTACCAAAAAAGGAATATGTTGATGGAAATATTGCTGCGTGTAGTTCCAATAAGGCTCCCACCAAGAATACGAAGTGGGTTGCTCCATAAATTGGCTGGCCGTTTCTACGGCTGGTAAAAGCCAAACCGTATGCACGCCTTCGCTTGGAGAATTTCCCGAAGCATGGACGAAGTAATTGACAAAGGTCAAGACACAAGCCAAGAGGAGCAAAAAATGGCAGCTAATGGCCACGAAATAACGCAACTCAGATGAGTTACGACGCAAAATGTACATAAAAACAGCAAGAAGCAGGGCCAATATTCCCCCTTGCCAAACGGAGTGGAGCAGTGTCCAGCCTACCGACTCCATCATATGGTTATCTAGAAGGTATTGTATAAAATTCATGCTTGCCCTCCTTTCTCCATTTCGTCAATAAGCTTTTTGATTTCAGCCAGGTCTTCCTTGCTGGTTTTTTTGTTACCCAGGGCCTGCATGACCAATTTGGTAGCAGAACCTCCAAAAGCAGTGTCCACTAGACGGTTTAGGAGTTTTTTCTGAGTTGCTTCTTGGCTTACAGCGGCTTGGTAAATGTGCTTCCGCCCCGCAGATTCCCGGCTTAACATCCGGTTTTGGTACATCAACTGCATCATTTTTAAGGTCGTGGTCAAGCCCACTTCCTTTTGCGCCAGAGATTCCCTCTTTTGGTTGAGCAGGCCGTTCACCTCCTGTACGGTGGCCGGGCCTACTTCCCAAAGGATGCGAAGGATCTCAAGTTCGGCATCGGTAGGTTTTTCTTTAATCTTTTTCATGAGGGTTATATGACTTGGAAATCTTTATACTACGATAGTTTTCGTATTGCAATTATATACGAAGTGTTTCGTAATTACAAATTATCTACGAAAAAAATCGTAATAAAAGCTAGATCAAGCAGGGTCGTAGAGGGTAAATGCTTGAAAATTAAGGGTTTTGGGGCTTCCCTGGGCTAGGATGATCCTGCCAGCGCAGGTCGGGCCGTTGGGCAAGCCTCGAGCGGGCTTGCCCGCAAACCAGCGAAGGTTTTGGGCCACTCCTTTTAAGGAAGAAGCGTCAATCCCTAAGCCAAATTCATTTATGCCTCTAAAAAAAGGCGCTCAAAGCTTTTAATCAGGCATTCCTAAACCTATTTTGACTAATTTAGGTTCTGTAGTACATATTCTTGTACCAAACCATGGCATTTTAATCAGATTTTATGCCCAAGCCGAATCAAATCATCATCGTGGGGGCGGGACTAACCGGTACCTTACTGGCAATCTATCTGGGAAAGATGGGATATTCGGTGGACGTTTACGAAAAACGCCCCGACCTGCGTAGCAGTCCGGAAGAAAAAGGTCGTTCCATCAATTTAGCCTTGTCCAGCCGTGGTATCCGGGCTTTAGAAGCCGTTGGGATTTCTCAAAGCATATTAGGCGAAGCCGTGCCCATGCGGGGCCGTATGTTGCACGACACCCAGTCCCAAGAAAAATTTGTCCCATACGGAAAAGACGACTCCGAATACATTAACTCCGTATCGCGAAATGGCTTGAACCGCAACTTGTTAGACTTGGCCGAATCCATCCCTGGAGTGCGCTTTTTCTTCGAGCAGCAATGCTTAGATTATCACTTAGACGAAAAAGCTATTTCTTTTCGGGATACAAGCCAAGATCAAGTTTATAAGCGGGAGGCCCAACTGGTTTTAGCTGCCGATGGCGCCGGGTCTGTAATTCGTCAAGGGCTGGAAGCTAAACGGCAAAATCGCTGCTCTACCGAGTTTCTCTCCTATGGGTATAAAGAGTTGACTATTCCATCCCTGGCCAAGGGAGGCTTTCAATTAGAGCCCCATGCTCTCCATATTTGGCCCCGTGGGGCTTACATGTTGATTGCCCTGCCCAATGCTGAAGGCAGTTTTACCTGTACTTTGTTCCTAGCCAACCACGGAAACCCCAGTTTTGAGGGATTAAACGAGGAAGCCAAGATTCTCCCCTTTTTTGAGGAAAACTTTCCCGATGCGCTCCGCCTGATGCCTGATCTCTTGGAAGAGTTTCAAAGCAATCCTATTGGTCTATTGGGTACAGTTTGGTGCTATCCTTGGGCCTATGAAGATCAAGTTTTATTAATAGGAGATGCGGCCCATGCCATTGTTCCCTTCTACGGGCAAGGCATGAATGCTTCCTTTGAAGACTGTTACTGGTTGGCTCAGTACATACGCGACTACCAGGGAAATTGGGGGGAGATTCTACCCGCCTACCAGCGTTTTCGTAAAAAAGATACCGATGCCATAGCCCAGCTAGCCATTGAGAATTTTTATGAGATGCGCGATGGCGTTGCCGAACCAGCTTTCTTGATGAAACGGCAGTTGGAATTCCAATTGGAAAATAAGTATGCCGATTACCACTCCAAATATTCCTTGGTAACCTTTCATCCTGAAGTACCTTACTCGGTGGCCCATAGCCGGGGAAACCAACAGAACAAAATTTTATTGGATATCTGTCGGAAAGGCGGTGACATGGACAAAATCAACGTTGATGCGGTCTATCAACAATTGAAAAAAGAAGTGGGGTTTTAGGCTTTGACAAGAGGTCCAGCATCCCGGCTCCCAAGTGGCTTAGGGATAGGCGCCCGCTAGGGCCGAGACCGCCGCTGGTTGGCGCGTGAGCCGGCTCGGCAGCCTAGCCCGACCGGCCCGGAGAGCGATGGGGCAATTTGCCTCTAACTTTCTAGGCCGGGAAGCCCCTGATACACGTATGGAATTAGAAAATCCCCATATTGCTCAAAAATATGGAAGCGGAAAGTCCTAAGGCCTTTTTATAAAACGACGTTAACCCTTTTTTAACATCCCATTCTTAAGGGCCTATTAACTTTGTAGAGATTCTTGCTGTTGGAAAGTAAGATATAATCGGGTTAATCATGCAAAAAGATAAGAAAAAAAGCTGGGGTCGTGAGTTGGGAGAATGGCTGTTCATTTTAGGGCTGATGGCTACTTTATGGACGACTGGTATGATCCCGCGTATCCAAGGATGGATTTTATCTACGGGGATTTACAAACCCCAACTGGCCTTGCCCGAAGCTGAGCAAACCCAAGCAAGTTACCGATGGGATTTGGTAGATATGAATGGCCATGTTTTTAGTCTAGAGGAGTCTAAAGGAGAGGTGCTTTTTATTAATTTTTGGGCTACTTGGTGCCCACCCTGTATTGCCGAAATGCCTGAAATCCAGGCTTTATATAAAGATATTTCAAGCAAAGAGCCCCACGTTCGCTTCCTGCTGGTTAGTATGGATGAGGACCCGCGAAAAGTGCAAAATTTTTTGAAGAGAAAAGGCTATGACCTGCCGGTTTACTTCCCTAATTCAAGCATTCCTTTTGTGTATCGACATAATTCGATACCTCGGACTTTTTTAGTCAATACCCAGGGCAAAGTGGTGGGCCGTCATGTGGGCATAGCCAGCTACAATACCCAAGCTTTCAAAAGCTATCTGAATGAATTGGCCCGGGCGGCCCCTTCTATAAGCTCCCAACCCTGATTAACGAGGACAAGAGAGAACTATTTCAAAATTTTCAAAGTTTTTTTCTAAAGAACTTATTGGTATATTCTAATATGAAAAGGTTTTCATATCCCGGACCTGAGTTAGTAGTTTTGGGAATGGGCATAATTTAAGAGTACTATGCAAGAAATAATACATCAAAATATATCTGAGTTGAGCTCTTCCTTGAAACAACAGGTTGATAAGCTCAAGTTTGTGAATGATCCGGACCCCTTACCTTTTAATATTCGCCTAAGTTTTCATAAACTTATTGAGAAGGTTAAGACGTATGCGCATGCTTCTGATAGCCCAAGGTCGAGGTATTTTCGGGAGGTTTTAGAGCAGGTGGAGCAAGTTCCTGCCCTGTTGCAGCCTATTGACAACTTGAATGTGCTCTGGGACCAAAAAGAATTGGTAGAACGTTTATTCGAGTCGGTATTTCCCCTGAGCAGTGAGAATTTTAGTCCGCAAGCGGCCATCATCCCGATGCAATTTGCGGCTGTTCACGCCAATGTAGCTTTTAAAAATTTGATAGACGATATCCCTAGTACTTTGTGCTTTGATGATGTCCCGGTCGATGAAATTTTGGAAAGAAAAATGCAGTATGTCTATACAGAGGTATTGCGTAATGTTTATGGGGTTGAATTTAGCGAAAAAGAAAGCCTGACGCTGAGTGTGCCTCACTCCGAGACGGGTTTGAATCGGCATTTCCAGGTACAGATGAATAATGAGTTTGTGGAAATATTGCAAGTAGGCAACTACCGTCGTTTAACTCCCGAGGAGGTAGCTTATGTTCGTAAGAACATTATGTATCCCCGAAAAGTACAAACCTTCATTGACCCTAAGACGATTGAGTTTAGGGGCTTTATTATTCTAGAGTTAGTAGACATTACGGCTCAAAAGGTGCTTTCTTCCTTAAAAGATGAGTTGCTAGAGCGGGATGCTTTGGTATCGCGGGAGCGTTTTACGATGATTGAAGGGAAAATACGGGATTTGTTCCGCTTGCCTGATTTACAAATGGGACTGGCCCTTTTCAATCAATATTCTAATACCTTTCAAAATACTTCCCCTCATATTTGGAATAGTTTTATTTCGGGAGATGATAAAAAGGTAAGCTGTTCCATCTTTAAGAAGTGTGTCTACGAAAATCTATTCAAAAAGCATCAACCCATTTTGCTGGAAGACTTGGAGGCGGTGCCCGAGCCCTCCCCAATCGAGCAACAATTTATGGATTTGGGCTTTCGTAGCGTTTTGATTGCTCCCTTGGTATACGAAGATGAGGTTATGGGAATCATTGAGCTAGGTTCTAGCCGGGCCGGAGACTTGGATTTTCCTTCTATATATCGTTTGGAGCAAGTCTTGCCCATATTCTCCATGGCAATCCATCGGAGCATTGAAGATCAACAAAATGACATTGAGTTGATCAAGCAGAGAGAGTTTACGGCTATTCACCCCACGGTCAATTGGAAATTTAATGAGGTGGCTCAAAACCTAAAAGAGCGTTTGGATCGTGGCGAGAGTGCGATGCCCGATCCGGTTGTCTTTAAAGATGTGTACCCGCTGTACGGACAAAGCGATATTCGTAGCTCTTCTAAGGAGCGTATCAAGTCTATCAAGGCCGATTTGATGGAACAGTTGGGTTTGATCCGTAATGTTTTAAGCAAAATTTTAGAGCAGTATCCACAACCGGTATATGAGGAATTGATGTACCGGGTAGACAAACATAGAGAGGCTATTAGTGAAGGGCTTAATGCCGGGGACGAAAACGGTATTTTAGATTTTATCCGTTACGAGATCGAGCCTCATTTTCCTCATTTTAGTGATTTGGGGGAAGAGGTAGAAGCTTGTATCCAGGCATATAAGGATGCCCTTGACCCAGAACTCAACCTCATTTATAGAAAAAGAAAAGAGTTTGAGCAAAGTCTTACGAAGATTAATGAGACGGTTTCTATGTTTTTGGACGAGGAAGAAGCCAAGGCTCAAGACATGTTTCCCCATTATTTTGAAAAATATAAGACAGATGGGGTAGAGTATAATCTCTACGTTGGGGATTCACTGATACAAGATAGGGGCTTTGAGTACATTCATCTAAAAAACCTGCGCCTATGGCAATTGGAATTGATGGCTAAGATCACCCGTTTGACAGCCAGCCTGAAGCCTCAATTGAAATTACCTCTAGAAACTACACAACTCTTGTTGGTACATAATGCCCCGCTTTCTATTCGTTTCCGGGAAGACGAAAAGCAGTTTGATGTGGATGGGGCGTATAATATCCGATATGAAATTGTCAAAAAGCGTATCGACAAGGCCTACATTCACGGAACGAACGAGCGCCTCACCCAGCCTGGAATGATCGCCATTGTGTATACTAGCGAAAAAGAACTCCGAGAGTATAAGTTATACATTGAGTTTTTAAAAAATAAAGGTTGGTTTGAAGACCAAGTAGAATATCTAGATTTAGAAGATTTGCCGGGTGCTAGTGGCTTAAAAGCCATCCGTTTGCACGTTAACTTGGAAGAGTCCGTAGAGGATTCATCCTTATAAACCCATCTCATAATTTTCATCACCGGGGGAAGGTATTCCCCCTAATTTTTTTCCATGGAAGAGTTAATTCAACAGGTAGAGGCGATGCCGACTTTTGAGGGACTTCCTCGTGAGCAAATAGAATGGTTGATTGGGAAAACGGAACGCAACCAGATCAAGGAAGGAGAGGACTTGTTTCGTACGGACGACCCGATGGAATATTTATTTATTGTCTTATCGGGTTACTTGATCATACGGGTTCCCCACTTAGATCCCAATAAGGTGTTTAGTGATTTTCGGGAGGGTGGGGTTACCGGAGCTTTGCCCTATTCTCGGGGCAAAAAAGCATTGGGAACGGGCACCATGCAGAAAGATGGAGAAATTCTTACCCTTCATAGGAAGCATTTCCGCGAGATGATCCAGAAACATTACGAATTAACCGAACGACTGGTACACTTGATGAACAACCGTGTAAGGTCGTTTACTCAAACCCAGCAGTTTAATGAAAAGCTAGTAGCTTTGGGCAAAATGTCGGCCGGTTTGGCCCATGAGTTGAATAACCCTTCGGCGGCCGTGGTACGAAGTGCAAGCGAATTGACCAAGCATCAACAAACTGTTCCTGATGACTTCAAAAAGGTTATCAATATACAAGTGAGTGAAGAACAAGTGGATGCTGTGAATGAGATAGTCTTTAGTAAAGCACGAGCTCCTAAACCGCAGCTTTCTTTGATGGATCTGAGTGATTTGGAAGATGAAATTATGGACTGGCTAGACGAACATGAGGTAGATGAAGCCGATGAGATGGCGAGTACCTTTACTGAGTTTGGTTTAGGACTGGATGAATTGCAAGAAATACAAAGTAATGTACCCCGTCCGATCGATTTAGGTCCGGTATTGAAATGGTGTAATTCGGTATTGACTACCGAAAAACTGGTGGGAGAGATTGAATTGGCTTCCCAAAGAATTTCTAATCTGGTAAGTTCTATCAAGTCCTACACGCATATGGACAAATCACCCGACAGACAAAAGGCTGATATTCACGAAGGCTTAGAAAATACCTTGACTATTTTGAATCATAAGATTAAAAAGAATAAAATAAATCTGGTTAAAGACTTCCAAAAATCGCTTCCTCCGGTACCTATGTATGTAGGAGAACTCAATCAAGTATGGACCAACTTGATTGATAATGCATTGGATGCCATGCCCGAGAATGGAGGTGCTTTAGAATTAAAAACATGGCAGGAAGGTGATTTTGTCAAGACAATTGTACGAGATAATGGGGCTGGAATTCCTGAGGAGCACCTTTCCAAGATTTTTGATCCTTTTTTTACAACCAAAGAAGTAGGTAAGGGTACGGGTTTAGGACTGGATATTGTGTATCGGATTATCAAAAAACACAATGCGGATATAAAGGTAAATTCTAAACCTGGAGAAACGGAATTTATTATTTGTCTACCCCTGGAAGGCTAAAGCTATTGTAAGGAAAATCAAGGAAGGATCGTAGGGGCACAATATGAGTTATTACAACACAATATTAAATAAATTGCGAGAAAAATTTAAATTAAGACGAATATTCACAAAAAATTAACGTAGTAGGAACTTTTTAGTGGATTTTCTTATTGATATTTCTGATATTAAGGTTCTTTGCACACACGCGTGTAGCGGTTTTTTCTGGAGAGTTTGTACATTGTACGATAGAAAACCTCAATTTAGGAACTTTTATAGCTTTCGCTTAGTTATATTGTTCCTTGTAAAGTTCAATCTGTACTTGTATTTCAGTAACGGGCCATTACACGTTCAAGCTATCCTTTACAAACCAATATTTACAACCGTAACCTGTAAGAGATTGTTAAAAAGTACACCCATAGGTACGTTCAGCCCGAAGTCACCTTCAACTATCGGAATATTGGTTGATTCAATTTTAAAAAGTATTAATAGAAGTCTGTTTTTAACTTCATAGTTACCAGTATACTGGCTATGGGATAGAAGCTGAAACTTGATTTGAGAGTATTTTAAAGTATAAGGAAATGCGTCAATTAAAAATAACCCAAACTATAACCAACCGAGAAAGTCAGTCTCTGGAACGGTATTTCAACGAGATCAATAAAGTTGATTTGTTGACACCAGAAGAAGAGGTTGAGTTAGCTCGTAGGATTCGGGAAGGGGATGAACAAGCGCTGGAAAAATTAACAAAGGCCAACTTACGATTCGTCGTATCGGTGGCAAAACAATACCAAAACCGCAGCTTGTCTCTAAACGACCTGATCAACGAGGGTAATCTTGGATTGGTTAAAGCGGCCAAAAAGTTTGACGAAACACGGGGGTTTAAGTTTATCTCTTATGCAGTATGGTGGATTCGCCAGTCAATTATGCAAGCTTTGGCTGACCAATCTCGAATCGTACGCTTACCGCTTAATAAAACGGGAGCTTTAAGCAAGATTAACCGGGCCTACTCTGAGCTGGAACAGCGTTACGAACGCGAACCAACCCCAGAAGAGCTTTCGGATATCTTGGATATGGATGAAACAGAAATTACTAGCACCCTCCGAGCAGGATCTAAGCAAGTTTCGGTAGATGCTCCCTTTAATGAAGGAGAAAGTAATTCTTTACTAGACGTTCTAGAAAATAAAAATACCGCCTCTGCCGACCAAGAGGTTGCTTACAGGGATTCTCTACGAGTAGAAACGGCCCGTGCCCTGTCGGCTTTGAGTGAGAGAGAACGTACAGTAGTGAAAATGTTTTTTGGGATTGACCAAGAACATCCCATGTCCTTAGAACAAATTGGGGAAACGCTTGATCTGACAAGAGAGCGTGTTCGTCAAATTAAAGAGAAAGCTATCCGTAAGCTGAGAGCAAGCTCACGTAGCAAATTATTAGCCGAATATCTAGGATAAATTACAAGCCTTAGCGGCTTTTTGAGCAATAAGTTTTACCGGAGGCCTTGAAAAAGGATTCCGGTTTTTTTTATTCACCCTCAAATAAAGCACCCGATTCAGGATCAGGCTGAAAGGATAAGCGTAGGTACTCTTGTTCGGTAAGCGGTTGGTTTAAGACAATAATAAGCTCTTTCTTGGTCAGCACTTCGATATCTATGGCCTTAAACTCGTCTGATACTCTCTTTCTAACCCACAATACGGCATCGTCATCAGAAAGCTTCCAATATAAAAATTCAGGCTTACTACCCAAAATACTGACTTCATATGTACCATCAGGGCGGAAATCTAAGAAAGAACCTTGGGTGAGTTCTTCGATAACCTCATTCCGTCTTTCTAGAGATATACCCCGGATCTCGAGGTTTTTCTCAAGTTTTTGGGTATACACATCTACCAAAACCCATCGTCGGGTCAAGATTTTCGTCTTGTCCGTAGGCATCTTGGATGCCCCCAACACGAAGCATAGTAATATAGTTGTGATAACTCTCATGAGAACGCTAATATAGCAAATTCTTTCACTTCTTTGACAAAGACGTATACGTGAGTATTTTAAAAAACGATGCGCATCTAAGCTTATTCCTTGTAAAGCTAAATTATTGGACTTAGTTTTTTCAATTGGGTCACATTTGTTAAAAATACATAGGTAAGGATAGGCCGCTTAATAAACCATGGTACATTCCAGTCCCATTTCTTCCAATTTGTTGACCAAATGATCGCTTAGCTCGATTTTATACTTGTGAGATGTAAAGCCTACCCAAAGTTCTTCGTCATAATCAAGCAACTTGAGTTTGAAGGCATGTTCCCCCGGAAAACGGATTAAAAGTTGCTCCAACTCCCCAATCCATTCCTCATGAAGAAGCTGAGTATCAATCTTAACCTCCATACCTTTACAATGAGTATCTTGAACTTCAGTTAAATCTTGAATCTGACGGATACGTAAATCATAACGATCTTCCTGACGAAAATTTTTCTGAACTTTGCCAGTTAAAAGAACCAATTGATTGTCTTCAATTTGGGAAGAAAAGGTCTCATGATCCTCCCCAAAGAGGGCAATTTCCATGGAGTCTTTAAAATCTTCAAGCGTAAAGATCGTAAACATTTTTCCATTTTTTGATTGCCTTACCTGCTTCCCGCCCACTATACCAGCTACCAGGATTTCCTGGCGATCATAATTGGCCAAACTCCCCACGGGGCGTATTCTCAACCTTTTCATGGCAGCCCTAAACTGCTCCATGGGGTGGCCCGACACATAAAAACCTACTACCTCTTTCTCGTATTTTAGCTTGTCAAGTCGGCTCCAAGGCTCTCCTTCTGGTATGGGGGGAGTTGCAATCTCCATGGCTACATCATCGCCAAATAAAGAGACGGTTTGACTAGCCTTGTCTTTTTGATAGGCATTTCCGTAGCGTAATAATTTTTCAATAAAATTGCTATTGTCATGTTCATAGGCTTCAAAATAGAGGGCTCTATCCAAGCCAAAACTGTCAAAAGCTCCCGCATAAGCCAGGCTTTCAAATGACTTTTTGTTGACAGCCCGTAGATTGATTCTTCGGGAGAAGTCAAAAATATCCTGAAAAGGCCCATTTTTTTCTCTTTCCTCAATGATGCAATCAATAGCGGCTTCGCCCGTACCCTTAATGGCCGCCATCCCAAAGCGGACTTGCCCTTGAGCGTTTACATTAAAAAAGGCCCTTGACTCATTGATATCGGGCCCCAGTACCTCCACCTCCAATTTTTGACATTCCTCAATGAAGAAAGTAATCTTCTCAATATTATTCATATTGTGCGTCAACACCGAAGCCATGTACTCCGGTGTGTAGTTCGCTTTGAGATAGGCCGTTTGGTAAGCTACCACCGAATAGGCGGCCGAGTGGGAGCGGTTAAAGCCGTATTTGGCAAACTCCTTCATCACCTCAAAGATTTCTTCGGCCTTAGCCTTGGGAATGTCGTGGTTTTTTTCGCAGCCCTCTACAAAGATGACTTGCTGGCGATCCATCTCCTCAATTTTCTTTTTCCCCATGGCTCTTCGGAGCAAATCGGCCCCACCCAGGGTGTACCCGGCCAAAATCTGAGCCGTTTGCATGATTTGCTCCTGGTACACCATAATTCCATTACTATTTTTGAGGATGGGTTCTAAGAGCGGATGGGGATATTCTACCTCCTCCTTCCCGTGCTTCCGGTTGATGAAGTTGGGGATAAATTGAAGCGGGCCAGGGCGATATAGGGCGTTCATCGCAATAAGATCTTCAATGGTAGTGGGTTTGAGATCTTTCAGGTACATACGCATTCCTTCCGACTCAAACTGGAAGGTCCCGATGGTATCTCCTCTTTGATAAAGCTCGTAGGTTTTTTCATCATCCAAGGGTATGGTGTCCATATCGAGCTCCACCCCTCGGGTTTGCTTAATCAAGTTAATGGCATCTTTGATGATCGTTAGGGTCTTAAGCCCCAAAAAGTCCATTTTTAGCATCCCCGCATCCTCAATGACCTTACCGTCAAACTGGGTTACAAAGAGGTCGGCATCTTTGGAAGTGCACACCGGTATGTATTCGGTCAAGTCATCAGGGGCAATGATGACCCCAGCCGCGTGGATGCCGGTACCCCGAACAGAACCTTCCAAAATCAGGGCCTGATTGAGCACCTTGGTGCGTAGGTCCTTTTCCTCATTGTGGCTTAGGATCTCTTTAAACTCCGAGCTATTGGCAAAAGCATCTTTGAGTTTGGTCCCGGGAGCATCCGGAACCAATTTGGCCAAGTCGTTGGCTTCATGTAAGGGGAGGTCCATGACCCGGGCCACATCTTTGATCGACATCTTGGCAGCCATAGTACCGTAAGTGATGATTTGCGCTACTTGATTTTGTCCGTACTTTTCAACGACATAGTTGATTACTTCCTGGCGGCCTTCATCATCAAAATCTACATCAATATCGGGCATGCTTACCCTTTCCGGGTTCAGGAAACGCTCAAAGAGAAGATCATATTTTAAAGGGTCAATATTGGTAATACCTGTACAAAAAGCCACCAAAGAACCCGCGGCACTCCCTCGTCCGGGCCCTACGGAAACCCCCCGGCGTTTGGCCTCATTGATAAAGTCTTGTACAATTAAAAAGTAACCCGGGAAACCCATATTCTGGATGATGCCCAATTCCCGGTCTAGCCGTTCTTCTACCTCGGTGCTAATCTCCCCAAACTTTTCCTTGGCTCCTTCATAGCTTAAGTGCCGGAGGTACTCATCCTGGGTTTTAAATTGTTCGGGCATCTCAAAGCGGGGCATCAAGATATCCCGCTTCAATTTGATGGGGGAACATTTGTCAATGACTTCTTGTATGTTTTCTAAGGCAACCGGCACATCCGAAAACAACTCGTTCATCTCTTCTTGAGTCTTGAAGTAGTAGTCATCATTAGGCATACCTAGACGCTTACCCCTTCCTTTACCTATCGGGATGCTCTTCTTCTCCCCTTCTTTCACACAAAGGAGCGAATCGTGCGCGTCCGAATCTTCTTGATTGATGTAAAAGGAACTGTGAACAGCGAGGGGTTTTACCCCATATTTTTCAGCAAATCGAAGCATCACCTCGTTCACCCGTTCTTCGGCTTCCAGTCCGTGCCTTTGAATGCAGACATAAAAATCTTCCCCAAACACATCCAACCACCATTTAAAGGCTTCTTCGGCCTCGTGTTCCCCTTGGTTGAGGATCAGCTTGGGGATTTCGCTAGTCAGGCTTCCACTTAGGGCAATCATCCCAGGGGCATACTCCTTGATGAGCTGCTTATCAATCCGAGGATAGCCGGCATAATAGCCCTCAATAAAACCTATGGAGCAGAGTTTAGACAGGCGTTGGTAGGCTTCCTGGTCTTTGGCTAGGAGTACTTGCGTAAAGCGCCGGTCGGGAATGTTTTTGGTAAACTGCTTTTTGAGCCTCTCCTCGGCCACGTATAATTCGGAACCAATAATGACTTTTACTCCTTCCTTGGCCCCGGTGCCTACGGCATTAAAAGCGGCGTGCATATTGCCGAGGTCGGTAAAGGCGATGGCCTCCATGCCATTGGCTTTGGCTTTCCCGATGAGCCCTTTGACGGAGGCCGTACTTTGCAGAATAGAAAACTGCGAGTGGACCAATAAATGGCTTACGGGAACCGGACGGTCCAGCTTTCCGCGGAATACTTCGGGGATGCGAGGCCCTTCTGATTGGGTTTTACGGGCAAAGTTGGCCGGATCTAATACGGGAGCTTCGTATTGGATGGCTTCCCGGGCTATTTCTCCCCGGGGCGGGGCTACTTTGGCCTCGATCAAGCCAAAAAAGCAACGGGCTGTGGCCGCCACGTCATAGGCGGCATCGTGGGCATCGTCAAATCCTTCTGAAAATAATTTTTTATGTAGCTCCGTGAGGGTGGGCCATTTAAATCCGCCTCCTCTCCCCCCGGGAATGGCTACCAAAGTAGCCGTTTCCTCACTTTTGGTATCATAGCTATCCTTGTCCCACATCACCGTTTCCACATCGGCCCGGATAAATTCGGCCCCGGTAATGTTGAGGTCAAAAGAAATATTGTGTCCGATTAAAACCTCGGCCTTAGCCACATCTTCGGCAAAGATTTCCATGACTTCTTTGAGGTCTTTTCCTTCTTCTAGGGCGATTTCGGTCGAGATACCGTGTACTTTTTCGGAGTTGTAGGGTATGGTAAACCCTACTGGTTTCACGATCATGTTTTGGGCCGAGAGGAGTTTTCCGTGGGCATCGTGGAGCTGCCAGGCGATTTGTACGAGCCGGGGCCAATTTTCTAGATCGGTGTGGGGAGCTTCAAAATTTTTAGGGAGGCCGGTGGTCTCGGTATCAAATATTAGGTACATAGTTACTGCGTAAAATCTAAAAGGTTTGGGGCTGCCCCCGGCGATGAAACTTGGTTTTTGAAGTGATCATAGGCTAGCCGCCGGGGTCGGGCTTTCGCTACTCGCTGCCTTTGCCCGCTAGGCCCCTACGAGCTCAAACAGGCCGCTCTATCCCTCAGCCAATTTTGCTGGATGGGGGGAGTGGCTCCTATGCCCAAGAGGCGCTTATCACTTCGAAGCTTAGCCTTCAAATATGCAAAATTATCCCCAAAATAAGAAGGGCAGTTTGAGGAAAGGTCTCCCAAAATAGCCAAGAAAATGCTTTTAGCCCTTAGGGCAAAAACGGCAGCTCTTGGCCCCGCTTGGCCCCATACCCGGCTTAGGGATGGCCGCCCGTGAGGGGCAAGACCGCCGCTGGACCGCGGGGAGCCGGCTTGACAGGCCAGCCCGGCCCGCCCAGGCAGACATGGACAATCTGTAAGAAAGGTACATAGGCGGGCAAGCCCCTTTTTCATCTTAAAAATTGGATCTTTTACGAAAACAGGGCCCATGCCTTCCCTTGACTGCTGGATTGTCTTACACTTGTAAGGATCTGCTTCTGATTTTTTCTGAGCGAATGTACCCTCACTTCTTGAAATCGTACAAGAGGCAAAGCCTGCAACCTCCTTCTGAGAAGGCCTCCTATTCAGGATCATAAATTCCATTCATCAATCTATTTATTTCATACATTATGTCTTTACCGTACAAGCATTTTGCGTTTATATTATTACTAGGCTTAGGTGCCTGTTCCAATTGGAGCGAGCGGGAAGAAACTAGTTTTCTAAATTATTGTCAGGAAACCGTTTTGAGTGATCCCAACTTTGAGGGCGTGGGTCAAAGCCAGGAATTGATTGAGGCCTGCGAATGTAGCCGACAACGTTTAGAACAAGAGTATAATTTTATCGACGCGATGGACGGGGAGCTCATCCGGGGAGAAGTACGCTATTGTCTACAAAACAATGAGCAGTTGACCCAAAAATAAAAATAGCCGGTACTCCGAGGAATACCGGCTTATGGGTCAGTCTAAACACTATCCATTGGGTTGATAATTACACAAAGAGCTCCTGGGGCATGCGCACCGTGATGGCTTTATCCGACTGCAATCGCATAGCCAAAGAATACACCTTGGGGAGCTCGTATTCAAAGAAATATTGTAAGGTATACATTTTGGATTCGTAGAAAACAGCATCGGTTTTCTTTTGGGCTTTTAATACGGGAGCCGTGAGTACGCCTTGGCTGGATGTGGCATCCCCGTTTGCCGCCTCCTTGCTATCCCTTGGGTCTTCGTACAAGGCCAGTCCTTGCTTCAGCCATTGCCAAGCCACGGCAATAATACCGGTCATTTCCAAATACAATGTGGCATCGGCCAGGTAATGTTCTATTTGTCCTTGTTGGCCCAGTTTAATGAGATGAAAAGTAACTTCCTCTAGTTTCTCCAAGGCTTTTTTAAGCGTATGGGCATGGGCTTGCAGTTGTTCTTTGGGTTCTGCCTGGGCGATGCAGTTCTGTATTTCTTGAAGGAATAAACGAAATGCCTTTCCTTGCAGCATAGCGACTTTACGTCCTAGCAAGTCAATGCCGTGGATGCCACTGGTACCTTCGTGAATGGGGTGAATGCGAGACTCCCGGAAAAACTGCTCTAAGCTAAAGTCTTTCAGAAAGCCGGCCCCTCCCAAAATCTGAATGCCCGCGCTGGTGGAGTGTACCCCCATTTCTGATGGGTAGCTCTTGGCGATAGGCGTGAGAAAATCCAGCAGCAATTGATTATTTTCTTTTTCTTCACCTTCCTGGGTATGACAAAGGTCTTGATAGAAGGCACACTGGATAAGCAAGCTTAGGGACCCTTCTACAACGGCTTTTTGAAACAAAAGCATACGCTTGACATCCGCGTGTTGGATGATCGGGATTTGAGGGAGAGATAAGTCCTTATTATCTATCTTTCTTCCTTGGGGACGCACCAGGGCATAATCGAGAGAATCATAGTAGGCGGCCGAGGCGATGGCTGTGGCATTAAGTCCTACCCCGATACGGGCCTCGTTCATCATCTGGAACATATAGAGTAGGCCTTTGTTTTCTTCTCCTACCAAATAGCCGTGGCAAGGCCCGCTTTGCCCCATCATAAGATGGGCAATGGGGGCGCCGTGGTAACCCATTTTATGGTAGACCCCAGCCGTGTCGATGTGGTTAAATTGCAGGGTGCCTTGGGCATTCAAGCGCTGTTGTGGTACCACAAAGAGAGAAATACCTTTAACCCCTAAGGGGGCACCTGGGGTGCGGGCCAGCATAAGGTGGATCACATTATCACACGCATCGTGATCGCCACAAGAGATATATATTTTTTGGCCTTGAATGAGGTAATGTCCATCCTCGCTAGGAGTAGCCAGGGTTCGGATATCCGAGAGAGAACTACCCGCATCGGGCTCTGTAAGGGCCATCGTGCCTTGCCATTCTCCAGAAAACATCTTGGGGAGATAGGTGTTTTTTAATTCCTCTCGACCAAAAGAGTGGATTAATCCGGCGGCCCCACTGGTCAAAAAGGGATAAACACTGGCCGAATAGTTGGCCGCATTAAACAAGAAAGTAACGCAAGAATTAACCGCGTGGGGAAGTTGCATACCCCCCACTTTGGTAGGAAAAGTAGCGGAGATCCATCCCCCTTCGCCACATACCTTCATAAAATCGCGTAGTTTGGGATGTACTTTGATCTTACCCTCCACAAGATCGGGTGGGTTACGGTCCATCTCCCGATTATAGGGCCGCATATGGGTGTCACCAATTTGTAAGGCCGATTCCAGGATCATATCAAAAGAATCCCGGTCGTGATCTCCGTAATGAGGATGATGGGTAAGGGATGTTACCTCTAAAACCTCGTAAAGGAGGAATTGTAAATTCCTCAAACTGGCATAAACTTGGCCCATAAGTCAGCGTGATTAAAAGCGGATAAAACGTGAATATACGGATATTTCTAGCTTATGTCAATTTTAATCCTTCTAAAGTTATAGGGCAGCGATCGCTTTGGCAACGAGTTTATTTCTTTTTGAGCGCCCGGTAGGCAAACAAATGTTCTTGCTTGTTTTCGTGAAGTACGAGCACCAATTCCTTATTGCTAATTTTACGAATGAAGAATCTTTGGGTAGGCGCATCCTCATCTTCAGGCTCGATAAGCAAATGGGTCTGTTCTTCTTGAAATTGCCATTTATTAAGCTTGGTTATTTTTCCTTTGCGGGTAAAGATGTGTATGTAACAGGCCCCGTCAGAATTAAACTGTAGTACCGTTTGGGGGCCTTTTTGCCTTTGTCGGGCCATCATATCTTCATTGATTGCTTGCCCATCAATATTCATGCTTACCAAGACCCACTGTCTTGACAATAATTGGGTGCGGTCTTTGGGAGCAAATGCCGTCAAGAAACCCAAGGTTAATACTGAGAAGAATAGAATAGATTTTTTCATTTAGATACCTGTTTGAATAAACAACGATGAATTTCCATATTTCGTCCTTGCCGGCTCAATTTTCTTTGGGCCACGTAAAATGTCGATCTTGGGTTTGGGTGGCAGGGGGGCTGTATCTTCTCTCATGCACCCAAACCCGATTTTGGTAATCGATCTTGAGAATGCTTGAAGAATGGGTGCCATAACTTTTGCTCTTTATAAATAAAGAAGAAAGCATACGTTCTTGGTCTTGGCTTAGCCCGGTTTGTTGAATTTGTTCATCTGGGGCCACTGTGGGATTGTGTAAGATAGACAAGAGCTCTTCGTGGGCCGGGTCATCGACTTGAATCGCCTCCTTAAAAGCAGCTTTGAGTTTCTCGACTTTATACCAGGGGGTATCGAGTAGGTGGTTGCTAAGGCCGTAGAGACCTGGACGGAGCGCTTGGATTTCGGGAGCGTAGTTTGAATAATAGTAGAGTTCATCTGCAGTGCCGACCAGGAGATTAAAACCATTATATTCGGCGGCCCTTATTTTAAGTTCTTCCAAATAGGCTCGGGGATCAGGTGAATTGATGAGGAAATCTGCGGTAAGTTGGCCTCGGGAAGGGGCTTCTTTTTTTATATTTTGAGGGTCGCGGAAGTTGGTCAAGGCCGTAAAAAAACCTTTTTGGTTGGTGCCCATCCAGGTGCCGCCCGCCTCTAAGTCCCTTCCGGCGAGTACGGAGGGATGATCTTCCCAATAGTACATTTCCTTGGTAGGACGAGCATAAAACTCATCTCGGTTGGCAATCAATACTAACTTGTAGCGAGGGTGCTGTTTCCAGCAGAAAGATAATAAACACATAATACGTAGGGGAAATCAAGAAAAATAAACTAGGGGAAGGTGAGGGGCTTCTGGTTTGTTGCTCCCTGACACTTCCTTAAAAATAGTCCGGACTCTTGGATAAAAAGCGACTGAACCCAAAGGGCATTGCTGGAGTTTTGTGTATACTACGATACCGAATTTCGTGCGTTGATTCAAAGAAAATAGCTAGGTACCCTAATTTAATATGCAAAACAAATACTAAATTGACAAATTCTTCTAGTTCTTCTCAAAATGGCTTAAAGATCACATTGCTCCTGAGCAGCAGTATGACCGTGATGGCGGGAGCGATTATCTCCCCGGCCCTACCCTTGATCAAGGAGGCTTTTTCGCATATCGCCCAAGCCGAATTTTTAGCGCAACTCTTACTCACCTTACCGGGCTTTTTCATTGCGGTGGGAGCCCCCATTGTGGGCGTTTTGGTAGACCGGGTTGGCCGAATAAAACTATTGCTTGCTTCTTTGATTATATATGGTTTACTAGGAAGTGCGGGCTTTTATCTAAACAGCCTCTATCTTATTTTGATTAGCCGGGCTTTTTTAGGCTTATCAGTAGCCGGGATTATGACCATTACGAACACCTTAAGCGCAGATTATTTTGAAGGGACAGAACGCAGCCGTTTTGTGAGCATGCGGGGAGGGTTTGTGGCCTTGGGCGGCGTGGTTTTTGTGAGTTTGGCCGGCTTTCTTAGTGAAATTAGCTGGCGTGTTCCTTTCCTTTTGTACACCTTTGCTTTGCTTATGGCTCCCCTGGCTTATGTATATCTCTATGAACCAGAGTCCAGCCCGGCCAAGTCAAGTAATTCGGGGACTGTTCCCGATTATCCTCGTCGCTGGGTTATGATGGTCTACGGGATTGCCTTTTTGGGTATGCTTTTATTTTATATGATCCCCGTGCATATGCCTTTTTATCTCAAAGAAATGATTGGGGTAGACGATTGGGTAGTGGGCCTTTCCATTGGGGTGGCCATGTTGTTTGGGGCACTCTCTGCTTTAAGTCACTCCTATGTAAAAGCCCGCACCGATTTTAACGGAGTCTATTCTTTGTGTTTTCTCATGATGGGGCTTTGTTTTTTGATTATATCTTTTTCTAATAATTATTGGGGAGTCTTGTTTGGTATGATGTTAGGGGGTGTGGGTATTGGCATGATCGGGCCCAATCATGCCCTGTGCCTGATGGAGTCGGCCCCAGCAGCCATCCGGGGAAGAGTGTTGGGGTCTTTGACTACTTTTGTTTTTTTAGGACAATTTAGCACGCCTTTTTTAGGGGAGTTTTTAGATTATTTTACGCACTCCCTTCGCTTGAACTTTTCAATTGTATCCTTGCTCCTTTTGCTCCTGTCTACAACGTTTTTGTTGAATAGCGGCTTGATTCGGCATGTTTTAGGGAGCCCTTCGTCTTCTTGATGGCCTTATGGGGGCTGCGCCCGGCCATGAGACTTCTTGCCTCAAGATGAAGTACAGTGCTAAACGGGGGCAGCCCCAAAGCTTCCTACTCCTTCAACAAGTTCTGATAAATAAACTGAATCTCCTCATCTTTTCTTTGGAGCTCGTGCCGGGCTTCCTCAATTTCATCTTCAAATAAGTGGATTTGTACCTGCTCCAGGCTGCTTTTACTGAGTTCGCTGGAGTAATAGCTATGTTTCAGGAGATGATGGATGTCTTCTTCAATTTTTTGATAGATAGATAACTTACCCCGGACGATCTCGACTACTTTGTCGTAGGCTTTGATAAACCGGGCATATTCCTCACCAAAACCCGAGTCGTCTGATGCGCCTTTTGCCTGATTCCGGGCATCTTGTTTTAAAGTGCGTTGAAGTCTTTGCACCCTTTGGATTTCACAAATGGCCCAAGCTTTGTCCCGCTTAATACGCGAGATTTCGTTCATTTTTTCCCATAAGACTACGTCTTGGAATTGCCCAAACCCTTTGCAGGCATAGCAAATGTCTCGCGAGGGGCCTAATCGCCCAGTACCCATACATATTTCACAAGCAAAGATATATTCCGGGTCAGGTTTTTTTTGGAGTTTGCGGAAGTACTTTTTCAAAGGGCGGTAATGGTTGCGAACCCGCCTACCCCACCACTTTTTGCCTAATAAAATTTCGGTGGGAACATTGCGGATAGGGTTGGCATAAATATCAAGATACCGGAGTTCTTCTAAATCCAGCACCTCAGCATAGAGGGCAATAAGTTGGTTGTGATGAAGGTCAAGGTGCTCAAGAAGCGTCAAATCTGAGATTTCTGAAGGCAATAAACGGAGGAGATTATGGTGTAAAATGAGTTGCTCCAAAGACCTTAGTTGTAAGATTGGGAAGGGAAATGTCACGATTTGGTTATGACTGAGGTCCAAATAACGAAGATTACTCAAGTTGGAAAAATCACAGGGGAGTTCGGTAAGATTAACATGGGCCAGAGACAAGAGCTCGAGTTGAGGGAAAGTCGAGATTTCAGAAGGCAGGCTAATGAGCGGGTTGTGGTCTAGAATGAGTCTCTTCAGGTTTTTTAGTTCAAATAACTCACTGGGGAGCTCCTGGATCTTTTGCCCGGATAAATTAAGTTCTTCGTAATTGCGTACTTTGGCCTGTTCAATAAGATGCGTAACTTTTTCCATGGGTATCGGTCAATATCACGAAATATAGAGACATTATTTAAATTCTGAAAAGTATTTTACAGGTGTAAGTTATTTTGAGAAATCTTTCCAAAAGCATATGACATTTTTGAGCCAAGAACGTTAACTTAGAAATACTATTCCAACTCCCGTGGGTTGAATAGCCCGAACATTCTAGATATTTCAGCTTTTTTTAATCAACCAAGATTTATAAAAATACCATCGAATAACCTAGGTATTTGCTTAGGTTTATTTCTTAGCTATCGCATAAACTATGAAAAAGCTGTTAACCAAGATTCAACACGAAGCAGTCTTGTTTGTTCGCCACTCGGGAGAGAGCCCCGTGCGTGCTTCCCTGATTGTACTAATTTGTTTGAGTATCCTGATCTTCTCCCTCAGTTTTCCCTATTATATTCATGAGTTTGACACCTTTTACCCCCAGCTTCTGGTGGAGGCTCACGGGATGCTATTTGATATAGCCATTATTGGGGTCTTGATTTTTTGGCTTAATTACCGTCGGGAAAGGCGTCAAATGATCCGTACCTATCTGGATGAAATTGATGATTTCCGGCTTTGGGAGTCGGAAGAAGCGGCTTTTCGTACGGCAGGTAACATCAAGCGACTCAATCGCCAGAAAATTTACTCCTTAAACCTGGCCGATAGCCATATCTCCCGCACCAATTTAAACTACGTTCGTCTAATAGATACCAATCTTAACCTAGCCGACGTATCCAATTCCTTAATGATCGGGGCCGTTATTGAAGACACCCGTTTAAACCAAACCAATTTTGCCGGAGCCAATCTAAACCGGGCTAGCTTAAAAAACTCTTTTGCCAATGGCGCCGATTTTAGTAATGCCTACATGATCAACGTTGATTTGGAGAATACCTACCTGATCAAGGCCAATCTCGAGGGAGCAGTCTTGATGGAAGCCAATTTGCGGGGCTGTGATCTAAATGGGGCCAACTTGAAAAATACCAATCTCTTCAAAGCCGACCTTAGAGGGGCAAGAGGCCTCTCCCTGGAGCAAGTCAAAGAAGCCAAAAATTTACATAGGGCCAAAATGGACCCCGAACTCCTCATACAAGTGGAAATGTCTCATCCAGAAAAGGTAGCGGCCCGGATATATTAAAAAACGCAGCTATCGCTAAAATCTAAATGAGGGGCTTGCCCGCGCTAAAAAATAGGGATTCAAACGGGAGCATACCTGCCTGCGCGGGCCGGGCTAGGCTGCCGAGCCGGCCCACCCACAAACCAGCGGCGGTCTCGGCCCTCACGGGCGCCTATCCCTAAGCCAAGTCGGTGGCGATTAGGTTTTGTGTGCCTTTCAAGAGACTTATCTTCCCGAGATTTGATACAGATCATCTACATCTCCTTGATTTTGCAATTATTTTTATATAATTGCTTTAATTAACCCTATGTATCACGCTTATCCCTATTTTTTTATTCTTTTCTACACTTTTTTTGGGCTCAGCTCAGGACTGCAAGCTCAAATGCTAGGGAAGCCATTTATCAAAAATTACCCCCCTCAAATTTATCAAGCGGATATACAAAACTGGGCCGTAGTACAAGACAAGCGAGGCATTTTATACTTTGCCAATGACAAAGGAATTTTAGAATATGATGGCAAGAATTGGCACCTTATTTCTACCGCGAATAATTCGGCGGTTCGCTCGCTATCTATAGACGAGCAAGGAATAATTTATGTAGGCGCTTCCCAAGACTTTGGCTATTTGGTGCCCAATGCGGAAGGACAAATGCAATATGTTTCTTTAAGCCAAGACTTGGGTTCAGAAAAACAAGCATTTGCCGATGTTTGGAGCGTGCAAGCTACTTCACAAGGCGTGTTTTTTCACACCGATAATTTTCTTTTTCGCTATAATCCCAAGAAGAAAAATATACAATCTTGGTCGGCCCGTGATGACTCTTTCTTCTTTTTGACTTTCTATGTACACGGGCAATTGTACGTTCACGACCGTAATCATGGGCTTCACGTTTTTCAAGACGATAAGTTAATCCCCATGCCAGGTACCAAGGCTTTGAATAAATCCCGGGTTTATCTTATGGTTCCCTACGATGCTAGTCGAGTATTAATCGGTTGCCGAGAGTTGGGCCTCTTCCTGTACGATGAACAAGCCGGCCCCGAAGAACGCTTACAGAAGTTTCCTACGGAGCTTGAGGAATTTATTCTTGAAAGTCAATTGTATCAAGGTATCCGCTTAAAAGATGGGCGCTTTGCATTATGTACCCGCAAAAGTGGCGTACTGATTATGAATGCCCAAGGGGCGATTGAACAAATTATTGATGACCGGGATGGCCTGCTTGATAATAATGTACGCTTTGCGGCCGAATCACGAGAGGGCTTGCTTTGGTTAGCCCTGGATAATGGCATAAGCCGGGTGAATCTTCAAACCCCCATACGTTATTGGGACGAGTCAAACGGACTGGAAGGGACTATTTTTGATATTGCTGAATATCGCAATACCTTATACGTGGCTACTAGTCAGGGGGTGTATTACTTAAGAGGCACGCGCTTTAGTCAAGTAGAGGAAATCGCCACCGAATGCAGGAGCTTGTTGGTGTATAACTCCAATCGGGAATCCCAAGAACATCTTTTGGTTGGCACCAATGATGGCGTCTACGAAATTAATCAAGAGGAAGTCAAACTCATTGTAGAAACCCGCCCCTTGGCTGCTTTACATCTCTATCGCTCGCGTATTCGTAAGGAAAGGGTATACGTGGGGATGAAAGGAGGGCTTATGAGTATTAAGTACAAACAAGGCCTATGGGAAAATGAAGGAAGGGTTCGCAATGTAAAAGACGAAATTTATAGCATCGCCGAAGATCAATACGGTAATGTTTGGTTGGGTACCTTCATTGCCGGCTTAGTGAAAATCAAAATCAATCCCAAAGACCGAAAAGCTGAGCAAATACGCTATGGTAAGCCGGAAGGTTTGCCGACTTTACGGGATAACCGCGTGTTTTTTTTAAATAATCGACTGCTTACAGCTACCCAAAGAGGTATTTATCAATTCCTATCCAAAGAAGGAACCTTTGTCCAAGATTCATTATTGGGAGGACTATTTGAAGATAGAAAACAAGGCGTATATGCTTTTGAGCCTGATTCTGAAGGCAACATCTGGATGAGTGATGCGAGTAACCAGGAGTTTCCCATCGGATTTGCCAGGAGTCTGGAAGATGGCACTTACGAATGGCAAGACACCCGTTTGCGGCGGCTTCCCGCCTTCAGCAAAATTGTTATCCGCTCGGGTGTATCCGGCCAAATATGGATAGGGGGCTCAGAAGGTTTATTTGGGTTCGAGAGCCGTAGCCCTTTCTTTCAATTGGAAGCGTTTTCCACGCTGATTCAAAGGGTATCTATTGGGGAAGACTCCGTTTTATATGTAGGAGGAGCCTCGAGACCCGGTGGCTTGTCCCCCGTTTTTGGGTACGATCCGGATTTTTCTATTGACTTTCAGTATGTCTGCCCCTTCTTTGACCCCGAAGAAGCCAATGAGTATCGGTTTAAACTAGAGGTGCGTCCGTATTACAATTTGTTTCAAACAGATCTCAATGAGGAAAAATGGTCAGGGTGGAATAATGATACTAAAATTCAATACTCCAATCTATGGGAAGGATCGTATACGTTTCACGTCCAATCGCGCAACGGATACGGAGCCATAAGCCAGGATGCCAGCTTTCGTTTTATCATTCGCCCCCCTTGGTACCGGAGCTTACTAGCGTATGGGATCTATACCCTCTTGTTTGCTTTCTTGATTTGGGTCACAATTCAAGTATACACCTATAGACTCCGAAACCAAAAACGGGTGCTGGAGGAAACTGTAGAAATCCGTACCCGGGAGATCCGCGAAAAAAATCAAGAATTAGAAAAGCAAAGAGAAGAAATTTTAATGCAAGCCCGTTCACTGATTCAAGCGAACGAGGAAATCACCGAACAAAAACGGGTCATTGAAGATAAAAAAGATGATATTGAAGCCAGTATCAATTATGCAAGCCGGATACAAGCGGCTATGCTACCCCGAATGGAAGAAATAAAGCAGGCTTTCCCAGATTCTTTCGTGATATATCGCCCCCGGGATATTGTCAGTGGCGATTTTTACTGGTTTAGTGAAACCATGATGGAGCCCCGGTTTAACAAAAACCCGAACATCCGAGGGACTCCTTCCATTTTTGACGGGTTTACCGAGGGAAAGAAAATAATTGCGGCCGTAGATTGTACAGGGCATGGGGTCCCCGGAGCTTTTATGTCTATGATTGGAGACTCCATCCTTAACCAAATTATTAACCTGGAGGGGGTTACCCAACCGCATTTGATTCTTAATGATCTCAACCTTCGTATTCGGAAGGCTTTAAAACAGGATCAGAGCAAAAACCTGGATGGTATGGATATGGCCTTGTGTGTTATTAATCCAAACCAGGGTACTCTGGAGTTTGCGGGGGCGCGAAACCCCCTATTTTATGTGCTAGATGGTAAGTTAGAGCAAATCCGGGCCGACCCCATTGGTATTGGGGGGTTTAAACTGGAAGATGTCCCTAAAATATTTACCCGGCACGTGCTTAAAATTGAAAAGCCCATTCGGTTTTATATATTTTCGGATGGGATGCAAGATCAATTTGGGGGACCCAAAGGAAAGAAGTTTATGGCCAAACGCATAAAAGCCCTAATCCAGGAACACTATGATAAACCCATGCTAGAACAGCAGCAGATTTTAGAAGAGGCCTTAGATCATTGGAAGCAAGGATATGAGCAGATAGACGATATCTTGATGATTGGGGTATATCTGGATCCTAAAACCTTTGTCACTTGATAGCTTGCGGAGTGTCTGGGTACATTATTTATTGGCTTAGGGATGGAGCGGCATGTTTGAGCCCGTGTGGGGCTGTGGGAGGCCGGCGAGTAGCGAGAGCCCGACCCGCGCTGGCAGGAATGAGCCGAGTAATTGCCCATGGTTTTAGCGCGGGGAAGCCCCAAGTATGCATAAGCTCCGAGAACTATATTCCCTTTTTTCAGGCATACCCAGAATTAATTGCCAGCGCCTGGTGCCTCAATCTTCTTGGTTTTACGCATCGTATCGCGAAGTAAAAACCACTCAACCAAATAGTCAATGGGCTTCAATAGGAGGGCAATGGATCCTTTGATGGAGATATTGATCAAAAAGTCATCGTGAAAGTATTGATCCACGATAGGTTCTAAAAATACTTCGGAGATCAAAAATAAGAGGACGGCCGCAATCAAAACGATCGTGGTGGCTTTTTTACTTACCTTGGCTTTGGTAAGCTCATCGATCGTGGCTTGAAGTTGCTCGTTTTTCTTGCGAATCACATCGGCTCGTACGGAAAGCTCTTCATTGGCCCGGTTGAGGCTATCGTTGGCCCGGTTGAGGCGGTTTTGCAGGCGGTCACTGATATTGGTAATTACCCGAGCATCTCCCAGCAGCTTTTCATAGTCCTTACTCAAGATCTCATACTCCTTAGCCAGTTTCTCTAGCGATTGATTTTTTTCGCGGAGAACTGTCTTGGCATGATTGAGAGCTTGGACTTCCTTTTCAAAAACGTGTCTGGGATCTTGCTGCATAGTTGTAATTCAACCCACTTATTTCATAACCAGATGGATATCCAGATTGATAAGAGATTTAAAATCATTTCCGGATTCTTCCATATCTTCATCACCTTCGTCAAAAAACCAGTTAACGGAGGCCTCCTTTCCGTTTTCAGCTAAGCGCTCTAATTTACGAAGCATATCGAGGATACACTTCGAGGAACTTGTGTTAAAATACTCAAGGTTAAAAGAAACTTCAGTCAAGGGAGTAGGGGTCTCCACATAGGTATCAATCCAGTCGAATAGTGGTTTGTAAAAAGAAATAGAATTTTCTGGTATGGAACGACCAGAAATTGTCAAAACTCCTTTATTGGCATTAAATTCTATCTGAGGTGTTCTATCGGTACCTTCTAGAAAAATATTTTCCATTCAGTCAAAGGTCAAATTAGAAAAATCAAGCTACAAAAACCCGAGGGTACTTACTAAGCAGTTACTTTTACTTGTAAACTGTAAAAGCTGTGCTTATCATTAATACGATCGAAGCTATACGTTATTTTCTCTCCGGATTTCCGGGCCATATCAATAATACCTAGGCCCGCGCCTCCGCTGGTTGCCGGTTCATCGCGACTTAATACTTCTTTGTAAAAAGATTTAAGTTCATCTGGGCTTAAAGAATTTACCTTGTTAATCCTTCCTTTCAAGCTTTCAACAATACTATCTTCTACATAGTTACCCGTGATAATAAAATACGCTTGGTCGGTACGCTTGATCATTAAGGTAGCCGACTGCAAAATCTCATTATCGAAGTTTTGAGTTTGCTGATAATTGTAAATGTTTTGAAGACACTCTAAGAGAATACTAAAAACTTTTTTCTTGATTTTAATATCCTCACTTTTACGCTCCAGCCGGTCATCGACCAATTGGAGAATAGAGGTGAGCAAATTGTTGGTGATTTCACCTTTAAAATACAGGATTACGCGTTCGTCCTGCATTTTCTTGAAATACTCATAGACATTCAACATCCCAAAATCTAATATGTAATCAAATAACTTGAAAAGAAAAGAGTATCTTCTGCAAATTCTTTTCAAATTTAACCTAATAGTGACGAATAAGCAATTTTACGAAATGTAGTTTAGGATAGGCAAAGTGAGATATTGTATCAAAACCTACCCTATGCGCCTTCATGTTCTATACGGCCATTCTGGAAATTGGGAGAAAAAAAAGTAAAAAAAAGATAAAAACCTTCCATTTTTTTTAAAACTCCTTACCGTCTGACCTGTTTTGTGTGTAAATTCTTTAATTATGAAACCTTCGTACCTGGCCAATTTGGTAGCCCTTTGTGCCCAATCAGGGCTCAAAAACTTGGTATTATCCCCGGGTTCCCGGGTGGCTCCATTAGCCTTGGCCTTCGATGCCCATCCTCAAATCCAAACGCATAGTGTTGTTGATGAAAGAGCTGCCGCATTCATAGCCTTAGGCATGAGTCAACAATTTTTGAGCCAAGCCCGGAAAATTCTTACAAATCCCCTACCTCTGGTAGGGATTGCTTGTACATCGGGGAGTGCTTTGTACAATTATGCGCCCGCGGTAGCCGAAGCATTTTTTCAACAAGTGCCCCTGCTTATCTTAAGTGCCGACCGCCCTCCCGAGTGGATCAACCAATGGGACGGGCAAACCATTTTTCAAGCCGAAATATACGGAAAACATGTGAAGGGCAGTTTCCAAATGCCCGTCGACATGGCCCATCCTGATGCCCAATGGCATGCGCAAAGGATGATGCAAGAAGCCATAGAGCTAGCCCGATTGGCTCCTTGTGGGCCCGTTCATATCAACTTTCCGTTTCGGGAGCCCTTTTACCCGGAAACCGGAGAAACTTGGGTGGCTGATGGAAACACCCAGGCCCGGGAGTTTTGGCCTGCCCGCATGGAGGTGCCCAAATCACAATGGGGCACCTTACTGGATACCTTCTTGGCCCAGGAAAAAATTTTAATTATCGGCGGTCAGCACACGTACTCACCTAATCTTTGTAAGAGTCTCAACTTATTACGACATGATTTTAAAATTCCTATCTTGGGAGACCTGATAAGCAACCTGCATAGTATTCCCGAGTCTATCCAGCATCATGATTTATTTTTGAGGCCTAACCTAGGCGATTGGGAAGGGGCCCTCCGCCCTGATTTATTGATCACCTTTGGCTTATCGGTGCTTTCCAAGCCTCTAAAAAAAATTCTAAGAAGGTACCCGCCCCAACAACATTGGCATATCAGCCCCGACACTCAAGTAGCCGATACCTTTCAGTCTCTCACTCGAATTATTCAATGTAAGCCCGAAGATTTTTTTGAACGAATCTACGGAGACTTGGATTTTCATACGATGTTGGAGCGTGATGAGGAAGGTGAAGAAAGACCATACTATGTCCAATGGCAGGAAAAAGAAGAACAAGCCAAACAATACAGGTACCATTTTAATTTTGAAGCGCAAGCCTGGTCTGAGCTGGAAGCTTTCAGCTTGGTCATGGAGGCGGTGCCAAAACACGCACAATGTCATTTGGCCAATAGTATGCCAGTACGTTACGCCAATCTCATGCCATGGGAAGGGTATTTGGAAGAGGCTACGGGCCTATTGGCCCAACCTGAGGTATTTGCCAACCGAGGTACCAGTGGAATTGATGGGGCAAACAGCACGGCTTTGGGAGCAGCTTTGGCCCGTCCCGATATTCCTTGTGTTTTATTAACTGGTGATCTGGCCTTTTTTTATGACCGCAATGGGCTATGGGTGCCGCAAATCCCTCCAAACCTCCGCATTATCTTGTTTAATAACCAGGGAGGTAACATTTTTCGCTTGATCCCAGGCCCCCGGGAGCAACCGGGTTTTGAGAGATTATTTGAAACCCCTCATCAATTGAAAGCAAAGAATACCTGCCAAGATATGGGCTTAAGCTATGTATTCGCCCAAAATCGAGTAGATTTGGTGAGGTATTTGGAAGAGTTCTTTCAAGAGGCCCATCCTCCTGGTTTATTAGAAATTTTTACAGACCGAGAGCAAAATGCCGAAGTGTACCATACGTATCTTCAAGGCTTCTCTCTGAAATAAGCCCCAGTAAAGGAAGAAGGTAAGATAGACTGGCCCCATGCATTTGCAAGCTAAATAAATGGATATTGTATTAATTTATTGGCTACTTTATCGTTCATGTAAAAACGCGCAACCTATGAAAGCAAACTACTTCCCCCCGCTAGTTTATGGATTATTCATCTGCCTGACGGCTTGTGTATCATCAGATCCTAGCCCGGGAAATAATAGTAGCTTTGTAAAGTTTTTTGGCGGAGCTGCCAATAATCAAGCTTTTGCCTTAGCCGAGACTCCTGATGGTGGCTTTGTAGTAGTAGGCTCCAGTGACACGCTTGTACAAGGAGTGCTCCGCTCTTCTCGAATGTTTATTGCCAAAACCGATGTTGATGGAAACCGGGTATGGCAATATCCTAGCCTAGAAACCTCAGATACGCTTTTTCAACCAGCCGAAGGCACTATTGAGGAAGCCCGGGATGTTATTATCAATAACCGGGGCAATATTTTAGTACTGGGTTTTAAAGCAAACTTGGTAGAAGGGGGCGAGTTTCGCGAGGTAAAGTTTACCTTGAATGAACTAGATCAAGAGGGGGGCTGTGTGCGCTGTGGCCTGGAGTTTGACAGCTTGGACCTGCGGGTAGAAGGCGATTTTTTCTTAAATCAGTCGGCCGAAAATGGCGATATTCTCATGCTGGCCAATACCCGAAGGGAAGATAGCCTGAGCGGTGAAAATACCAACTCGGATATTTATTTTGTGAAAACCACGGCCGATTATGAGCTGATCACGCAAAACGTCTTGGGCTTAGAAAACCAAGATGATCCCGCGGGCCGGATTATATTTTCCGGTACCGATTTTCTTTGGTGTGGAACCGCTCAGCGACCGACTAGTTCGGCCATGCGCATTTCCCGCTTAAATCAGTTTGGAGGGATTCGCTGGGATTTTCTGTACGGGAATGCCGATTTAGGAGAAAACGATTTGATAGATCAAACCGGGATCGATATACAACCGGATTCCACGGGTGGGCAAGATGGATTTATTGCCATAGGTACAAGCAATGAGGGAGGGGGGCAAAACATATTTGTCCAACGCATCCTGGATAATGGAGAGGTTCGGGAAACTGGCCAAATCATTAACTTAGAAGGGAGCCAAACCGTGCGATCGCTAGCCCCTACCCAAGATGGAGGTTTTATCCTTACCGGGAGTAATTCACTGGAAGGGGGCAATGAATCAGATGTTTTATTACTCAAGTTAAACCCAGATTTGAGCGTTGCCGAGGGCTTTCCCAAGATTTTTGGGGTCAATGATGCCGACCGGACCGACGAAGGTATGTTGGTGAGACAGTCTAGCTTAGACCAAGGATTTCTCATTGTCGCAACCATCGATTTTAGGAACAACCAAATAATTGGGGTTTTCAAGACGGATGCCTCCGGTAATTTGCAGTAGGCATCGATGAACAGGATTTGGGGCTTGCCTGGGCACTAAGTAAGGTGCAAGCGAAGCCATTCGGGCCAGCCCAGGCCGGGCTAGCCAGCAAAGCCGGAGCCGGCTCCCCCGCAAACCCACTGCGGTCTCCGCCCTTCGGGTGGCTATCCCTAAGCCAAAGCGTTTGATTTAATTTAGATAATAAAGATTTAATCTCATAAAATAGAAGCACTATACTAAATTTTACGGCAGCCATGAGAAAGGTATTTTTGTTTTGTATTTCTTTTCTCACGATATATTTCGTGGAATGGAGCTCTCTTGACTTACTAGCCCAAGAAGTCATTACCGTCAGTACAGGCCTCAACCAAACCAGCCTGGCCGAATTAGATCAAGTCACCTTCACTATAGACATTGATTTTTCGGCTAGCAATAATGATAACCTGGTCATCGATATTACAGGACAGGGAAGTGCCACTTTAAATACCGACTACACCCTATCCACGGCCACGGCAGAAGCCACCTTTGCCGGAAATTTAAGTACCCTTACTGTATCCCATCCCAACCCCGGAAATGCAGCATCCTTGACGGTCACGATTGACCTGGACCTCCCAAATGATAATGCCATAAACAATAGTTCAAGAGACTTTAATGTCTTCTTTTCCCTAGCGGGCGATAATGCAACTAACTGGAATTTTAGTGATAATACACGCGACGACGAAGACAGCTACCGCCTTTTTGATGCAACACTAGTAATCTTAGAAGACATCACCCAAGTGGTGGGGATTAACGAGTTTACCCAAAACAGCATCCCGGAAGGTACCATTGCCACCGTAAACCTCTCCGTAAACTTTACCGCCGGCTCCCCAGGTATGCTGGATATTGGGATCCTTTTTGACGAAGATAATGGCAATTACACCCTAGTTCGGGGCAATTCGGACGATTATGATATTAGTGTAGCCGGAGCAAGTTTAGTAGGTACCGCTGGAGTAGATGAACGGATACGGGTAAGCAAACCAGGCGCTAATGGAGGGGTCGTATTGGTTACCTTAGACCTAGATATTAAAGATGATGGTTTGGTAAACTTAAATAGAACCAATAAAAGGCTTAATATCGAGTTCAGCATAGAGAATGGGGTGCCCTGGATTCTTCCCACGGGAAGTAAAACGCAAATGCTTTTGAGTAACCCTGGGTTTCAAATCCAGGATATGAATACCATCACCATCACCCCCAATCGCTCTTTTATTCAAAGACTGGAACCCGATAATGGTTTTGCCAATGAAGACGTCATTCTCAATATAAACGGCGAAGCGGATGCCGATTATCAAATTACCCTAGATCGGGATGGGCCCAATAGTGATAATAATGGGAATAATGATTATCAAATTAACGGCCAAAATGTTGGCAATAGCAATGTGGTGCTTAATATCCTCGCCGACCAAAATTCCGAAACGGTCACCTTTAATGTCAGAGCTGATGGACTGGATAGCGACAACCCCGAGGTGTTTACCTACGAAATAACCAACGGGGACTCCCGGATCAACAGCAATGGTGACCTGGTACTCATTATTGTAGATGCCGATGTTACCCAGATTTCAAATAATGACTTTGCGATTTCTTCTGGGAGTGTCAGTACCGGAATTGGCGGCTTAGAAGAGCGCGTAATCATATCCCAATTGGATGTAGATAATAATACAGAAATCCCCTTCATCTGCGAACCTCGGGCCAATTTTTCCCAATTTTTAGTAGACTATGACAATGTTTTTTATACGGGTGGCCCCCAAGTCGTTACCGCAGGTGGAAGCCCCTTACTTTTTCCTTTGACTAGTGACACAGTATCGATCACCTATGTTCTTGCAGATAACGTACTTCTTATTCAAGCGGATGATGATATAAGAATCCGAGCCGAATTTGATGGGACGGGTGGCTCAGGAACGGTGGTTACAGGAGATCTGGATATGGTATTGGCCAACGACTTTGTTGTTTTACAAACCGATCCTCTCTGCCAAGGGCGTCCCGTGCGCTTGACTTTGGAAGCATCCTTTATCCCTACCTTTGTGGATAGGTCTTTGTTATTATTCGGCCCAGGCATACAGTCGGACAGGTTATGTCCCGGTTTGCCTGGATGTAGTGGCAATCTTACTTCCAATAATCCCGATGCCGCTTGTGATAACCCCACGTGCCTCAGTCCTAATGCCGCCACCCAGTTTGAGTTTATACCCCTGGATGCCGGTAATCACGTCATCCAGGCATTTTCCAATCAAGGTGATGTCTCCCAAGCCATTTTGGTAAACGGAGTAGCCGATAGCTTGCCCATGATTGCCAACCTCAATAATGTGTCTATTGTGGGGCAAACAATTTGTAATAATAATGTAAATGATCTAGAGATAGAGATACAACTAGATCCTATCAGTCCCCAACCCGTAAGCGCGGGCATGTTGCTCGTTGTAAATGACAATGATTCCATTGTGTACGAAACCCCCGACCCTAATCCAGGTATACGTACCAATATTACGATTCCGATTGATACCCTACCCGAGGGTACTTATACCATTGTGTATGAAGCCCGGGACGATTGTGATAATGGAGATACTACGGCTGTCTTTAATGTGCTGGCCGGTCCGGCAGTCAATAGTCTGGGGATCAGCAATAATTGCTCAGGCCAGGAAACTACTTTTAACCCCCAACTCAAAGGGGGGGTGAATGCTGTACCCGATCTGACCCGCCTCGTTTGGAATTGGGACTTTGGCGATGGACAATCCTTTCAAGTAAGAAACAGTGCCTCAGTGCCCGTAGTAAGCCACGTGTATTCTAATGCTCGGCCTTTCAACCTGAGGCTTACCATTACCGATACCCTCAACAATGTATGCCCCTTTGTGTTAGATACGACCATCGTGATTGATGAAACCCCCTCTCCAAGCTTTGCCATCACCCAAAGATGTGATAATGCGAGTAGCTTGCTAAGCCCTAGTGGAGATTACTCAAATTTTCCTCTCAATACCGATATCGAATGGCAGTGGACAGTACGCGAAATTAGTAGCCTATCTCCTGATACCATGGAGGTAAAAGTGGGCACAGCCACCAACCCCAATGCTGGTAATTTTGATTATCCATTTCCGGGAGCCGGAACCTACGAAGTAAATTTACAAGTGGGCGTAACCAATACCACATCTGCCTGTACGGAGTCAAACACCCAGATTATTAATATCCTTCCATTCATAGAGGTAAGTTCAGACAGCCTCTATGCCGAAACCTTTACAGGTACTACTGCCACCTGGTTTGCGGGCCCGAATCCCGATTCGGCCAGTTGGGAATTGAGGGCCCGGGACGGTACTGGCTTTCCCGGAGGAAGCGATAGGGCCTGGGTAACCTTTATTGATGCAAATGAGGTTGATGCTTTGGGAAGTCAGTACTTCGATCTGGATACGTCCTTTGTTGAGAGTCCTTGTTTTGATTTGCAAAATGTCAACCTCCCGGTTTTAGAATTGGAATACCAAGCCGACTTGGAAAGTGGTACCGATGGGGTTGCCGTACAGTATAGCTTCGAGGGGGATAATTGGAATTTATTGGGGGATGATGAAATTAGGGACAGCTGGTATAATCAAAGAAATATTTTAGGCCGCCCGGGGGGGGCGGTCAACGATACCAACCGGGTAGGCTGGTCAGGGCAAAACCTGGAGACCCGTTCGGCCCGGATTTCTATCGAGCAAGTAAAGCAAGATGCCGCCGGACGCCCTGTCCGCTTCCGCCTTATTATGGGAGCGAATAGCGGAAACATTTCCCGTACGGATGCAAATGATAGCAATAACCCATTTAAAGGCTTTGCTTTTGATAATGTACAAATCAATGAGCAGGAAAGGCAAGTGTTATTAGAACATTTTAGTAACTCCCAAGACGCACTTGCCCGGAATGCTGATCAGATTTTACAGGCCACCTTAAGGCAAAACAGTGACTTCAGCAGTGTTATTCCGATTACTTATTTGACCAATTTTCCTTTTCCCGAAACCACTTTGATTCCCCAAGCCGCCAACCGGGCCGATATTAGTGCCCGGGGCCTACTTTATGGCGTGTCTGAGCTACCCCGGACGATTATAGATGGAATCCTGAGCAATCCCTCCGGCCAAATCTTTGAGGAGGGTAATTGGGGCGTGGTAGAGCTTACCGAAGAAGTTTTAAAGTCGCCCCGTGTACGGATAGAGCCGATTATTGATGCCGGGCAAAGTAATGCATTGGCCTTGACGGTCAACCTGAGCCGGGCCCAAACCTTATTTACTTTCGAAGAAAGTGCCGTATTGCAGGTATTGGTCGTAGAATTACTGCCCATTGCCGGGGATACCATTGCTTCTTTAATTGCCCGGAAATTTATTCCGGTAACGAGTGGGGCCGCTGGGGTACAACGGTATACGGAGCAAGAATTAAATAATAATGCCTTTTCGGATAGTGTTCCCATAAGTTGGGTGCCTTTTGAAACGATCAACCCGGGGCAGTATGCAGTTATTAGTTTCTTCCAGGGAGAACAGAGCCGCGAAATATATCAAGCTAATATCACTACCATTAATCACACCATTAACCCGGGAAGCCCCTTGGTCTTTCAAGAGGAACCTAGAGAAGGCTTAGGTCCGGAACACCTCCGAAGTTCTGATTTGCATGTGTATCCCAACCCTAGTGCAGGACTAATTTATTTAGATTTTCAGCAAGAATTGGAAGTTGGGGCTAATTGGCTTTTGATAGATCCCTTAGGCCGGGAAGCGGCAAGAGGTTTCCTACCTAGATTATCAGGTTTGCAAGAAATCCAAAACTATGATGTTAAGCCGGGGGTCTATACCTTACATATCGGGAATGCTCGGAAACGCCTCATAATTGCTCCCAAGTAGCCATCTAAACCCTTCAGAAGGAATGTTTTTCTGAGGTAAATAATATTTGTTAACAATGGTTTATTTTTTAGATTTTACCCAAATAAGCAAATATTATTTTATTGTATTGGCAAGAAATTTTTTTCTTGGGGGTAATTCCTTAAATTTGCGAAAAAAACTGACAAATATTTATTATTGCGGTTTAATTAGATTGTGATTCTTATCTGGCACTTGCAAATGGAAAAAAAAGAAGAAAAAACCCGTTACACACCCGAAGAGCTCGTAGAATTTGAGCAGATCATCAGTAAGAAATTGAAAGAATCTCGCGACGAACTTGCCTATATCAAGGATAGTTTGATGAAGAGAAATGATCAAGGGGTAGATGATAATATTGGCAATGCTAAGCTTTTAGAAGATGGTGCCGATACTATGGAAAAAGAAAGCCTTAATCAATTAGCCGCTCGTCTGCAAAAGTTTATCCAACAATTGGAGCAGGCTATGATACGGATCAAAAACGGTACCTACGGGGTCTGTGTGGATACCGGCAAATTGATATCTAAGGAAAGGTTGCGCGTGGTACCACATACTCGTCACTCTATCGAGGCTAAGTTGGCCCGTCAATAGGCCGCATGTTGGCAAATTAAATAGCATAGCCATTGGATTTTTTAGAAAATCATATTGAGGCCTTGATCTTTGCTTCTCCGGAGCCCATCAAACCTCAAGAAATTCGGAATTGCTTATCTAGTTTATTAGACGCCGAAATTCCGGTAGCCGATGTTGAAAAGGCCTTAGAGAGCTTACTGGAAAAATATGATCGCACCGAATTTGCTTTTCGTATCTATCCGGTGGCCGGGGGCTATCAATTCCAAACCAAATCGGAATACTTAGGGATTGTAGCCATATTGCTTAAGCAGCGGTCCAAGAAAAAGCTTTCCAAATCGGCTTTGGAAACGCTGGCCATTATTGCTTACCGGCAACCCATCAGCAAATCGGAGGTGGAAAAGATCCGTGGGGTTTCCTCCGATTATGCGGTACAGAAGCTATTGGAGAAAGAATTGATCGTGATCCGGGGCAAGGCCGATACGCCGGGGAGACCGCTTTTATACGGTACCAGTGAGCGGTTTATGGAGTATTTTGGCATCAACACTTTAGAGGAATTGCCTCAGCCCAAGGATTTTGCCATTCCAGACCCAGAAAATCCGCTGGCTGGTAAACCCGATGAAAACCAAGGGAGTTTATTTGATGCCCCTGAGGAAGAAAACTAATCTGGGAACTGGGCCCTGCTTGCTTTACATTCCATACGCTTTTGGCTGAGGGATAGAGCGGCCTGTTTGAGCCCGCCGCTGCTTGCGGGTTGGCCGGCGAGTAGCGAAAGCCCGACCCCCTGGCACCTTTTGGGAATATACACCGTACATTTTAAAAGGGGGCAGCCCCTAATATATCGTTTTACAAAATGCATTCACTATGAGAGGAGCCGGTGGCACCAACGGAGGAACCTCCCGTTTTTTTGTAGGCTTGGTTATGTTGGTATCAGGTCTGTATATTTTTTTGAAATCTGTACACGTGAATTTTCATCTGGGATCGAGGATCTATCAATACCAAGATTATGATGTCACAACGGGGATGATTTTTATTCCTTTTATGATTGGGGTAGGCTTAATCTTTTATAATTCACGGAGTTTAGCGGGTTGGGTGGTTACTGTTTTATCCTTGGCCTTCATGGTGATGGGTATTATTTTGAATACTCGGCTCACGCTGGCCCATATGGATGCTTTTCAATTGATGCTTATTTTGGTGCTAATGGTTGGGGGATTGGGGCTTTTTCTCAGTTCCTTCCGAAGTTATTCCTAGATCTGTTTAGCCCTATATTATCTGCATAGCCTTCCTTTTGACCCATTTCCTATGCCATTTAATTCGAATGAGTACATTTTTGGCGTCCAATCGGTGCTTGAAGCGCTGCGGGCCCATCAGTCTATCGACAAAATTTTTGTCCAAAAAGATTTCAAAGCTTCCGAAAAGTTAGAGGAAATTTTAGGCCTGGCCCGGGACCAGAAAATACCCTTGAGCCGGGTCCCAATTTTCAAGCTGAATAAAATCACCCGGAAAAACCACCAGGGCTTAATTGCGGCCATTGCAGCCGTACCTTTTATGCCCCTGGAGCGGATCGTGCCCGACTTATTTGAGCAGGGAAAGAACCCCCTCATGGTGATGCTGGACGGCGTCACGGATGTACGTAATTTTGGGGCTATTTGTCGCTCGGCCGAATGCTTTGGGGCACATACGGTGATTATCCCCAGCAAAGGGGCGGCCCAGGTCAACCGAGATGCTATGAAGACCTCCTCGGGGGCATTAAATTACCTACCCGTCAGCCGGGTGACGAGCCTGGACCAAGCCTGTAAATTTTTAAAAGAATCGGGCTTTCAGATTGTGGCCGCCACCGAAAAGGCCGAAAATGACGTCAGTGGGTTAGACTTAAGCGGCCCTACCGTAATCCTGATGGGATCGGAGGAGTCGGGGATCCGTCCTGCCCTCTTACGCAAGGCTGATTGGCTAGCCAGGGTACCCTTGAGTGGGCGGGTGGCTTCTCTAAATGTATCGGTGGCCACGGGGATTATGCTCTATGAAGTTATCCGGCAAAGAGGGCAAAAATAAGGCTGAAAACAGCCAGGTTGCTTTTATTTTAGGCATAAAATGTTTATATTTGTAACATTAAAGAATTAATGTCAATTTTATGAGCGTTTTTTTGCTAAAACTCTTTTTCCTGGCATTGTCAAGCCCTTTAGAAAATGCCCCATTTCCAGAGGAAAAACCGAATAAACCCAGCGAATTCTTACCCGATTGGGAAGCCCAAGTTTGGCGTGAGGCCTTGTCTGAGTTAAACGTAGAAGAAATCGCCTCGTGGAAGGACTTTCGTATGGAACGCGGGGGAATGTTCCGAGATAGTATCCGGATCTATTCCATGGATATGCCTACTTCTTCACTCGCACAGGCGGTACAAGTATACGAAGGGGACCTGCTGGAGTATGTCCAAAACCTAGAAACCTGGGAAGCGCTAAAACCTTAGACCTCCTTCTTACAAACGCATTCCAAAAACCGTATATTTTTAAGCTTGATAGATCGGGGGCTTACCCGCGCTTAGAAGCAATCTGGCAACTTGTCAAGATAGTTAAGCGCGGGTCGGGCTCTCACTACTCACCGGCCCACGCACCCCCAGCGGCGGGCTCAAACATGCCGTTCCATCCCTAACGGGGTATGCGCAGGCGCAC
>CAWUIO010000023.1:0-65665 GCA_963922455.1 uncultured Microscillaceae bacterium
ATGCATTGCGGAAAACAGGCGGGCGCCTATCCCTAAGCCAAGCAAGAAGAGAGAAAAGAGAGTAGAGAAAAGAGACCCATTGCTTGATTGACTCTCCCTTGTCCCTCTCTCTTCCCTCTTCTCTATTCTCTGCTCTCAAATGGCTGAGGGATAGAGCGGCCTGTCTGAGCCCGCCGCTGGCCGAGGGTGGGCCGGCGAGTAGCGAAAGCCCGACCCCGGCGGCACCATACTCGGTTTATGGCTCCTAATTTCACCGCCGGGGGCAGCCCCTATACTTTCTCCACCTTTTCTTGGGGAGCCCCGTAGTGTAAGATGGTATTCTTGCCCAATTGGTGCATGTGTACCTCATCTGGCCCATCGGCAAAACGGATCACCCGGGCCCAGGCAAAGAAATTGGCCAGGGGCGTGTCTTGGCTGAGGCCCATACCCCCGAAAGACTGCATGGCCCGGTCTACCACGGTTTGGGTCATGCGGGGAGCCACAATCTTGATCATTGCGATGAGATCTTTGGCCCCTTTGACGCCCGCTTTGTCGATGCGCTCGGCGGCCGAAAGGGTAAGCAAACGGGCCTGTTGAATCTCACAGAGCGACTTGGCCACATCCTGGCGAATGCTGGTAAAATCCATCAACTGACGACCAAAGGCTACCCGGCTTTGCACGCGCTCGCACATCATCTCCAAAGAACGCTGGGCCATACCAATCAGGCGCATGCAGTGGTGGATACGCCCGGGGCCCAAACGCCCCTGGGCAATGGCAAATCCCTGCCCTTCGCCTACTAGTAAATTTTCTTTGGGAACCCGTACATTATCCAGATTGATCTCCGCGTGACCGGCGGGAGAATCCCAGCCTTCAAATACACTCAAGGGCCGGACGACTTCCACGCCTGGGGTATCCCGGGGTACCAAAACCATGCTCTGCTGACTATGCTTGGGTGCCTCAGGGTCGGTTTTGCCCATCACAATAAAGATTTTACAGCGGGGGTCCATGGCGCCCGAAGACCACCATTTGCGGCCGTTGATCACATAGTCGTTCCCCTCAGACTGGATGGAGGTTTGTATATTCGTGGCATCCGAAGAAGCCACGGCGGGCTCAGTCATCAGGAAGGCCGAGCGTATCTCGCCATTCGTGAGGGGAGTCAACCAAGCCGCTTGTTGTTCGGGGGTGCCGTACTTGGCCAGTACTTCCATATTTCCGGTATCGGGGGCACTACAATTGAACACCTCCGATGACCAAAGTACCCGCCCCATTTCTTCGGCAAGGGGGGCATACTCCAAGTTCGTGAGTCCGGGGCTGAGATCTCCGTAATCTTGGGGGAGAAATAGGTTCCAGAGACCGGCGTCCTTGGCTTTTTGCTTTAAATCATCCATACCGGGCCACACTTGCCAGTATTTTTCGGGGTTATGCACCCAGTGGGCATATTCTTTTTCGACAGGGAAAATATGCTCTTCCATAAAAGCCTTGACTTGGGCTCTTAAGGATTCCACTTTGGGGGTAAATTCAAAATTCATGGGCAGCTTGGTTTACAGTGCGTTTAAACTTATTTTAACAAATTAGGCAAAAGATTCCAAAAATCCTTTTTGCTCCGTGATGGCTTCTACAAACTCCTGGTGCATGCGGTCTACCAATTCTGAGGTAGAAAGCACATCGGAGATCGTAGCCACCCCATGACCGGCCGACCAGAGGTTTTTCCAGGCTTTGGCCTCGGCTTTTTCGGCGTCTAGTTCTTCACCAAAGTCTATTTTTTTCGTCTTGCTCCAATACTCTTCGGTGATGCCCATGGCTTCCAGGCTTTTTCTTAGGAAATTGGCGGGAACTCCAGAAACTGCCGCCGTGTAAACAATATCCGATGTCCGACTATCCATAATCATTTGCTTGTATCCCTCATTGGCTTTGCTTTCGTAGGTATTGATAAAGCGCGTACCCATGTAGGCAAAGTCGGCCCCCATTTGCATGGCCGAGGCAATGTCCCGCCCATTGCTCATGCATCCAGAAAGGATGATGGTTTTGTCAAACATGCTACGGATCTCGGCGATAAAAGGCATGGGGTTCATGATGCCGGCATGTCCTCCGGCTCCGGCGGTTACCAAGATGAGGCCATCCACTCCGGCTTCGGCAGCTTTTTCGGCATGGCGACGGTTGGTTACGTCATGGTATACTACGCCTCCATAGCTATGTACCGCATCAACCAGCTCAGATACTGCACCCAAGGAAGTAATTATCATGGGCACTTTATGCTTGATACAAATTTCTAAGTCGGCTTGTAAGCGCGGATTTGTATGGTGTACGACGAGGTTTACTCCATAGGGGGCTTCTGGCATGCCGCTGGCCGCCAAAGCTCCCTTAATCTCGATCAACCATTCCTCAAAGCCCTCAGTGGTTCTTTGATTAAGGGCTGGGAATGTACCCACAACGCCGCTTTTGCAGCTCTCGATTACTAACTTAGGGCCGGAGACGAGAAACATTGGCGCCACAATTAAAGGGAGCTTAAGGCCTTGGGCCAGAGATTGACTTGCTTTCATCCTATTTTTTACTTTGGATTAAGAGGGATATCTTTTAGATAAATCGTAAAAATTTCAAACTAGGGCTCGATGATTACCTTTCCTTTGACCCGACGGTTGATCATGTCTTCCAAGGCTTGGGGAGCTTCTTCCAGGGCGTACACCCGGTCAATATAGGGCTTGAGCTTGCCGGAGCTGTACATTTGAATGAGCTCCATCATATTTTTCATATTTTTTTGGGGAAAGCTGGTAGCAAATTTGCCCCAAAATACGCCCACAATCTGGCATCCCTTTAGCAAAGGCAAGTTCAAAGGGATCTTGGGGATACCGGCCGGAAAGCCCACCACAAGAAAGCGGCCCTCCCAATTGGTAGCCCGCAAGGCCGCTTCGCTATAATCGCCCCCTACCGGATCGTAGACGACATCGGCCCCGTTGCCATCGGTGTATTCTTTTACTTTTTCTTTGAGGTCTTCTTCGGTGTAATTAATGAGCAAATCAGCTCCGTATTCTTGGCAGAGTTTAAGTTTTTCGGCGGTAGAAGCGGCAGCAATTACCTTGGCCCCCATTTGCTTGCCTAGTTCTACCGCCGCTAGTCCAACCCCACCCGAAGCGCCTAATACCAGCAGCGTTTCCCCTTCTTTAAGGGAAGCCCGGTCTTTGAGAGCGTGGTAAGAAGTGGCGTAGGCCATGGTAAAAGATGCGGCAACTTTAAAATCCATGGGGGGAGGCTTGGGGAAGGCCATATTGGCCGGCATCGTTATCTCTTGAGCAAACCCTCCGTAGGGGATCAAACCAAAGACTTCATCGCCGGGCTTGAGATGCTTCACCTGGGCCCCTACTTCTTTGACCACCCCGGCAATATCACTCCCAGGAGAAAAGGGCAAGCTCGGCTTGTACTGATACAAGCCTTGAATGATCAAGGTATCCGGAAAGTTTACACTACAGGCTTTGACTTCAATCAATACTTCTTTTTCTCCCGGAGTTGGAGAGGGAAGGTCCCGGAGTACCAGTTGGGAAGGAGGTCCTAATTGTTCACATACAATCGCTTTCATTGAAATGAGGTTTAGTTATCTTCGTTAATTTTGAGTACCAGTTTGCCCATTTTTTCTCCTGAGAAGAGACGAAGGAAGGCTTCTCTGAAATTCTCGAGTCCTTCGTGAATATCTTCCTTGGTCTTCAACTTACCCTGGGCCATCCATTGTCCCATTTGCATGGCAGCCTGGGCATATTGATCGCGGTAGTCAAAAACCACCATGCCTTCCATACGGGCCCGGTTTACCAATAAGGACATATAATTACTGGGGCCTTTTATGGGGGTGGTATTGTTATACTGGGAAATCGCCCCGCATATCACAATCCGGGCTTTCATGCGGATTTGGGAAAGCGCAATGTCCAGGATGTCTCCCCCTACATTATCAAAATAAATATCTATTCCTTTGGGGCACTCGCGTTTGATTCCTTCTCGCACGTCTTCGTTTTTATAATCAATAGCCCCGTCAAAGCCCAACTCTTCTACTAGGTATTTACATTTTTCCGGACTACCAGCGATTCCTACTGCCTTACAGCCTTTGATTTTGGCAATTTGCCCCACGACACTTCCCACCGCTCCGGCCGCCCCGGATATTAAGACCACATCCCCTTCTTTGGGGGTTCCTACATCCAAAAAAGCAAAATAAGCTGTCAAGCCGGTAATGCCCAAGGTGCCGATATAGGTAGGTAAGGGGGCCAAGTTGGGGTCAATCGGAAACCAACCTTTGCCATCATTAAGTGAGTACAATTGAGCTCCTCCTACACCACTTACATAGTGTCCTTCTTTAAAATGGGGGTGCTTAGAAGCCACAATTCGCCCAACGGTCAAGGCCCGCATAACCTCTCCCACTTGAACAGGCTCTATATACGATTTGCCTTCATTGATCCACCCCCGCATGGCTGGGTCTAAGGATAAATATAATTGCTTCACTAAAATCTGGCCTTCACCCACTTCTGGGATGGGATTTTCAACGAGGTTCCAGGTATCTTCATCCGGTAGGCCCACCGGGCGTTTGGCAAGAAGGAGCTGCTTATTCATAAAAATATAATTAGGATTGAAAAAGATTACATTCGTGTATAGTAAGGCTAAATTAGGCGCGTTCCGCTTGATTGGAGAGCTTAAACTGCTTGAGCTTCTGCATAACCCTAGCAAAGTATTCCTGCCCTTTTTCTGTGTAATACGGGTAGTGCATACTCAATAAAGAATGGACCATCTCCCGGTTACTCACCCGTTTGCTACCTAAAATCTCTTGCTCGATAAGCCAAGAAACCAACAAAGACCAGGAGTTTTTGGCCATCAGTTTATAAGCTCCTTCCCAAGGCTCCGGATGCATATAACCCTCTTGAACGGCCAATAACAAAACATCCCAGATAAACTGGGTAGCCAAATGGATATGCTCTTCGTAAGACTCTCGGGTTTGCGGACAAAAATGTAGGACCTCCAAAGCATCCCGGTAAAAAAACCGGTTATCCACTTGAATTTTCAGGTAGCGTAAAATACTCTCCAAGCTCCCAAAATTGGTTTGATAGGGATCTTCTTCCTGGTAAAAGATCATGAGCTGCTCGTGCATGTGCTCGTACACTGCCGTAAGTAACTCTTTTTTGGTCTTGAAATGGTAGGTCAGGTTGCCTGGACTAATCGCCGCCGCCTCGGCAATGTCGTGCACTTTGACATTCCCCAGGCCTCTTTGATTATACAGGCGAATGGCTACATCAATAATTTTTTGTTTGGTTGCCCCCATTTACTGCATGTCTTTAAGAACTATCTAATACAAAATTAGAATTAATTTAGAAGTAAGCAAGGAGATTTAGTATAATTATACTAGCCATTTAAATTTTTTCTGGATATGGGGCTGCCCCCGGCGTTGAAATTGGAATGGCGAATTGGAAATAAAGTGCCGCCGGGGGCAGCCCCAAGTCTATTCTCTTTTTTTACCCGGTCTTTTTCAGTCCTCCCGAAAGGGCATTGACATAAAGAAATAATTTCATGAGCAATTGATTGGCGGTTAGCTCATCGGGAGCTTGGCGCCAGGCTTTGATGCCTTCTATTTGCAATTGGTGCAAAAGACTTAAAGCTTTGGAGCGTCTTTGCAGGTTTTCTAAGCGGGAAACCCGGCGAAGCTCCGTTGGCAAGGCGGTTAAGTCTTCTATTTGCTTAAGGCCCGTTTCATAATCGTCTAGAATGATTTTCATCAAACCGTCCGACAGGTTTTTATCGCTGACCAGGTTGGCGAAAGCTTGCATTATTTTCGGGTCGGCGTTTAATAAATTGGTTTCAATTTGGATGAGACGGTATTTCAAAAAAGGCCAATCTTCGGCAATTTTAGTAAGGCTCTCATAGTCCTGAGGGTAGGAAGCTTGGAGTTCTTTCAAAGCTGTTCCGGTACTAAACCACCCCGTCAAATTAAAACGGGCCTGGCTCCAACTAAACACCCAGGGAATAGAGCGTAAATCTCCCAGAGACCGCTTTCCGGTACGGCGGGCCGGGCGAGAGCCAATTTTATTTTGCTCCAAGACATCAATGGGTGTAGCCTGGCTGTAAAACTCGATAAAGCCTGGATGATCGATCAATTCCCTATATTTTTGGAAAGCGATACCTTCCAGGCGGTCCATCATGGGGTGATACAACTGATCGTCGTAACGTGTATCCGGCAAAATGACTTGACGAGCCGTACCTGCCAGGAATAACTCGAGGTTATAAGTAGCATTGAGGCGGTTGGCAAACTGGTTGGCGATGGTTTCGCCTTGCACGGTCATTTTGATGGTACCACTCACAGTTCCTGGGGGCATACTTTCCAAGAAGCGGTGTATTTTACCCCCTCCTCGGCTTATGGTGCCGCCCCTTCCGTGGAAGAAGCAGAGTTTGACGCCATGTTTCTCGCCAATTTCCGTAAGTTCTTTTTCGGCTTTGTAAATGTTCCAACGGCTGGTAATGACACCTCCGTCTTTATTACTATCGCTGTAGCCCAGCATGACTTCTTGAATATAGGCTTGATGGGCACCCCGACGGCCCACCGAACTGGGATGGGCTAAAAAGGAATCTAAAATAGCTTGCCCGGCTTTTAAATCATCAATGGTTTCTAAAAGCGGTACTACCGGAATAGCGCTTTCCAGCAAGCCTACTTCTCTTAAAAATAAATAAACCAGTAGTAAATCGCTCAGGCTACGGGTCATGCTTACAATGAGGGAGCCTATACCGTCTGTTCCGTGCTTGGAAACGTACTCTTTTAGTACTTGGAAATATCCCAATAGTTTGTCGGCTTCTGGCCCACAGCTCGTGCCGGCGACCAGGAAGGGGCGTTTGTGCTGTAATTCTGCATTTAAAAATTCCAGGCGCTTGTCTTCGGGCCAATGTTGATAATCATAATCGGCAAAGCCGGCGGCTTGGAGCATTTGCGTGACTACCTTTTCGTGGTAGGAACTGTTTTGCCGAATATCCAGCTTAGCCAAATGAAAGCCAAAGCATTTTACCATGCGTTCAATGGGAAATAAGTACTCCGTGGCAATGTGGATAGCTCTCATCTCGATGAGAACTTGTCTCAAGTATTTTAAATCACTTGCGAGCTCGCTGGGGCGCAGGTACTTATGGGATTGATCTACTGTGCGGGAGGCCTTGGCAGTATTTTCCAGTTTAACCAGGATGAGGTTGACATATTGTCTCCAGGGTTCTAGGGGATTACGGTCTAGTGCTTTTTGACCGGCGGCCCCGAGGGTTTTGGCTCTTTCTTGAATAGCATTTAGAAAACCTGGAGCAGGCGTATTGATTTGATCTGAAAAGCTAAGCCCGGAAGCCAGCTCGGTGAGGGCCTTTTTGAGCAGGTTTAAAGCTGCCTTACGGTGTAGGGCGAGGGTAGAAGCCGTAAATTCCGGGCTTACAAAGGGGTGGCCATCCCGGTCTCCGCCTACCCAGCTCCCGAACTGCAAAACCGGAAACTGCTCAGGCCACTGCAACAAGGCAGGGTCAAAACCCATATCGCTCCACGCGTATCGCAAGCGACGGTCACTCAGTTGGAGCGTTTCGGGGAATACTTCCGTCAAATAATGCATGATATTGTCCCGTTCGTTTTCCAGGCTGGGTTTCTGGAGATATATCTCCCCGGTGTGCCACCATTGCTCCAAAAGCGCGATCATCTCATCTTGTATCCCGGCCTTTTCCAGGTTTGACCAATTGGTGTTTTCTCTATCTACCAAAAGGCGATAGAGTTGGCGGTGGATTTGTAATACGGTAATCCTTTTGGCTTCGGTAGGATGGGCTGTAAGGACAGGCATTACGTTGATATGGGGTAATTGGGCGGCGATTTTCTCAGGGTCGAGCTCAGCATCTTTAAAAATGCGCAAAGTCTCTCCCCAGGAACCCCGGATGGAGTCTAAGCCAAAGGTAGATTCCATTTTTCGGCGGAATTGGGTAGCTGCATTTTCTTCTACCAGATTTAATAATTGAAAGGAGATTCCGAGAGCCTGGGTTAGTTTTACTTCAGAAACAGAATCGGGAGCACCAGCTTCGGGTAGGTCATTTACCCAGGGTAAAAGATTGGCCAGTTCCTCTTCTCCTTGGGATAAGAGCATCGTTTTAAAATGCTCCATGACCCAAAGCAAATCTGTATTGATCTTGCTTAAACCTGCTTTTTGAATATCTTCTTTACGCATCATTACTTCGCTATTGTTTAGGGTGATTGTATCTTTTATAAATTCCTTTGGGCTTCGGCTCAGCCGAACATACTGGCTTGAAACGTACGGGCATTCATTTCGGCAATATGGACAATAGAAATCCCTTCTGGACATTCCACCTCACAGGCCCCGGTGAAAGTACAAGTCCCAAAGCCTTCGGTTTCCATTTGCTTGGTCATTTTTTTGACCCGCTGGTGGGCTTCGGCTTTTCCTTGGGGTAGGCGGTTGAGGTGGTTGATTTTGGCCGCAGTAAACAAAGCCGCCGAAGCATTTTTACAGGTGGCCACACAAGCCCCACAGCCAATGCAAGCGGCCGCATCCATGGCGCGGTCGGCGAGGGGTTTGGGGATAGGGATGGCATTGGCCTCGGGAGCCGTACCGGTTTTGGCACTGATGTAGGCCCCTTGCTCGATGATACGGTCAAAAGCCGAACGGTCAACCATGAGGTCTTTTATGATCGGAAAGGCGGCGGCTCGCCAAGGTTCCACCACAATCGTCTCTCCGTCTTGAAAACTGCGCATATGGAGTTGACAAGTGCTCATATGGGCATGGGGGCCGTGGGCGCGGCCGTTAATAAATACTCCGCATTGGCCACAAATCCCTTCTCGGCAATCGTACTCGAAGGCAATGACCTCCTCTCCTTTCAAAACCAGGGTTTCGTTGAGGTAATCTAGGGCTTCCAAGAAGGACATATCCTCGGTGATTCCCTCCATGGGATATTCGGCAAAAAATCCTTTTGCCCCGGGCCCATTTTGGCGCCAAATTTTAAATACAATTTTCATGATTTTTTATTTATAGCTCCTCACTGTGGGCTGTACATGTTCAAAATGAAGGGTTTCTTTATGCAACTGGTAATCTCCCTGCGCATATTCCCAGGCTGAGACAAAGGAAAATGCTTCGTCCATTCGTAAAGCCTCGCCTTCTTCGGTTTGATACTCTTCCCGGAAATGGGCTCCGCATGACTCTTCCCTTTGTAGGGCATCGGTGCACATCAAGATACCCAACTCGATGAAGTCGGCCAGACGGAGGGCTTTTTCCAATTCGGTATTCAGGGTTTTATCGCCTCCGGTGACCCGGACTTCCTCCCAAAATTCTTTTTTTAGGGCCTTAATTTTAGCGATGGCATTGATGAGCCCTTCCCTATTACGGCTCATAGCGCATTCTTTCCACATAATTTTTCCCAACTCCCGATGAAAGTGATCCGCGGTTTTGCTTCCTTGCACAGCCAGGAGGCGATCAATGTGCGCTTGTACTTCCCATTCGGCTTGGACAAAGGCAGGGTCTTCGGTAGAAGGATGATCGTCTTTGAGGGCCCTGGCTAGATAATTATTAATGGTATTAGGCAGAATAAAATAACCGTCTACACTAGCTTGTAAGAGCGAGTTGGCCCCCAAGCGATTGGCTCCGTGATCGGAGAAATTACACTCTCCTATGGCGTAGAGGCCTGGAATAGTGGTCATCAGTTCGTAGTCTACCCAGAGACCGCCCATCGAGAAATGAGCCGCTGGGGAGATCATCATGGGTTGGGTATAAGCATCAATTCCGGTGATTTTTTTATACATCGTAAAGAGATTTCCGTAGCGATCTTCAATCACCTGGCGACCAAATTTTTCCAAGGCGTGCTTAAAATCAAGATATACGGCATTTTTTAAGCGTCCTACTCCATACCCGGCATCAATCCGCTCTTTGGCTGCCCGGGAAGCAATATCCCGGGGGGCTAAGTTACCAAAGCTAGGATAACGCCTTTCTAGGTAGTAATCTCTTTCCTCTTCGGGGATATCGTTGGCCTTACGGGGCTCCTCTTTTTGCTTAGGCACCCAAATGCGGCCATCGTTCCGGAGCGATTCAGACATAAGGGTCAATTTGGACTGGGAGTCACTCGACTGGGGCAGGGCCGTGGGGTGGATCTGGGTAAAGCTGGGGGCCGCAAACAAAGCTCCTTTTTTATGGGCTTTCCAAATGGCACTGCCATTACAGCCAATTGCCAGGGTAGAAAGGCGGAATACCCGCGAGTAACCTCCGGTGGCCAAAACCACGGCATCGGCGGCAAATCGTTTTAATTGCCCATTTCTTAAGTCGCGTACAATAATGCCCTTGGCCTTCCCCTCGATGAGCACTAGGTCTAGCATCTCGCTTCTCGTGAACATGTGTACCTTTTGGGCGTGGATCATTTTATAAAGTTGGGAGTAGGCGGCCAAGAGTAATTGCTGCCCCGTCTGGCCCCGGGCATAAAACGTTCTTTGGACTTGTACCCCACCAAAACTTCTATTGACCAGGGTTCCCCCGTATTCCCGGGCAAAAGGTACTCCTTGCTGTACATAATGGTCGATCAATGGGGCCGATAGCTCGGCCAAGCGATAGGTATTGGCTTCCCGGGACCGAAAATCTCCTCCCTTTAACGTATCGTAAAACATGCGATAGATGCTATCCCCATCGTGTTGATAGTTTTTGGCGGCATTAATCCCGCCTTGGGCGGCTACCGAGTGCGCTCTGCGGGCAGAATCCTGGTAGCAAAAGCATAGCACCTCATAGCCTAGCTCAGCCATGGTGGCCGCTGCCCCAGCCCCGGCCAAACCCGTACCCACTACGATTACCCGGAGCTTTTTTTTATTGGCCGGGTTGATCAGTTGGGATTTTAATTGATAATTGCGCCATTTATTTTCTAATGGCCCATCGGGTATTTTCGCATCTAAGTTCATATGTTCTATTTGAAATAAACAACCAAAGGAATAATACCGAAGCCAATGCCCATTACCCATGCATACCACAAAGATACCCTCGCCAGCATTTCTAAACCTCTATAGTGATAAAAGCCCAGGGTCTTAAAGCCGCTTTTTAGGCCATGGTGTAGATGATAAGCCAAGGGGATGGCCATGATCGTATAGAATAAGACAAAATAAATATTTTGAAACAGGGTGTAAGCCACTTCATACACATCTTTGTTGCCAGCCGGGTCATTGCCTACTTCTTTTCCCATGCCTAACTTAATGCGGGCCCAAAAATTAACTAGGTGGATGATGATAAAGATAAGGATCAATACCCCCAACATTCCCATATTTTGAGACTCCCAGCTACTGTTTTCCCGAACCTTATTTTGAAGATATTTTTGAGGTTTGGCCTTTCGGTTACGGAGTGTGATCAGCAAAGCATACAATGCGTGCAGTATAATCGTGAGGTAGAGTACATAAGCTATGATCTGCACCAGGATGTTTTCCCGAAGCAACGTGGAATAGCTATTATACAGTCCGCGGGCGAGGGTAGTGGGGAGTAATAAAATACAATTGGCCGATAAATGCACAATCAAAAACAAACAGAGAAATAAACCCGTCAGGGCTAGGATGGTCTTCCGGTAAAATAGTTTGTTCATCAAAACCTTGTTTAATGTTTTCTGTATGAGGCACACCGCGGGTAAGCAAAATTTGCGTGTATCCAGCCTTCGCAAAGTAAGCGTTCGGCAGAAATCTCCCCAAGAAGGCTAAACGCGGCAAATTTTATTTCCAGATTCTCGCGTTATACGGAAACTCAGCGATTCACCTGCTATTTCGGGATATCCGAAGCTAAGATACAAGGCAAAATAAAGTAAGGAAATGACATAAATCCTTTTTAAAAAGAGTGGGCAAATTTTCTTAAAGGAATAAGGTTTTTGAACACCTAGCTCACTGGCTTAGGGATGGAACGGCATGTTTGAGCTCGTGTGGGCCCGGCGCGGAAAGGCAGCGAGTAGTGACAGCCCGACCCGCGCAGGCACTTATTTTTAAGGAAATACCCAGCTAAATTGCGCGGGGAAGCCCCCGAAACTCTTATTTTTTCACACTTCCTAAATTAATCCATCCTAGAATTCGCAAGAATATTGTATCCTTGAACTTTTGATTGGCCTAGGGCTTATTGCATAAGCCTAAACTTAATACTTTCATTGCTACATGCCTTTTATCTCCACTCGATTCATCTTTATAGGCTGGATACTCCTCTTTTTTTACCCCAAGCAAGGCTTTACTCAGACTGATTCGGTCTATTTAAATCCTACCCAAGTTCTTGTTTTGAAGGACTCGATATATATCCCTCTTCAAGATACGGTACTTCTCCTACCTCAAAAGATGAAGTACCGGGTACGAAGGAATCCTTACTATACCTCCGATAAGTTTTATGACTCTTTAAAAACCAAGTCCTACCGAAAGGCCTTGACCCGAGAGCTCTATGATTTATTTTTTCGCAGCCCACCCCCGATTGAAAACCACTTAGGCGAGGTGGTATCCAGTGAGTCTTACTTTCGCGCCTTCGAGCAAGAAAAGATCAACCGGATTTACCTGGTGAAGCAAGATGTTTTAGAAGGAAAAGTACAAGATACCACCGCCCGCACACGTACCCGGCTGGGCCGAGTCGTAAACAGGCTCCATTACAGCACCCGGGAGCAAGTCATTTTGAAGATGCTTTTATTTGGCGAGGGAGACCCCGTACAGCCCCACCTCCTAGCCGATAATGAGCGGATTATCCGAAGTTTAAATTTTATAGAGGATGTCCGTTTTTATCTGAGGCCGGATTCCAGCCGCGAAACGGGCGTTGAGCTCGCGGTGGTCATTAAAGAACGTTTTCATTGGGGGGTGGAAGCTAGTGCTAGTAATTTGGGCCGGTACTCGGTGACGCTTTTTAACCGGAATACCTTCGGCACCGGTTTATTGACTTCCCTCGAGTACCTTAATAACTCGGAGTCTAGCAAGCCAAATGGCTTCGCGATACGGCTGGGACTGGAAAAATACAAAAAAACGCTCAGCGATTGGGAGTTGACCTGGGCTAATAATTGGCAGCAGGAACTCCTCCGTTTGGATGTAAGCCGAGATTTTATTAGCCCCTATATCAAATATGGGGGAGGCTTAACCCTTTCCTATTTAAAAGATAGCCTGGCCGTGGTCAAGGGAGATACGGCTGTCAATGAGTATTTTGAACGAACCGGCCAGGATGTTTGGCTGGGCAGGTCTTTTATTCTCCCTGGGAAAGATCGGCGGAAAAACTTCATCTTGGGCTTGCGGTATTTACACGTGGATTACCTCGATAGGCCTCTCTCGGAACTTGAGCGGGATGAGCTCTTTTTTAATAGAAATCTAGTCCTTTCTTCCCTCAGTTTTACGTATAGCCGCTTTATCAAAGATAACTTTCTACTGGGCTTTGGAATCACCGAAGATGTTCCCCTAGGCTATCGGCTTACTTTTACTCCTGGACTGGATGTGAACGAATTTGGCAATCAACTGTATACGGGGGTCCAATTTGCCACGGCTCATTATTTGGCAAAGCTTGGCTTTGTAGGCTGGGATATCCAATTTGGGGGGTTTTGGAAAGCCCAATCGATCAATGATGGCGTATTTCGTACAAGCCTTACCTATTATAGCCCATTAATTAATCTGAGAAAAAGCCGCTTGCGAAATTATGTATTCTTGGAGGCCGTCTACGGAATCAACCCTCCTCTTTCGGTAAGTCTTACGCTGCAAGATCGAGTCCGCGATATCCGGGGAATTGACACCTTTGGTAAAAACCTGATTGCGGGCCGCTACGAAAGTATTTGGTTTAGTCCTTTGTACTTTTACGGCTTTCGTTTTGCTCCCTTTGCCTATTTTGATTTTGGGTTTATCCAAGAAAACCGATTTGAAAATTTTCGGGATAATTTTTTTAGTACTTTCGGGCTCGGCCTCCGTATGAGAAATGAGAGTTTGGTGTTCCGTACCTTCGAGTTGCGTGTGGGTTACTTTCCCCAAGTACCCAAAGAAATCAACCGGATCAGCGTAAGTTTATCCCTTTCGGTGCCTCTTTTATTTGGAGATTTCTTTCGCTTTAAGCCCAATTTTGTTCCTTACGATTGAGTATTTGCCCATCAATACTTGGGGCTTCCCTGCGCCCAGGAGTTTAGTGCCTAGCAACAGCTAAGTGCCGGCGCAGGTCGGGCTCTCGCTACTCGCTGCCTTTCCGCGCCGGGCCTACACGAGCTCAAACAGGCCGCTCCATCCCTAAGCCATTTGGAGAGTAGCAAGTAGCGAGACAAGACGTCCTTGCCTGAAATAGATTGCCTTGTACTAAAGAAAGGCCACCATCACAGATCATTTGGTATTAATTATTCCGGGCTTCTCTAATTGCGCTCAATAAACTCAGTGCAATTACTTTTGTATAGGTCCCCTAGTATAAAGGAGACTGCTTTCTTATTGTCGGTGGTGGTACCCAGGGCCGTATTTTTACCATCGGTTACATTGAGCAATTCACCATTTTTTTTCCATTGGTACAATTGATCATTTACGGTAATGGTTTTTACTCCATCTTCTAATCTGAAGGTAAAGGCATCTTGTTTTTTGCTGTAGGCAAAACCTGAGGGATATACTACTTCGGTTTCAAAGCCTTGTTTGGTTTGGGTATACCGGCATGGGCATTTCCCCAAATTACGCTCATCGATTACTTCTATATTGTCCATTTGAATAAACTTCCACGTTCCATTTTTATTTGCCCCAACTGCATTAATCAAGATCGTTACCTTTTGCGCTTCATTATCTTCGTATTTTACATCTGCTTTTATAGATGCGGAGATCACGGCCGTTTTCTTTCCAGAGGTTGCCTTGTAGATTTGCTCGATAGAAATATTCACTTGAATGGCTTCGGTAAGAAAAATTTGCTGCAGGGTTCTTAGATGATTTGCCCGGTCAATGGTGATATTTCTTGTATTACCGTTCAGTGTTACCTCCGTTTTGTTCAACTCAAAATCTCTATCTAGGAGTTTTACCAGGTTTTCTATATTTTTTGTCTGATTTAGTGCGTCAACTTCCTGGATATAGTTGCGGAACAATTTGGTTATATCGTTTTCTTCTTGGGCTTGAACTGAGCCGATAGAAAATAAAGTTAGGCCAAATAATTGAACGAGAAATAGGAGCATACGGGACATGATGTAAATGTCTTGGTTTAGAGAATAAATTCTTTGATGACAAAAGAACGGGTACAAACCTAAATTTTGCTTGAAGTAATTTAAATAATGTTGACTGGACTTGCAAACAAAACCAATCCAGATATCGCCATGCTCAAGGTATGCTATATTCTAAGTTTGGGTTTATGCAGCTAAATTTTCATTTTTATATTGCAAGAGGCTTAGGGATAGAACGGCCTGTTTGAGCCCGCCGCTGGCTGTGCGGGAGCCGGCGAGTAGTGATAGCCCGACCCGCGCAGGTAGGGTTTTTCAAAAAAGCACGAGTCTCCGTAAAGCGGGGAAGCCCCCAGTATTTTTCTTTTTGGGGCCCTTGTAAAATTGAAAAAACCGGCTCCATGGGTATGGAAACCGGTCTCCTAGGTGTGTAATCGGAAACTACTAGTATCTTTATATTTCTATTTTAGAGGCATCTATTAGGGTATAAGGTACTTTGTCGGAATTACGCATCGCCAACAGAAGACTCATAAAATCTAAGTATTGATCGCAAGGAATGTTTTGGCAGGCCATCGAGTCTCCCTGATTGGCCCGACTGGTATGGATGTTAATCCCGAAGTCTAAGGCAAAATAATCGGGATCGCCTAGATAAATGCGTTGATTACTTAAAGCCTCTTCTTCAAAATCGATGAAAAGATCATTTACTTGATTATTCCGCCATACTTCTTGTTTTCGGGTGGGCCGCAAAGCCATGTAGCGGGCTTCCTTCCCTTCCAAACGGATCTCCATGAGGCGGTACAGGTCCATAATTTTGGTTTGCGTAGCTTGGTCGCCGTAGGATAAGGCCCGAAAAAGACGGGCATCTAAGTCACACTGCAGTTGTTTAATCGCCTGGATATGATTTTGCCCTCGAGTGGTATGAAATCCTGAGGCATATAGATATTGGCCGTCTCGCAAGTGGGCAGTTCCGGGTCTATCGGTGGAAGTATAGGGTTCTGAAGGATCTACTGATGCGCGCCACTCTTTAACATGCGCCTTCCCGTACTCGTCTCGCCAAACCGAGACAATCAGGTCATCTAATTGATGGGCACATAAGTGGTCATCAATTGTATTTTTTTGTCGAGCTTCGTAGTAGTCGCGGGCTGAATTGGACTGCCAAATGGCTCCTGCTGCATCGTACTCAATGCCCCGGATGCCAAGAAGGTTTATTTCACAAGGCCCCTCCAAAAACACTCCCTTTTGCTGCTCTATAAATCCTTGGTAATGCTGATATCGCATTTCCTGGTCTATGTCTGATTCCAAGAGGCAACGTTTATCCAAATGTGGCCCTAGGATGGTGGTAAGCAAGCTGGGAAACTGTTTCTCCAGACGGGCCCGGGTAGGAGCATCTACTATACCATGCGCTTTTAAGTCATTTCTCTTTTGAAATTCTTGTAGGGCCAAGACCATTTCGTAGTCAAAGTCCCCATTTGTACTTTGGATTTTACCTAGTAAAATATTTTGAAGTTTTCGGACCCAGTCTAAGCGAAACTGTTGCTCATTATTACAATCTAAGGCGAAAAGTAAGTCTTTCCGCCAGACCGTATGGGGGTCGGCTTCTTTCCAGAATAGCCCTTTCTCAGTTTGGGGAAATCCACTTTGCGTATTCTGGTTTCTACGAATAGCTATATCGGTACGAGAAACTTTCGCATCGGGTAAAAATTTAACTTTTTGTTCCCCGGCAAGGATTTCAGGTTTAGATGTCAACAAATCGGGTTGATTTGCGAATGCCTCATTAGGGCTCAAGGATTGAACTTGTAAATTGGATTGTATGGGGTTTTGCTTATTGCTCGCCATAAGATTTTATATACAAAAGGCCTTTTACCAAATAGTTTGGGCAATACATTACAAGCACACTAACGCAATGAATCTAATTGGGATGAGCTCAAGCACCATCTAAGAGGTAAGATAATCCAATATTCTTGGAATAATTGACTGAATTATTTCTTAATCGTCAGAGACTTCACTAAATACCGCCTACAATATGTTGATAAATATCTTCCATTGCTGCACTTTATTTCTTTTTACTAAGAAAGCCGGGATAACTTGCCGTGTAAGTACAATTCATCTAGGTTCCTAAACGTGTACTTCCTTTTCTTACCTGAATTTAAATTTGTATCCTATTGTTAAAACTAGAAGCCAAACGAGAAGTTAAACTTTGCGTTTTAAAGTTGTATTTTTGCATTTTAGGGCTCTTCAAAAAGTGTAATTTTCTAAAAAGGGCCCGCACAAATTTGTTCAAGCGATATGTTTCCAGAATACGATGTGATAGTGGTAGGGGCCGGGCATGCGGGATGTGAAGCAGCTTCGGCGGCGGCTAATATGGGTTCTCAGGTGCTTTTAATCACCTTGGACATGAACAAGATTGCTCAAATGTCTTGCAACCCCGCTATGGGGGGCGTAGCCAAAGGGCAGATTGTACGTGAGATCGATGCTTTAGGGGGATATTCCGGAATTGTGAGTGACCATACGATGATCCAATTTCGAATGCTCAACCGGTCCAAAGGGGCCGCTATGTGGAGCCCCCGCTGCCAAAGCGACCGGATGCGCTTTTCGGAGAAGTGGCGAACCCTTTTGGAGGAAAACCCAAGGGTAGATTTCTGGCAAGAAATGGTTACCGGGCTGGTCGTGGAGCATAACAAAGTACGGGGAGTTAAGACTTCCCTAGGAATAGAGATCAAAGCAAAAAGCGTGGTGTTGACCAGTGGTACTTTTATGAATGGAGTGATCCATATTGGGGAAAAACAATTTGGGGGAGGGAGAGTAGGTGAGAAAGCCTCCTATGGCATTACTGAACAACTGGTGAGTTTAGGTTTGGAAGCCGGTCGTATGAAAACCGGCACCCCCCCTCGAGTAGATGGGCGTTCGCTAGATTATGTCAAGATGGAAGAACAAGCTGGAGATGATATTCCCGGGCGATTCTCCTATACCGATACTCCGGTCCTTCAAAATCAAAGGAGCTGCCACATCACCTATACCAATCCTACCGTACACGAGGTTTTACATACTGGTTTTGAAAAGTCTCCCATGTTTCAAGGGCGAATTAAAGGTGTCGGCCCTCGCTATTGTCCTTCTATTGAGGACAAAATCAATCGCTTTGCCGAAAGAGAACGGCACCAAATTTTTGTAGAACCGGAGGGTTGGGATACCGTAGAGGTCTATGTGAATGGCTTTTCTACTTCCTTGCCCGAAGACGTACAATACCAAGCCCTCATCCAAATTCCTGGCTTTGAAAAGGCCAAAATGTTCCGTCCGGGCTATGCCATTGAGTATGATTATTTCCCTCCTACGCAATTGCACATGAGCTTAGAGACCCGGGCTATTGAAAATCTTTTTTTTGCTGGACAGATTAACGGTACCACCGGTTACGAAGAGGCGGCCTGTCAAGGTATGTTAGCGGGAATAAATGCTCACTTAAAAATTCGTGAAAAAGAGGCCTTTATCTTGAAAAGATCAGATGCGTATATGGGCGTACTCATAGACGACTTGATCAATAAGGGCACCGACGAGCCCTACCGCATGTTTACATCTAGGGCTGAGTATCGTATTTTGCTCCGTCAAGACAATGCCGACCTTCGCTTGACCCCTCTATCCCACCAGTTGGGCCTGGCCAGTGAGGAACGTCTACGACGCGTGGAAAAAAAGTCCCGAGATACGGAGGCCTTAAAAGGCTGGCTGGCGCAACACAAGCCTCAACCTATTAGCATTAACCCCGCCTTAGAATCTATGGGCACTACCCCTTTAAAGGAAAAATCAAGTGTCTTAGAACTCTTGAAAAGGCCTCAAGTAAGTATCCAAAAGCTGATGGACACCTATCCAACATTCAAAGAAAACTCCCAGGAATATTCGGAAGAAGTATTTGAACAGGTGGAGATCAATGTAAAGTACGAGAGTTACATCGAGCGCGAACAACGTATGGCTCAAAAAATAGCTGAGCTAGAAAACTTCCGTATCCCAACAGGCTTCGACTACGAGGCGGTAAAAGCGCTTTCTAAAGAAAGTATCGAGAAGTTTAAAACCATCCAGCCGCAGACCATTGGCCAAGCCTCCCGAATTAGTGGAGTCCGCCCTTCTGATGTGTCCATTCTTCTAGTATATCTAGGGAAATAAATGGAGTATTCGGTATATTTGCTTCTTTGTCCTTCCTAAGAAATACATAAAGCAAAATTTAGGAAGAGGGGGCTATATATTTTTAATTGCAGATTCATGATAGAGAAGCTAAGACATTGTCCCGTTTGTGACCACAATCAATTTGAGCCGTTTTTAGATTGTCAGGACTATACGGTAAGCCAGGAGACCTTCACTATTGTAGAATGCAAGAATTGCGGCTTCCGGTTTACCAATCCGCGGCCCGATGAGGACCATATCGGAAAATATTATGCTTCCGAAGATTATATCTCGCATAGTGATACCCATAAGGGGCTTGTCAACCAAGTGTACCAAGTTGCCCGGCAATATACACTTCGCAATAAACTCCGTTTGATTAATAAACTACATCGCAGTATTGGGCAAACAGGCCTTGAGACGACTGCCCAGAGAATCTTAGATTATGGCTGTGGTACGGGCTCTTTTCTGGAAGTTTGTTTTCAAAACGGATGGGAAGTACAAGGACTTGAGCCTGATCCCAAAGCCCGGGAAATTGCCAGCCGAAGAACCCAGACAAGCATCTGGGAGAGTCTTCCATTAGATTTAGCCCCATCAGAAAAGTTTGAGATTATCACACTCTGGCACGTGTTAGAGCACGTCCATCAGTTGCGGGACACCTTGGACCAATTGAGAAATATCCTGATCAAAGATGGATTTATGGTGATTGCCTTACCCAATTCCAAGTCACGGGATGCAGCAATGTATTCCCGTTATTGGGCAGCCTATGATGTACCTCGTCACTTGTACCATTTTACCCCCGAAACTTTTGCCAAGTTATTAGAGCGGCATCAACTTCGTTTGGTGAAGAAGCTTCCTATGTTTTTGGATGCTTATTATATCAGTTTATTGAGTGAAAAGTACGAGCATCAATCAAGCAATTATTTTCAGGCCATATGGAACGGATTCCGCTCCAATCAATGGGCCCGGAAACACGAGTGTAACTATTCCAGTTTGAGCTATTTGGTGCAAAAACTATAAGAATACGATTACTCTAGGAGTAATTTATTGAGGTAAACGGTCTTATTGTCCAGGCTAAACCAGGAAAAGTACTCTTTCCCTTCTTCTTTTACCATCCCAATATCTCCGATAAGGTCTTCCTTACGTTCCTGATTATTTACTAAGATCCGGGTGGATCCTGATTTGGAATCTTTATAGTAAAAAGCCCAGTTTTTGGCATCTTTTCCTAACAAAACCGGAGGTGTGCCACCACTGATATCAATAGAATAGGGCCCAAAAGTTCTTCCATCGGAAAAATGCAAGGTATAGCTCCCATTTCCTTTATCACTGAGTAAGCACCATTCTTCACTATCAGGAGAAAACTTTAAGTACTCAATTTTGCTATATAAGCCTTTAAAATACTTATCGTTCATAAAAAGTGAATCAATACGAGCGCTAGCTTTTTTGACAACCGCTACACTTTTCCGGCTTTCACTGACGTAATAGGCATCCACGTTTCGGGAGAATACCCCATCTCCTTTAAAGTGAAGGGTTTTATTACTGGGATCAATGTAGTTAAATTTATTATACTCTTTCCCCATATTGATCTCAGAGGGTATTGATTGGTAAGGGCCGTACTGATCATCGTTGGCCACAAAGAAGATTTTTTGGTCTCTCACCACAGTTTGGCCATAATTTTCTCCTTCAACGATCAAATCGGTGTAGTCATATTGCGTACTACCCCGCAACTGTTGATCGTAGGTACCCACTTCACCATTGTTGGTAATGATGGTAAATTGCTTGGTGCCCTGTTCGTTGGTATTGGTCTCGGCCGTCAATACCCAGCGGTTTCCTTTGCCGCCTAGAAAGGAAAAGTTGATTACCTCTTTGAAAGGGCCAATTTTTTTTCCATTGTTAAAAAGCACATAGTAATTTTCTGGCTCATTGTAATATACAATGGCCCAACGGGTGCCATCATCACTGAGGTAGTAATTTAAGAGAGAGGTGTATGGCCCATATTCCTGGCCATTGATGATTACCCGGGTACTGCCTTCTAGCTGATCAATTAAGACATAGGCCCAAGAAGAGCGTGATACTTTTAAACCAACTGGGTAAAGGGGGTCTTTATGGATCCCAATTTCATCTCCATTAAAAATAACGTAGCTGGTTTCATCCTTTGAGTCAATAAAACCCCAGCTATCCAGGTTAAAAACAGGCTTTTCAACCAAACGGCGGTCAAAAGGGCCGTATATTTTTCCTTTAATGTGATAACTACGAGTAAACTGTTTTACATCGGCAGTTACGACGATATACCCCAATTCATCCTGGTATAAGCCTAGAGAATTTTCTTCGTAGGCAACCACCTCATTGGTATTTAAGGTATAGATTTTTTCTCGCTTTAATATTTCCTGAGCCCCCAAATCCAAACCCCACAGATTTAGTATCAAGAGAAGGGAACCGACAATGCATTGTTTATTCATAATTCTATTCCTTCATGCTTATGGTTGGCTTCATTATTCCCATCAAAACTAGAGCCAGACGCTATGTTACTTGCATCTTTTTACATTACAAGACTAGGGCATCACCTTTTAAAACCGGAACCACCGAGTACAAATCATGGCTAAGACAAAAATCGATATCCTCTAAACGGCCTTTTTGAGCAAGTCTCTGAAAATGAGAAGAATCTTGCAAAAACCGCTTGGGATTATTCTTACCTAAGTGATAAGCCGAACGTGCCAAACCGCAAGCGTCATTAGCATAGTTAAGGTCCTTGACCATATCATCTAAAAGTGCCCCGGCGTACACCGAATCTTCCAAATTCACCTGACCCCGCCATCCGGCACACAATAAGATAACGTCTTTATCTTGTTCCAGTATATGTTTTACTACGGCAGTTTTATTTAAAAAGGCACCAATGATTAATTGAGAAGCAGATTTCGCCTTTTGGATTGCCATGGTTCCATTGGAGGTGGTCATCGCAATTCCCCTCCCCTTAATCTTAGGATTATCTACATAGCTAAGGGGAGAATTCCCAAAATCAAAGCCTTCTACTTGGTCCCCGTTCCGTTCCGCCGAACCCAACATCCCTCGTTCTTGCAAAGACTGGCATTCTTCCACCTCAGCCACCGGAACGATCTGTTCTGCGCCATTGGCCAAAGCGGTTACGATGCAAGAAGTTGCCCTAAAAATATCAATCACAACCACCAAACGGTCGTGGATATCAAAATGATGAAGCTGTTCCGGGGTCAAGCAAACTTCAATGTGTTTCATAGTTCAAGTGAGTAATTTCATTGGTTTACGAATGCCTCGCAAACTTGTTCAAATGAAATAAATTTAACGATAAAAAATGCTTTATTCTATTTTAAATCAGAAATAAATATGTCAGACAAGAGAAAAAGGGCCAGAATTATACAAAGGGCATTTTAACCACTTCGGCCTTGAGGCTCCGGTTTCGGATCTGAATTTGAATAGGAGTCCCCTCTTGGGCCATCTCCTTAGGTAAATAAGCCATCCCAATCCCTATATTCAGGCTCGGGGACAGTCCGCCCGAACTTACTTCCCCAATGGTCTCTCCTTCTTGGTTTAAAATGGCATAATGGGCCCTTGGGATGCCCTTATCTAGCATTTTGAAGCCCGTTAATTTACGGGGCACTCCCTTTTCTTTACGAGCTTTGAGATTTTCCGAATTAATGAAGTCCTTACTAAACTTAGTAACCCAAGACAGTCCTGCTTCCATGGGACAGCTCTGGTCATTTAAATCATTTCCATATAGGCAATATCCTTTTTCTAATCGCAAGGTATCTCGGGCACCTAAGCCAATCGGTAAAATATCAAAAGAACTTCCGGCTTCCAAAATAGCTTTCCAGACTTTTTCTGAGGCCTCCCGAGGAACATATAATTCAAAACCTCCGGCTCCGGTATACCCTGTAGCCGAAATAATGATATCCTCATAGCCGGCAAAGCTATCTGTCACAAAACTGTAAAATTTAATGGTGCTCAAATCAACCTCTGTCAAAGATTGCAAGGCTTCCTGGGCCAAGGGTCCTTGAACAGCAAAAAGAGAAACCTCATCCGAAACATTACGCATCTCGGCCCCCATCGTATTATGCTTGGTAAGCCACTCCCAATCTTTCTCAATATTGGAGGCATTAACAACCAACATGTAGGCATCTTCCCGGATACGGTATACCAATAAGTCATCGACTACCCCGCCTTGATCATTGGGTAAGTAGGCGTACATTGCTTTCCCATCGTGAAGCCGGCTTACATCATTTGAAACTACTTTTTGAAGCAAATCCAGGGCTTTATCTCCTTCTACCATAAACTCTCCCATATGGGATACGTCAAATATGCCCACTTTCTCTCTTACCCGCAGGTGTTCTTCTTTATCTGAGCTGTACCGTACCGGCATTTCATACCCGGCAAATTCTACCATTTTGGCCCCTAACTCTCGGTGTACGGCATCTAAGGCAACTTTCTTCAATTCCATAATATATCAGCTTGTATCTTTACTCAAAAATATAGGTTTACGGTCGCAAGGCTTTACAGGTCTGCCTATGCTTATTAATTCAATCCCAAAGCATATGGTTTCCCTTAAATTTCAAAAATGAACAATAAATGTATAATTTAGAATGCATTTATTCGGTTTCCTTAATTAATCATGTACAGTCGGCATCCATTATTTAAATTTTAGGATAGGTTTAGCAGACAAATCTGAAAATAAACATTGGGGCTTTCCCGCGCTATAAAATTACTTGCTCAAGGGGTATGTTCTACCAGCGCGGGCCGGGCTCTCGCTACTCGCTGCCTTTCCCCGCCGGGCCTACACGAGCTCAAACATGCCGCTCCATCCCTAAGCCAGAAGAATAGATACAAAAGGTAATTTGGGCATCCTGGGCCCGTCTTAGTAAACCGATTATTCAGCCATTATTCAATCCAAACACCATAGGTACTTCATTGCTCTACCAAGTCTTAACCAAAACCATCCCTATTCAAGGAAAAACCAATCCCTTAACTGAAGACTATTGGCTTCAAAGAGACCGAAGAGGGACTTATACCTTGGCTAGTTTACTCAAGCTACCAACTCAAGCCTGTGAAGTAAGCCTAGGCTCCGATGCCCAGGTGGCCTCCCCAGAAAAACGGTATCCCAATAGCCAGTTGCCTCTCCAAATCAGAGGGCTGGATCTACATACGCGGCATTTCTTTGAAATCGCCATACCGGAACAAGCGACGCGTATCGTGGCCTTGAGAAACATATCCCTTAAAGGTTCTCATAATTTTCGGGATTTAGGCGGGTATGTCACCGAAGCGGGTTATCAGGTTCGGTGGGGCAGCTTGTTCCGCTCTGATCATTTATTTGGACTAGACCGGGCCGATTGGCAAAAGTTAAAAACCTGGGGAATTGGTCATATTTGCGATTTGCGGGGGCCTGAAGAACGTAAATCTAAGCCGGACCATGTTCCCAAAGATTTGGGTATTGTGTATCACAGCCTCCCGGTGTACGATCCCTCGCAGAGCTTAAAAGAATTTTTACGCATGTTACGTAAGGCCCGGCCCCAAGATTTTGATGGCCACGCCTATATGCAGGCGAGTTACAGACGCTTTGTACACGAATTCTCCGGGGCATTTGCTCAGTTTTTGTCTATTGTCCTCGAATCAAACACGAAGGGAGTCCTGGTACACTGTACTGGCGGAAAAGACCGAACGGGCTTTGCCAGCGCCTTGCTCCTTAAAATTCTGGGGGTTCCTGAGCAAATTATTCGGCAAGATTACATGGCTTCTAATTTTTACCGCTTTCAAGAGAATCAATCCATCCTACGAAAAGCGTATTTTCTGGGAGTTTCCTTAGAAGTGATTATCCCTATTTTGGAAGTTAGGGAAGCTTATCTTCAAGCTGCTTTTGATGAAATAGAAGAAAAATTTGGAAGTTTTCCGGCATTTTTAAGTCAACAGCTCAGCCTAAACGCCCCAGAGATTAAAGCCCTTAAAAACCGGTTTTTGAGGAAAAATTAGGGTTTCCTACTATTTAACATCTCAGAATTTCTGTTTTGGCTAGCTATGTCTTGGCTCACAAATACCCAGAAGCAACTATTTACCACCCTGATGACAGGTTAGGTCTGAGCGCCTAGGTCTATTGCTACACCTTAGCTTAGCTCTCCCAAGGTTTGAGATACCTCCTGCGGCTTGACACGAGCCATGGTTTCAGGACATTTCTGTTGGCTTAGGGATGGAGCGGCATGTTTGAGCTCGTGTAGGCCCGGCGGGGAAAGGCAGCGAGTAGCGAGAGCCCGGCCCGCGCCTTAACAAAATATCTTTTGAGAGCAGAATGTACTGGCGCGGGCAAGCCCCAAGGTATCCTAAAAACAAAAAATCCCCTCGCTAATTTGCCAGGGGATTTCCATTATAAAAGTATGTTCAGAAATTAATTACTACACTGTTTCCACGGCCTGATCCATTGGGTAATAGTACTTAAAATGAAAATCGTTTAGATTTTGAAAGTAATGCATTACTCGGATCATGCTTTGCTTCGTCTTCACACGCAAATAACAGAACTCTTCCTTAAGAAAAGAATCGTAAGCCCGTTCTCGACAATCGGCCCCGATTGATTGCAAATCTCTAATAATACCCCTGGGTATCTTTCCTTCAAAAGCGAAGAAGATTTTGGTGTTCATATGCATTTCAGGTTAGTCGAATTACCCATTTTAACGCATTTGGTAAGAAATAAGATCGAAAACAGTGTTATAAAACATGTTGAAGACGGAGGTGCGCATGTAATATTTATCGCAAATTTCACGCAATTATTCCTAGAATAATTCGTTTAAGGTACTTTACAAGGAGCTACATAATACCTTAGTTTTCCAAAAGCCCGTAATTTACCCTAAAAATCAGTCAATTAACCTAGGCAAGGGGCTACTTTCCACAAATCATAGCCCGAAAAGCAATTGTAATATTTACACACTTTTTTAATCAGTAAATTTATCAACAAAAATAATTATAAAATAATATTTAAAAATTTTTAAATCATTTTATAATTATAAAACAATAAAAAAGTGGGTATACTTTCCGCACTATGGGTAGTTTATCCATACACTATGGTACAAGCCTGGCTCTTGAAAAGAAAATCGGTAGGCTCCGGGGGGTATGTGCTTGGCTTCCAGTTCTAAGCGATAATGACCAGCTATGTAGACCCTTAGGATATCTTCCCAAATACACTGGTCTTCGGTATTATAAAGTTGTAAGGTTCCTATAAAATCGTGTTGCTTTGTTTGTATAGTTATGTGCCAATATTCGCCTAGGAAAGTCACTCCCATAGGGGGATGCGCAGGGTTAGACCGAAGCTCTTCCCAAGAACTAAACGGAAAAATGCTCACCCGGGCAATGGCCCCTGCCCGCAACAAATATTCTCCTTTAACTTGTTTTTTTTCCCAGAGTGGTTCTTGAAACAAGCTCTCTGCCTCTTCTTGCCCAAGGTCAGGGAAAATTTGTTCTGCATATTGTAGGTTTTCTGAAATATCGGCCAGTGAAATACAAACCGACTTCTTACTGTCATTCAAGAGAATGACCTCACCTTTCCAGGAAGACTGTACGTGCCACAAATACACCTTTACTTGGGGAGTGTTGGCCCACCCTCCCCGCAAATAGGCTTCCCGAATGTCTTCTTTAAATTGGATGCCGCCCAATAACCAAAGCCAAAGCCGGTAGCTAAGATCTTGTTCTGACAAAGCACTTATATGCATGTACTTCGTTTGTGGCAATTGCCCTAAAATTTGCCTAATATGCTGTCGGGCGAGGGGCCAGTTGGGATATTCTGGAACCTGTACCCAGGTTTCGGGCACCTCGGATAGCTCATCAGGCTTATAGTAATAGCGTGATGGGAATTTAAAATAAATCTGGGGCAAGCCTTGCGCTGGTTGGGGGCCCCAAGTGGCCCGATAGCCTTCCTGGGTATAAAACTGGTCAAAAAGCAGGGCAAGTATCCCAAAGAGTAATAAGCAAATCTCGAGTAACAAAGGCTTTATGAAGTTTAGCTTTCCCCTTTGCTAGGAGGAAAAAAATGATTAATTTTAAGATTAGACTTTTTAAAATTAGGGTAAAGAAATACATATTAAGTCTTTGCCCTAGAATCTGCACCCCATGAGCACTCATAAGTTTAGCATATTCAGCTCCTCTGCCGGCTCTGGTAAAACCTACACCCTAACCCGGGAATACCTAAAAATAGCCCTTGCCCACGAAAATCCCCATTATTTTCGGTATATCCTCGCCATAACATTTACCAATGATGCCGCCAATGAAATGAAAGCTCGGATTATTCAAGCACTCCGGGCATTTGCCTTTCCTCAAAATCTAGATAGGGCTGAGGCAGCCAGCTACCAAGGCCTTCAAGAGGACCTGGCACAAACGCTAAAGATTAGCCCTCAAACCTTGTCAGAGAGAGCGGCTAAGACCTTCATCCGGATGATGTACCAATATGGCGACTTTGCCGTCAGCACGATTGATAGCTTTGTCAACCGGGTTATGAGCGCCTTCACGCGTGAATTGGAGCTTCCCTATAATTACGAAGTAGACCTGGACACCGATCAACTCCTCAAAACGGCTATTGATAGAGTTTTAGAAAAAGTAGGGCATCAAGCCTCAGGCCGCTTATCTAATTTTCTTGAGTCTTGGGTCAAGCAGAAAGAAGAAGAAGGGAAAAACTGGTCTATCATTGCTCAAGATCTAGCCATGTTTTCTAGACAGCTTCTCAATGAAAAGAGCTATGCCTTTTTAGAGCCCCTCAGAAAGCTGGGCCTTGAGCACTATCAAGCTATCCAAACGCACTGGCAAAGCTATCTCCAGGACCTGGAAACCGAAATCCAGGGCATTGCCCAAACCGCGGTAGATTATATACAAGAAAAGGGCTTACATGCGAGCTTCAAAGGGGGAAAAACCCGAAGTGTGGAAACGTACTTTGTCAAAAACACTCAAGATTTAGATCTCAAAACCCGAGCTATAGACAAAAATTATATGCGGGAGGCTCTGGAAAAAGACATCTGGGGCAAGGGAAAAAATGAAGACCTCCTAGCTCCCCACACGGCCCAACTTAAAACTTGGATTGAAGCCATAGAAAACAGGAAAGACCAAGAGCGCAGTACCTTTTTGTTAATTAAAAGTATTCTCCCCCAACTCTACCAACTTGCCCTCATTGGAGAAATAGAGTCGGAGCTGGCTCAGGTAAAAGCCGAAAACCAGAGCATTCACATTTCGGACAGTAACAAGAAAATTGCCGAAATTATCCACCACGAGCCCGTACCCTTTATCTACGAGCGGGTTGGTGAGCGGTATAAGCATATCCTTATCGACGAATTTCAAGATACCTCTCGCCTGCAATGGGAAAACTTACTGCCCCTGATAGAAAACAATTTAGCCGAAAACACCTTTAATTTGATTGTTGGGGATGCCAAGCAAGCCATCTATCGCTGGCGGGGGGGGGAAATGGAGCAATTAGTCTTTCTTTACCACAAGGAATTTGCTCAATTACAAGCCCTCCACCAAAACGAGTCTCCTTTTCTGGGAGATCGCTACGGAACTTTAGAAATGCACCACGAGGGAAATCAGTTGGAGTATAATTATCGGAGCTACGCCGAAATAATTGATTTTAACAACGCCTTTTTCCATCATATCCGCGAGAGTGACCTAGGAATCCGCTTTCCTCTTTTTTCTCTAATTTACGAAGGGGCTAGTCAAAAAATTCCTGAGGGGCGTAAAAAGACAGGAGGTTTCGTAGGGCTTAGCTTTATCTCTGGGGCCGAGGACTATCATGCCCTAACTCTTGAGAAATTACTGGCTCGCATACACGCTCTTCTTGAGGAAGGCTATGCGCCCTCGGATATTGCCATCATCTCCCGTAATAACCGGCAAGGCAAGGAGATCGCTGCTTTCTTGCAAGCAAATCAATTGGAAGTACTTTCTCAAACTTCCCTCTTACTTGTTTCGGATGAAAAAGTACGCTTTGTGATATCCCTTTTAAAAGTGATTCACCGACCGGATGACCGCTTGGCTCGTTCTGAGGCCCTTTACTTGTTTTATCAAGTAGTTTTTCAAAGGTCTCCCAGTGCAGAAGAAAATCAGAAAATTGTATCGGTGGTGGAAGATTCGGTTATGGCATTTTATGCCTGTTTTGAAGAGGCCGGGTATATACTTCCCCTGGGGCAGCTTTTTGCTCAGAACCTCTACGATACCAGTGACCGCCTTATACGTATATTTAATCTTATTGCCCGACATGAGCAAGCCCAATACCTTTTTCGTTTTTTGGATGTGATACTTGAATTTAGCCGTCAGAAAAACAATACCTTGGCCGATTTTCTGGAGTATTGGGAAAAGAAGAAAAATGTATTGAGTATCAATTCGCCGCCGGGCCAGGAGGCTATACGAGTCACGACGATTCACAAATCGAAGGGACTGGAATTTCCGGTGGTTTTACTGCCTTTTGCCGATTGGGGGCTGTATCCTCGGCCAAATGATACCTTTTGGGCTTCTTTGGATATTCCGGCTTCGTATTATCCGGATAAAACGCCTAGTTTGCCAAGTGCCCTGCTGCCTTTTTCCCAGGCCTTGGAACATACTTCGGCCGTCGATGCTTATCAAGAAGAAATGGAGAAGACCTTTATTGAGAACATTAATTTGTTGTACGTAGCTTTTACCCGAGCAGCCCAGCGCTTGTATATTTTCAGTAAGGCCACCGATTTTAGCAAGGAAGGACAGCAAAAGGGGGTCAATTTTCTACTTTTTCGCTACCTCCAAGATCTTAGTCTTTGGGAAGAAGGTAAGGACTATTATGCCTTGTACACGCAGACTGCCGCTCCTCCACCTAAGCTTAAACCAGAAGAGGAGTCGGAAACCGCTTATTGGGTAGATGCATTAGAACCCAAAGAGCAGGAGGTTTAGATAATTGTGGCTCACGAAAACTCCCCATGTTCATTTGTCCATCAAGCTGAAGGGAGTTTTGGATTAGCAGTGAAATTTACCCACTGATTTTCGTGGCTTAGGGATGGAACGGCCTGTTTGAGCCCGCCGCTGGTTTGCGGGGAGGCCGGCGAGTAGTGACAGCCCGACCCGCGCGGGCAGACTTTTTCTATGAAAACTTTATGGAATAGCGCGGGGAAGCCCCTAGTTGTACATTCTTGGAAAAAAAAGTCTACTCCAGAAAAAGTGTTTTTTAACTTGGCTACCCGCATAATCTGGTAAGGAGCTTATGAAAAGAGCCCGGTTTCTCTTAGATTTACAAGCATATCAACAGGTGACTTTCAATCCAACACACATTTAATTTCTAATAATTCTTCCAAGCCTCCTACAAAATAGATAGAGGCCTGTTGTTGATTTTACCCGTTTTTACCAACTTATATTGGCAAACTAAACCACAAATTATGTACACAAAGCGATTTTTAGTAAATGGACTCATTTTTCTTTTGAGTTTTAGTATTATTTCTTGTAATGATGATGGAGACACGACGAGCCCTCAAGGCTCTGGTTTTTTTACCTTAGATGGGGTACGGTATGATTTGGGCCAAGGATTCATAGAAGACTATGGCGTAAATGATGATGGTCAGAGTGCCGACCTTGATGTAACCTTATTATCTCCCACGTTTAACATTAATTTTGAGGCCCAAACCGCTACTGGAACCGGGAACTCCCTCTACTTTGATTTAAATTCTCCCTCGCTTAATGGCCTCTCGGCCGGCACCTATGTGTTTGACACTTCCGTGCCCCGGAAGGCTTTGCAGATGATTGATGGGGATGTATTATTAGGATTAGACTTTGCCGCCGAAACCTTTGAACAAGAATTTCTGGTAACGGCGGGACAGGTGGTCGTAACACGTACCGATAACACCTTTACCCTTAGCTTTACGCTTACCCTTGATAATGGGCAGGAGCTGATAGGCAATTATACCGGTCTGCTCACCGAAGTGGTTTTATAAAAAAATAGGAGGGGCATTTCCCCTCCAAATTTTACATTATGAGATGGTATTTTTCCGTCTATCTTCGCTCAAAGCTTTTTTTCTCTATTCCCACGCCCGTAATTTTTAATGACTTCCAATTTTTGGGCAAGGAAGAATCCAACTGGCTAATGCCTTTTTCGCCAATTTCTAAGCCCCCCAAGCCAAATAAGATCGCTTGAAGGGTCCCACCGGCTCCGGTAGCAAAATAAGGATTTGTGCCTCCTGCCGTTTCGGCAAGAACTTGAAAAGGAGGTAACTCATTGGGCTTATAGCTTTTCTTAAACATGGCATAAGCCTTCGGGACATCGCCTAAGCGAGCATATAATACAGCAAGTATGGCCCCTCCCATGGCTGGGCCATCAGGTGCTAAGCGGGGCTCGTAATATTTTAGATCTTTTTGGATGGCTTCGGGTTCGGTAATTACTTTTAAAGGATAGGCCAGGAGGTTTACATCGGCTTGCTTGATCATGACACCGTCATAGCTTGCATTTTCGCGGGTGGTGCCATCGGGAAACTTCAAAATAGGTATATTTTTGGCTACGTGCCGCCATTCCTCCGGAGCCTTTAGGTTGAGGGCTTCAGCGGCTAGTGAAGCGTATTCCAGCACGGTTTTTACCATACCGTTGGTAAAGGCATTGTTGTCTATGTTTTCTTCCCACTCATTGGCTCCGATTACATTGTTTATTTCGTAGCGCCCAGGTCCTTTGCGTTCTACACGGCTCACCCAAAACTTCGCTACTTCTTTCAAAACGGGATATCCTCTGGTTTCTAACCATTCTTTATCTTGGGTAACTTGATAATACTTCCAAAAGGCCCAGCCGACGGTAGCCGTAATATGCTGTTGGAAAGGACCGGTAAGCGCCCAAATAGGGGTATCTTCCGAGCCGTCTTCGGCCGACTCCCAGGGAAACATAGCGCCATCATACCCATGGGAGAAGGCATTTTCTTTGGCGGCACCCAGTCTTTGAAAACGATATTCCAAGATAGAACGGGCAATCTCGGGTTGTAAAACCAGTAAGGGTGGGTACATCCAAAGCTCTGTATCCCAAAAAACGTGGCCATTGTAGCCTAAACCAGAAAGGCCCATCGGCGACATGGAATTGGCGGTTCCCTTGCGGGCAAAGGAATAGAGATGATATAAGGCTGAGCGCACATCTCTTTGGGAGTCGAGGTCTCCTTCGATTTGGATATCGCTTTCCCAGAGTTTGTCCCAAGCTTGATTATGCGCAGTGAGTAAGCGATCAATTCCTTCCAATTTAGCAAAAAGCGTTAACCGTTCGGCTTCATTATGAGGATCTTGGTTTTGAACCGAGCTAAGGGTGCTTCCCACGACGGCAAATCGGTAAGTCTGCCCCGCTTGCAGTTGCTTTCTAAATTTCATGAGGTGGCGGTTATAGTCCCAGTCTTCGTGCACGATATCCGGTTCCTCCTCGCGTTCTTCGGGGAAAATGAAAGAAGTCGAGGCCGCTACCGTTTTCTTACCCGGGCTGTAAGCCACCGAACTCATCAAGGGTATCAATACGTGGGGCCGGTCAATTTCTGCGTATAAATTACGAACATCGGATAGGTGGTTGGGGGCCACGATATAGTTGAGGGCTTCCAATTCAATATTAGCCAAGGCTTTTACTTCCAAAATACTCATAGAGGTATACGGCAAATTACGCAGAGACATCAGTTCCTGGCTTATTTCTAATTTCCCAGGTAGGGTAAATTGCGTGATAAGCTTGGCTTTTTGCATATCTAATATTTGCTTGAAGCCTTGGGTATTGCTTGAATTGAGCTCCAAACCATCTACCCGGAGCGCCATATTCATATGGCTAAAGGTTTTCAAGATATTACTGACCCTACCTCTCTGATAGTAATCGTACACCCCATTCAGGATTACTTCTTGTACTTGTAAAGGATTGGGTGAAGAAACCATTCCTACCATCCCATTGGCTACGGTAATGCCATAATAATTATTGGGGTCAATATTTTGAGCCTGAATATGCCAAGGGGAGTTGGAATAGTCTTGGGCTTGCCCGTTCATTTCATTACTAAAAAGTAATAAAAGGAAAAGCCCTAGATTTTGGGCGCAGTTTCGTGTAAAGGACATATCTAACATGATTATAGTAATAGGCTAAGAAGGGGAGTTCACTTTTTACTCCTAGTTTTCATTTATAAGTTACTACATGACTCAGAATAAGACAAGATTTTGTCTCAATGGGCTTAAAAATATGCAGGTTGGCTTAGAATAAGGGGCTATATTCTTGAAAGGGTATGCGCTATGGGGCAGCTATCGAGTGGCAAAATCCTGACTCGCGCGGTCCACGTAAAATCGAGTGAGTACGCAAATATTAGTACAAGGGAGCCCCAAAAGAAAAAAACCCCTTAAAGGGGTTTCTTTCCAAAATTATCGATTGGTTATATGGTTATAATTGAGCATAGCTCCACGGTTAAATATTACTCCCCTTCATCCTCCTTCTTTTCATCTCCGTCTTCTTTGATGGGAAGTTTAACTTTTTCATCTTTTTTAAGTCCTGAAATTACCTCTATATTGATTCCATCTGAAATTCCGGTTTTGATATAGCGTTTTTCAAATTGCTGAGGAGCGGTTTCCACCTCCACATAAACACTATCAATCTCCCGTTCTTTGGATTTTTTAAATTGCAACATGCTTTCTTTGATGGCGAGTACCTTCTCTCGTTTGTCCAAGACAATGTCGGCATTGGCACTGTAACCCGCTCGGAGGTAGTCGTCTTCTTTGAGTTGAAGACGGGCCCGGATATCAAACTTGATGGTTCCTTCTTCAGACACTCCCTTGGGAGAAATGTATTCTAAGATGGCCGAAAAGGTTTTACCCTCAATAGCCCCAATAGTCAAATCCATCTCCATTCCCTCTTTGAGCTTGCCCACTTCTGACTCATCAATTTGCCCCTCAAAGACTAGATTATTCATATCGGCAATGGAAGCGATCGTGGTACCTTCATTGAAGTTATTACGCTCGATAACCGAGGTACCAACTTTTACGGGCACATCCAGCACCATACCGGTAACTGTAGAATAAATTTCATTGGAAATGGCTCCCGAGTTTTGCAGGATTCCTTGTTTTACCAAGTTTAAGTTATTTTTGGCGGCATCCAACGCTTCTTTTTGGAGGTTAAAATCCAATTGGAAACGGTTGTATTCCTGCTGGGAAATCACCTTATCGTCGTAAAGTTTTTTCTGTCGGTCAAGCTCAACTTGAGCATTTTTATAGTTGACCTGCGCGGTTTGGTAATTGTTTTGGGCATTGTTCAAGCTAATTTGATCCGTATTTCTACCGGAGATACTCTGCTCCAAACGGACCCTAGCAATGATCGCCCCTTCCTTGATGGGGTCACCGGCCTCTACAAAAAGGTCTTGAATAATTCCAGAGGCCTGGGGTTTAATTTCTATCTCTTTACGAGGTACAATAGATCCGGTAGCAACCGTTTTTTTGATAATATCGGTTAGCTCGGGGCTTTCTGTTTTGTATACGATGGGACTCCTTCCGGATTTATTATAGAAGTACGTCACTAACCAATAGCTGGCCCCCAGCATGAGGATGACGAAAATACCTAGAAAAATTTTACGTATCATGGTTCTTTGATTAAGGTGTTCGGCTATATATCTAAATCAATTTGTATTTATTCATCTTTAAGGGCTACGACGGGATTAACCGCTGCGGCCTTGGCCGCCGGAATAAATCCAGCGATGGCTCCGGTAATTACCAACAAAATGGTTGCTGTGATGGCCATCATAGCATTGACCTCCGGATGGCTGAAATAGGAACCGTGCCCATTGGTAACCGTAAGTAAATAATTGATCCCTTCTACCAAGCCTGTGCCCAAGAGTAAGCCGGTATATCCGGCAAATGCCGTTATCACAATAGATTCTTGGATGATGAGGCTAATGATAGACCACGGTGTAGCTCCTAAGGCTTTACGAACCCCAATTTCTTTGGTACGCTCTTTCACAATGATAAGCATGATATTGCTTACCCCGACCATCCCGGCGAAGATAGTCCCAATACTCACAAACCAGGAAATGGCACTAATTCCTCCAAAAAGACCTTGTATTTGTTGATATTGTCTTTCCACATTAAAAGACCCAAAGGCTTTTATATCATCAGGGTGAACATAGTGCCGCTCTCTCAGCAAGGCTTTGACCTCGGTTTCTAATCGGGCAGCCGGCACTCCCAGTTTTGGGGTAAAAGCAAACCAGTAGACCCGGTCGCCTTGATTGAAGGCTTGGCGCATCGTTGAGTGGGGCATGTGGATATTTTTAGCATCTTCCATGACTTCTTCGGCATCTCCTTCGGGGCGAAACACGCCCACTACCTTAAAGTGTACCCCCTTGATCTCTATGTATTTACCAATTCCGTTTTCATCTCCAAAGAGTATTTTTTCAGCTTGCTGCCCAATCACGACGATTTTGCGTTTCTGCTCGATATCGTATTGATTGATAAACCGCCCTTTTACCTGGTGGATCATTTCCACTTGGGTAAATTCTGGGTAATCTCCGTAGACACTAAATGAGGCAGTACTTTCTTTGTATTTGACGGTAAAGTCTCCGTTGAGGCTATTCCGAGGGGAGATAACATCTACAATGTCCACATTGGCCCGGATGGCTTCGGCATCGTCTACTTTCATCCCGATGTAGCGCCCGGCCTTAAAGCCTTTGTAAGGAATACTTGTTTTTTGGGTCCATACAAACACCGTATTTTTGGCAATGTCGAAGTCTTCCATGACCCCATTTTCCAGGCCTTTGCTAGCTCCTAGCATCAAGGTAAGCATAAAAATCCCCCAGAACACCCCAAAACAGGTTAAGGCAGTGCGTAACTTATGCTTCCGAATAGTAGAAAAAATTTCATTCCATTTGTCAAGATCAAACATGGTTATATGGTTTGGCGGTTTAATCGGCTCTTAGGGCTTCAATGGGTTTAATGTTAGCTGCTTTTAAAGCAGGCATAAGTCCGGCCAAGGCCCCAGCCAAAACCAGGATTAAGGTGGCCGCAATGGCAACTCCGGTATTTACTTCTGGTTCGGTAAAGAAAGGCAAAGTACCTCCGGAAGATTCTACCTGATTAACGGCAAACCGGAAGAGTTCGAGCAAGCCTACTCCAGCCAAGAGTCCACAATATCCCGAAAAGGCCGTGATTACGACCGATTCTTGGATAATTAAGCTAACGATAGACCAAGGGGTAGCTCCCAAGGCTTTCCGTACCCCAATTTCTCGGGTCCGTTCTTTTACGATGATCAGCATGATGTTGCTTACTCCCACTACTCCGGCAATCAAGGTCATGATCCCCACAAACCAGACAAAGGCTTTAATGCCAAACATCAAGTTCATCACTTGCATATATTCTTCTTCGGTGCTGTTGATGTAAATAGCTTGGTCATCTTCTGGAGAAAAGGTGTGTCTCTGGGCCATAAGGTTTCTTATTTTTCCAGACAAGGCCTCCGATGATACGCCCTCTTTGGCCGTGATAGCAAATACATTGATATGGTTGCGGTTGGTGATTACCTGATTGGTGCTTAAAGGGATATACACCCGCTCTTCTCTACGGCCGTCCCCACCACCGGTGGAGTTAAAAATACCAACCACTTTATAGTAAACCCCTCCCATATCTACGTATTTCCCAAGTGCGCTCTCATCTTCCCCTTCAAAAAGGACATTTTTGGCGCGCTCACCCAAGACCATAATTTTTCGTTTTTCCTTGATATCATTGGCGTTGATTAACCGGCCGTCTTTGAGGATATCCCCACTGATACCAAAAAAATCTTCATTACAACCAAATACTGGGAATGACCCATTATTCTTGTCGTAGCGGAGGGTAAATTCACCACTGGTCCAGTTACGCGAACCTAATAAATCTACCTCGTCGCCAAATTCCCGGAAAATAGCATCAATATCTTCACTGGTAAAATCGATCCGGCGGCCAGGCTGTAAGCCCCCAAAAGGAATGGACGTACGGCCATTATCAATCCAAACGGAGTTTTTGGCCCCTTCACCAAACTGACGATTCACGCCATTATGCAGTCCATTACCGGCTCCAAGCAATACCACCAACATGAAGATACCCCAGAATACCCCCATGGCCGTCAAAATTGTGCGCAATTTGTTTTTGCGCATCGTATGCCATATTTCTTGCCATTTGTCTAAGTCAAACATCAGCGTATGGGTTTAAGGGTTTTTCTAACTCTCGATTTCAAGTTCCGGTTGTAGATCTTCGTTTGGGCTTACGATAACTCCATCTCTCAGACGGATAATGCGCTGGGTTTCTTCAGCCACTTCCGATTCGTGGGTTACAATGACCACCGTCACCCCTTGCATGTTTACCTCTTTGAAAATATTCATAATCTCCTGGGAGGTTTTAGAGTCCAAAGCCCCGGTAGGCTCATCGGCCAGAATTACTTTGGGTTGGGTAATAAGGGCGCGGGCTAGGGCTACCCTTTGCTTTTGCCCCCCGGATAATTCATTGGGCGAGTGCTCGGCCCAATCTTTCAGGCCTACCCGGTCCAAATATTCCAGGGCTAGTTTGTTACGTTTGCGGCGCCCCACCTTCTGGTAATATAGGGGAAGGGCCACATTTTCCATGGCATTCTTAAACGATAGCAGGTTAAAGGACTGGAAGACAAAACCGATAAAACGGTTCCGATAATAGGCACTCTTCCGAGCACTTAAATTTTTGATTAAGGTCTCATTTAAATAATATTCTCCCGAATCGTAATCATCCAAAATCCCTAGGATGTTCAACATCGTAGATTTTCCCGAGCCAGAAGAACCCATGATAGATACGAGTTCCCCCTCATTGATTACAAGATCAAGCCCTTTGAGCACGTGCAAGCGATTCTTTCCAACCGAATAATACTTGTTGATCTGGCTTAATTGAATCATGGTTAATAATTAATAATGGCTTAAAATTATTCAAAATCCGGCAATACCCAGTAATTTGTATTGCAAGGTACTATAATTCCTTTAAAAAACAAACTATTTTCTAAACCTCAAAAATCACTTGGACTTAGGAGCTTATAGCCTTACTGCTTAAAAGACACGCTCCCAAGCGCCGAGGTTGCATCCCTTATTGTTTATATAGATATCCAGTATAAAGTACGTATGTGAGAAGTAGTCTACAATTGGGAAAGAAAACAAGCAATTGGGAAACCCAAGCTCCCAGCCAATGGCATAAGCCTCTATTTTTCAGTCTTTTAATTTTCAAGCATGGTCCTTGACCTTAATTAGCCAAGCAAATTGCTTATAAATAGCAACAGTACACCGTAAATCCATGAAAAAGGCCGAATTGATCCACAACTCCAAGGGACACGTAATTTTTCAGATCGAATATATTGAAGCGGACGATTATGTAGTAGCTCAATGGTTTGGTTTTGTTAATGAGATAGGCATATCCAAGCAAGCGTTTAGCCTCATCATCGATTACTTGCATCACTATAAGTGCCGCGCTTTGCTACATAATAGCCACCAACAAGTGGGGCCCTGGCCTAAATTGGATGCATGGTTACAAGACACCTGGCTACCCGAGTTGGCCCAGACCAATCTGCGCTATTTTGCTCACGTACATTCCAAAAATGCCTTTACCCAGTCTTCGGCTCGTACCATATTAAAAGCCATAGATTCCCGGATACAACTCCAATATTTTTATTATGCTCCTGCCGCAGAAACGTGGCTGGTAGAGCGAGGGCATAGTACCCCTATTTCTCGGGGCTTGTTTAACACGGTTTTGTATAACTTTTGGTCAGCTTTGCCAGTCTTTTCCTAAAAACCCCTTCCTACATTGGGTTTTACAATATATTGGGAGCTTCCCCGCGCTCAGAAATCACCTACATCCTTGACCTTTTGTGGTGGCGCGGGTCGGGCTGTCACTACTCGCCGCCCCACGCTTATCCTGCGGCGGGCTCAAACAGGCCGTTCCATCCCTAAGCCAAAAAGACGTACATATTTTTATGCGTTTCTTATGTTCACGGGAATTAAGCGGGATTACTGAGCTAGAAATACGGCATTATTTGGTCTTAGGCCAAGTAAATTTAAAGCTTGTACCTCCCAAAGGGCTGGGTTCATACCAAATTTGCTGTCCTTTTTGTTGTAAAATATTAGCAATCATTTTTAAGCCAATTTTGTGCGAATCGGCAGGGGTGATTTCGTGCTCAATTTGCTCGGCCAATTTATCCAAATCGTACACTACTTTATTAGAAATCTGTACGCCATTATCGGCAAAGCTAAAAATGTATCCGCAGCCTTGATCTTCTACCCCAATTTTTAAGCGGCCCTGGCTTTTATCATTATACTTCACCGCATTACTCATAAGGTTCAAAAAGACCTGAAGCATTTTTACGCGGTTGGCCCGGACTATAGGGAGAGGAGAGGGTATTTCAAGTAAAAAGCCTTGGGGTAAATTAAGTAGCGTTTGTACTTCATTTACTAAGGCGCTCAAGTCTAAAAATTCTTCTTGGACTTCACTGGGCGCGGTTGTCGCGTTTTTGAGAATATCATGGATTAAGGTTTCGGCCAGGCTGATGCTCTCATTCAGATAGTGATTAATTTGGTTTGCCTGAGAAAACTTTTGGTGACCCACCTCTTCCAGAAGTAAATTACTAAGGGCTTTTATACGTCCCAGGGGTGATTTGAGATCGTGGGCGACTACATAAGCAAATTTTTCCAACTCCGAATTAGCGTTTTCTAGCTTTTCTACCCGCTCCCTTAGATAAGCTATCGTTTCTGAGGAGGCCCTTGGTACGCGAAAACGCAAGCGTACTTTGGTATCCAAAGGTCCAGGCACAGGTTCAAAAAATGCATCTAAGGTAGGAAAATAACCTTCCATATCTACGTTACTGAGGGTACAAGCGATGGGCCCAAATGCCCTACGGGACCGAATCACTTGCTTAATTAATTGTCCAAGTCGGGAACGCCCGGGTTGGCTTAGATACGTAGCGATCTCTTTCCGTTTGGCTAAGCTTCCTCCAAAATACTTTTGTGCCCCCACATCAAATCGTACTATTTTCATGCTTCGGCTCACTAGGATAGAACATTCTTCCCCAGTATTCTCGGTTTTTTTAAGAGGTCTAGTTTGTTTTTCTATGGGTTCCATATTCCTGCCGATTAAGTAATAAGGTCGCGAGCGAACCACGGGTACACCTGTAGGGCTCTTTGCCTACACGATCTAGCATGCTATCCGGTTGCCCAGAGAATTTCCTGTATAGGCTCTGGATAAAGCACTCGAGATAGGCTAGACATACTAGTCTTAAAGCGACAAAAACAGTTCCCAAGTATATCCTCAGGACAGGCGTCTAAGCAGTGAGCGTAAGATTCGATAAGAATATGTAAGGATGGGATGTTCGAAATTTGAGCAAAATTACCAAAAATAGGATCAAGAATAAAGCCGCTAAGTTTGGCATACCAACCCGCTAGGAATATTTTGCTCATTATGAAGGGACATGAGCAAAACATTCCCTAATTGGGACAGCTTATGAAGAGGTAAAATAGGCAAATAATTTAATTAAAGCCTTAAATTAAATATGTAATATTTGCAAGCTTTTGCTGGATACATTTTCCTGGGTGCTTGTAGCAAATGGTTCAGTTCTCCCATATTGGCTTAGCCACGTTTCTGCCTTCCTCATTTCGGGAAATGACTTAAATACTAAGCGAGATTTATTATAGACTCCATGCTGGTAATTGCTTAGCAAACGGCTTAAAGAGTTGGATGGGCCAACATACGCCATCGAGACTTGGTCCAAGGGCATTAACTGGGGTAGCCAGGTATCTACCCACCAATGCGAAAGTTCAATCCAAGGCCCTTTTAAATCTTGATTATGCAAACAAATTGCTCCTAAGCGATGATCTTGTAGAAGGTATAAGGCTCTTTTGGCCGACCAAATCAACTCATCCAATCCGGCTTCGTGGAACCACTCTTGGTGTAAAACCCCTTGGCTATTATCTATTTGAAAACGGCTAAAAGGTTGCTTAAAACGGTTTTTGATTATTTCTGCTCTCATACTGGTGTTATTTACGTTGGGTTTACAGTGTACATGGGTTTCATTTTGACACCCAAATATTATTGCTTATTACGGTGATTCTCTACCTAAAGTTAGCTGTTTAACCTTGTGACTACCAAAGTAAACCCTTGTATTTAGGCATGTATACCAAAAAACCGTGAAAATACGGGCTGGTTTCCCAGGGTTTACCCCTAGGCTGTTGGGAGGTAAGCGTATGGTAAGAGACCGGGGGAACGAGTTGATACCTCGGCAGAAGAAGATGCTAAAAATCAAAAATGCAGCCTGAGTAGGAGGTTCCTTGGCTGAGGGATAGAGCGGCCTGTTTGAGCTCGTGCGGGCCCCGTGGGGAGAGGCAGCGAGTAGCGAAAGCCCGACCCCGGCGGCACCTGTGATGTGTTAGGCACCATACTCCACCGCCGGGGGCAGCCCCCAAACCCCTCAATGCTTATCTAAAAAGTCCAGCATATTTTCTACTTCCGAATCCCAGTATTGATAATCGTGGCCAGCATTGGGCAGGTTTAAGACAATCTCAAGCTGGGGGCGGGCCGCTCGGAGGGCCTGGTAAAAGACTTGAGTTTGCTCGACGGGAACCACCTTATCTTCGGTACCATGGCCCAAATAAAGGGGAACTTGGATTTTTGCGGCTTGTTGGAGTGGGTTATCAAGTCCTGTCCAACGGGTAGGAAAATCAGCGTATGGGCCATAATAACCAATCGTGAGCCTATCGTCTGGCATCAAGGTTTGGTCAAAATCTCCAGATAGCGCAGCGCCGGCAAGAAAAAGCTCCGGGAGGTCTTGTAAAAGCAAGGCTACCCCTCGCCCTCCGGTAGATAAGCCCAAGACATAATTTTTTTGCAAAGGCAGCATAACCTTTTCCTCTTCTTGAAGAAAGGGTATCATCTCCTCGACCACCCAAGCACGGGTAGGATTGCCTCGCCAATCTTGCCGGGTTTCGGGATAATGCTGTTTGGCGTACATACTCTTGGCCATTTCGGGTAAAATGAGCCTATAGCCCCGGGCTAAGGCTTTTTGGCATAGGGAGGATTTCTGGCACCAGTCCTGGCGGGGAAAATTCCAACCGGGCAACACCAAAATATTTCCTTGGGGGCTATCTTTTCCTTGGCGTATATCGACCCAATGGCCGGCAATCTTGACTTCGCGCAAGGAGTCGCCCCTTGTGGATGCTTCGGTAGCAGAAGAAAACCTTGAGGCTTGAAAAGCCCAGCTTAGGGTAAGAACTAGGATTAAAAATAGGGGCGAGTGGCGTGGCATGGCAAATAACCTTAGGTGCGTTTCTTAGTTTTAGTCTATGAAAATCTTAATCAAAAGAGGGCTTCAGGCAATTTAATAGTAATTTTGAAGAAGAAAAAATTGAACACTGATCGGGAGGGACTATGTCGTTTGAACTAACCAAGGATGTATTTGAAGAATTATTGGGAGCTATTAAAGAGCAAAACCCTAGCCTCTCTCGAGACGTATTAGACCAACTCCGCTCTGAGGATATTGCTGCCTTTATGGAGAGCCTTGAAGAAGAAGAGGGTATGTTTCTCATCAAACAATTGGACAAGCCCACGAGTGCGGAGGTGATCAGTTTGATGGAAGAAGATACCCGAAGGGATTATCTCGAGCAATATGCCCCCACCGAAATTGCGGAGTGGCTCAATTATATTGACTCCGATGATGCAGCCGATATCCTCAACGAACTCCCCCTCAAAACCCGGGAAAATGCCCTGGCCCATATTGAAAATGAAAAGGCGAACCTTATAGTAGATTTGCTACACTATGAGGAAGACAGTGCCGGTGGCTTGATGGCCAAAGAGTTAATCCGGGCCAATCTAAACTGGAGTGTTGTACAAGCGATTGAGGAAATTCGCCGACAGGCCAAGCGGGTTGAGAAAATCTACTCGCTCTATGTAGTAGACAACCAAAATCGTCTTCTGGGCCGGGTATCGCTCAAAAAGATAATTTTGGCCCGGGACAAAACTTTGATAAAGGAGTTGTATAAGGAAGATATTATCTCGGTGTATACCTACCAAGACCAATCGGAGGTAGCAGACATCATGCAAAAGTATGATTTGGAGACGGTTCCCGTGGTAAATGCGCGCCACGAACTCGTTGGCCGGATTACCATTGATGATGTGATTGATGTGATTACCGAAAAAGCTGAGCTAGACCGCCAATTGATGGCCGGTATTTCGGAAGAGGTCGAGGAAGATGATAGCATTATCATGCTGACCCGGGCCCGCTTGCCCTGGCTAATTGTCGGAATGGCCGGCGGACTTTTGGGAGCCCGGTTTATAGGATTTTTTGAAGCCGACCTCGCTATGCTTCCAGCCATGGCTTTTTTCATCCCCTTGATCACGGCTACGGGAGGTAATGTAGGCATTCAATCCTCATCCATAATTCTTCAAAGTTTAGCCAATAAATCTAATTTATACCGGGAAAATTATCTGCAAAGACTCCTCAAAGTGTTAATAGTGGCATTAATTAATGGTTTGGTAATATCCCTGATCGTTTTTGGCTTTTCATTTGTGCTAGATGTAAGCTATAAACTGGCTTTTACCGTCGCGGTGGCCTTATTTTTTGTCGTTTTACTGGCTTCGGTCATGGGGACAATCACGCCTTTGATTTTGGATAAAATGAATATCAACCCAGCCGTTGCCTCCGGCCCCTTTATTACCACGACAAACGATTTGCTGGGTTTAGCTGTTTACTTTTCGGTAGCTCGTATTTTATATAGCTAATAATTATGCAGGACCCTCGGATATCGGTATTGATTATCGATAAAATGCACGTTTCAATTAAGCCATTGCTGGAAGAACAAGGTTTTCGGGCCGATTATAGACCCGAAATCCAGCGCTCGGAAATCTTGGAAATTTTGCCTCAGTATGAAGGTATGATCGTACGAAGCAAAACCCCCATCGATGCCGAACTGCTGTCTCAGGCTTCCCAGTTACGCTTTATTGGCAGGGCAGGTTCTGGCCTGGACCTCATCGACTTAGAGGCGGCAAAAGAAAAAAACATCGAGGTATTTAATGCCCCTGAGGGCAATCGGGATGCTGTGGCCGAGCATACGCTGGGTATGATCTTGTCTTTATTACACCACATTAATAAAGCCGACCGAGAAGTGCGCCAAAAAGTATGGAACCGGGAAGCCAACCGGGGTTACGAACTTATGAACCAAACGGTAGCCATCATCGGCTACGGAAATATTGGCCAGGAAGTAGCCAAACGCTTGCGTAGTTTTCAATGCCGCATCTTGGCTTATGACAAATACAAATCGGGTTTTGGTAATGCATGGTTGGAAGAAAGCTCCTTGGAAACCATCTATCAAGAGGCCGATATTGTCACCTTTCACATTCCTCTCAGTACAGCTTCTCTTTACATGATAAACCAAGCCTACCTTCAAAATTTTCACAAACCCGTGTATCTTATTAATACCGCGCGGGGCAAACTGGTAGAATTGGTTGCTTTGGCTCAAGCCCTTCAAGAGGGTCGGGTCAAGGGGGCTTGTTTAGACGTGCTCGAGAACGAGAAGTTAGACCAGCTTTCAGAAGAGCAGCAAGCAGCTTTTAATTTTTTGAGTGATTCTGACCGGGTGATCTTAACCCCGCACGTGGCCGGTTGGACTTTTGAATCGTATCAAAGAATCAATACCGTCTTAGTACAGAAAATCCAGGATTGTCTGGCTTCCCATTCTAGCAATCGCTAATGCCAAGGCAGTCTTCTTCTCCAAAGTTTCAGGAAATCTGTAAATTTAACTCTTTACTTCTTGAAATTTGGATAAGACTTAAGTATGCAAGCTTTTTTTTACTTTGTTAGTCAACATGCCTGGGAGATTCTAGAACAAACCCTACAACACTTATATCTGAGTATGTTTGCGCTCTTATTGGCCACTCTCTTGGGTGTATTCTTGGGGATTGTTTTGACCCGAAACCAGAAATTGTCCTCACCCGTTATTGGTATCCTGGGAGTTATACAAACGATCCCTAGCTTGGCCCTTTTGGGTTTTATGCTTCCACTGCTGGGTATCGGCCCCGTACCGGCCATTATTGCTTTATTTCTTTATGCCTTGCTACCTATTGTTCGCAACACGTTTACCGGGATTCAGGAAGTAGATGCCCGGGTGATTGAGGCCGCCCGCGGTATGGGCATGACCGATCGCCAAATTCTCCAAATGGTTGAGCTGCCTCTGGCTACTCCGGTGATTTTTGCGGGTATACGGACGGCAGTGGTCATCAATGTGGGAATAGCCACCTTATGCTCCCTCATTGGGGCAGGAGGCTTAGGAGAATATATTTTTAGTGGAATCGCCCTCGTAAATCCTCAAATGACCTTGGCCGGGGCTATTCCGGCCGCTCTTTTAGCGATTGGCTTAGATTTTATTTTGGGTAAGATCCAAAGTAATATCGATCAAATTATCCGCCCGGTCCTGTGGTTTACGGGCCTCCTTTTTCTGGGCGTGTTGGTATATACCGCGCTTCCTTACCTCAACCCCCAAGATGAAATCATTGCCGGATTTGATACCGAGTTTAGAGAAAGGCCCGATGGCTATCCCGGCCTCCAAAAAACCTATAAACTTCGCTTTGACCGTACCCTGGATATGGACCCAGGCTTGATGTACGAGGCTTTACGCAATGGAAAAGTAGATGTAATCAGTGGCTTTGCCACCGAAGGAAAAATAGAGGCTTATGATTTGGAAGTTCTGCAGGACGATAAAAATTTCTTCCCGCCTTATTTTGTAGCTCCGGTGGTAAACCAAGCCACATTGGAAAAGTATCCCGAACTCCGTAATATCTTTCAAAAAATATCTGGTAAAATTCCCGACTCCACGATGCGCCGCTTAAATTTTGAAGTAGATAAGCTCAAGAAAGAACCCCGGGATGTGGCCCGGGCTTTCTTAGCTTCTCTCAATTTGCCCACAGATCGAGTGGGTCAAGGGGCGGCCGATTTTAGCATCGGAGGCAAGCGCTTCACGGAGCAATACATCTTGTTAGAGATGTTTAAAATGCTGATTGAGAACCATAGCAATTGGACGGTAGAACTCAAAAACGGGATGGGAGGTACCCAAATTCTGTTTGATGCCGTTCGCTTAGGCGAAATTGATATATATCCGGAGTACACGGGCACAGCTTTTCTCGTGATTCTTAAAGCCGATGAAAGCATAAAAAATGCGATCATACAAATGCCTGACTCGGTCTACCAGTACGTAAAGTCCCGTTCCTTAAAAGAATTTCAAGTAAACTGGTTAGCCCCTCTGGGTTTTAACAATACCTATGCCTTGATGATGCGGCGGAAAATGATGGAAGAGATGGGGGTAAAAAGTATTTCTGATTTAAAAAACTATCTGGAAAACCGGGGCAAATAAAGCTGTAAATCACGCTAGATGCTTAACATAGGAAATCATCTATCAAATATGAATCTACGAAGTATTGTATGTTTGCTAAGCATCACTTGCTTTTTAAGCTGTAAGCCCCCCTCCTCCTTGCAGGGCAAAAGGATTCTTGTATTTTCCAAGACCGAAGGTTTTCGCCATAGTTCCATCCCAAGGGGGCAAGAAGCCATCCGTGATCTTGCCCAAGCAGAAGAATGGGGCCTAACATTTACAGAAGACGCTACTCTTTTTCAAAGCGATACACTTGAGCAGTATAGTGCCCTTGTATTTCTAAGTACGACGGGGGATGTCCTCAATGATGCTCAACAGGCAGCCATGGAAGCTTTTATACGCTCGGGAAAAGGATTTGTGGGTATACACTCGGCCTCTGATACGGAGTATGATTGGCCTTGGTACGGGGGCTTGGTAGGGGCATATTTTGACGGGCACCCGCGCATCCAAGAAGCCGCCATCCAGCGATTTATAGACTCAGGCTTGGGAGTAGAAAATTTACCCTCACCCTGGATCCGAGTAGATGAGTGGTATAATTTCCGGGACATCAGTCCCGATATTCAACCCCTACTCTGCCTGGATGAGACGACCTACGAGGGAGGTACTTTAGATGACTTCCATCCCATATCATGGTATCAGGCCTATGATGGAGGCCGTTCTTTTTACACTGGTATGGGGCACAGTGAGGAGTCTTTTTCGGAGGAACTGTTTTTACAGCATCTGCGCAACGGAATGCGGTATGCGGTGGGAGAATAAGCACGTACTTGTGTCAATCTTTGTATATTTCTTGCCATCCAGTTCACTTCCAATCGAGAGCTTTTTTTCTTTTGGCTTAGGGATGGAACGGCCTGTTTGAGCTCGTGTCGGCCAGTGGGGAGAGGCAGCGAGTAGTGACAGCCCGACCCGCGCTATGCCTACCTTTTAAGGCAATCCATTTTTCCTTTGCGCGGGGAAGCTCCATATATTGATAATTCAAACCTAGTAGCGTATCTTTCCTAAGCTGCGCATATACCCTGTCTTGCTTACCTATTTTCTCTTAGTAAGTAATAAATAGGCCAAGGCAAGATGCCCTAAATTTAGGGAAAACTGCCATACATTAAATTGATCTCGTATATGGGCTTCGGTTACTTGGGGAGAAAAGGCCATCAGAATTGGCGTCAAAAAGCGAATAAACACCCAAAAACATAAGAAAACAGCCCATACTATACTTCCAACCCGGAACCATGTGCGTAAAGATAGTAACTCCACTAGGATAAAATAAAGGAGAAATGCAGCAGGAATCCACAAGGGAAGATAGCTGCCAATGAAGGCATAGCGCAGTCCCCGGAAAAGTAGGTAAATAAAACTGCTATACAATATAACCCGGTAGGGCTTAGGGGGCATCGTTTTCATGACTTATCAGGGTTTTGATAACTTCATAAACAAGTTGTGTGGAAGTTGCTAAGAAGTCAAAGTTAACGGTATCGTACGTATCTTGAGGGGTATCTTTGTAGGGGGCAAAGTCTCCTCCGGCGTATTCATCGGTGATGCCCATAGCATTAAAGCCATAATCACGAAAGGCTTCGTGATCGGAGGCGTTTACTTTTGTGGTATATACCGGAATGTTCATCTGTTTCGCTACCCGACGATATAAAGTATCGAGAGCGGGACTTGGGCTTTCCAATTCAACGGCCTTATCCCCATCTCCATCCCATCCAATGGTGTCAAAGGTGTGCACAGAATGTATTTTCAACTTTTCATCTTTTAAAAATTGCGCAAAAGCCCGGCTTCCATTTAGGTGTTCTTCTTCTTGGTCAAAGAAGGTCACGATGAGGTTTCGTTTACGAACTTGCAGGGACCGCATTTGATGCAAAACGGTATATATCAATGCAAGTCCACTTCCATTGTCAATAGCCCCAGGGCAATTAAGCTCCGTGTCGAAGTGAGCCCCAATAAGCACATATTCCTCACTTTTTTGGGTAGCGGGGAGTATGGTATATACATTGGCTCCTTGAAAAGGGTCAAAAAACAAATCGATCAATGGATGGATATTGGGCTGAACATACGCTTGTCGTTTTGCTTCCAAACCTAATTCCTCTATCCGCGCAATTAAATACCTCCGGGCTTGCGCCCTTTCTGTACTTGAGCTTCTTGCTTTTAGCTTAGGTTGGGCAGTACTTGAAGAATACCCACTTAAATGGGCAATAAACTCCTTCTGTAAGGGAGTATATTTCCAAACTTGGGCCAAGGAAGGAGGAGATGTAAGGCAAAGGTAGCAAGCCAAGGCTAGAGTAAATATTTGATTCATCGTATTAAAAATAACGGTACACTTCATGGCGCCCAAAGTCTAATAATTCTATTATTCCATCCAATTTGGCTCCTATTTTTTGGGCTAATCGTTTGGAAGGCATATTGGCCGGGTCAATATAGCTCACTAATGAAGAAAGTTTGGCCGTTTTTAAAGCAAAATCTTTGACAGCCAGCCCAGCTTCCAGACCATAGCCTTTCCCTTGCCCTTTGGGCAAGAGCCAATATCCTAGCTCTGGTTCCGGCCAAGGGGTAGAATTCCAGAGCCCAACCGTACCGATCAGCGAATCACTTGACTTTTCGTGAACGGCTAAGTAAGAATATCCCAAAAGTGAATAATGCCCCATATAACTTGCCATCAAACGCCACGCTTCTTTGGGCGATTTAATACCACCCACATAACGAGCCTGTTCCTCCGCCGAAAAAAATTGGGTAAAGATCGGAATATCTTTCAAGCCCCACATGCTGAAATATAAGCGTTCGGTTTCTAGATCTAGCATACTTTACATGTCATAAAAATGGCTAAATACTTGATTAAATTGGCCCGATTGTTCCGAATGAATTATATCCCCTGCCCTTGAGAAGCAGGCACCATTTGGTTGTTACCGCTTCGTTTTCCCCCTCTTTGCCTAGTGGTAGATCGTATAGCAAGTCCGCTTAGCCCTGCGAAAATAAAAAAAGCCCCAAGTGTTTACTAGGGGCCTGGCAAAATACTTAAGTATTTTACCTATTCTTCTTCCACTTCAACCCCCATCAAGGCAAGATACAACACCATCAAGACCCGGTCTTTGAACAATTCATCCTTAGGATCAAGGAAGAGGTCTTTTTTCTCCCCATCCACGAGGAGGTCTCCGGTTGAGGCAAAAGATAAGACTTTTCCACTCTTATAGTCTTTAATGCCCTTGGGGGTCAACTGGGCCATTTTCTCCTTCTTGGGGCTCATCAAGGTGTTTTCTTTGGCAATAAACTCGGCCACTACTTGCCCCTCCTCACCATAAAATCGTACATTTTGTCCATCCTTACCGTTTTCTCCGTATTCTTCCATACGAGCTTGGGCATTTTCCATATTTTCAAAAAAGATTTTGCCATCTACGGTGATCGTAAAGCGAACTTTGCCCTCGGCATCTTTAAGCTTTATTTGCGCTTGAGTACTCGAAGTCAAACATAGAAGCCCGAACACAATAAGAACATTGCAGGTCAAAAATAAATGGGTGATACGCATGCTTTTGTTAATATAAGGGTGATTATTCAGAAAACCTTTCAAATAAGTACTTGTATACTTAGTATAACGAGAAACGTAAACTTTTGGATAAGTGTAGTGCGTATTACTCCTAAAAAATGTTAAATACATGGGAAGCTGAGCCTGCCTGCTTTTGATATGAAAACAAACCTAAAAGTGCCCACTACCGCCCCGCATCCCCCATCCCACAGGCCTGCCGCGGCTCAGACATACCACCCGCATGGCCCTTTCGGTCTTCACCCGCTCCTATAAGTTTTTGACTCAAAGAAGAACATGCTTTTCCCTCAATGCTTTCAACTTAAGAAAAAGTTTATAGGAAGCTGGGGCACAATTGTATGGTGTCCGCATCTTTTCGGTCATTTGTAAGGCCCGGGTTTGGATTGGCTTCCACTAAGTTGGCGGCAGTGTGCTTCTCCCTAGGGCCACCGATTCGGTTTACATCCCAGGTTTAATGGTACATTCTATCCTCACTTTAGGGTTCTGAAGTTAAATTTACCATTGATGGAATAGTTTTGAACCAAAATTAGTAAACCGATGGGCAAGAATCTGTACAACTTAAGCCTACAAAAAATCCGTAAGGACCATTGCCAGGTCATAAGCGAGGCTTTTTCTCAGCAAGGCTGGCACAAACCCAAGGCACAGTTTGAAACATACCTCCACTACCAAGAAGAAGGTTTGCGGGATATTATCATAGCCGAATTGGATGGGGTATTTGCGGGCTACCTTACGATATTGTGGCAGTCTGATTATATTCCCTTTCAAAAACGGGGCATTCCAGAAATAGTAGATTTTAATGTCTTACAAAAATACCAAAGGCTGGGCATCGGGAGTGCCTTAATGGATGAAGCAGAACGACGTATGAAAGCCGTATCTGCTTATGCCGGTATTGGCTTCGGGCTGAGCCAGGATTATGGCCCTGCTCAAATCCTGTACATCAAGCGAAAATATATTCCCGATGGCAGGGGCTTGGTACAAAATTCCCAGCCTCTGCAGTATGGTGATCTCGTTACCATAAACGATGACTTAGTTTTTTATCTGATCAAAGAATTGTAAATCATAACGCTCAGTCCATCAAAAAATAAGGCTAGAAGCTTACATACACGTTGGGTTATTGCCATGGGCAGCCCCAAATAATTTTCCTAACTTTTGTAACACATTGTTTTTTTCTTCATCCAATAAGAAAAGTTCTGTCTATGTTACATCCATTTAGTCGCAAATATTCTGAAAAAAACGATCAAGAATTGGTCAAAAAAGCCCTGGAAGGAGACCGCAAGGCCCTGGATAGCCTTATCCAAGTGCACCAACCCTTTATTTATAATGTGGCATGGAAGATGGCCCATAGCCCTGACGATGCCGCCGACTTAACTCAAGAGACCCTTATCAAAGTAATCACTAAGCTCTCGCAATTTGATTTTAAGAGTTCTTTTCGTACCTGGCTGTACCGCATCGTGGTCAATGAATTTCTCCAAAGTAAGCGCCGCCAAAGAGAAGAAATATTTAGCACTCTCGAAGAATATGGCCAAACCCTCGATGCAGTACCCAATCCTGAATTGACCCAGGAAGAAGAAATCGAGCTAGCCGAAGCCAGTAAAGAAATGCAATTCCGCTGCCTATCGGGAATGTTGATGTGCCTTAGCCGGGAGCAACGATTGATCTACATCCTAGGAGATACCCTAGGCATAGATCATAACTTGGGAGCCGAAATCTTTGATACCAGCCCGCAAAACTTCCGGGTAAAACTCCACCGGGCCCGTAAGGACCTATACAATTTTATGGAAAACAAATGTGGCTTAGTAAATAAGAGAAACCCTTGCCGTTGCCCTAAAAAAGCCAAGGCCCTGATGCAACAAGGAGCCTTAAACCCCGAACGGATGGAGTTTAATCAGGGTTTCAAGGCCAAAATTGCCGGTTTTGTGAACCAAAATCACGATAATGTCCGGGAAAACCTCTTGGATAAGCATACCTTCCTCTACCAAGGACATCCGGCCAAATCTAATTTTGACAAAGAAACCATCACCGATTTTATACTACATGATCGGGAATTGATGAAGTACTTATCCGTCAAATGATTCCTAAGACGGACTCCTTTAAAAGTCCTGGGCCTTTGGCCCAGGACTTTTTTTATAATTTCTCCCTCCCCTTTTGTAACACCTGCTCCCTTCTCCCATCCAAGTAGTGTAAGCCAATAAATAAAATAGTAACATGATGGAATTCAAGCAAGAAGTATGGGCCAATCAATCGGTCAGCGAGGTCTGGCAGATTTTGGGAAATGACTACGCCAATGCCCACAAATGGGCCGCCGGACTCTACCATTCGGAAGGAATGGGACAGCCCCAACTCGAAGGGGCCTCGTGTAATACCCGCAGTTGTGATACTTCTTCCGGCAAGATTAAGGAAGAAATCCGGGTGTTTGATCCAGCCAACTACGTGCTGGCCTACGAGGTAATTGATGGCTTTCCCTTCTTTGTGGATACCGCCGTAAACCGCTGGTCTTTACACCCCCAGGGGGACAAGACACTCATCAAAATGCACTTGACCATGAAAACCAAAGGCCTTGTGGGTTTCTTGATGGCACCTATGATGAAGCTACAAATCAATAAGGTTACCCGCGATGCCGTAGCCGACCTAAAATACTATGTAGAACACGGAGTACCCAGTCCGCAAAAAGCCCGAGAAATGGCCAAGCGGCAAAAGCAAGTAGCTTAATTTCTAAAGTTCTTTTTAATCACCTAAAAACGAAGCACTCATGCAGATGCAAGACATCGCTCAGCGATTACACCATTTAGTAAAAACCGGAGAGTATTTTACGGCGTATGATGAGCTGTTCAGTCCTGAAGTAGTAGCCCTAGAGCCTCAATTGGCCGCTATGGGTCTAGAAGAAGTTCAAGGATTGGATGCGGTAAAGAAAAAAGTAGCCCAATTGGGCGAAGGAATTGCCGAGCTAGTTAGCCGGGAAATGTCAGACCCCATCGTTACCGGGTCATACATCGCTTTTACCAACAAGGTACACGCCAAGCTCAAAGATGGACAAGATTTCCGTTTGGATGAGATATGCCTCTACCGAGTAGAAGACGGCAAGATCATCTCGGAAGAGTTTGTTTACTAAAACCGATTAACCGTGAAAAACCTCTTTAATTTAAATTCTAAATCAATAATCATGAAACGTTTTCAAATCCTTTTCACAAGCCTTATGTTTTTGGGCATCTTCATAACTAGTGCCCTTCACGCTCAAACCTAAAATCCCAAATCATTGAAGCCTCGGCCGACGATGTTTGGGCCAGGCTCCGCCAAATTGATGGCTTAGAAGCCATTATCCCCGATTTTCTGGAAAACTCTTGGATTATCGGAGACGCCAAGCCTGGGGTAGGAGTAAAACGTAGTTGCGCGGCTCCCGGAACGCCCCAAGGCAAAGCCTCCTATACCGAGCAAATCATCGAGTATGATGACGAAAAGCGCTATTATTCGTATGCCGTGATAGAAGGTATCCCCGCTAAAAATATGGTTAACTCCTTCAAAGTGATAGACCTGGGTTATAAAAAATGTATGGTCGTCTGGACTTCCAACGGTGGAGAGTATATAGAAAACCCCCAAATGAGCGAGGAGCAATTTATGGGCTTTATCAACTCAGCCGGTGACGCAGTCATCGCTGGATTGTACAAACTCCATAATGGTAGATAAAGCAAATTTTTTTTCGGATGTTTAGGTTATATAAGAGGCTGCTCCGGCAGCCTCTAATCTTTGAAATTTATGCGAAATTTATTTTTTCTCCTCTTTTCTCTGACCAGTGCTTGTAGCTACTCCCAAACCGATACCTTGAGCCTAGAGAGCCCCATATTAGGCAGGCACATCGAGGTGTATCACCAACTTGTGGGGCCGGATAGCCCTTCTCTACCCATTGTATTTATGACCGATGGCCAAAAAATGCTCGATAATGGCGCCTTGAGCAAGATTGAGGAGTTACAGGCTCAAAATAAAATACCGGCGGCTCATTATGTCTTGGTAAGCACGATCGACCCGGCCAGTAAGCAAGACCACCGCAATGAATACTTCTTCTGCAATGATACATACCTTCACTTTTTTGAAGAAGAGCTTATCCCGCACGTAGAAAGTAAACTGAACCGCAGCTTTACCTCCGAGCAACGGACTCTGATTGGCATCTCTTTTGGCGGACTCAATGCGGCTTTCTTTTCCGCCCAGTCGGATAAGTTTAGCAACTTTGGCCTCCTTTCCCCGGTCACATTTCCTTGCAAAAATTTAAGCCAGACGATCGTTCTCTCTACCCGTAAGCCCCAGGCAGTCTTCCTATCCAGTGGTAAAAATGACGCCGAAAACTACGTCAAAACCCTTAAGCAACTCTATCTTAGCAAAACCGAACGATTGAAGGTACACTATACTCAAGGGGGACATACGTTTGAAAATTGGAACTCCCAGTGGGAACTCCTCTTAAATCATCTCTTGACAAAGCCTTAACTTGTAAACCCCCACTTCCCCCCCACCGGGCCAGCTCACAGGCCTGCCGCGGCTCAGACATACCACCCGCATGGCCCTTTCGGTCTTCACCCGCTCCAACTAGGATGGAGATAAAAAATTTGCTTAGCTTGAATAAATGAAAGATTAATATATTTGAGCCTAAGCAGTAATTAAAAATGGCTTGCCTGTGGACTTAAGCTATGATGGAGATATCTTCGATGCCGTCGAGTTTGGAGACTTGGAATCCCTTAAAATGTATTGGCAGGACGGCATTGACATAGATTATCAAGAAAAAGAAGGAAATACCCTGCTGATACTTGCCGTATATTATGGCTGGGAAGAAATCGTACAATTTCTCCTGAGTAAGGGGCCAAACCTGCACCTTAAAAATAAGGAGGGAGATACTGCCTTGGATATAGCCCGAAAAAAAAGGCATATGCAAATAGCCGAGTGGATACAAAAGGCCTACTAAAAAGGGGCTACCCTTCTGTTTGGCTGAGGGATAGAGCGGCCTGTTTGAGCCCGTGGATGTCTAAGGGGAGCAGGCGAGTAGTAAAACAGGCTGACCGGGAATATTGATGACAGGCCCATTCACATAACTTATAAGGGGCGATCTTTTTCTCAGGATTTCTACCAGATTTTTTGAAAAATGAGTTCTCAACCGATTTGGTATGCTCCTGAGAGCCAAAATGAGCCTGATTTACGCTAAAATAATAAGAAACTGTTTAAATTTAATTGCGTTGGGCTGCAAAGGGCCATTTCGGGAACCTGATTTCATCAAATTTATCGCCCATAGCGCTGCTATGCGCTCCGTGTTGATCTCATCAGAACCCAAAACTGACCCTTTTCGCCGACAAAAACTAAACTTAAACAGTTTCTAAATAAAGCTGGTGTTTAGCCAACTTCGTCAAATTGTAAGCAATGCACATCAAATTAAATTCGGCTTTGACCTTTTCTAACCCTCGGAGTAGAAATTGTTTGTAACCTAAATTATACTTCAAATGTCCAAAGATGGCTTCAATGAGGTGCAATCGCTGGACATAGATTGCTTTACCTTCCTGGCTGGTCAGTTTGTCTCTCATTTCATCTCGTAATCCTTATTGTATTTCTCTTGTAATGAGACGATGCTTAGATTTTTTGGGCACATATTCTTTTTTGAAAGGACACTCCTGGCAAGCCTTAGTACGATATTTTTTATATTGTAGTTTATATTTCTTTTCTTGCTTGATACTTCCACTGTATTGAAGTTCCTAGTTAGCTGGACAAATATAGACATCTCGCTGGCGATCATATTGAAAGTGACTACTATGAAAGGGCTGGTCTTCAAAAGTAGCATTCATCCCTTGATAAGGTACATATCCATTGATCTGCTGTTGATGCTCATACTCAATATTCTCAAAGGTTCCATAGCCTGCATCAGCCAAGACCACTTCAAGGGGCTGATTTGTATTGGCCCCGATACCTTTAAGAGCAGGGATGAGTTGCGCTTTATCATTGCCTTGGGTAACCACGTTATTATAGATAATCAACTGGTTTTTACAACAAGCCACCTGAACATTGTAGTTGGTATCAGTATTCTTCTTTTTACCCTTCATCATAAGCCCATCAGGATCGGTGATGTTATAGTATTTCAAGTCCTGATGGTTGGCCAAAATTTCAATGGCCTGATGGGCCTGCCCGCATAGATACTCTTTTGCCGCTATATTTTTAATATTTCGGTTTGTGTTACTGCTTCACTTTCTTACTGGGAAGAAAGCTCCTCTTGCAGCGAAGCAAGGTCTTCTAAAAATAGCTGTTGCCATTTTTCGTGCTGAGCTTTGGTCTTAGTGCGCCGACGGGCACTATTCGCTTCCATTTTGCTCCCATCTACAATACGCAATGAGCTATCTACTAAACCATGCTCTGTACACTTTTGCAATACTTGGGTGAACAGGTCTGAAAAATGAGTGTAGTGATTTTTGCGAAAATCAGTAATACTACTCTTTTGAGAACCATAATTACGGCTTAAATAAATGGGATTTGCTCTTGGTAAGCCTGGGCTAATTTACGTCCACTGCAAATGCCCACCGCATAGCCATAAAAAATAATCCCCAGCATCAGTTTAGGGTGTAAACCTCCTTGGCCTAAAATACTGTAAGTAGCCTCGATAGCACTGGTATCCAAATCAGCAATGATTTGCTCGATTTGTTTACATAAATGGTTGGAGGGTAGATAATCATTTAGGTTAATGGAGAGATTATCATCAGGACTGCTTTGATATTCTTTAAATTTTGCCATAGATAGACGGCATAACAAAATTTTGTGGTAAAACAAAAGTAATATTCCTGGTCAGCCTGGATAGCCCGACCCCGGCGGCACTTCCCTAGCTATCCGAAAAAATATGGGAATCGCCGGGGGCAGCCCCAAAGTCCTCATGTTTTAAAAGGGAGGGTCGTCTTCATTGCGATTGGCGCCTCCATTGTCTAGAGGGTTGGCGTTCCCGTTTTCGAGGGGATTGGCTTGGTTGGCTTTGCTGGAAAAGGTCATCAAGGGTTCCTCTTGGCCATTGTTGCCATTAAAGCTGAAGCCTTCGTCATCCAGGTTGGCAAACTTGGTATACTTCCCGATAAATTTGAGCTTGATGTCGTCAAGGGAACCATTCCGGTGCTTAGCGATAATGACCTCTCCGGTACCGGCGGTAGGGTTTCCTTCCATATCTTGGGTAATGCCGTAATACTCGGGGCGGTAGAGAAAGAGCACCATATCGGCATCTTGCTCAATACTACCCGATTCCCGAAGGTCAGAAAGCTGGGGCCTTTTATCCCCCCCCCGGGTTTCCACGGCCCGGCTCAATTGGGATAGGGCGATTATGGGGACATTGAGTTCCTTGGCCAGGTTTTTCAAACTTCGGGAAATTAACGCAATTTCTTGTTCCCGGTTACCCGATTGGCCTTTTCCGGTATTGGCAGTCATCAATTGTAGGTAGTCAACAATGACCAACTGAATATCGTGCTGGGCTTTTAAGCGGCGGCATTTGGCCCGGAGTTCGAGCACTGAGAGCGCGGGGGTATCATCAATAAAAATGGGGGCCTCGCTTATTTTAAGTACCCGCTGGTAAAGCTGCTGCCATTCGTATTCGGCCAAGCTACCCGTCTTAATTTTTTGTCCTTCGAGTTCGGCTTCGGCAGCGATGAGACGGTTGACGAGCTGAAGCTCCGACATTTCTAGGGAAAAAAAGGCGACCGGATGGCTAAAATCAACGGCCGCATTTCGCATCACCGATAGGCTAAACGCGGTTTTACCCATACCGGGGCGAGCGGCCAGGATGACGAGGTCGGAGCGTTGCCAACCGGAAGTAATGCGGTCTAGTTTGGAAAATCCTGTGGGGATACCCGTAAGCCCGTCTTTGATATCTTTACGCGCCTCGATTTCCTTGATGGCTTGTTGAACCAAGGGAGAAATGCTAGAGTAATTTTTGCGGATATTACTTTCTGAGATTTGGAAGAGCTTTTGCTCGGCCACGTCTAGGAGGTCAAAAACATCATTACTGTCCTCGAAGGCATCCTTTTGTATTTCGGTAGCGATACTGATGAGCTCTCGCTTGATGGCCTGCTCGGTAATGATACGGGCGTGGTACTCGATATTAGAGGCCGAGTTTACGATAGTCGTTAAACGCATGATGCTAGAAGGGCCTCCCACTAGCTCCATTTTTCCTTTCTTGCGGAGTCTTTGACTTACGGTAAGCATATCTATGGGTTCCGACTCGGCAAAGAGCTCAAAGATACTACGGTATATTTCCTGATGGCTTACTTTATAAAAACTTTCCGGGCGTAAAATATCTATCACCTGATTGAGGGCGTCACTCTCAATCATGAGCGCACCCAATACAGCTTCTTCCAACTCCAGGGCTTGGGGGGGAAGTTTGCCTAACTGGTTGCTGATGGGCAGGTTTCTATTTTTTGGATTTCCGGAACTAGCCAAGGTTTATCGATTAATTTTTTGGGAAAAGTGTGGACAAAGATAATGAAAAATGCGAGTTTTTGGGGGGTATGCTTTAAAAAATAATATAAAAAAGTACAATTTACGAGGTTTGGACTTATGCATGATTTTTTGTATTGTAAAAAAATACTGTAGTATTAATTTCCAATTATGGCCTGGATTGCCCTAATTTTTAGGTGGGTTTGATCTTGAATTAAAAAATTAGGGGTTTTAGGGGACTTGTGGGAGTAGGGTGGAATATTAGAAAAGTACAAAATTTGCCTTGCCGGTAGGAGCTGCATGCCTCTGACAATTAAGGCTTTGGCAAATTCACGGCATGAGCTTCCTACATGTTGTTAAAAGGATAAAACTGCTTGAAAAAATAAAAATTTAACCCATTACCTTGCAATACATAGAACCTTTTTATTATATTTACCGATATAAAGTAAGTATCGTTCAGATTTTAAATAACCTTGTATGGATAAGGATTCGAAGGAGTTGATTAAGCTCTTAAAGAACACTCAGATACAAATGCGAAAAGGCATTTTGGAATTTTGTATCTTACATATCATTTCCCGGGGAGAAGTGTACTCCACCGACATTATCAAAGAGCTCAAAGAAGCCCGCATCATCGTAGTAGAAGGTACCTTGTACCCGCTGCTTACCCGCCTCCGCAAAGATGGACTTTTGATGTATAATTGGAAAGAATCCAGCTCCGGACCTCCTCAGAAACATTATCAATTGACAGAAGTCGGAATAGCGTTTTTAGAACAGTTAAATAAAACCTGGATTGGCTTGGTAGAATCTACCAACCAGATTATTACCAATAGTCAAGCTACCCAGTTTAATAAAGTTCCGAATCTTGAATTTGAAGCACTTAAAGCGCGAAGGAAATCATGAAGCGAAACATTAGCATAAACATTCGGGGCATTATCTTCAATATAGAAGAAGATACCTACCCGCTTTTGAAGGATTATTTGAACTCCATCAACAAGTATTTCTCATCCTATGAAGATAGCAGGGAAATCTTGGAGGACATCGAAGGGAGAATTGCCGAAATTTTCTACTCCAAGCTGAATAAGCAAAAGCAAGTGATTACGCATGCGGATGTAGAAGAATTGATGCAAATCATGGGAAATGTAGATGATTTCCAAAATGCCGAAATGGACCCGGCTTTTCAGACTACCTTTCAACCTTCTGATCTGGAAATACCTACCGAAGATGATTTTGGGGGAGGGCATACGGCTGTACAAGTACGTAAGCCTAAGGTTATTATCGAGGAGCCCCCCGAAGAGTTTGAAAAGTTTAAAGAACCGGCTCCCCTTTATGCCGACAGCCGCTCCACTTCTTGGGAAGAAGAAATCCCGGAGGAAAAGAAACTTTACCGGGATACCCAACGCCGTTTGATTGGTGGGGTAGCTGCCGGTTTGGCCCACTATTTTAACATGGACCCGATTTGGGTACGTCTTTTATTCATCTTATTGATTACGGGCGCCTTCTTCCTTCCGGCAGCCCCCATTACCGCCGTAATTTTGTACGGCGCTTTATGGGCATTAGTGCCTCAAAATGATCAACTAGAAGAAAACCCCAAGATCAAAAAACTTTTCCGCGATCCGGAAAGGGCCGTTTTTGGGGGAGTAGCCGCCGGACTGGCCACTTATCTAGGCGTCAATGAAATGGTAATTCGGGTAGCCTTCATTTTGCTCAATGTAACCGGGATATTCCTATATCTTATTTTATTGATCATTATTCCGGAGGCCCGCACTTTGACCCAAAAGATGCAAATGGAAGGGGAAGCCATCAATTTGCAAAATATTCAAATGGCCCTTCGCCGGAACTTGAACCTAGAAGAAGGGGAGGAAATTAATACCCTGAGCCGTATTTTCTTATTTCCATTCCAAGTGGCGTCTTTGATCCTAGGTCGGATTGCCCGTGTTTTACGGCCCTATGTGTCATTTGCCGGAGAAGCGATTCGTTTTGGGGGAGGTACGGTCCTTTTGATTATGGCTTCTTTATTGAGTTTGGCTTGGACAGCCTGTTTAATTGCTATGCAAGGTTGGGGGGTAGAAAATGCCTTACATATTGACAATATACCTGGTTTTATCATCCGCAATAGCTTTGATTTTAGCCCCTTAATGCTCATCAATGCCTACATCACCTTCATGATTCCGACGTTTTTTCTAGGCTTGTTTGGCTTTATGATGCTCCGTCGCAAAGTATATTGGAACCATAAAATTGCTTGGAGCTTAATTGCTATCTGGCTATTTAGTGCTACCGGTACCGGAGTCTCGGCCGGGATGATTGCCCAAGAGTTTTCTCAGATAGCCGAAGTGCCTTCTACTTTGCGATTTGATATGGACGAAGAGCCCATGTTGATTTCCTTAAATGAAAATTCAGAGGGCAATTTTGAAGCCCCAAGCTTGAAGGTAGTGGGATATGCCGGAAAAGACGTCAAACTCGTTAAGCGTTTTCAGGCCTATGGAAAGAGCCGTTCTCAGGCCGCCAAAAATGCCCAAATGCTATCCTATCACGTGGAACAGCAAGGGGCTTCCTTGATATTTGATCATTATACGCAGTACAAAAAAGGAGGCCTGTTCCGAAGGCAATCCTTGGATTTGGAATTGTACATCCCTTATGAGAAAACCTTTCAACTTTCTAATGAAATGGGGCAACTCCTGTACAATACCCTGGCCCCTTACAATTATGAGGATCATGACTTAGCCAGTCAGCAATGGAAATTTACCCAAGATCAGTTGATTTGTATCACGTGTAGCCAACAAACCCCACCGGACTTGTCTGAGTCGGAATTCCATACAGAAGGGAATTTCAGAGCCTATGACTTGAGCAATTTTTGGAATGTTGAAATGAGTGGGATTGTACATATGAGCATTCGTAAAGGATCTGAATACAGCGTAAAAGCGATTGGAGAGCCTCAAGATTTAAAATATCTCCTATTGGAGCAGCACGGAAATACCCTGGAAATCCTTACGAAGAATAGACAGGGCAATTTTAGTAAAAATCATCCCTTAAAAGTAGAAATCACCATGCCCGAGTTGAGGAGTTTGGATATGAATGGAGCTACTCGGGCCGAAGTCTATGGCTTGGTTCAGCCGAAGTTGACGGTGGATATGAACGGAGCTACCTATGTACAGTTCTTAGATTCTAAAATAAACACTCTAAAGGCCGAAATCAGCGGAGCTTCTCATTTAGATGCATTCTCACTGGTAAGTGAAAATGCCAATATAGAAATTTCGGGAGCCAGCCGGGCTTCGCTCTTTGTTACCAATAAACTGGATGCCGAAGCCAGCGGAACGAGCTCGATTACTTACAAAGGCGATCCCAATTCGGTCAGTGGCAATACCTCAGGGATCAGTTCTATATCGCGTGACTAGCATTTTTTGTAAGCAAGTTTCATAAGAAACCCCAGGTGAGCGCAGCTCACCTGGGCTTGTTTTTTTGCCTAAGCTTTGTCTTAGGATTATTGGTATTCTTTCTTCAGTTTATCGGCAAATACCTTCATTACTTTTTCCACTTTGGGGCGGCTCACCGAACGCACATACGGTTGGTTCGGGTTTAGTTCATAGTAATCTTGGTGGTAGCCTTCTGCCTTGTAGAAATTTTTCAATTCCGTAACTTCGGTTACGATGGGCTGGCTAAATTTACCCGATTCGTTCAACTTGGCAATGTACTTTTCGGAGGCTTCTTTTTGGGCTTGGTCGTGATAGAAGATAGCCGAGCGGTACTGGCGACCAATATCGGGGCCTTGGCGATTGAGTTGGGTAGGGTCGTGGGCCACAAAAAATATCTCCAAGAGCTCTTCAAAGCTGATCACTTCGGGGTCGTAGTATACCCGTACAGCCTCGGCATAATTGGTACTCCCGGCGCTTACTTGTTTGTAAGTAGGATTGGGGCGGGTTCCGCCAGAGTAGCCAGAGACTACTTCTTTGACTCCTTCAATTCGTTCAAACGCGGCTTCTACACACCAAAAACAGCCCCCCGCGAAGGTCGCTTTGGACATTTTAGCCAATTCTTCACTAGTATAAGTAGGGATAGGGTTCTTAGTAGCCGCTTCCTCACTTGGAAGGCTTTCTTTGGCTTGGGTACAGGCCATGGTTACCCAAAGCAACATGAATAATCCAGATTGGAATAAGGTACGCATACGTTTCTTTGTTTTTTTATAGCTAACTCGCCAGGAAGATATTTAGTTCTGAAATTCAGCCCCAGAAATGTCTGCTGGATTGCAAATAAGGCAATTATTTGATAAATTATCCAAGTGTGCAGTCGTCTATATCCAGGAAACCGTAAAGCTTTAAACTAGCTTTACTTATCACCCAAACAAAACATGTCATGAGCAAAATTTCCAATCAGGAGCGTGAAATGCTGGCTGAAAAGCGCTTGCTTACCTTCGTCAACCAACTTTATACCGTAGAACAAGTGCAAGGCCTCCTCGAGGGACATACCTCTTCCGAAGATTATGGCCTGGGCGAGACAAGCGTCCACAAGATCCTAGCCAAGCGCCAAGACCTTCCCGGCAAACAGTATGGGTCGCTTGAGCAATTGGGTGATATTGAAGGATTTGGGCCCGACAAGATAGAAGAACTCCTGGAGGCCCTTCAGCTCACCGCCGCTGAAGGCTTTTTGAACCGGATGCGCCGCTCCGTGATACCCGAAAACTTTATCCTCAACCACCACGACATTCAGTACGAGACCGATGAGTCGTTTCAGGTGGTAGCCACCCAAGACGGACTGCTCCGCGACCATATTGCGGCCGAGGTGCAGCGTATCAGTGCCCTAAAATACGGGAACGAACTGGCCGCCCGGCTGGCCGCCCGCTTGATCTACACCACCTACTTAGACCGTATTGAGCCCGAATACGTGGCCCCCTTTGCCTGGGCAACCTGGTTTTATAAGTTTGATGCCGACAACTGGTTTGGCTTTGATACGGTCCGCGAGGAATGCCGCCTTTATTTAGAAGGCCTTGGGCAGTACCAGATCGCCAATAGCCTGGTACTTTTCCGGGGTTTTGAACTAGATGAGGTCTTGGCCCAGCCAGTAACTGTGGTAGACCTTCCCGTAGTCCTCCAACCCGATGAGCGCCGGATCAGCATTTGGACGGCTCAATTAAACGATTAAGTCACAGGTTTGGGGCTTCCCGGCGCTGGGGAGTTTTGTCTTTCGAATGGCCAAAGGTGCCCGGCGCCGGTCGGGCTGTCGGGTTTCACCCCGAGCCTCCTCATTCCGCTGCGCTCCATTGCGGGGTCTCGGCCCTCCGGGCTTCCATCCCTAAGCCTTGGGAAAGATGTTAGTGACAGGGTATTCCCATCTGGCCTAGGATGAAAAAATAATTTGCGCTGGCCCCTCCTTGAGAAATGGAAGGGAAGCAAGAAATACGTAAACCCAAGTGGGTAATGCTCAGGATGGATGCTATCAAACAAGTACCGCTGCGCTTATGCTTGGGCTAGGGGGGAGCAAAAGTGGGCTATATCAAGAAGGTATATTCCCCCGTTCTATTCCGCCAGGTTCTACTGCTACACCATTGGCATCAGATGGTGCTGATTTGGGACATTTAAGAGATGCAACAAAATCAGGGGATATTAAAACAGCCCCCCACACTCTTATTATTTTTGCGAGTTGTGGCTGTAGTGGACATAATAGAGATTCTGATGACGATGCTATAGGGCATTATGATAGTCATTCACTTGCAGGCGAATTTGGCGATCATATACGTAAGGATTATTTGTTATCTTCAAGCCCAGTAGGAGAAAGCATTACATATAAAGTTACAACAATAGCTCCGACAGGTTTATCATTCCTTTTCAAGGGAAATGGAGATGCATATACAGATGGAACATGGGTAAAAACAGAGAAAGTCTACCAAGCTACCAAAACAAGTAGTGGGATAGATACAAGCATAATTGGCACAAAAGCAACCACTCTCAGTAGCCAGACAATTGATCCAGGAGAAATTATGAATGCTCATGACCCTAATGATGTAACTATCAAGTGAAAAAAATAGAATGAAAAAATATGTCGTTTATATGTTTATTATTGCATCAGTTGTTATGAGTTATTATATAACGGATAACAACAAGAATAAAAATGCAGGAGCAAAAACAATAAATATCAATGAGTTTGATATATCAGAATTTAACATGAAATCAGAAAATATAGCCTTAATATATCAATGGAATATCTTGAATAAAAATTATCAATCAGATACCTTTTATGTTTCCTCGGATTCAACAATAGGTTTTCTAAAAAGAACATTAGCATTACACTCTGATATCAATCCCAACTCAATACTTTTAAATTGGGTAGAAGATATGCGATCTCGACAAGTTAAGGTAGAAGGTGTTTTGGTTGATTCATTTAAGATAATTTCAAAAGAAATCCTTATTTCAACAAAATCAAAGGTTTTTTTTAATCCACATGTTACAAGTTCTAGCAAAGATTTTTTCCAAAACCTTGCTTCATACATATTAAAAGAGGGAGACAATTATCTTTTAGACAAATTAGGTAAAAAGCAAATTAGCTTATATTCATATTTGAATGTAGTAAGAACCACTCCCATTGGTACTAATTTTTTCCAACCCAAAAAGCCAGATCTGGATGAGGAAAGGTTGATAAAAGACTATTTGAATTTTATTCAATATAAAGAAATAAATTATAACTATAGTTTTAAAATTTTGGGAAATGACAGTCTGACTCTCAAAGAAGCCAAACTTAAAAACTTTGATGTTATACAACATTTTACTATTAATTTTATCTTATTATACCCCATCTAGTCCAAGCCTATAAAAAAAGGCAAACTGGTTCAAGGATAAGCGTAGCGGTCCTGGTGTCTATTCTGAACCGAAAGCGTCCCCGCTTTCAGCCGTGAGGCTAGGTTGCCTCTGGTAGATGATCAGAAGGTGGTACAGCCCATCTAGTCCAAGCTTATAAAAAAAGGCAAACCTGCGAATGCAAGTGCAGGGTTTACCACGCAACCTAGAGGGTATACGTGGCATCATTTAGATGATTTTGACCCAGCTACAGGCACAGCCACATTACAGTTGGTAAGAACCGATGCTCATCGTGCCACTGCCCCCGCAGTCGCGAGGCTCTTGCCTCGTGACGTTACCACACCGGCCTCTGGCCG
>CAWUIO010000024.1:0-63436 GCA_963922455.1 uncultured Microscillaceae bacterium
TATCACAAAGTTTAGATCTTAAATAAACGCCTCATCCCCCTAGGGTTAAGATTTCTCTCTGCGGTCGAAATGACAGATTTTTTTGGTCGTTTCTGCTCGAGTTGAAAACCAAGCAAATGAGTCCCAGTTCCCGGCTCTCCTCTTGCTGGCTTAGAGAGATCTAAAGGCAGGAGTTCTCTCAGGGATTAGATCTTAAAAAAGGGCCTCATCCCCCAGGATTAAGATTTCTCCCTGCGGTCGAAATGACAAATTTTTTTGGTCGTTTCTACCCGGATTGATGCCCAAGCGAATTAGTCCCGGTTCTCGGCTCCCGGTTCCCAGCTCTCTTTTCTCTCCTCTCGGCTCTCGCTTCTTCTTCAGCTTAGGGATCAAGCGGCCTGTCTGAGCCCGCAATGGCCTGGTGGGGGGCAGGCGAGTAGCGCGAGCCCGACCGGCGCGGCACAAATTTCAAGGGGATAGCCAACAGTCTCGCGCCGGGAAGCCCCTGAAAATCATGTTAAGACGTTTGATAAAGGAGTTCTTTTTTCTCCCGTAACCGCTCTGCGGCTGCATCCAGGGTTTGATAGTTTTTGGCAAAGCAAAAGCGGATGACTTGACGCTCGCTACCCTGGGTGTAAAAGGATGAAACCGGAATGGTAGCCACGCCCACTTCCCGGGTGATGCGCTGGGCGTAGTCTAAATCATTTTCTGGAGACAAGTGGGCAAAGGATGCCATCTGGAAGTAGGTGCCGTAACTGGGGATAAGCTCAAAGGGCGTATCGGCCATCAAATCCTGAAAATAGTCCCGGCGTTTTTGGAAAAAGGCTCCCAGGTACTCGTAATTTTCGGGGTCTTGCAAGAAGTCGGCCAAGGCGTGTTGGGCAGGCGTAAAGGTGGCAAAGGTATTAAACTGGTGGATCTTGCGGATCTCGTGCATAATGGGGGCCGGGGCTAGGGCATAGCCGATCTTCCACCCTGTGATGTGAAAGGTCTTGCCAAAAGAAAAAACAGCTACCCCACGCTCCCGAAGTCCGGGGTACTGCCAGAGGCTGCGCGGCCGGGCCCCCTCAAAGAAAATATGCTCGTAGACTTCATCGCTCAGCACCCAAAGATCGTGCTGCTGGGCTATTTTTTCCAAGCGAAGCCAGTCTTCTTCCCGAAAACAACTCCCGCTGGGGTTATGGGGGGAATTAACGATAATCATCTGGGTTTGGGGAGTGAGCTTGGCTTGGACTAAGTCCCAGTCGGGCAGGTATGTGGGGTGGGAGAGGGGGACGGGGACGGGGACTCCCCCAAAGAGCTCGATAACCGGGCCGTACAAATCATAGGCCGGTTCCAAAATAATGACTTCATCTCCCGGATGTATCAAAGCCGCCACCCCACAAAACAAGGCCTCACTGGCCCCGGAGAATACATTAATTTCCTCCTCCGGGTCCACTGGGGTGTGGTAGCTCCGCTCCACTTTTTGGGCAATGGCCTGGCGGAGTTTGGGGATACCGCTCATCGGGGAGTATTGGTTAAAACCGTTCCGCATGTAGTACTGAATCCGCTCGAGCAGTCCTTCGGGACAGTCAAAATCGGGAAAGCCTTGGGAGAGGTTGATGGCCTGGCATTCTTGGGCCAGCCGGGACATAACCGTAAAGATAGTCGTGCCCACCCGGGGCAATTTAGATTGGATAGGCATAGCTTGGGAAAATTTTGCTTGCTTTTGGATTTATTTGCGAATGGGAAAACGCATTTTGTATTGCACTTTTACTTTCCCCCGGCTGATGTTATGGAGTTTAGAGCGCAAGAGGCGCTTCTTAAAGGCAGAAAGGTAGTCGGTAAACAAGATGCCTTGGATATGGTCGTACTCGTGTTGGATGACCCGGGCGTTCATACCGGTAAACTCTTCCTCGTACTCCTCCCAGTTTTCATCAAAGTACTTGATTATCAAGCGTTCTTGTCTTTGGACATCTTCCCGAATGTCGGGAATGCTGAGGCATCCTTCTTCGTAGGGCCACTTTTCTCCACTTTCCTCGAGGATTTGCGGGTTGATAAAGGCTTGTTTTACTCCCGGTTCTTCATCATCCATTTTGTCGGAGTCGATGACAAAAATGCGAAGGTCCAGGCCAATTTGAGGAGCGGCCAAACCTACGCCACTGGCGTGGTACATGGTCTCAAACATATCCTCGATCAATTTTTTTAGGTCTATCGAGGAGTCTTCGGGATCTAGGTCCCGGGCTGGAGTTTTCAGGACGGGATCTCCGTAGGCAACAATAGGATATATCATACTCAAATGTTTATACCGGGGAGTTGCCTCCGGCTTTACTTTCTAAATAGGATTGCAGAATCACCACTGCGCTGACTTTATCAATATTGGCTTTGTTCTGGCGATATTTTTTCTTGGTGCCTCCCCGGATCATGGCATCTAGCGCAATTTTACTGCTAAAACGCTCATCGTGGAGGTGTAAGCGAATGTCGGGGAAGGTTTTCTGTAGGGTTTCGGCAAATTTTCGTACTGGCTCGGTAGCATCGGTATCTGAGCCGTCCAATTGGGTAGGGAAACCCAGCACAAAAGTCTCTACTTCTTCTGCTTGACAATACTTTTTGAGATAGTCTAGCAGTTCATGCCTAGGGACGGTCTCCAGGGCCGTGGCTATGATTTGCATGGGGTCGGTCACTGCCAGCCCCACCCGCTTTAAGCCATAATCAATTGCCAGTATCCTTGCCATATCCTATTTGCTTAATTAAAACGGACTTTTTCCCGGATCATACCTTTTATTTCTTCTTCCAGGGCCAAAGCCTTAAAAAATAAGATATTATCTTCAATCTTGGCGTGTTGACACAGATCATGTTCTAAGCTTTGGAGCTCTGCGTAAAGTACGCGCTGGTGCAAGCTGGCCCGGGGATCTAGGGTATAATTTTGGGTGATCTCCCGTATCCCGCGCATTTCGTCATCGTGGGTGTGGTGGTCCAGGGCAAAAAAACGAATGGACTTATCTTCCATGGCCTGGTACAATTGAGAAATATTATATTTCCCTTGCTGGGCCTGGTGTAAGAGGTTGATATAGGAAAACAAACGATCTTCTTCCTCGTGGATATGCCCGATAAAATCTTCAACAAATAAGGGAAATAAGATTTGCAGGTCTTGCACCAAGCCGGGATTACCAATCAACTGGGGGTCTAAATTCTCAATGAGATGCGCCATATAAGGGAGCTGCTCGTGGATAAACACAAAGTGATTGTGTTTAAGGTATTGCAAGACCAGTTCAATGGGGTATTTTTCTAAATGTTCTTCTTGAATGGCATCCCGACCATAAGCTTCCATCTCTTTGATGAGCTGGAGAGGTTTAAGGCCTTTTTGCAGGCATACTTCTTTGAGAGTAAGCTCTTCATAATTAAAGAAAGAGATCCCAAAATTGTGTAAAACCCTCCCGTAAGACGGCTTCTGATTTAATATCTCGGCTATTTTTTGTTCCAGTATTGCCATAGAAGCAAACTTCTTTTTACTGAGTGTCTAATAAAGCAAATATACTTATTATCTGAAAAAATGCAGATCTCAAGTCGACTTTTCAAGGGAAGCTAGGAGAGATGCACGTCGATATTGGCAATTATCTCTATATTTGTCTACTTTTTATTTCAATTACTCATATTAAAGCTATGAACACAGATCTTGTGAAAGACTTGAAAGCCCGCGTCTCGGCTTTGAGGAGGTATCTTTGACTACGATCAGAAGTTAGAACAAATTGGGGAGCTGGAAAAAGTAACCCTACAAGCTGATTTTTGGAATGAGCCCAAGCAGGCCGAAAAGCACCTGAAACAAATTAAAAGCCTCAAAATCTGGACCGACAGCTACAACTTTGTGCACGGCTTGGAAGAAGATTTTGACACCATGCAGGAGTTTCACGCAGAGGGGGAGATTGGCGAGGAAGAACTCCAAAGCTCTTTTGATAAACTTACCCAAGCCTTAGAAGAGCTGGAGTTTAAGAAGATGCTGAGTGAGGAAGAAGATGCCTTAAATGCCATCATAGAGATCAACCCAGGAGCAGGGGGGACAGAGAGTAATGACTGGGCCGAAATGCTTTTCCGGATGTACATCCTCTGGGGAGAAAAAAACAAGTACAAAGTACGGGAAATTAATAACCAGCCGGGAGAAGTGGCCGGTATCAAATCGGGAACCCTGGAAATTGAAGGGGATTTTGCCTACGGAAGACTCAAATCAGAAATTGGTGTCCATCGTCTGGTGCGCCTCTCTCCCTTTGACTCAGGAGGGCGTCGGCATACTTCCTTTGCTTCGGTATTTGTGTATCCGGTCGTAGACGATACCATCGAGATTGATATCAATCCCAGCGATATCGAGTGGGATACCTTCCGGGCTGGTGGGGCCGGTGGGCAAAATGTAAACAAAGTAGAAACAGCCGTACGCTTAAAACACAAACCCTCAGGCATCATTGTGGAGTGCCAGCAAGAACGTTCCCAATTGCAAAACAAGGATAAGGCGATGAAGATGTTAAAATCGCGCCTCTATCAAGTCGAAATTGAAAAACGTAATGAGGCCCGCGATAAGATTGAAGGCTCGAAAAAACGCATCGATTTTGGCTCGCAAATTCGTAGTTACGTGCTGCATCCCTACAAAATGATCAAAGACCTGCGTACTAGCCACGAGCGTTCGGATGTACAAAATGTCTTGGATGGGGACCTCAATGATTACATTAAAGCCTATTTAATGTCACAATAAGCTGATTTTCTGAGGAATCTGGAATCAAAACGGGGGGGGATTGCGTTACTTATATTTAAGCCAGTAATGTATAGGGGCTCGGAAGGGCTTCCCGAGACACCAGATTTTTAGAATTTAAAATGGGGCTTGAGTCATGGTAGCAAGATACTATATATGGATTTTTTTAAGCATTTCTTTTGGAGCATTGGGCGCCTGCGATGGTATTAAGGATGAAATATACCTACAGTCCCAAAAGAAAATCCAGGAAATCAGCGAAAAATTAAACTACCGGGCCAATCGTTTGGAAAACACGGTCCAAGTACAGATGAGCAAGGTAGATAGTATATTAGAGCACTCACAAGAGCACCTGAGAGAGCTTCCTCGGAGGTGGAAATCGGCCCAGGGCAAGATTTTGTTTGAGTTTAAAGGCATCCAAAGGGAGCTTAAACTCATTAAAAGTGAGACCGATTCTTACTTCAAACGCTTAGACATTGTTAATTCACATATCGAAGATTCTACCCTCCGTCTTTTAGAAAATCAGCAAAATCAATTACACAAGCAAAAATGGTCGGCCTTGGTGAGCGATTTGGAAAGTACGGTAAACGAAATTGATTCTATTCTCGAGCTGGGGCAAGATTATTACCAAGTCTTGGTGGGTAGCGGCCTACGCCAAAGCAAACGGACCGCTGTTCAGACCCATCAGGCCCTTTGGGACAATTTCAGGATTGGCATTGCCGACCTCCACCGCGACGTGGACTTGATGTTAGACTTGATCGCTACGACGCATCAAAACCCCGAGGAAATCTCCCAAGAAGATATCAATACCACCAATCCCACGAAATAAGGGGCTTCCCCGCGGTTTTGCCTGGGGTATCCCGATGCTAGTTCCTGGCCGCGGGTCGGGCTCTCGCTACTCGCTGCCTTTCCCCGCCAGGCCCAAACGAGCTCAAACAGGCCGCTCCATCCCTAAGCCAAAAAACGTTTTTATATTGCCCGGGGCTGCCGTCAGACAGCCTATGTTTTCCATAAAATGGGCAAGCTCCTGCTACATCTGCCAAAAAGCTAGGATTTCCATGGTCCAGGCAATCCCAATATGGATCAGCATGCCTCCCAGTACACTTTGGGTGCGTAAGGAAATTACCCCCAAAATATACCCCCCGAAAATAGAGCCCAAGGCCTCGGCGGGGGGCTTAAAAAAATGAATATATAAGTAAAGCGAGACCATCGGGAAGACTGCCTTATCTCCTACAAAACGAGAAAGCTCCATCACGATAAACCCTCGAAAAAATACCTCCAAGGCCACAAACTGAAACGCGTAACTCAGTTCATAAAGGCCCACACTGGCCCACACGGGCCAAGCCGTATATATCTCAAAACTACCCGGACGATACCGGGGATAGGCTTGCAAAAAACTATCTTGAAAGGAAGCCCAGATCAGTAATGGCATCATGGCCAATAAGAGCAAAATATAAACCCGCGCGTGAAAACCCCGCGTACTTAAACCATAAAAGGAGTTGGCCGCAGGATGGGGGTAAAAAAAACGGAAAATAAGCGGTATGCTCAAATAGAAAAATGAGGTGTGCAGGTTAAAGGCCAGGGCACGATTAAACTTGTAGATCTGCCAGGGTAATGTATCTAAGTACATTTTATAAAACAAGCCATACTGATTGACCCAACAGACAAATACGATACACAATACTAAAACCCAAAACCTAGGGGATCGCCAAGCATCCCGATTTTCCTTGTTTGGGTGCCATAAGAGCAGCGGGATAAACAAAGCTATCCCAAACATGAGCCCTCCCTTCCAGAAAGCGGCTAGGCCCACAAACTGGGGCTTCCAGCCCAGGCCAAAGCGGATGAAGTAGCTCAAGGCCAAAAAAAGGATAAAGGGGACAAAAGCGCGATGTCGGGCCGCGCTCAAAAGATGGGACTTGATTTGCTCTAGGGTTTGTCTCAATGCTATGGGCTTTGTATATTGCTAATCCAATTTTGGCAAGGTGTTCTTTTTTGCCAATGAGGGCCCAATTTACTCAAAATGACCCATTTTCTGTACGCAAATTTGATGTATTTGGCAGCTTTGCTGCTTAGTGCCTGGTTTAGCTATCGCTTAAAAGCCTATTGGGAAGAAAACCGTCGGGTCCTCACATCCCGTAATGTAATCCGGGTACTCCGAAAATCTTTTAAGCAAAAGGGCTTCTCAGAAGAAGAGAGTGAGTCGGAAGTAGAACAAAAAATAGCCACCTGCTTGAGCGGACATTTTGATGCCGTACAAAGCCAAGCCCCTCTGGGAGGGAGGGCTCAAGCAAGAGAGCGTATCGACCTAGATCTAGGCCCCGGAAAAGTAGGCATAGAGATAAAATTGGCCCGTTTTTTACGTAAGAGCAATGAACGAAACCGCCTGATAGGCCAAGTAGAACTTTATCTGAACCGAAAATACCGCCCCGAAAACCTCATCGTCTTGATTGTAGGCCCTGCCCCCCTGCACCAAGACCCGGCCCTCTACGAGCTCCGGGATATCCTCCTCAAAAAGCGGGTCCGGTATGTCTATTGGCCCACCTTGCCCGCTTTGGAAGAAGCGTAGTGGGCATGGCTGCTTCCTGTGATTTTAAAAAACCACGACAAATTCCTAGGGCGAGCCTCCCCAAATTTTCTCTATTCTTGCATACCTAGGTTCCCGGCCCTCAATTCTCTATTTTCTCTCCACGCAAACATCCCGGCTCTAAAATCAGCTTAGGGATGGAGCGCATGTTTGAGCCCGCCGCTGGCTGTGGGTAGGCCGGCGAGTAGCGAGAGCCCGACCGGCGCGGGTACCTAAGATCATCCGGGCCCAGCTTGACTTACGCCGGGAAGCCCCAAAAGCGATTTCCATGGAATGGCATAATTAACTCTTAAAAAAATAAGCCAGGGACGCAAAGGCCAGATTTTTCAACTTTCTCATTTACAATTATTCGATAAACTTGTGTATTTCTAAGAATAACTTAATTTGCTAACTACAATTAATCCATATACACATCATGCGTAAATTTATTATCTTGTTGGGTGCCTGCTTACTCATATGTTTCATAGCAGACGCTCAAGTCAATGCCCGGATGTTCCGCTTTCCGGATGTATCCCAAAATCAAATCTGTTTTGTTTATGCCGGCGACATTTGGGTCGTGAGTAAGAGTGGGGGACTGGCCCAAAAACTCAGTTCGCCCAAAGGAGAAGAGATGTTTCCCCGGTTTTCACCCGACGGACAGACCATTGCCTTTACGGGAAATTATGACGGAAACCAAGATGTCTACACCTTACCCGTAAAGGGAGGAATACCCAAACGTCTTACCTTCCACGGATTTTCCGATCAAGTACGGGATTGGCATCCAAGTGGCGATAAGATTTTATTTCGCTCTACCCGTAAAAGCGGCCGCCAACGCTACGGCCAGTTTTACTTGGTTTCTAAAGAGGGGGGCATGGCCGAACAACTCCCCTTGGTGCAAGCGGAATTTGGCTCCTTCTCACCCGATGGTAAAAAAATGGCATTTACCGACCGAAGCCGGGTATTCCGTACCTGGAAGCGCTACCGAGGAGGAACCGCCCCCGATGTCTACGTCTATGACCTGGATCAAAATACTTCGGTCAATATTACCAACAACGCTGCCAACGACGAATTGCCCATGTGGAACGGCAATAAAATCTATTACCTATCCGATCAAGGCCCCGCCAAGCGCTATAATATCTGGGTCTACGACCAAGGTACCAAGCAATCTAAGCAGCTAACGAAGTTTACCGAGTTTGATGCCCACTTCCCAGGAATGGGCCCCCAAGAGTTGGTTTTTGAAGCGGGGGGCAAATTATATTTGCTCAACTTGGCTAGCGAAGAATACAAAGAAGTAAACATTCAAGTAAATACCGATTTTATTTCCTTGGCCCCCCGGGCAGAAAAAGTGGCCAACTTGATGAGCCATATGAATATTTCTCCCGACGGGAAGCGGGTATTGATCGAGGCCCGGGGTGATATATTCTCCGTACCGGCCGAAAATGGCTACGTGAAGAATTTAACCGCTTCCAGTGGCGTGGCCGACCGCTACCCGGCTTGGTCGCCCGACGGAAAGACGATCGCCTACTCAAGCGACCGAAACGGTGAGTACCAATTGACCCTCTACGATTTGGCCACCAATACCGAGAAGACGCTCACCTCCTACACTTCGGGCTATCGCTATCACTTGTTTTGGTCGCCCAATAGCAAGAAATTGGCATTTATCGATCAAGCCATGAAAATTCATGTCTATGACTTAAATACCCAAAAGACGACACAAGTAGATCAAGCTTTGTTTAAATACCATGGTGCCCTGGAAGGCTTCCGAGCCGATTGGTCATCGGATAGTCGTTGGTTGGCTTATGCCCGCGAGCAAGATAATGGGAACCACGCCATCTATCTGTACAATACCGATACCCAAGCCAAACACCAGATTACCTCGGAGTTTTATAATAATAACCAACCTACTTTTGATCCGGATGGAAAATACTTGTACGTAAGCACCAACCGAAATTTCTCTCCGGTTTACAGCGACTACGAGGGAACTTTTGTGTACCCCAATGCCACCCATTTGGCGGCAATCTGCTTACGAAAAGATGTGAAGTCTCCCTTGGCCCCCAAGAATGATGAAGTGGCCATCCAAGAAGACAAAAAAGAAGACGGCGGCGAGGATAAGGGCAAAGGAAACAAAAGCAAAGACAAAGCCGGAGAAGGATCTAAAAACCTAGTGATTGATCTGGACGGTATAGAAGAGCGATTGGTGATCTTACCTATGAAACCAGGTAATTACGGGGCTCTAGCGGCCGTAAAAGGTAAATTGATCTACCAAAAGTGGCCTAATTCGGGCTCCGGGGATAATCAATCACCCCTCATGTACTTTGACCTCAAAGAACGTGAATCGAAAACCATAGTGGGTAATGCCAGTCAATATGCCGTATCGGCCGATGGCAAAAAGATCTTAGTCCGCCACCGCCGTAATATAGCCGTGGTGAGCATTGCGCCCAAGCAAAAGATGGATAAGCCTATCTCATTAGGGGAGATGGCCGCGATGGTAGATCCTAAAGCTGAGTGGCAGCAAATTTTGGATGATGTATGGCGTTTCCAACGCGATATGTTCTACGATGAAAAAATGCACGGTTTGGATTGGAATGCCATTCGTAGCCAGTACAATACCTTGCTGAAAGATGCCGTAACCCGCTCGGATGTAAACTTTGTGATCGGGGAAGTCATCGGTGAATTAAATGCTTCGCATACCTACCGAGGGGGAGGGGATATGGAGTATCCTGATTATCGCAATGTGGGTTATCTAGGGCTTGACTGGCAAGTAAGCCAAGGCAAATACCAGATAAAGAAAATCATCAAAGGAGCTCCCTGGGATGCCAAAGTGCGTTCTCCACTAGCGCAGCCAGGAGTTGATGTCAAAGAAGGAGAGTATATCTTGGCCGTGAACGGAGTCGATCTGGATGTAAACAAAGAGCCCTACGCGGCATTCCAAGGACTAGGACGCAAAACCGTAGAACTCTTGGTAAATAGCTCCCCGAGCAAGGAAGGCGCTAGATCGGTTATAGTAAAAGCCTTATCTAGTGAAAGCCGCCTGCGTCATTTAGCCTGGATTGAGTCTAACCGCAAGCGGGTAGAGGAAGCCACCAATGGCGAAGTAGGCTATGTGTACGTTCGGAGTACCGGTATTGATGGGCAAAACGAATTAGTAAGGCAATTCTACGGGCAGTTCCACAAAAAAGGGGTGATCATTGACGAGCGCTTCAACAGTGGCGGGCAAATTCCCGACCGTTTTATTGAGTTGCTTAACCGGAAGCCCCTGGCTTACTGGGCCGTTCGTGATGGAAAAGACTGGCAGTGGCCGCAAATGGGCAACTTTGGGGTCAAAGCTATGCTCATTAACGGTTGGAGTGGTTCGGGTGGAGATGCCTTCCCTGACTACTTCAAAAAGGCTGGTTTAGGTCCTTTGATTGGTGGTCGTACCTGGGGAGGCCTGATCGGGATCACCGGGGCACCCGGCTTGGTAGATGGGGGTTTTGTGACCGTGCCTACCTTCCGGATGTATAACCCCGACGGCACCTGGTTTAAAGAAGGTTATGGAGTAGATCCAGATATAGAAGTTCCCGAAAATCCGGGAGAGCTGGCCCAGGGAACAGATGGGCAGTTAGAACGGGCCATCCAATATGTTAAGAGTAAATTGGGATCACAAGCCGCCCAACCGGCTCACGCGGGTTACGAAAAACGATAAAAACGAAACGTAAACAGTTTCTAAGAAAACCTGGCTTTGCATTTCCTCGCAAGGCCAGGTTTCTTAATTTACTCTTCTTCAGTCTCGTCCTCACGATCCCCGTCCTTCTCTTCTATTGGTACAATGCGTTGAATAACCCCCTGCACTGGCGAAATACTTACACTCTTTTTCCCTTCCTCCGCATAAAAAATATACAGGCTATTTTGGCCGATAAGCCGCACTTTGAGGCTATCCGTTTTATTAAAGAATAGGTAATGACGGCACTCTAGTTCTCCTTTCTTTAAAAGCTCATTATACCGATAGCCCTTCCCAACCCCGGCCCCCCCGTAAAATGACAGAGTGGCAATCGTCAAGATGATTAGAAAGGCCCTTCGCATATTTTCCGGACGGTTAATCTTATCCAGCTTTTCCATATCATATTTTTGCTGGTAACTTTCTTTATGCCGATTTTTTAAATGACGGTACCGGGAAAAGGCCAACATTCCGTAACACAGGCCGACTATCAAGAGAATCGCAATCAGCATGAGCATTTTACCCGTCAAAGCACTAATGGGGCTAATGATAATGTCCAAAAAACTCGTGTAATTGAGAATATTTATCCCCAAGAAGCGATAAAAGATGGAGTCACTCAAGATTCCTAAAACAATTAAGTAAAGGTATCCCAAGGCCAAGTAATCTTGTATAGACCAAGTTTGTGAAGAGGCTTGAGAAGAAGTTTGGGGTGTAGGACTTTGCTCTTCCATCGTGTATTGCGTTGCTGTGTATACAAATATGTTTAGAATTCTGTAATTTCTGAAACTTGAGTAGGTAATATGGGGCTGCCCCCCGGAGGCTAGTATAGTGGGGATAGCTCAGGAAGTGCCCGGGGGTCGGGCTTTCGCCACTCGCCGGCCAACCCGCCCAGCAGCGGCGGGCTCAAACAGAGGCTCTATCCCTCAGCCAAGGTAAATCAGTTTTATTGCCTCACCAAGCGATGATACGCATTTCCTACTTGTAAAAGATAGGTACCCTTCGGTAGTTGAGCGATATCCAATATGCCTTGGCCCCCTTGTCTTGCCTGCCAGCGGGTCTCCCCTTTAACATCTTGCCCCAATATATTCCAAATCCAGAAATCTTGGAGATCTTCCGCCCCCGATTCCACATATACGAGTTGAGTACTGGGGTTGGGGTATACCCAAAGGGGAGGGGCTTGAACCTCCAAGTGCACCGAGCGGATAGGAGAGAGGCTAAAACTGCCATCAAAATCAACCTGCCTCAAGCGGTAGTAGGAAGTGCCCGGAAGAGGTTCTTGATCTATGTAGCGGTAGCTTTGAGGCTCCGCCGTGCTACCAGCCCCAGCGATTTCGGTGAGACTGTCCCAGTTATGGGCATCGTTGGATCTTTGTACTTCAAAGGAGGCATTATCAATTTCGGTGACGGTTTCCCAGGCTAGGTTTACCGTCTGGGCATCGGTAAGCGTGGCGATAAATGACAACAAGGTGATTGGCAGGCCAATATCCCGAAAATCGATCCCTACATCGGGGCTAAAGGAGCTGCCAAAACCCGAATTGGTGACTAGGTTGGCATCATTGCCTGTAAAGGCCAAATTGCTAAAGCTAAAGGGCAGGTCGGCCACATCATCGGCATCAGCATTGTTGGTGGCCGTACCCGAAAAAGTCAAGGTTACTTCCGTATCACCCTGGCTAAGGCTAAGTACTGGCGTAAGCCCAGCGGGTACGTTTTGGATGCTTACTTCACTACCCACGTCCAAGAGGTCATCATTGTCCAGGTCTTGAAAGGTTTCCCCATGGAAGAGGCGGATAACGAGGGGGCGGCTGTTATCAATCCCTCCATCATTGTTGCTGTTTTCCGGGTAATCGCCGTTTTCTATGTCATACTCTACTACCTCTTCTGTGTCATCACCCAAGATGAGTAGGCGGGTCCCGTTCCGGTTGAAGGCCATACCTCTCATTTCTGTATCCTCATTACCAGTGTCTAAGCTTTGTGAAAAGCCAGCAAAAGTACCGCTGGATACATCAAAGGGAGTAGCGAGGAGGTACTTTAGGATAAACTCAGAATCATCCCCGACCACATATACCTCCGTTCCATCTGGCTTGAATATGAGGTCTTGGGGCCCGTCTTCTTCATTGCCGAGGTAAAGCCTTTCCCCAGCGTAGCTGGCAGTAGAAACATCAAAAGGCAGGGACAGCTCATATGCAAAGATACTGTCTTGGTTGACACCGGTAACATAGAGTTTGCTACCATCTTGATTAAATGTATGACCCCTTAGAGATGCTTCTTGGGCACCCACGGAGAGATCATCGGGTACACCCGTGTACGTGGCAGTAGCTACTTGATAAGGGGTACTTAGGGTATATTCAGCTATAAAATTGCTGGCCGAGTGGGCAATATACATCTGGCTGCCATCCGAATTGAAGACTATTTCACGGGGGATGAATTCATAAGCATTGGTATACGTCTCGCTCACACCGGCAAAAGTAGCCGTAGACACGTCGTAAGGGCTCGTCAGGTTGTAGGTTTCGATGATTTCTCCCTCGTGGCTCACGTACATTTTTAGGCCATCTGGTCGGAAATGAAGCCCCTCCGAATCAACGACTCGGGCCGCTACCGAAAACTCCTCACCCATACCAGTATGAACGGCCATGCCAACATCATAAGCATTGGGTGGGTAATATACTAGCAAGGGGTTTTCTAAAAAAGCGATGCCTACGTTGCTGCTATAGGCAAGTCCTGAACCCGAGTTACTGATGGATGAGGCGTCTCCTCCTACGAAGGCGGAGTTGTTAAAGATAAAGCTAAGGTTATCGATTGAGTTAGACAGATCGTGCTCTGTAGCATTGCCGGTAAAGCTAAGGCTAACTTCGGTATCTCCATTACTTAAGCTCATAACGGGAGTTAGGCCTGCGGGTACATTGTTGATAGTGACCTCAGAACCTACATCTAGGAGGTCATCGTTATCAACATCTTGAAAGGTTTCGCCTTGTAAGGAGAGTTTGAGAGGGTCGCTGTTGTTGATAGAGCCATCATTGGCCGTGTTTTCTAAATAATCACCGGGGTCTATAGTATATTGGACAATAGAATTATCACCCTCCCCGGTTATAAATAACTGGTTCCCTTGATCGTTGAATTCAAGCTCGGTGGCTATGCTTTCTTGATTTTGCCTAGTAAAACTCTTCGAAAGTCCCTCAAAACTTGCCGTAGAAATATCAAAGGGATTAGATAAGCTGTACGTGAATATCTCATCATTATCACCGATACAATACAAGCGGTTCCCTTCCCGGTCAAAGCGGAAAGACTCGGGGTTGGGTTCTTCGGTACCTACCGAGAAGGTTTCGGCAAAACCAGCAAATGTGGCGCTTGAGATGTCAAAAGGAACGCCCAAGGAGTATTCGTAAATTTGAGTACTAGTACGGCCTAGGACAAAACCACGGCTTCCGTCCGCACTAAAACGGACGGTGCGGGGGGCAACATCTAGGGCAGTAACATCTATACTTTGGGTATTGCCGAAGAAAACTGCCGTAGAAAGCTTGTAGGGAGTATTCAAAGAAAATACAAAAAGCCTATTATTGGCCCCTCCAATCAGAAAGAGATTCGTCCCATCTACATTAAAAACTACACTACGGGGCTCGTCATCAATTAAAGGTATAAGTATACTTTCCTCATCGCCAAGGAAAGTGGCCGTAGATACGTCATAGGGTGTACTCAAGCGGTAGCTTACAATTCGGGCATTTGCGTTGTCACAGACATACATGCGTAGACCATCCGGACGGAAGTTTATACCCTCTGGGGCATTGGTTTGCCCGATTAAGGGAAACTCTTCGCTTGTACCAGCATAATTAGCCTTGCCCACATCATAGGCATTGGGAGGAAAATAGGTAAGCTTAGGATTCTCAAGGAAAGCGATACCCACTTGCGTGCTGTAAGGCGTGATAGAACCTGAATTGTCAAAATCTCCGGCATTTCCTCCCGTAAAGGCGCTATTATCAAAGACTATGGTGAGATCATCAATAGCGTCATTGAGGTTATGGTTGGTGGCATTACCGGTAAAGGTAAGCCTTAAACGGGTATCTCCGTCCAAAAGGCTTATGACCGGAGTAAGGCCACTGGGAATATTATTAATGGTGACTTCCGTGCTGATATCTAGTAAGTCGTCGGCATCAAGATCTTGAAAAGTAGCCCCGCCAGTCAAGACCATCTCGAGAGGCTTGCTATTGTCTAGGGAGCCATCATTGGCTGGATTCTCGAGGTAGTCACCGGGGTCAATACGGTAATTGTAAACCGCGTCAGCGGTGGTGCCTACCAAAAATAGTTGCGTTCCCTCTGGATTAAAAGCCATGCCTCTGGGGGTCGTTTCTTCTTCTAGGGTAGATAAGCCGGAGGCATCACCGGCATAACTAGCGCTTGAAATATCATAGGGAGTACTGAGAGTATAGGAGGCAATAAAATCAGAATTGGGGGCAAGCACCCACATCACCGTGCCTTCAGGGTTAAAAAGTACGTCTTCAGGAGAGGTAATTTCTCCACTGATATCAAAGTCCTCGAGGGCTCCGGCATAGGTTGCCGTAGAGATGTCAAAAGGGGTACTTAAGTTGTACTCAAAAGCGAGGGCATTATCTTTTCCGACGCTTACAAGACGTAGGCCATCCGGAGTAAAACGAATGCCCCGCATGTCACTATCTTCACTGGCGATATTTAAAACCTCATTAGTACCGGCAAAGGCTGCGCTGGCGAGTTCATAAGGGGTACTAAGATTATACTCATAAATGATGTCTTGGGCCATGCCTACGATACAAAGTTTAGTCCCATCGGCACTAAGGGTCATCCCGGTGGGGGAGTCTTCGATCCCACTTAGATTAATCTCTTGGGCAGGGCCATCAAAACTGGCCGTGCTTAAGTCAAAAGGACTCGTTAAAGAATACGATACCACCTTGTCCATATCATTATTGACCACAAATAGCTTTAAGCCATCCGGGCGGAACTCTAATCCTTGGGCAAAATCCATTTCAGTGGATATGGGTAAGTCCCCTGAGCTTACAAAATGTGTGGCTTTATTAATATCGAAGGAGTTGGGGGCATAGTAAACGAGTTGCGGGTTTTGTAAAAAATAAATACCTACTTGGGAAGAATATACGGTACTTGCTCCAGCATTAGAAACTAAGGAGGCATCTCCACTGGCAAAGGCAAGATTGGTGAAGGAGAATGTTAGGTTTTCTATCGCATCTTCCAGGTCGTGATTGCTAGCATTGCCGGTAAAGGTAAGGGTGGCTTGAGTATCCCCATTAGAAAGCGTCAGGACCGGGCTTAAACCAGCTGGTACATTTCCGATCACTACTTCGGTACCTATATCGAGTAAGTTATCATTATCACTGTCTTGAAAAACGTCATCATCCAGTAAAATGATTAGCGGATGGCTGTTGTCTAAAGAGCCATCATTGGCTGGGTTTTCGGGGTAGTTGCCCGGGTCAATGGTATAGCTTACTACGGCATCCCCAGAGATGCCCGTAAGAAAGAAGCGGGTTCCGTCAGGGTTAAAGGATTGGCTGCGAGGCGCCAACTCTTGTACGCCAACATCCAAACTGGCACTTAGGCCATCATAACTGGCGGTGGAAACATCAAACGAACTGGCTAGACTATATACGTGGGCTCGCCTACTCACCGAGCCTGTAATATACATTTTGCTCCCATCATAGTTGAACAACAATCCATCCGGATTGGTCTCTTGGCCTGCTACCGAAAACTCTTCAGCTAAGCCCGCATAGCTTGCACTCGAGATATCAAAGGGGCTGCCAAGGGTATATTCTACCACGGCATTACCTCCCGCTCCAACTACAAAAAACTTATTTCCATTGTCACCAAAAGATATACTCGTAAGGAATGCTTCTTGGCCACTTACATTCAATTCCTCCAAGGCCCCGGCATAGGTAGCCGAGGATATATCATAAGGAGTACTAAGGGTATACTCCTCAATTTGATCTCCTAAATTGAACGCAACATACATTTTAGTGCCATCCTCGTTAAAAATGGTTTCTTGGGCAAAATCATTTCCATTGGCGTCTAAGGCAATGGAAACCCCATCATAAACGGCCGTGCTTAAATCAAAGGGAGTGCTCAAAGAGTAACTGAATAGCTCATCCGGGTTTATATCGGTAAGTAACATTTTCGTACCTTGGGGGTTAAAGGTCACCCCATCCGCCCCATTGGATTGAGCTGTGTATGAAAATTCCTGTGAAATGCCATCCCAACTTGCCTTGGACACATCAAAGGCATTGGGCACAATATATTGCAAAGAGGGGCTGGTGAGGAATTGAATGCCTACTTGACTGTCGAAGCGGGTCACACTGCCTGAGTTAGCTACTACTGCGGCACTCGCTCCGGTAAAGGCGGCATCGGTAAATGTAAAGGTGAGGTTCTCGATAGAATGGATATTATTATGAGCAATAGCATTTCCCGAGAAGCTAAGCGTAAGGCGAGTATCACCTTCCGAAAGACTTAAAACCGGGCTAAGCCCATCAGGTACGTTGTGGATGATTACTTCCGTATTGATATCCAGCAAATCGTCATTATCCGTGTCTTGAAAGGTTTCCCCATCCAAGGTAATTACCAAAGGATTGCTATTGTCGATAGAGCCATCATTGGCTACATTTTCGGGGTAGTTGCCGGGGTCAATGCTGTATTCGTGGACCCGGTCAGTAGTTCGCCCTACTATATACACTTTGGTGCCATTGGTGTTGAAATCTAAACTTCGGATATCGGTTTCTTGGGTACCAATAGCTAGGGTAGCAGGAGTCCCGTCAAAGCTTGCTGTTGAGATATCATAGGGGGTACCTAATGTGTAAGGAATGATTGCATCATTATCATTCCCAGCCACAAAAACTTGACTTCCATCAAAATTAAAAACCAATTGATGGGTGACATTATCCTCACTTAATACGGAAAACTCCTCGGCCAAGCCTGCATGCATCGCCGTAGAAACGTCATAGCCGACGGAGAGATTATATTCTACGATAGCGTCGTCGTTTCCCCCTAAGACATAAAGTTTGGTGCCATCGGTATTAAAATCCATGCCCCGGGCGAAGGTCTCCTCACCCGAAATATCCACGGATTCTGCAAGGCCGGCAAAAGTGGCTGTGCTTAAGTCATAATTTACCGTAAGGTTATATTCCTGAACCTCGTCCAGATCTCTTTCTAAGACAAACAAGCGGCTGCCATCCAGATTAAAAATAGCTTCGTGGGGTTCATTACTGGATGTACTTAAATCGAGCGATTGCCCAATGCCCGCATATACCGCCGTAGAGACATCAAAAGGGGGGCTCAAATTATAAAGGTACAAACGGACGGAGGCATCATCGCTAATAAACAGTTGGCTTCCGGCGGCGCTAAATGTCATCCCCGAGGGATTTGCGCTTACTCCGGATAGGGACAAGGACTCGGCCGTGCCAGCGTAGACCGCTGAGGAAACCCGATAGGCATCTGGGGGATAATACGTCAGCGTTTGGGATAAAAGATTGCCCGAAAAAAGGTAAAGATAAGCTCCTAGAGAGGAGAGGAAAAGGGTAGAAGTTCGCATAATACTCCTGGTTGTCAGAATTGCCTGATGATAGATATTTCAGACAATCGCAAGTTTTATCTTAAGATCAAAAAAATGATGCTTTTATGCAGATTCTGTATGGTAAAGGTACAGAATCTGATGGGCCTGCTTTGGGCTATTCTGGTTGGATTATTACAGCGTAATTTTCTTGCCTAAATGGCTTAGATACCTACGTAATGTAAGGATAATGAATTTGAACCCTATAGAATAGGCTTTTTTTTAAAGGAATACTTTTAGGCTGAGGGATAGAGCGGCCTGTTTGAGCCCGCAATGGCTAGGCGGGGGGCAGGCGAGTAGCGAAAGCCCGACCCCCGGGCATGGTATGACCTTGTCGGCACTTTTTTGGAGCCGGGGGGCAGCCCCAAGGGTTCCCCAGCAGAGATTTTCTGGGTAAAACGAAAACGGAGGTAGTTTGCACCTTATCAGTATTTATGGCCAATTTAGAAGGAAAGACGGCTTTGAATCCCAGAAGTTTTTACTACATTTGAGATTTTAGGGCATTCTAAGACTCCTAATAAGGTAAAATCCAATTAAATAATCTAGCCCATGTTGTACTACAAGAAATTTGAGTTATCCCCTCAACATGATTGGGTGGTCTTTGTACACGGGGCAGGAGGTAGCTCTACGATTTGGTTTAAGCAGCTGCGAGACTACAAAAAAGCCCATAATGTACTCCTACTAGATTTAAGAGGCCACGGACGCTCGAAACACTTTTTACAAGAATACCTTCGCAATACGTATACTTTTGAAGATATTGCCAAAGATATTATCGAGGTATTGGATCATAATAAAATACAATCGGCCCATTTTGTGGGGATTTCCCTGGCGAGTATCATCCTACGGACCTTGGCCGAGATGCAACCTGAGCGGATCCGGTCTATGACCTTGGGTGGGGCGATTATTCGTTTGAATGTACGCTCTAAAATTCTCATGTATTTGGGCAATAAGTTTAAATATATGGTGCCCTATATGTGGATTTATCGCTTTTTTGCTTGGGTGATTATGCCAAGTAGGCGGCACCGCAAGTCCCGGGGGATGTTTATCAAAGAGGCCAAACGCCTTTGTCAAAAAGAATTTCTGCGTTGGTACCACTTGACAAGCGAGGTAAACCCTCTCTTAAAATATTTTAACGAAAAAGAACTCAATATTCCTACGCTTTATATTATGGGGCAGGAGGATTATATGTTTTTGCCCCAAGTGCTCAACTTGGTCAAACAGCACCGTAACTCCTGTCTAGAGATCCTGAGAGACTGTGGGCACGTGGTGAATATTGATCAACCCGAACTCTTCAATAGGCTTTCTTTGAAATTTATTGCCAACCCCAAGGCATATCTCGTCTAATATTTTTGGGATTTGGATGGGGAGAATCGAGATATTTCATTATTTTTGTTAGATACCATACTGTGAAAACCAATTAACTACTTTATTAGTAGGTATATGATCAACGATCCGGACGACGTACTACAAGCCTATATTCAAAAGGTCATCAAGATCCAACAGGAGCAAAAACAGCGCCCGTTGGATGTAGATGAGATGAATAAGATTGCTGAAGAACTAGGCATGTCTCCAGAAGAAGTTCGTTTGATCAAAAAGAAATTGGAAGATTATATCGCACGGGGCAAGGGATATAGTCGGTATGAAGACTGGGACAGTGCCATTGAAGAGTTTAGCCAGGCCCTGGTATTAGGCCCCGGTAATGTGGATGCCCTGTTTGGGATTGCCAATGCCTACCGAAACCGATGGCTGATCCGTAAAAACAAAGAGGATTTTAACCAAGCCAAAAAATACGTTAAAAAGGCCTTAATGGTCAATCCCCACCACGACGACTCTTTCCGTTTGGCCAGCGAGCTTAATAAAGGAGGAGGTTCCTACAACCGACCTGAAGAGTTTGACTCCCTCAAAGAGAATTTCAAAAACCTCACCGGAGAAAATTTCGATCAGGTGTTTGATGCCGAGACTTTCAAACTTACCAAACGCCTTCGGAAGTCATACCGAGACAAAAAGATATTTGGCGTATGCGCGGGTATTGCCGAGTATTTAGGAGTTGATCCTACTTGGGTTCGGATAGGCTTTATTATGGGGGTAGTATTTGGGGGAGGGGCTTCCATCCCCCTGTATATCCTGCTGGCTTTTGTGATGCCTAAACAATAGTCCAGTTAATTTTTTAACCAAGCTTCTCCATCGGCTTCTGTCATAAAATATCGAAATACGGTTTGTACATTATTGACATTAAATTCGTCTACAGTTTGTTCTAAGGATACCTGAGTGAAAAGATCTTCGGGTAACACCAAGGCATACCGATCTATATTTAAGTCACTTACAATAGGATTTAGGTGTTTTTCGGTCCAATCCTGAAGTTCGGGATTAATGGTAAAGGGGCATTGACTTACATCGTCCAAGACCCGTTTAGGACGATATTCTTTCATTAATTCCATTTTATGCAACATTTCCTTCTTAAAGGTTTCCTCATCGAACTCTTCGGAATTCCAAAATTCGTAGAAGACTAAGCTTTCCTCATCAAAGCGTAAACGGATGAATTTGGATTCATAAATAGTTTTTTTCATTGCTGTACTAATTGAGGGAGTTGAGAATGTAGAAACTTTTGGTGAACATATAATTCATGAAGAGTAAACGAGAGCCAAGGCTTTAAGATTTGACTATCTCAAGGATATATTCACCAGGTAAGGTTTTGACTCATACACACTGGAGGGAGGGAAGAAGGCGCCTAATTTTAATGACGGGTACTTTGGGGAAGTGTCTCAAACTGGGCTTTGAACCGGAATTGATAGTACTTGGCTTTGTCGGCCAATTTTTGGCCTTCTGGTACAGACTCCTGGGCTTGCCTTAACTTCTTGTGTCCTTTTTTTTGCAATTTTTTAATTATTTCGCCTTCGTGTACATAAATCCGGACTTCCGAAAGAACTTCGGCCCCGTCTAACTCCCGTTCGGAGTAAAAGACAAAATTCCCGGTATGATCGTACAAATATTCTTTTAAGTATTTCTTTTCTTCCCGTTCTTCCCGGATCTGTACCGCACTTAAATGAGGATCTTGATTTTTAGAGTTAGGTTTCCCTAAGGAATAATAATAGGTTTCAAAGAGTTGGAAGTAGCCCGGTTGGTGTAAAGAGTAGCGTTTGGAATTAAATTTGATCTCATTCGTATGGTATTCCCTGATTTGGATATTACGCTTGATATAATTACGAGCCCGCTCGATATTTTGCAAAATAGGGTCTTGGGCTTTTCCCTTACCGGATAGAAAAAGAAAAAACAAGCAAAATACGAGTGTGTGTTTGAACATGCTAAGCTGTGGATGACGTATCAATTGGAATATTTTTGGTCACAATTAATCCGAATTATAGGATTTAACTACAACTATAACAAATTTCGGGCTATTTGACCCAGCTCTTTATAAGGGATTCTGTAACTTACCGAATATTGCTGATAAAATACTACTCTTTAACGAGCACGGAGGAAGTCAGCATCAAGAAATTTTCTGATATACAAACCTATGCGAGGAAAAAGTGCTTATTACCGTATATCTTTTGTGAAAACACTCATCAAATATCAAAGTCTAATTATCCTAGGCCTAGTCATCCTCTTCATTTTAGTCGGCAATTATGTGTTTGACTGGCTCGTAAGCCCCTGGATTGATGCCGGTTGGCTTCGGTGGCTTTACAAGCACGAAACCATCATCCAGTTTGCTCCCGAAGCCTGGTTGGGCCTATTAGGCTTAGTACTGGGTACCTTAATCATTGTTATTTCGGTAGCCTCTCAAAGTACTCCCAAACTGATTGACCTCTACACCGATGATCAAACGAGTTTGTTTTACATCTGGTATATCGTGGTGGGTTCTGTGCATAACATGTTTTTGCAGCTTTACGGAAGCGTGAAAGAAAATGCCTATTTTGAAGAAATGGTCACAAGCATGTTGTTTAATACCTACTTCATGTTACCCTTTGCCTTAATGGTGGCAGTACCTTATGTACTTTATATCCTTCGCTATACCAAGACTAGCAACGTAATTGATAAAATTTTTGAAAAAAACCACCGGCACATTCGGCAAATCGCCGACCACGCCAGGGCCAAACACCTCAGTAACCGAAGGTTAATTGCAGATTACCAGTTTGATTTGTTTGAGTCACTCAACCAAATGGATGATTTGCTAGAGTACGTTTCCTTCAAAGAGCCCAAAGATGATATCATCCATAAGATGAGTGAGTCTATTCAAAACTATATCCGGATTAAGCCGATTATCCGCAAACACGCCCCCGAATTTTTTGAAATTAGCTCCCGGGTAGCCTCCGATGTGTCTTTTAAGACGATGACAGGGCAATTTGCCGACATGCAGCGGCATCAAACCTTTTATGAGCAAAAGGGCTTCCGTCTTTTGGGCAATGCCTACATCATATTAATCGAGGAAGATGAGTTTGATTTGGCCTCTGTTTGTGCCTACGAGCTGTCCGAATGCGGGAGAGTGGCCATTGAGCAAAAAGATGAATCCCTCATAGACGTGGTCCTGATCCGCTTTAATACCTTGATTCGGTTCGGGATCAAGCACGGGCTCAAACAAGGCGAGGCCCGAAACTTATACAATGCCATCTTTCATTACAGCGGCTTTATTCAACATCTCATCAATGCCAAGTCTACCCAGTTTATTCAAAAAAGCTCCACCTTTTTAAATCGTTACGTCAACGAAATATACCGTCACAGCCAAAAAAAGCAATCTTTTATCTTCCTCGTGGATGCGTTTACTTGGGAATTTAAGCGCATACTCATCGAGCTAGACCGCAAAGGCCTAGACATGGGCCTCCAAAGAGAAATCCTAGACTCTTTCCTGCGCATTGACAACTTGTCCGATCCAGTGCGGGATGCCTCCTCCGAGCGCCAGTTCAAATCTGGGGTTCGGATGTTGCAAGTAGCCTTGGCTTTGTATTACATAGGGGCTGGCAATGAAGCACTTACCCGGGTCATCATCGAGGATATCTTGCAAGATCATAAGAAAATGGAGCGAGGGGCCCTACGCAAGGCCCTACATAGTACCTGCGAAGATCTGAAAAGACAAGAGGCCACCTTCTGGGAAGACACCGACCGGGGGAACTCCAATCTATATTTTTCCCACGATATCAAACACGTAGGTGCTTTCTTGGAATTATTTGAAGAGTACTTATAAACGTCATGGGGCTTGCCCGCGCTCTAATACGTATGGGCAAGTCTTGTCCCTACTGAGCGGGCGCGGGCCGGGCTATCGCTACTCGCTGGCTCACGCGCAGCCAGCGGCGAGCTCAAACAGGCCGCTCTATCCCTAAGCCAAGAAAAAAATCCTATAACCCTTCCAAAAAGATGGCCCCGAGCTCCTCATCCTGCCAAATAGCCTTCAACTGAGGGGCCATTTCTTCATGCATCATATCTTGAGCCGCAATTAATCGGATATCATTGGGCAAAAAGTCCATTTTGAGGTAAGACTTAATATTGGCCAATTGGTTTTTCTTAAACTCCGCCGTATTCACTTTTAAAAAATTAATTAAACGGGTGGTAATTACCGAAATAATATCTACCCGCTTGGTCTCCCGATCTACCAGTGGTTTAATCACTTGAAGGACTTCCTCCTCAAAGTTTTTAGCATCCAGAATTTCTTCCGGACTAATAAGCTTGGAGAGGTCATTATTAATAAAAGAGATAAACGATGTAACTGTATTGGCATCCAGACTGGCATCGGCCAGCATTTTTACCAAGCCCAAATCGGCCTTCAAATCCTTAATCAAACGGATGTTTTCAAAAAACTGCACCAAGGTCCGGGGCGTCGAGCGGTCACCGATAACCACTTCGGGGTAGGTGAGCACAAAATTGATTCCCCTCGGATCTACTCCGTTTTTCTCTGCCCATAAAGCCCACTTTTTGACCTCAAAAACCAAGGTAATGTGCAAAACCCGGGTCAACATGGCATAGTCCATGGGCGTAACTGAATAATCACCCCCATCTGGGTTGGCCGTCATAATAATGTCCCAGCCTCGAGGGAGCTTCCAGCTTACCAGTTCATAATTTTGGAGTAATTGCATAATCCCCCTCAAAATTCGATCGTCGGCCCGGTTGACATCATCGATCAAAAGGATACCAGGCCCTTCTTCTTTGGGTACCCAACTCGGGGGAACAAATATAGTGGTATCACGGTCCGAATCCTCGCTAAGGATTTTGGGCATACCCAGGAGGTCGCCCATTTCTTCAAACTGGGCCGGGGCGATATAGGCAAACTTGTAGTCCCTTTCCCGGGCGAAGGTTTCAATGGTTTCGGTTTTTCCGATCCCATGATCGCCCCATATGCAAATGGGAGTTTTACGCTTGCCCCTTTTTTCCGATTCGGCATTGGTAGTCAAGGTATGGGAGACAAAATCTACCAATTCGCTCGTATTGCATTTGGTGCCGTAGTATATTAAGTGGTTTTTTACTTCCATTCCTGGGTTAAGCGTTTAATTGCTTCAAAATATGACAAGCCCTTGCTGGTCTTTGTAAGAATCAAGCCTGTAATATAAAAATAATATGAGGAAATCAAGCCCGCATTTGTCTTGGTTCTTAGCAATATAAGAGGCAATGTAAGAGAATTGTTTCTCATAAAAAGATAAAGAGGATCAAGTACTTAGCTCATTCGTACTACCCGGCCCGGAAAATTTTGTAAATAGTCCGGTTTTGCTCCCTTTTTACTGATTAACCAAAAGATCGGGCATAGCGAACGGATTTCAGGGCTTGGTCCATACCCATCGGTAAAGTAGATCAAAGCATCGGGCCGGTACTGCGTATTGGCAAATCGGATAGGTGCCTCAAAAGATGTCCCGCCTCTTCCTTGTACTAATTTAGGGGCAACCCCCCGATAAGGGTACTGGGCTTGTATTTTGGTGTCACTTTCTACAATCGTGATCTCCACTCCTTGTTGCCAGATATGAAAAACCTCACTAAAAAAAGCGTTTAATTCATCCAATTGGATACTCCCAGAGGTATCGATGGCCACCAATATTTTTTGGTTCCGCTTCACCCGTATACCCGGATTGGTGCCGTAGCGTTTAGACGGCCTACGGATCGTATTACGTATTTTGGTATTACGGCTGCTGTTGGCAAAAAGCCGTAAAGCCCTTTTCCAATTGATCATGGGCTTTCGGGCCTGTTCAAATTTACCCAAGTACTGCTTTAAGCCCTTGGGTAATTTTTCGTAGTCTTCGGTTTTGATCCAGGAAAGCGTGCTTTCCATAGCCTGATCAATGATAGATTCGGCTATGTCTTTTTCAGCCCCGGTAATCTTTTCTATATCCTGCCAAAACCAATGCTTGCTATGGAGGGGATTTTCATCATCCAAAAAAGACCTTAAGGTGTTCCACGGCCGGTCTTGTTGGGCTTCATCCGATTCCGGGTTGTCTGTATACTTATTTAACAAGTCAAGTAGATGTGTATAATAGTAATTGACGTGTTGGTGTGGCTTAAGTTCTAGGCTTTCAAAATCATATAAGGTAACGGCTCCATCCAGTAATTGCTTTTCATCGACGTATTGATTCACCACTAAATCGGCCGCAATATTGAATACCTTCTTATTATTAAAGCCTTCTACTCTTAATATGTGCTTAAAGACCAAATGGAGGATTTCGTGCTTGATAGCTCCCAATTTCAAAGCATCGTGTTGTAGGTACTCGTGCCAAAAACCAGGATTGACATATAAGGTGATCAAGTTTTGGTCGTATGCTACAGCTAGAGTGCTGGTACGGTAGGTGATTTTCTTAACCAGTCCTATAAAAAAGTGACCATAAAAGGGTTCCGCTTGAATTCCTGCTTCATAATCACCGGTTACCAGTTTACTGCTAATTCGTTCTATATCCCGGAGGACGGGCTTGGGGTCCAGATGTAAATCGTCCATAAATTTATAATTGCCAAAGCAATTTACGAAATTCCGGGATTTCCCGGTATATCTCAAAAATTTCGTCCTCGTGGGCTTTTATGGTGATGAGTTTGTTGAGGGTGATAGCGTGTTTAAGCGATTTGATACACGCTTTGGCATCGCCTAGTAAGCAAAGCAAACAGGCCCGATAATACCAAGCTTGGGCATATAAGGGGTTTTGAACTAATTCCTGGTCCAGTTTTTTGAGCAAGTGAAGTACATGCTGCTTAACCGTTTGCGATCTTCCGCTTTGTACCCGGGTCATATTACTATATACTTGGGCCTCTTCCATTTGCGGCCATAAGTGAAGGGCCTTACTATAAAGTATATAAGCCTTCAAAAAAGCCTGTTCCCGACGATAGTCATGCCCCTCATACGTATATTTTTTGGCAAACATAAGGGGGTAGTGGGTTTCTAACTCTTGGATTGCCTGGGCATTAAGCGGGGTGCGGTTAAAGTAGAGCCCCTGAAGATTCTTCAGAAAATAAATCTCCTTAGGCAAACTCTCAAAGTGATTCCCACTGATATTGAGAATGTGCAATTCAGGAAAGTATCCCACTTCCGCTGGGAGTTCCATCAAGGCATAATTGGCCAAATACAATTCTTTATCCTGGATGATGAGTTCCAAAATACGCATAGGATCGGCTACTTTGTTTTCTAGGCAGAATTTTCCGCCTTTCCCACCATATTTTAAGCAAGACATCGCCAATACATTGCGGTTAATCGCCGGGTGTTTGGTAAATGCCCTTAAAAAGTGAGCTACTTTCACCTCATTAAACTCCCAGAGAAAGTCTGGAGTCCAAGTATTTTGAACATGCCGCATCAAGTCATAGCTGGCCGAACGTTTTAAAATCCGGTAAGCTTGTTCCCGGATGGTATCTTGAATATGCCAAAAGCTAAGGCCTATCAAATAACTAAGCAATTCGCCCGGAGCCTTGCTCCCCTCGAGTAGGTGTAAAGCCAGACGCAATTGCTCTGCATCCACACTTTCCAAAAGTTGACGGATTTTGGCGAGGGTCTCCTGCTGATCTGAGATGCTGCTAGTCTTATTCAATCTCTTCATCCCTCTTAAGTTTTAGGTGTGCCGAACGAAAAAGGAGTAAATCAAAAGGGAAAACACAAACGAATCTTGGTATTGTAGAAATGTATGTATGAAGTAGTAAAAATGAAATGTATAGGCAACTTGGTCTGGGCCAATCATTAGACTAATGCGGTTCCTTTTTATATACTATCAAAAAAATAGATTTACTCTACATGGCTAACAAGCCAAGCCTTGCTTTGTTTAATTTTTTTTCTAAATTAAAAGCAAATTCCTTCACGAAAATTAGGAAATGCTATGATTCAGTTAATCTTGGAAATTGACCCGGCCGACGTAGATGCCGTCACCGAATGGGTCAAAAGTAACCCCTTTATCAAATCCTGGGCCGTAGAAGACCCCGATGACCAAAATGTACAAGCCATGTCCTCCCAAATCTTTTACAAATTAATCAATGCTGCCAATTTGGCTATTCAGGAGCAAAGAGTCTATAATCAAGCCGACTTAGAAAGAGAGGTGAAACAATGGTAGCCAAGGAAATTTTTTGGACGGAATCGGCCCGAGATCAGCTAAGACAGATTTTTGTGCGTATTGCGGGAGCTTCCCCAACGAGGGCCCGCTCTTGGGTAGATCACTTATTACAGCAAGTGGCTTTGCTAAGAGAAGAGTATGCCTACGGTACGCCCGAACCCTTACTCCGTATGGAAAGGGACAAGCACTGCTTCAAAATGATAGGCTTTTACAAAGTTTTATACGCGGAGAAGGAAGAATTTATTTTTATAAAAGCAGTATACCACAAAAGACAAAACCCGGCCTAAGATTGCCGGGTTTTTTGGGCCCGGATATTGCCCCAATAATCTCTGATCCAGGTAACATGCGGATCTTGAAAACCAATTTGCCCTAACCAACTCAAATGCTTTCGGTAATGATTGGGGAAATCATAATCATCATGGTGTTGAAACAAAAAGCTGCACTCCTCATCCGGGGTGCCTAGTTCCCGGGCCATTTCTTCCCAGATCTCTAAGTGCATTTCGTAGTGAAACTCCCCGTCAATCCGCTCGATATAGAGGTCCGAGCTAGAAAAAATACCCCCGGGCACCAGGGCCCTATGTACTTTTTGGTAAAGAGCTTTCTTTTCTTCTTCTCGCAAGTGATGAATACTGAGGCCAGCCACAATGAGATCATAGGCCTCTTCTTCCAAGTCCAATTCCTGAAATAAAGACTGAGTATACGAAAAGGGGCCTTGAGTACCATAACGCATCTGACATGCTTGAATCATTTCCCAAGATGCATCCAAGAGATGGTAGGATGCCTCGGGAAACTTTTTAGTAATTTGGTAGGTAATGTTGCCATTGCCACAGCCCAAGTCGAGGATTCTTTTAGGCTCGAATCCTTGGGGCAAGTCGCTTGAGATTGCCGCCACTAACTGATGATAATAAGGCACCCAGCGGGCAATCTTAACCGTGTAATTATCTTGGATTTCATCAAAAACTTTCCCAATTTCCATACATTCCCGTGTAATGATTTGAGGCGGGAAGATACAAATATTTTAGAAAGGCTTGGAAAGTTTTATGCATTTGCCAGACTTTGTTTAAAATGTACTTGCCGGGAACCAAAACCAACTTTTACGCTTTTTCCCGTATATATACTTATTAATATATTAATTTTTTATCGGGAAAGCATTTTTAATTTAAGCTAGGTAAAATACAAGTATTGCCCATAAACTAAAACCATATTCTAAACCAACCAAACTTTATGAATAAGCCGCAATTGATCGACGGAGTACAAAAAATTGAACAGGGACTCAAAGGAAGAAACCGGGTTTTTACCATCGGGGATGCGGCCGCCCTGACCGGTTATGCCTGGCCAGAGGCCAAAGAAGCCCTAGACCAACTCATGCAGCGTTATGACTGCCGCCTCCAAGTAACCGAAAATGGCGATTTGCTCTACGACTTTGGCAAAACCCTGCACCGTCGGGGCGAACGCACCTGGGCCGAATGGTGGCAAGGCGCCAAACAATCCCTTTGGAATACCTTTGTGTTTGTCTTCAAAATCTGGATTACCCTCACCCTGGTCGTATATTTTGTGATCTTCTTAATTCTCTTAATAGCTATGATTGTGGCTATGATGGCCGGCAATAACGACAACCGGGGCGGCGGAAGCTCCCGAGGGGGAAGTGTAGATGTCTCAGGTGGGTTTGAAGTCCTGGGAGAGATGTTCCGTTCCCTGTTTTTTTGGCGAACCGTCACGGGGGGGACCTACTACGACCGCGACCCCTACGGCTATAATTACCGCCGCTACGAATCACGCCCTTCGGTCTGGGGAAAGCGTAAAAAGAAGAAAAAAGGCAAAAACTTCGTGGCTTCGGTATACGATTTTGTATTTGGCCCGCCCCGGGTAGAAGCCCACCCCTTAGCCAACCAAAAAGAAGTGGCCGCCTACCTGCGGGAAAACAAAGGGCTAATCGTTATGCCCGAAATCGTAGGCTTGGCCGGTTGGAACAACCCCCAGGCCGAAGACTTCTTTACCGAGGTGATCACCCGCTACCAGGGAGATTCTAAGATTAGTGAAAATAAAGTATTGTACGGAGATTTCTACGAACTTGCCCGAAGCAGCAGCACCGATACCGATGCCCAAATCGAGTGGTATTGGGACGAGTACGAGCCTGAATACAAACTCACCGGCAATACCAGCGGCCGCAATGCCGGGGTAGTCTTTATGAACCTCTTCAACCTGGCCTTTGCCTCCTTTATCCTATTTGGGGGGCTACAAAATATCGAGGAAATCGCCCTCCAAGGACAAGAATGGATTGTAATTTTACTAGGAGCCGTCCCGTTTACTTTTTCCTTTTTGTTTTTCTTGGTACCCATTTTACGCTCTTTCCAAATCGCTCCCAAAGAACGCAAGCGCCACCAAGAAAACATCCGCAAGCGCTTGATGAAGGTGATTTACCAAAGCCCCAAGGAATCTCTTAGTCAAAAAGAAATCCTCGACGTGGCCAATGCCGACTCCCGTTTGGAAAAACTCACCTCCCAAACCAGCGAGCCGATCTTGCGCCAACTTCTTCAAGACTTTGACGGCGATCTAGATAATGACGAGTACGGCCAACCCCTTTACCGCTTCACCCGTCTCCGGGATGAGCAAAACGAAGCCCGTCATCTCCGGGCCCAACGTTCCGAAGGCAAAGACCTGGGCAATATCGTTTTTGATACCCACGATTAAGCATAGCATCTGGGGCTGCCCCCCGGCTGTCATTTTCGGCTTTGATCTAAAATAGGCGGCCGGGGGTCGGGCTTTCGCTACTCGCTGCCTTTCCCCGCATCCCCCCACGAGCTCAGACAGGCCGCTCTATCCCTCAGCTGAAGAAGAAGCGAGAGGAGAGAGGAGAGAGGAGAGATTTTGGGAACTATTGGCTCGGGTGTATTTGCCACTCGTTGTGAGTGGATGTTCCGCAGGATCATCCCGAACTTCCTCGTAAAAGCAATTCTCTAAATTGCTAGCCTCTACCTCCCGCAAGTTTGGCCGAAAGGCGTAAATGTGGGAACCATTGGAGCAAGTTTGCAACTTGCGATTAGGCAAATACCCCTCATTTCCCGCAAGTTTGCCAATGCGGTTTAGCATAATGGGCATTACACATGCTAAAAAGAAGCGGCCGCAATGCCATTGCAGCCGAACATGGCTTCATTTAACTCCCCGCCTTCTCCGAAAATTTATAAATCACCGCTTGATAAGGCTGCAAGTTGACTAGCCCTTCTCCCTGCTTTAAGTCCTCGTAATTATTAATCTGCACTTCTCCCAGTTCCATCGTTTCGGGCAGGGCAAAAGCTGCTTCCTTTTCCGAGAAATTAAGCAAGACCACCATCTTGTCTTCTCCCTGCACGCGGGTATAGGCATAAACCTGCGGATTATCTTTATCTAGCAATTCATAGGCTCCGTAGACCAGCACCGGATTGGCCTTACGCAGCGCAGTCATCTTACGAAAATAATGCAAGACCGAGTTGGGATCTTTATCCGCAGTGGCCGCATTGATCTCGGTATAATTCGGGTTGACGGACAGCCAAGGTTGGGCGGTGGAGAAACCAGCGTATTCGGAGTCATCCCACTGGAAAGGGGTACGGCAATTGTCCCGGGACAAAGCCTTAAGTTCTTCCATATAGGCATCCAGATCACCTCCTTCTTGTTTTATGCGTTCGTATCCGTTCTTGGCAGCAATGTCATTATAGTCCTCAATATTCTCATAGCGCACATTGGTCATGCCCAACTCATCGCCTTGGTAGCAGTAGGGAGTACCGCGCATGCTTAAAATAAAGGTATTGAGCATTTTAGCCGAAACTTCCCGAAACTCTGGTGAATCATTGCCATATTTACTCACCATTCGGGGCACATCGTGATTGGCCAGGAAGATAGAAAGCCAGCCACTTTTGGCAAAGGCACTGTCCCAGCGGGAGTAAACCTCTTTAAAGTCGGCTAGTTTGTATCCCTCTAAGGTATTGCCAATGTCCATGCCTTCAAAGTGGTAGACCATGTTGAGTTCGTTCCGGTCGTCGTCTACCAAGTCGTGGGCATCTTGAAAGGTACTGCCCGCCCCCTCAGCCACGGTCATCACGTCGTACTGACTGATTACTTCCCGGTTTACTTCTTGCAAATAAGGGTGTAAATTGGGCCCCATCCCGTAATATTTGATGATATCTTCCTCGTAACCTTCGGGCAGTTTGGGGAAAGTAGTGTCTTTGGAAACATATTGGAAGGCATCCATGCGGAAGCCGTCAATCCCTTTGTCTAGCCAAAACCGCATAATATCCATGACTTCTTGGCGTACCTTGGGGTTTTCCCAGTTGAGGTCGGGTTGTTTTCGGGCAAAGTAGTGGAGGAAATAAGCATTGCTCAGGGAGTCGTAGAGCCAAGCATCGCTATTGACATCAAAAAAGCTAAACCGGGGATTGGGCTGGCCTTTTTCGGCTGGCCACCAATGGTAGTAGTCTCGGTAAGGGTTATCCCGGGATTTACGGGACTCCACAAACCAGGGGTGTTCGTCGCTGCTGTGGTTTACGACCAGGTCCATGACCAGCATAATGCCTCTTTGGTGCATGCCTTCCAAGAGCTCATCAAAGTCTTGCATGGTACCAAACTCTTCCATAATGCCGCGATAGTCGCTGATGTCATAGCCATTATCGGCATTGGGAGAAGTATAAATGGGGTTGAGCCAGACCATGTCTACGCCTAAACTCTGGATGTAATCTAATTTCTCAATGATCCCCCGGAGGTCGCCAACCCCATCGCCGTCTGAATCTTTAAAACTACGGGGGTAAATTTGGTAGATGATGGCCTCTTTCCACCAGCCTTCTTTTTTTTCTACGCTACTGGGGTATTCATCCGTTTGCGGGCTATCCTCTTGCTGAGGACTAGGGGTATTGCAAGCTGTGACAGAAAATAGGATGGCCCAAATGATGTAAAGGCCTCTCTTAATGGTTGCTTTTGTCATGATAGTATCCAGTTCGTTTTTATGGGTTGTTTTAGCCAATATCAAACGAAAATAGGCGAGAAATGGGAAGCTTGCAAATATATCCTCCGGTCTGCCCTGGGCGGCGACTGCAAGTTTTATGGGCTGAATATGGGCCGCTCAACCCGTGTACAGTACCGGATTGCTTATCTCTCTTCTCCCATCTCCCGGTTCTTGGCTCCCAGTTCCCAAAATCTCTGCTCTCGCCTCTTCTTCAGCTGAGGGATAGAGCGGCCTGTTTGAGCTCGCCGCTGGTTTGTGCGGGGGCCAGCGAGTAGCGAAAGCCCGACCCCCGGCCGCCCATTTTAGATCAAAGCCGAAAATGACAGCCGGGGGACAGCCCCACTTGCGCTTAGATATTTACGGGAAGCCCCCAAAAATCCCGGGCTTCTTTGGCTAAGGACTCACGGTGGTCGGGATGGGCAATGCGAATGAGGTTTTCGGCACTTTCCTTCATGCTCTTGGCATAGCAGTCGGCAATGCCGTATTCGGTGACGACATAGTGCACGTGGGCCCGGGTGGTGACTACTCCGGCTCCTGGGTTTAAGCAAGCACTAATCCGGCTTTTACCTTTGGAGGTAGTAGAGGGCAAGGCAATAATGGGTTTTCCTCCTTCGGAAAGAGAGGCCCCGCGAATGTAGTCCATCTGCCCCCCAATCCCAGAATATATCCGGGTACCGATGGAATCGGCCGCCACTTGCCCGGTTAAATCTACCTCGATGGCACTGTTGATGGCGGTAACTTTGGGGTTTTGAGAAATGACGGCCGTATGGTTGACATAGGCCACATCCATCATTTGCACCAAAGGATTGTCATGGATGAAATCATAGACTTTTTGGGTGCCCAATACAAAGGCCGATACGATTTTGTGGCGATTGATATGTTTATGGGTGCCTGTAATGACGCCCGACTCTACCAAGGGAATCAAGCCATCAGAAAACATTTCTGTATGGATCCCTAAGTTTTTATGATCTTTTAGAGCTGCCAAAGCTGCATCAGGGATCACCCCAATCCCGGCTTGGATGGTAGCTCCATCTTCTACCAGGCTGGCCACAAAGTTGCCAATGGCCAGGTCGGTTTCGCTGGGTTCTTGGGGCGGGAAAGAGGGGAGGGGGTAATCGACTTCCACCACTTTATCAAAAGCCGAAATATGCAGGTTGCCATCGCCGTGGCTTCGGGGCATCTGAGGGTTAATTTCGGCAATTTTGATGCGGGCCGACTGGAGTCCGGCCAGCGACATATCTACTGAGGGGCCCAGGGAACAAAAGCCGTGACGGTCGGGGCTGGATACTTGCACGAGGGCAACATCCAAAGGAATAATTTTACGCCTAAAAATTTGAGGGATCTCGCTTAAAAACACGGGAATGTACTCGGCCCGGCCTTGGTTGATGGCTTTGCGGGTATTAGGCCCCACAAAAAAGGTCTTGAGATGAAAACTGTCTTTACAAATTTCATCCGTGTAGGGGGCATCGCCCGTAGTAAGCAGGTGATAAATCGTGACATCCCGGAGCGAATCTACCCGGTCTCGGAGGGCCTTGACCAAAACTTGGGGAGTGGCCGCAACGCTGTGAATAAATACGCTTTGTCCGGAGCCCAATAGCGATAAGGCTTCTTCGGGACTACTGGCGGTATACTGGCTCATATTTATCTTTTATTTTAATACTAAAAGTGCTATTTCCTGGTTTTAGGGATAGGAGGTATTTTATCTGGGGTAAATATTAAAAAAAACTAATTTTCTTTGGTAAGAAAGTAATAAGGGAACTCCTTTTATCTATTTATTCCTTTAAAATAAAGAGATTTATATGGTGTTTTATTGAATTATTTCTTTATTCTGCCCAGCAAAATTTTATAGTAATTTATTATTCGTCTGCCTATACCTATAATTACTCTTTCTTTTTATATGTGATTAAACGAAAACGCAAATATCCTTTCATATGCAAAACTACTCAATCTTATGGGCCGACGACGAAATTGAACTATTAAAACCCCATATTCTCTTCTTATCCAAAAAAGGCTACGAAGTAACTCCCGTCAACAGTGGCACAGATGCCTTGGATATCATCCAGGAAGAAAACTTTGATGTTATCTTTTTGGATGAAAACATGCCCGGAATGACGGGCTTGGAGACTTTAACCCAAATTAAGGCGATTAAGCCAGAGATCCCGGTGATTATGATCACCAAAAGTGAAGAGGAGCACATCATGGAAGAAGCGATTGGGTCTAAAATCGCCGACTACCTCATCAAACCGCTCAACCCCAACCAGATACTACTTTCGGTCAAAAAATTATTGGATAACAAGCGCTTGATCAGTGAGAAAACCAATCAGGGCTATCAGCAAGACTTTCGTAACTTGGCCATGGCCTTTAATGACCGGATGGACCATCACGAATGGATCGAGGTGTACAAAAAGCTGATTTTTTGGGAGCTGGAGATTGAGAGCACCAATAGCAAGGATATGTCGGAGATCCTGGATATGCAAAAAAGTGAGGCCAATACCAATTTTACCCGGTTTATCGAGGAAAATTACGGAGACTGGCTCAACGATCCGGATGTAGACCGGCCTGTGCTCTCGCATCAACTCATGCGTAAAAAAGTATTTCCCTTGCTTGAGGAAGATAACTTTGATTCCTTATTTTTTATTTTGGTTGACAACCTACGCTATGATCAATGGCGTATGATTGCGCCTATCCTCTCAGAGTATTATACCATAGACGAGGAGTCGGCCTATTTCTCCATTTTGCCAACCACTACGGCATATGCGCGGAATGCTATATTTTCGGGTATGTTGCCCAATGATATGGCCAAATATCACAGCGATATCTGGGTACAAGAAGACGAAGAAGAAGGAAAAAACTTGAATGAGTCGGAATTTCTGGCGCGTCAGCTTAAAAAGAACCGCTTTGATATCAAGCATTCCTACCACAAAATTATTACCCAAAATCAAGGGAAGAATGTGGTAGACCAGGCAGACAACCTGCTCAACAATAAGCTCAATGCCGTGGTATTCAACTTTGTGGATATGCTCTCCCACGCCCGGACGGACATGAATATGATACGGGAGCTGATGCCCGATGAGTCGGCTTTTCGCTCATTAACGCGTTCCTGGTTTCAACACTCGCCCCTGTTGGACCTACTCACCAAGTTGGCCCAAAAGAATGTAAAGGTCATTGTTACCACCGATCACGGAACAATCTGCGTAAAAAGGCCTTTTAAAATCATTGGAGACCGGAATGTGAATACCAATTTGCGCTTTAAGCAAGGCAAAAACCTGAGTTACGATGATAATAAAGTCCTAAGCCTAAGCAACCCCAAAGAATACCACCTGCCCAAATTAAACGTATCCACCTCTTACGTATTTGCCACCGAAGATTATTTCTTCGCTTACCCCAATAATTTTAACTACTACGTAAATTATTACCGGGACACCTTCCAACACGGAGGGGTATCTATGGAAGAAATGATTATCCCCTTTGCGGTCTTGTCTCCTAGGAGTTAATCAAAAGCCTCCAAATGGAGGTAATTGCCTAAAAATCAGAAAGCCGACGCAAGTCGGCTTTTTTTTTGTACCAGGACTAGGTAATTTGGAAGCTGGAAAAAATATCTATGAAGATAAGTTACCAGAATTTGGAGGACTTACCCGAAGTAGCCAAAAAAATCCTTAAATTTGCCGCCGAATACAAGGTCTGGGCATTGGCAGGGGAGATGGGCGTAGGGAAGACTACCCTCATCCAAGCCCTAGGAAAAGAGCTTGGAGTAGAGGATGTAATACAGAGCCCTACCTATGCTTTGGTACACGAATATCAAACAGATCAAGGAGGCCCCATTTATCACTTTGATTTTTATCGGATAAAGTCTTTGGAAGAAGTGATGGATATGGGGTATGAAGAGTATTTTTACAGTGGACATTATTGTTGGATAGAATGGGCATCGTATATAGAGGAGTTACTTCCTCCTCATTTTTTGTATATTAGATTGTCTCGGGAAGAAAATAATCGGGTTATTGAGCTTGAAGCCATATGAGTAAGCAATACAAAGAGGAAGAAATAGAAATTGATCCAGTTGCCAAGAAGCAATTGATGCTGTACCCTGTGGAGCAAATGTCCCCGGTACAGGAAAAGTTTCAAAGCCTTCGTATTGGGGTCCCCAAGGAAAATAGCCCCAATGAAAAACGGGTCGCCCTCCGCCCCGAAGCGGTGGATTTGCTTAGTCAAAGAGGCCATACGGTATATATCGAAACCAAAGCTGGCGAAGAATCTAAATTTTCCGACCAAGATTACAGTGAGGTAGGGGCCAAGATTGCTTACTCGAGCAAAGAAGTATTTGAGTCGGACATCGTCCTAAAAATTGAGCCCCCAACCGAAGAAGAGCTCTCCTTAATGAAGCCGGGGCGTACCCTCATATCGGCTATCCAAATGGCCAAACTCCGTCCAGAATATGTTCGGGCCATTCTCAAAAAGAAAATTACCACCCTGGCTTTTGAGTTTATTCAAGACAAGGTTGGGGGCATGCCGGCCGTCCGTACCATGAGCGAAATCGCCGGTAGCACCGTGATGCTGATTGCGGCCGAGTTTTTGAGTAGTCACCGGGATGGAAAAGGTATCATTTTAGGCGGAGTGACGGGGGTTCCCCCCACCAAAGTGGTCATTATAGGAGCTGGAACGGTTGGGGAATACGCGGTACGAACCGGTCTAGGCCTAGGAGCCGAAATTAAAGTATTTGATCGCCATATTTATAAACTGCGCCGTTTGAAGTATGCTATCGGCCATCAGGTCTATACTTCTTCCTTGGATACACTCCACCTTACCGAGGCTATCAAGCAAGCCGACGTGATCATCGCGGCGGTCCGGGCCGATAAAGGCCGGAGTCCGATCATTGTGACCGAAGAAATGGTCAAGCAAATGAAGCCCAACTCTGTCATCATTGATGTATCAATTGATCAAGGAGGTTGCGTTGAGACATCCGATATTACATCCTTAAAAAACCCTACCTTCACCAAGCATGGGGTGATTCATTATTGCGTACCTAACATAGCTTCGCGCGTGGCTAGGACCTCGAGCACCGCCCTCAGCAACATATTTGCCCCCTATTTACTGGAGATTGGAGAGTGTGGGGGCATAGATGAGATGATTTTTAAAAACAAATGGTTTATGAAAGGCGTATACGCCTACAAGGGCAATCTTACAAATGCAGATATTGCCAAAAAATTCAATTTGCCACACAAAGATCTGGATCTTTTATTGGCAGCGCGAATGTAAAAAAAGCTATCATTCCCATCTTAATCTCACCCATTTCCGGTAATTCATACCGAAAATCAATTTAATTATTACCCTAAGTATAAACATGGATATGCTGCCTTCGTAGATGCTGATGAAGCGCACAACCCCTCTTGATCAAAGAGACATTATCTAAAATTTTGAAAAGAATGAAAACTAGCAAGGTATTATTCTTTTTCGCCTTATTATTCTTGTCAGTGCCAAGAGTATTGACCGCCCAAGATATCAATGATTCTTTGCGGATATTTTATGAAGAGCGAAAATACGATCTGGCCATTCAGTTGGTCAAAGATGAAGAGCAACTCAATGAAGAAGGGCTCTTTTATGTAGGCTTATGCTTCTACGCCAAACAAGAAGACCGAAAAGCCCTTTATTGTTTTGAGCGGGCTATCGAGAAAAAACCTCTCAACCCCGAATACCGCTTTTACAAAGGTTTCACGTATCTCTACTTAAAAGATTACAGCAAGGCCCTTAAAAGTCTTCGTAGGGCCCGTAACTTTGGGAAAGATGACTACAACTTGTACCTCGGCCTAGGGGATGCGTTTATGGGCTTAGAATTGGTAGACAGTGCCTTAAACGAGTATACCGCGGCTACACGCTATGAAGACTGCCCTCCCCGGCCCATTATTGAAGTAGCGCGAATCCACCAGGAACAAAAACATCCGGAAAAAGCCCTTAAAACCTATTATCAAGGCAAGGATCGCATGGATAGTACAGCCAGCGAGTATGCCCTCTGCCTCTACAACATCGGTTTGCTCGAGTATTTCTTCAAAAACTATGTGAAGGCCGAAGAAAACCTCAAACTGCTTCTGGAACTCTATCCCAAGGATTATCTCTCTATTTCTAAGTTAATCAAAGCCTTATATGCCCAAGAGAAGTACGATGAGGTGTATCCCTATCGCAAACAACTCTACAAGGCCTTCAAAAACGGAAAACTTCCCGAAGAAATGCAAGAGATGTTCTGCTTTGACCAGTTTGAGTGGAATGGCAAGCAAGTCATGGCCTTCGAGAAATACGAAGCCCCCGAAAACCAACTCTATTACAAGCACCTCTTTTTTGTGACCGAAGAAGACGGAGAGGTTAGCCAAAGTGTCCATACCGAGCACAGCTTTAAGGTCAAGGCCGAAAACAAAATGTATGTATTGGGCAAAATCAATGGAGATACCCATTATACCTATTGGCAGTACTTGTACGACCAAGCCTTTGAGTACCCCGAGCTTAAAAATTCGGTATTGCAAATTTTAAACGAAAAAGCCGAACCTACCAGTTTTTCCAAATTGGAAGAATAAATTGTGGGGCTTGCCCGCGCAAATACCCAGTGTGCCCAAAGGCAATAGGGTGCTGGCGCGGGCCGGGCTTTCGCCACTCGCCGGCCTGCGCGCATCCAGCGGCGGGCTCAAACAAAGGCTCTATCCCTAAGCTTAAGAAGAAGCTAGTGTAGAAAAATTGAGGCGAGATGGGGAAAAACTTGCTAGGCTGCCTACGCTATACGACCGCAAGTTCTTGGCATTTGTGATGCCTTGATAGACGGCTGTACAAGATGATTGCCCAGGTAAATTGGGCTTGCAAACACTCAAGCAAAAGCAATCTCTCCTCTCTCTTCTCTAGACAAACTCGGCGCCAAGCTTAGCCTCCCAAACACGTCTTCAGTCTATCGGCAAAATGAAACACATCCTGAAATGAATTGTATATCGGTACTGGGGCAGCCCGAATGATATTGGGTTCGCGCCAGTCTACCATTACCCCAGAGGCAATCAAGCCATCAAATACGGCTTTCCCATTGGGTTCTACGATGATGGAAAGCTGGCAACCGCGCTGCTCGGGGTTTTGTGGGGTGAGAATCCCTAAGGAAGCAGAAACCTCTTCGTTGACTTGATGGATTAAGTATTCTAAATAGGCAGTGAGTTGGAGACTTTTTAAGCGAAGGTTGTGCATACCCGCCCGGTCAAATAACTCCAAGGATGCGTGGTGGGTAGCCAGGAGAAGTATAGGGGCATTGCTCAATTGCCAAGCATCGGCATCCGGTTCGGGGACAAAGTCTTTTTCCATCAAGAACCGGGTAGATTCTTTATAACCCCACCAGCCATTAAAGCGGGGCATGTTGGGATTGTCGTGGTGTTTTTCGTGAATGTAAGCCCCCGAAATACCGCCAGGGCCGGAGTTTAGGTATTTGTAGGAGCACCAACAGGCAAAATCTACATCCCAAGCGTGTAAGTGTAGCGGGACATTCCCCACGGCGTGGGCCAAATCAAAGCCCACATATGCACCTACTTCGTGGGCTGCCTGACTGATGGCGGCTAAATCAAAAAACTGACCACTAGCATAATTGACCCCTCCCAGCATGACGAGCGCTAGTTCATCTCCCACGTCTTTGATCTTTTGGACCATATCTTCGGTACGGAGCAAGTACTCACCTTCCCGGGCCTGAAACTCTAAAACCGTTTCTTGGGGAGCTAAGCCGTGAAAATGAGCTTGAGAGGCTACGGCATATTGATCGGACGGAAAAGCGTGAGCCTCCATCAAGATTTTATTTCTTTTGGCTTGGGGCTGGTAAAAACTGACCATCAAGAGGTGAACATTGACGGTGAGGGTATTCATGACCGTGATTTCCTCGGGGAGGGCCCCCACGATTCGGGAGAGAGGTTCGCGCAGCTGACGGTGGTAATTAAGCCAAGGGTTGTCTCCGGCAAAATGGCCTTCAACGGCGAGTTCTTCCCAGCGCTTCATTTGTCCCTCGAGGTAGGTCCGGGCCGATTTAGGCTGAAGGCCCAGGGAGTTTCCGGTAAAATAGATTTGGTCTTGCCCCTGATGCTGGGGGAAGTAAAATTCCTTACGAAAATCGGCCAAGAGGTCGGCTTGATCCATTTGCTGGGCAAAGGCCAAGGTGTTTTCAAAAGTGGTGCTTTCCGTTTGCTCGATCATAGGGAATCTACTTTTAGGGATAATTTTGTATTAAGGCTAAAAATGCACTTATATGAAGACAAATGCCTTTCATAAAAGTTTTTAAATTTAGCGAAAATCCTAGGGACCTAAAACCCCTGGGGCCAATCCTAGCCTGAAGCAAATTATTTATATTTGTAAAACAACAAGCTATTGCAACATGCATATTGAAGAGTTTAGAGAGTTTTGCCTCGCCAAAACTGCCGTAAGCGAATCCCTCCCCTTTGATGAAAATACCCTGGTTTTTAAAGTCATGGGAAAGATGTTTGCCCTCACCGACATAGAAGAGTTTGCTAGCATGAACCTCAAATATGACCCAGAACTTGCTCAAGAACTGAGGGCCAAGTACACTAGCGTACGGCCCGGTTATCATATGAATAAAAAACATTGGAATACCGTAGTGGTCAACGATGAAATGCCTGATACAGAAATCTATCATTGGATCAATCATTCCTATGACTTGGTGGTGGCCAAATTGCCCAAAAAACTAAGAGAAGAGCATAAAGCTTTACGAGAAGCTGAAGAAGAGGGGGACGTTTGAAAAAATAAAGGCAAAGAATTTCAGGATTTTTTGGCTTAGGGATAGAGCCTTTGTTTGAGCCCGCCGCTGGTTTGTGGGCGGGCCGGCGAGTGGCGAAAGCCCGGCCCGCGCCGGCACTCTATATTTTAGGACGCAGGATCTCACTTAGCGCGGGCAAGCCCCGTATTTTTACTTGGCAAATAAGCTCATAAAGGCCTGGACGGTACTGTCCATAGGGCCAAATAGCAGGTTAGGAAAAATACCGGTAAGAAAAGTCAAAAGAGAGAGGGAAGACAGTAAGAAGATCTCCCGAGGAGTTAAGTCGTTTAGCAGGCCGTCGTTTTTTTCAGCATCCCGCACCCAATAAGGGCCCATAAACATTTTTTGAAAAGTCCAGAGAAAGTAGGCGGCACTCATCACAATCCCGACGGTAGCCAAGACGGCTATCCAATTAGGTACAAGATCGGAAGCAAAACCGCCCAGTAAGGTAAAAAACTCCCCAATAAAGCCGGAAAAACCCGGGAGGCCCAATGAGGCAAAAAAGGCGACCATCACAAAAAAGGTATAATACGGCATTTTTTCCCAAAGGCCCCGGTAATGGGCAATCTGTCGGTCTTGGGTACGCTCATAGAGCACCCCCGCTAGTAAAAAGAGAAAACTTGATAAAATGCCGTGGCTAAACATCTGGTAGATAGACCCATGGATGCCCTCGGCGGTGAGTGAGGCAAAGCCCACAAGCACAAAACCCATATGAGAAACGGATGAGTAGGCAATCATTTTTTTGAGATCGGCCATGGCCAGGGCATTCATAGCCCCATATAAGATGGAAATTGCCCCCAGGAGGGCCAGGATGTAAGAATAACTGGCGGCTTCTTGGGGAAAGATGCCATACGCCACCCGGATGATGCCATAGCCCCCAATTTTTAAGAGAATCCCGGCTAGGACCACCGATACGGGAGTTGGTGCCTCCACGTGCGCATCGGGCAGCCAGGTATGTACCGGGACAACGGGAAGTTTGATCAAGAAGCCTATCAGTAGGGCCCAGAAAATGAAGGACCGTAGGGTTTTATTTTGCTCGGTATCGCCATCTAAGATACTACCGGGTATTCGATTATGGGGGTCACTCATCCACATCATATTAAAGCTGCGGGTATAGCTGGGGGGAACAATCTCTCCAGACTGTATACCCGTTTGGTATTCAAGCAGGCTCAGGGCGCGCTGTTGGCTTTGTGGACTTTCCGCTTGCATTTTTACCGGGTCATAGGTAGACAAGAAAAGGGCAATCATGCCCACCAGGATAAAAAGTGAGCCTAATAAGGTGTAAATAAAAAATTTAAGGGAAGCGTATTCTTTGCGAGCTCCCCCCCAAATCCCGATGAGGAAAAACATGGGGAGTAGCATAAATTCAAAAAACAGATAGAAGAGGAAGAAATCAAGGGCCACAAAGCAGCCCACAATGCTGGCGCTCAGTACCAAATAGAGTAAAAAATAGGCTTTGACATATTTTTGGATGGTCCAAGAGGCAATCGCTCCGACAAACAAGACCAATCCGCTAAGCCAGAGCAAGCTAATGCTTAAACCATCTACTCCTACAAAATACTCGATAGATAGGCTGCCCAAACTGCCCAAATCTAAACTGATCCAAGGGGTTTTGACGAGCATTTGCAAGCTTTCATGTCCGTAGGGTAGGGGGCTGCCTTGTGTTTTGAAGGCAAAGTAGGCCCAGGTGGCCAGGATGAGTTCCAAGCTCATAGCCAGAACTGTGAGCCCTTTGAAGACCCATTCGCTTCGGGCAGGAACGAACAAGAGAATAAGCCCGGCTGCCAAGGGCAAAAAGATCAAGACGGTAAGCAGATAGGGTTCCATAGATTTGTGCTTAGTACAGAATCTTAAAATTAATGGGCAAAATAGAATTGTCAAACCAAGCGAAGCTTTCCTTTGGGCCAGGGTGGCTAATTGGGGCAGATTTATTGCACGAAAGTTCCATTCTTTTGGATTCGAGCCTTATTGTGTCGGCGATACAGAAAAATATAAACAGCCCAAGTGCGTATTTTTTATAAATTGCACCCCAATTTATACGAGCATGTGGGATAAGATTTTTAAGAAAAAAAATATAGAAGATTTGATGCGGGCGGCCCGGGGCAATCAGGGTTTTTCCCGAACCCTGCACGCGGGTAATTTAATAAGTTTAGGCCTAGGGGTGATTATTGGAGCCGGTATTTTGGTGATCACCGGTACGGTCGCGGCTCAATACACAGGGCCGGCTATTGTGATATCCCTAATCATAGCGGGTTTTGCCTGTGCCTTAACGGGTCTTTGCTATGCCGAATTTGCCTCGATGATCCCAGTATCGGGAAGTGCTTATACCTATGCCTACGCTACGATGGGCGAGCTGGTAGCCTGGATCTTGGGCTGGAACTTGATTTTGGAGTATTTGATAGGAGCTTCGGCCGTGGCGATAGGTTGGTCAGGCTATTTTGTGAGTTTTTTGGCGGAGTTGGGCTATCAATTCCCGACCTACTTGGCCCGTCCTCCTATAGATGACCAGGGCAATTGGACGGGAGCATACTTTAATCTCCCGGCCGTGTTCATTATTGTACTCTTGGCCTATGTCTTGATTATTGGGATTCGGGAGTCGGTTCGCTTTAATCAATGGATTGTCTTAATCAAGCTTACCGTCTTAGTTATTTTTATCGGTATTGGGCTGACCTACTTTGAGGAAGCCAATTGGCAACCCTTTATCCCTCCCAATGCGGGTACTTTTGGGGTGTTTGGTTGGAGTGGGGTTTTACGAGGGGCTGGCTTGATGTATTTTGCGTATATCGGTTTTGATGCCATTTCTACCACGGCCCAGGAAACCCGGAACCCTCAAAAAAATGTTCCAATCGGTATTTTGGGGTCTCTTGTGCTGGCTGTTCTCATCTATGCTTTGGTTGCCTTAGCCATGACAGGACTGGTGGATTATCGGAAGCTCAATGTGGCCGATCCGCTGGCCCAAGCCCTAGATAATGTCTCCGGATTAGAAAGTGGCACCCTCTGGGGATTGCGTCTTTTTGTAAAATTAGGTAGTTTAGTTGGACTGGGATCTGTCATGTTGGTCTTACTATTGGCCCAACCCCGTATTTTTTATGCCATGGGGGTGGATGGTTTGTTGCCCAAAAGTTTTACCCGACTGCATCCCCGGTACCGTACGCCCTATGTGACCACTTTGCTGAGTGCGGGCATTGCTGGATTGATCGCGGGAATATCTCCCGTAAAAATATTAACTGAGATGGTCTCTATTGGCACTTTATTAGCGTTTATTTGGGTATGTCTGGGTATATTTATACTCCGATATACACAGCCAAACTTGGAACGGCCTTTTCGGGTGCCCTTTGCTCCCTTCGTTCCTTTGCTTGGAGCCATTTGTTCTATCACGGTGATGGTTACACTTCCAATAAATACCTGGTTGCGTTTACTGACTTGGATGCTGCTGGGCCTAGTGATATACGGTCTATACGGGATCCGGAATAGTACGATCCATCAATCCGAAAAATAGTTTTACCGATTACCTCTTTACCTATGAATGAGAAGATCTCGCAAGAGTTGGAAAAGTTAGAATCTGAACAAGGGATAAAAATCCTCTATGCCTGCGAATCGGGAAGCCGGGCCTGGGGATTTCCTTCTAAGGATAGCGATTATGATGTACGCTTTATTTACGCTCAGTCATCACCAAGATACTTATCTATTTATGACCGTAAGGAAGCCATTGATCTTTTCCTAGCCGAAGAGCTGGATTTGATCGGCTGGGATATTCGCAAAGCCTTGCGTTTATTTCATAAATCCAATGCCTCTTTGTTTGAATGGATGCAGTCTCCCATTGTCTACCGGGAGCATAGTGGGTTCATTCAAAAGTTAAGAGAATTGGCTCCGGAATATTTTTCGCCCCGTACCGCCATCCACCATTACTTGGGTATGGCGCGTCATACCTTTTTAGGGCATTTGCAAGGCAGTTCGGTAAAGATTAAAAAGTATTTTTACACCCTACGCCCTTTGCTTTGTGCCAAATGGATCCTAACCCACAAAACCTATCCTCCTATTGCTTTTCAGAAACTCCTTGAGATGATGAAAGATGATTCGGAGTTTATGGGGTATATGGATGAGCTCCTGCAGCTTCGGGAAAGCTCCTCGGAGTTACAAGAAATTGCGCCTATTCCTTACTTTCAAGGCTTTATTGAGGAAGAAATGCTGAAAGACCAAGCCGCCGAAGCCAGTTTCCCTCGTAAATTTCCGGATGCCGAAAAACTAAACCGCTTATTTCAAGAAGTATTGTAGGGTAGCCATTTTTTATTTTTAATCCAGGCTAGCGATGCGTCAAAACACCCCCGAATGGCTACAAGACATTCAAGATAAAAGCTGGGAACCGGAGTTGTTTATCTCCGGGGGAGCTATATTTTTTCTTTTACAGGTAAGCGATTGGTTGCACCGTCAATCCATCCTTCTCTTGCAGCAAGAAGGCTATTACGAGCCCGTTTTGATTGCCGCTTTGCTTACCGCCGCGTTAAATGCGCTCATTTTTGGCTTTTCGGTACACTTAGTACTACGAGGTTTCTGGGTAGCAGCCGTTACTTTGAGTTACGCTTTTCCCGAAGGGATCCGACGAAAAAAAATCCGTTATCATGAACAATACCAAAAGCACGTAGACAAAGTACACGATACCGTAGATAATGTGATCCGTTTAGAGACTATTTGTAGTCTTATTTTTTCCCTTTCCTTCTTTTTCTTTATCATCATTGTCGGGGCATTCATTACCTTGATGATTATTATTCCGCATAGCCAGCTCGCCGAACAGGTGGGTATGCAAACCTTCTGGATCTTGCGGATTGTTTCTTGTTTTTTCCTGTTTCTGGCTTTTTTGTATTTGGTAGATTTCTTTTCTTTGGGCTATTTCAAAAAGCACAAATCCTGGAGTAAGCTATATTACCCTATCTACCGTATTTTTTCGCTTACTACCTTGGCCCCCTTTTACCGAACCACCTATTACACTTTGGTGAGTAATTTAAGTAGCCGTTGGCTTATTTTGGGGGGGATTGCATACATCTTAGTAGCTTTCGGCCTGACCTTAACCCGTCGGGCGAGCTTGGATGTGTACCTGGATATGCCCAGTTATCTCAATATACAGCCTCGGGCCCATACCCATGATCTGCGTTACTACGAGGAGCAAAGGCCCCAAGGCCAAATGATAGAACATATGAGTATCCAGTCGGAGATTATTGCGGATGATTTTTTACGGCTTTTCATTGTACACCAAAAGATCATTGAGCGTTTATTGGGCAAAAACTGCGAAGACTCCCGTATGAGCCCCCTCACGTATTTTGAATGCTGCTCTGACATTTACCGGGTGTATATTGATACCCATTACCAAATGGGCTACCACTGGCAGTTTCATACCCATCCTCAAACGGGCGAAATGGGCGTGATCACTTTTATTCCTATCATGGACCTACCCCCGGGCGAACATATGCTCAAAGTAGTACTCAATGCCGAAAGTGGCGAACACCTTCAAAACCTGATGCAATTGGGCTTGAATAGCGCCACCTATGCCGAAATTCCCTTTTGGAGGCAATGATCGGGGCTTCCCGGTGCTAAAAGTATGTACCCAGATGCTCATTTGCGTCGGCACCGGTCGGGCTGTCACTACTCGCCGGCCTTCCCACGGCCAGCGGCGGGCTCAAACAGGCCGTTCCATCCCTAAGCCAAATCTTTCTTGATTCCACGATGAAACCCGGTACCAAAATCGGGAGGATTGAAGATGGAGTTTTTGTGCTATCTGAGATAAGGTAGGATAGGTAAATAGGGGTGAAATTTAATATAGTTTTTGCTTGTGAAAAGAAAAAGGAAATAATAAAAGCTCAAATTTGTTATATTTATCAGTATAAATAAGAATTTTGAAAAACACAATTGCGAGTAATTACTTGCGTTTATTGAAGCCCCTGAGATTAGAGATAAAATTGGAAATTCTTTCGCGTTTGGGGGAAAGCCTCCGTCATGATATTGAATCAAGCCCAGTAAATAAGGAGAGCCTTTTGGATAATTTGTTTGGAGCCTGGGCTGATACTGCAGATAATTTGGCATATGAAATCTTGAAGGACCGCTCGATCTCTAAATCAGATTTATCTCTCGACTAATGCCCCAATATTTATTAGATACAGACATCTGCATATTTTTTCTTAAGGTAAATATTCCTTGAGGGAAAAATTAAAATCAGTCGGGATCCCCGCTTGTGCATTGTCGGAGATTACTCTTTTAGAACTAATCTATGGAGCTGAAAACAGCGAAAACGTCCAAAAACACGAATGAATTAAGGCAATTGGAGATTCTGTTTGACATTATACCTGCTTACTCAAGTTTCTCTCTTTTTGCCAAAGAAAAAGCGCGGTTGAAAAAATCAGGAGAACTTATACCCGATTTTGATTTGCTAATTGGCTGTACAGCCGTGACCAACCATTTAGTAATGGTTAGCAATTACCTAAGGCATTTACAACGCATTAAAGGGATTCAATTACAAAATTGGATCGAGCCAACTTTCAATCAGTTTATTGATACTTAGGCCAGCCTCATATCTTCCATTCAGATCAAGAACATTCTTGGTAAGCCTAACTTGCTGAGGATTATGAGCGTTCTTATTCTAATTAACTAGGCACCTAAGTAGAAAATACGATAATCCCTTGTTCAAACCCACAAATTATTTCACTTGTGTAAAGCCACCTATGCCGAAATTCCCTTTTGGAGGCAATGATCGGGGCTTCCTGATAGAGCTTTTTTGGGGTGTCTAAGCTGTTCCCCAAACTTGTCCCAGTTACCAGTTCTCGGCTCCCGTCTATAAGGTCGCTCTGCTCACTTACATCTGCACATCGTGCGTCATTGGGAATGGTCCCGGAATCTGCTCTGGATCTTCCTCAATCATCTCCCGCAAATCAATCTCAATACCTCGTGAAATAGTAGAGATGGGAACATCATTGGCCGAGCCTTCAAAGGGGTTCTCACCCACGGTGCCAATGCGGTGCATGGTATTGAAGATCCAAGAGACAATGACCGTAAAAGGAATGGCAAACCAAACAAAAAGAGGAGAAAGCGTAGGAAAGGAGGCTTTTAACTCCAAGCCAATATTGGCAAATTCAGGAATTACCCCAAAAGGCAAAAACATGATGAAAGTGCGAACAAAGTCATAGCTGAGGGTAGCATATTGGCGCGGGTAGGGAAAATTTTTAATACGCTCCGACTTCCCTTGTAGATTAAAAAGCTCCACTAAAATGGCTTCCAACTCCAAGAAGGAAAACTCCCAGATTAAGCCCTTTTCTTTAAGTTCACGAAGGTGATTGGACTGTAAGGTGAGAACTGCGGTGGCCTTATTGGTCTTGCCACAAACGTAATGGAGCTCTTCCTTTGATAAATAAGGGGCCAGGGTTTCTTTAATCGGGTTATCTCGCTCCGGGATAAAGACTTTTTCGTGCCACTCCCGATTGGTGGCATATTCGGTTAGGACTTCCCAAGATTTTTTTTGCCGCATGGCATAGCGAAGGGCCGTCATCCAGGCTACATGCCGATGGATAAATCGCTTCTTATGATCGTATAATTCTTCTTCAGAAACAGGTTCTAAGGCCTTTTCATTGCTGACCATATCTTTGACCATAATCCCCCAGGAACGGGAATAATTAACAATTCCTCCCCATATTTTGCGGGCTTCCCAAATACGCCCATAGGCGGCGTTGTTTTGAAAACCTATCAGAAAGGCAACCGCGGTACCAATCAAAGCAATGGGGGTCCAGGGTAAGCGAAGCCAAGTTTGCCCAAATACTTCGTACAAGACCACGGCAGCTGTGGCATAAGCAGAAAATGTAAAAATCTCCCAACGAGTCCACAAGAGCATCTGAAGGGGAGAATATTTTTTCTTAGTAAACATGGTGTAATACGTTAAGCCGATACGATGCGACTAAAATACCAGATTTTTTGAGAACCCCCTAAGCCAAGGCCCTCAAGGAGCTTCAAACTCTGGGCAATCTACTCGTAGCTCCCGATCTTGCAGATCTTGTTGTAGCAAGTGACAAAAATGCTTTCCCTCTCCTTTCTTTTCGTAAAAACGACAGCCCCGGCAAGTACGCTGAACCCGAATAATACCTTGGCGATTGAGGTCGTAAATAAACTGGTTGAGGGATTGGAATAACTGTACCTGCTCTTCTTCTTTCAAAAAGCCTAAGGCTGTTTGAAGAGGATTGGCAAAGTGCTCCACTTTTTCCAGGACTCGTTTTCCCGCCTCGGTCAAGTGAAGCGTATACACCCTTTTGTCTTGAGTGGAGGGTTTTTTATCCAGATAGCCCTTCTGATGGAGTACCCGGATAGCATCACTTACCGTAGGCTTTGTCATATTAAACTCCTCGGCCAAATGGCTTACCTGACTAAGCTCTTCTGGGTGATAGGCAATAAACACCAAAAGCTGGATCTGGATCGGACTCAGCTCGGCCACTTTGGCGTGATCCCAGAGCAGAACGCGAAAAGCTTCTGAAATTCGCTCTAAGCTACTAATGATCTTGGCCTGAATTTCTTTTTGCTGGTAGTCTGGATTGAAAATACTGTCTTTCATAGAAAAAATTTACCGGTTCCCTCCAGGAAACCGGTAATATAAACAAGGATGCTTAATTGAAAAATTATTCTTTTATCGAGTAAGGCAGGGACAAGTCACCGCTTGCCACATCGTAAACTTCATATACACCCAGTAAAGGCTTGGAAGAATCCTCGGTGTTTACTTGCATAAAGCAGGTCACCGCGTCAAATTGAAAATCCAAACGATTGTTCATCCGGTAGTCGGGCACGATCACCCGAATGGTATTCCCTACTGTAATCACCGGAAAACCCGGCGAATCCATGTACATCGGCATACCTGGGTTGGTAGGAGGTAAGACCACTGAGGCGTCTCCTTGGTTGAATTGCTTGACTGATAAGCCACCTTTGACCCGCTTATCTTGGTTTAACACCACCCAATGGGGGTGCCAAACGAGGCCGTCATTATCAAACTTTTGATCATTGTTTTCATCCCAAAGTGGGGTATCATCAAAATCAGGGTGCGAAGTAAGGGCCAAGGCTACAATCCCATCTGTCTCATTAAAACCTACATCGCTTGGTTTTAAGGTAGTAGGAAATACATAGCCCAGGACAGGCGCTCCATCCAGTTGCCCGACAGGAGTGGGGGTAGTGGCCCCAGCTTTTCCTGTAACCTTAATTTCCCAGACCGTTACTTGTAAATCTGCATCGTGGCGTACTTGAGCTTTGGTGATTGTAAAGTTTCCGTTTGGGGCGTACCTTAAGGTGTCATGGGCCAAAACAGGGCTTCCAAACCATAAAAAAAAGCAAAGAAAGAAAGTATAAGGTTTCATAGGGGTATGAGTTAAAATAGCGGCTAGGATCTCGTATTTAAATTAGGAGTCCTAACTAGTTGGGTTAAAAAAAATTACACTTTTACATCTTCTAAGGATGCTCCAAAGTTGATGTGCAAAACATGTTGACTGGGGGTAAGCAAGGCGGGCACAGATTTGACACCTGCCCTTTCTGCCTCTGCAATTCGAGATGTTTCCTCACTCAAGTGAACCACTTCCACTTGTGAGGCATCCATTAGTTTGAGTAGCTCCTGTTCGGCTCCCAGGCATACTGGGCAACCAGCGTGATAGAAAATAGATTTGTTCATTGTCTTAGTATATAAATGATTGGATATAGGCATAACAGAAATATTATAGTAAGGATTCCTAACTAAATGAAAATTTTAAAAAAATTCCCCCTTGGAATAGGGTGATTTGTGAATTGTGTGGGTTTGGGGGCTTCCCTCGGCTATTATTTGGGCCCTAGGGCCCAAATAATAGCCGAGGTCGGGCTCTCATCACTTATTTTCTTTGAGGAACTCATTTAAGTCGCAGGGGGCAGCCCTAATTCATGACAATTTCTATTTTGTGCTGCACAAACGCTTAAGCGTACTAAAAAAATTGATGGAAATAGCTTGATACACGGGATCTGCTTCTTGCTTCACACGGAGGGCTTCGGCATTATGGGGATTGTAGTGTAGGGCAGCATCGCATAGGCTAAGCAATTCTTGGTGAAAAGCTAAGTTGCTCCCGGCAGCGGGTAGTGGGCGATTGATCCAGGAGGATTGTGCCTTGTGAGATAAGATTTTGGCCAGCAATCGGCTAGCGTCTAGGTTTCTAGGATCTAGAAGATTGGCTTTTCGAGCGTAGGGTTCGGCCAAGTCTAGACGGTCCATTTGAACGTAAATATCGGCCCAAACGGCATAGGCTTTGGGCCAAGAAGTATCGCATTGGGCCTCAAGCATTTGGGCGAGTTCTTGGGCTTTTTCAAACGCTCCCACTTCGGCCCATAAAGAAGCCGTAAATCCTTGGATGAAGGGATTGCTTTTTTGTGCAGAGCTGGCAATGACAAGCAGGGTATCCAAGGCTGCTTGGGCACCGTGTCGGGAATGGATAATCTCAAGGTATTCCGCTTTGAGATACACTTCTTCGGGGTATTTCCGAATGAGTTGGCCAAAATTCTGTTCGGCTAGGGATAAAGCCCTTTGCAGGGCCTGGGGACCTTGTTGGGAGGCTTGGTCTCTTAGGTTGGTGTAGTGGGTAAGGGCTAGATAGACTTCTAAGAGTAAACGCTCATCTCCTTCAAGGAAACTCAAGGCACTGTCGAGTTCGCTTTTTAAGGCTAAGCGTTCGTTCAAATCCAGGCTAAGGCGAGCGAGGACGCTTTTGCCCACCCAAAAACGGGGATCAAAGCTCAGGGCCTTTCGGTAGGAGGTTTCGGCAGGGCCGTAGAAGCCTTGAGCCATGATTTGTTCCCAGCCTTTTTGGTAATAGTAGCGAGCCGAGTCATGTTGCGTGTGGTAAGGACGGGGCTGGGGCGACCGACAAGAAACCATGCAGAGGAGTCCTAAGACCATGGTCCAGCAGAATAGGTTAGCGAGGTTAAGAAGCGTTGCTTGTGGAGTTTTCATGTTATTCATTTACCAATTTCCAGCATAACTTAAGTCTTCCCCACTTATTGCAGCCAGGTGGGCCCGTTTAATTTTCATGATTTGACGTAAGTGGATGTAGTCGTGGGCGAGCCAGTTGGCCAGTAATTGACCGGCTGATAGGGGGCCAAGCTCCGGATGGAGAAAGGCTTGTTCCCAAGGGGCGTTCATTTGCCTTCGAAGCCATTGCAAAGAACTGTCCCGGGCTATTAAAAATTCCTTGAGTTTTGCTTCATAATTTTGCTCGGCATAGTTTCGGGAGCTTACCCAAGCTTCGGGGTCTATGGCTACAAATGGTTCTTCAGGATTTTCCAAGGCTTGGCGGGTGCGGGCCTGGAAATCATCTACTTCTTCGTCACAAAGGTGACAAAGGATCTCGAGAAGGTTCCATTGCTGGGCCTGAGGTCTCCAAAGGTAGGTTTCTTCGGGGGTGTTCGACAAGAGATGCCTAAAAATGTCCCGATTGCGGGTCATTTCCAGAATGATGGGGCTGGGATTCATGATTTAAGAAGTTAAGGAATATCGTATTTTAAGTATTTAGGGTTGCCGGTGTAGAAATATAGGAAATTATCGTTCATTTTTTTCCAGCTTTCCTCTTCCCGGAAGTGCCCTTGCAAAATGTCTTCCCAAGCTAGGCGCATTTGGCGGGCACATTCGTAGGCGGGTACTTGGCCTACTCCCGTTCCTAAACCCGGGATGGCCACGCTTAGGACTTTCTCTTTGATGGTTTGTCCATCTTCAAAGCTTTTATGGTGGATTAAGATGAGTAAGGCTTTGGTGGCTTGGTATATATTGGGTGTATGTAAAATGCTCATAGGATGCCGCATCGTGGGGGCCGAAATGAGATAAGGAAAATTTTCTTGGTCCGTTTCCACAATTTCGGCTTGGCCCACGAGCAGTTCTCCAAAATGCTTTTGCCGGATTTTTTCCTGCAAACGTTTTTCGACATGCCAGCCTAAGTTTTTGGAAATGAGAAAATCCAAGCCTCCATTCATATAACCCATGCTGTTGGCCGGGCTTACCAAAGCATCGGCTTTAAGAGTAAAAATCGATTGATTTTTAATCTGGACATTGGGTACTCCATCAAATACTTCATCCCAAGCTTCGCAAAGAGAGGGATTTATATCAACTAAAAAATATTTCATAGGATATTGCTTACTTAAAATTAAGCAGCAAAATGGAAAAAGAGACAATCCCTCACAAAATTGCGCAAGCTCTCTTAAAAAAGTGCAATATTTTTCAACATTTGCTACCTTAGAATAGCTTGACAATCCTCTGTGACTTTAGTCACAAACATTCGTTCAAAAAAATATAGCTTTACTTAAAATTGAGAACCCATGAAGCAGTTTCTACCCATTTTGGAATGGTTACCCAAGTATCGTAGGGAGTATATTGCGGGCGATGTTTCGGCTGGTTTGACGGTAGGGGTTATGTTGATACCCCAAGGGATGGCCTATGCCATGATAGCTGGTTTGCCCCCCGTGTATGGTTTGTACGCGGCCCTAGTACCCCAATTGGTCTATGCAATCTTAGGTACCTCCCGCCAATTGGCGGTAGGGCCCGTAGCTATGGACTCCATTTTGGTGGCGGCTGGGATTTCGGGCATGGCCCTTAGCGGTACGGCCGAATATATTCAGTTGGCTATTTTACTGGCTTTGATGATGGGAGGGCTGCAAGTGATATTTGGCCTGGCCCGTTTAGGCTTCTTGGTTAATTTTTTGTCCAAGCCCGTGATAAGCGGTTTTACATCGGCGGCGGCATTGATTATTGGTTTGAGTCAATTGAAGCACTTGATCGGGGTGGATTTGGGGAGGAACAATTCCATCTTTGTGATTTTGTACGAGGCAGGGGAGGCCTTTGCTGAATACAATTGGATCAGTATTTTGATAGGCTTGACGGGTATTATCCTGATAAAGGGCCTAAAAAAAGTGAATAAGTCGATTCCCGGGGCTTTGGTTGTGGTCTTTTTGGGTATTGTAAGCGTTTTTTTATGGCAGTTGGATCAGTATGGAGTAAAAATCCTTGGGAAGATACCCTCGGGATTGCCATCTTTTGCCCTCCCCGACTGGAATAACCCTCACATTTTTGAGTTACTACCCATCGCCCTCACGCTTTCTTTGATTGCCTTTATGGAAGCCATATCGGTTTCCAAAGCCATCCAGCTAAGGCATAAAGGCGAGTACGAAATCCAACCCAATCAGGAAATGCTGGCCATCGGTTTGGGAAATGTGCTGGGCTCTTTGTTTGGAAGCTATCCTACCACAGGAGGGTTTAGCCGTTCGGCGGTCAATGATCAAGCGGGGGCTAAAACGAATCTAGCGGCCGTGATTTCTGCCAGCTTGATAGCCCTGGTTTTGCTGTTCTTCACGCCACTGTTTTTCTACCTACCCAAGGCCATTCTTGCCTCAGTAATTATGGTGGCGGTATTTGGCCTCATTAATACCCAGTACCCGCTTTATCTCTGGAAAGTGCAAAAACAGGAGTTTGCCATGCTGTTGGTGACTTTTGTATCCACTTTGGGCCTTGGCATTATGTCGGGTATTGGAGTAGGGGTTGCCGTATCTTTGGTATTACTTATTTATCGGACAGCCGAACCCCATTATGCGGTCTTAGCTAAGATTAAAAACTCCAAGGAATACCGCAATATTAATCGCTTTGAAGAGGTAGAAATACGCCCGGATGTGCTGGTTTTTCGATATGATGCGCCTTTATACTACGCCAATGCCAACCACTTTGTACAAAGCATAAGCCGGGAAGTAGACAAAAAAGGAGAAGCATTGAAGCTGATCGTGCTGAATGCGGAGAGTACCCCTTTTATAGATACAACGGCCCTTTTTGAACTCAATGAACTACGGCAAGCATGGGAGGGCAGGGGTATTCAGTTGATGTTTGCTTCGGTCATTGGCCCCGTACGAGATTTTATGACCCGGACTGAATTGATCCAGAAAATGGGCCGGGAAGCGTTTTTTACCAATATTCAAGATGCCTTGGATTATTACGACGAAAAGCCAGATGCCTTAGAAAATACACGATTTAATATTTCGACCCAGAGTAATGAGAAGAATAGCTTAGGGATGGAGCGGCCTGTTTGAGCTCGTGCAGGCCCGGCGGGGAAAGGCAGCGAGTAGCGAGAGCCCGGCCCGCGGCCACCGAGACATCCTAGGGACGAGCCCACTCCCAACCGCGGGCAAGCCCCAAAAAAATACCTGAATCCTTGTAATGAATAAGATTCCCTTGCGTAAACCATACAAAGCAAAATTAAATTGGTTATGAAAATACGTCTGGAAAAACACTTCTCTTATAAACTAAAACAAATGGGCCTAATGCTGGGCCTTTGTCTGGGCATTTACTTTTTAAACAGTTGTGCCAGTAGTAACCGGGAGTCGGGAACCACCACCGAAGCCTACGAAAAACCCTCGGATGAGTCGTATGCTGTTGTGGAAGATCTGGATACCTTAGAAATGGAGCCTTCCATGGACATGGAGAGAAATGCCGAGATGAGACAGGAGAAAACCCAAAAAGTACTGGATGATGCCGAAAAGGCTTATGATAGTTTGAATAATGAGAACCAAACGGCGGCCGAGCAAATTTTTGAAAACCCTTTCCAAAACGCCGAAAAGCAAAATAAAACGACTTTTTCCATTGATGTGGACAATGCTTCGTATAGTAATATTCGTCAGCTATTGAGTTATGGCCAAACGCCTCCCCCCGGGGCCGTACGCATCGAGGAAATGATCAATTACTTCAGCTATGACTATCCCAACCCAAGTGGCGAGCATCCCTTTTCTATCAACACGGAGTTGGCAACTTGTCCCTGGAATCCCAATCACCAACTAGTACACATCGGCTTGCAGGGTAAAAAATTAAATTACGAAGAATTAAAACCGAGCAACTTGGTCTTTTTGGTAGATGCTTCGGGCTCTATGGAAGCCGAAAATAAACTGCCTTTGCTGCAAAAATCCTTGGCGATGTTGCTTGATGAATTGGGAGAACGCGACCGGGTGGCGATTGTGGCCTACGCTGGTGCCGCTGGTTTGGTATTGCCCTCAACCCCCGCCACGCAAAAAAATAAAATCCTGCAAGCGCTGAACTCCCTCAGTGCCGGAGGTTCTACGGCCGGCGGACAAGGCATTGAGCTTGCCTACCGTATTGCCAAAGAAAATCTTATCCAAGGGGGCAATAACCGAGTGATCTTAGCCACCGATGGAGACTTCAACGTGGGCGTATCCAGTGATGATGCCCTGGTAGCCCTGATCGAGGAGAAACGCAAAAACGATATTTTCCTGACGATCTGCGGCTTTGGGATGGGTAATTACAAAGACCAAAAGATGGAAAGCATTAGCAATGCCGGCAATGGGAATTACTTCTACATTGATACTCCTCGGGAAGCTAAGAAGGTCTTCGTGAAAGAGATGCGGGCCAATATGTTTACCATTGCCAAGGATGTAAAAATACAGTTGGAATTTAACCCCCAGCGGGTAAAAGCCTACCGCCTCATTGGCTACGAAAACCGGGTCTTAGAAAACAAAGACTTTGACGATGATAAAAAAGATGCTGGCGAGCTGGGGGCCGGCCACTCGGTAACTGCCCTTTATGAAATTATCCCCGCCGGAGAGGAAAATATACAGGCCAGTGCCCAAGGAGGAAAATTGCAGCCGATCACCCCAGCCGGCGACTTGATGAAATTCCGTTTGCGCTACAAGCCCCCCCAATCCGAAACGAGTACACTCATAGAGCAGGTAGTTCGCGGAGAAGTGAGAAGCCTGGAAGGATCAAGTAATAACTTTCGTTTTTCGGCGGCCGTTGCGGAGTTTGGTTTGCTATTGCGTAAGTCGCGCTACCGGGCCAGTGCCAGCTTCCAGCAGGTAGACCAACTGGCCAAAAGCGCCCTAGGAAAAGATGAGGAAGGCTACCGTCAAGAGTTTATCGAGTTAGTGAAGCAAGCCCAGTAAAATTTGTGTGTCAAGATGAGCATACCGCTCCTGGGCTTTGCCCGGGAGCGGTTTTATTTTCTTGGCTTTTCTATTCGTTGAGGGCCCAATCATAGCTTAGGTAGCTTACTTTAGCTCCAGATCCTAGCTTAACATTCGAGTATTTATTGATGAAGCTGATCAGAGATCCTTTCTTGGTAAAATCGTCTTTGTACCAATCAAAAAGCTTAGAAACCTGGGCAGCAGAGGCACTTAATTTATTTTTTGAGGGGTTGTTGATGAAGTAGCGGGCTTGCTTATCCATCTCTGCGTATAGGTTGGAGGCCGTGTATGCCTTGTTGAGAAGTTTAGGGCAGGACTGGGCCGCACATACTAAAACGAAGTGCAAACGGGCATCAAAGTATTGCTTACGTAAAATTTCGTGCTCGATCTGGTTAAGGGAGTAGGTCTGAGACCCAATTTTTACAAACTTGGCATCCCAAGGTTTGCCGCCTTTTAACTGGGTAATACTAGAGGTGGGGTAGTTATCCAGGATCAACTTTACGGTAAAGGCATTGTAGGCATTTATCCAAAAAGCCATCTTTTCTGTCCTAGAATTGGTGCTAGGTACTCCAGCCGATAGCTTGTTTAGATAAGCTTGGAGTTTGGCTTTTTCGGCCCGGATTCCTTTGTAATTTACGACGCCGGAGGCGCTTACGTATTTGCGGAGCAAAGCGTCCCAAGCACTGTGGTCTACCGGGGGGTGATTTTGATTCGGACTCGTAAACGCACTGAAAAGAATAAAAGTAAAAAGCAAGATTGTTCTCATAGGTACTTATCGATGGTTAAGTATGTACCTAGGCAACAGAAGAGGGGAGAGGATTAGTTCGTACTTATGTTCACAAACCTGGCTTTATTTCGCGCATAGCCAAGTTGCATGTCGTATTATGCCAACATGTCGCCAAACAGACATATTTTCCTTAGGCGGTAACTGGTTTTAAGGCACTAAAGGGCTTGGGGAGTTCTGGGGAATTGCGGCAGATAAACTCCTTCTTAAGGGCAGAAACAATAAGGTCGCCCACTGTCAAAGGTACTTTTTCTTGCAAGCGGGCTTTTCGGGGAGAGTATTCCCGTATTTGCCGGGCCAAATTTGCATCAAAAAATTGACAGGTAAAGGAGACAAAGTCCCTTACGGGGTTGAGGAGCATCATTTCTTGCAATATATAAGAAATAGGATCGTGTTCGCGGTAAAAATGGCGGTCAAAACGGAAGTTGGAAAGATCCACTTCGTATTCTTCGGCAAAATCAAGCATTAACTCTTGGGCATCGTCTCCGGTGATACCGAGGTCTTTTTCTATTTCCATGCGGCTGTGTAAACGTTCACCCCAATATTCTGTCCGGATAAAAGCTTTCACTGAGGCTGTTATTTTTCGTAGTTCGCGAAAAGTGATGGTATTATGATTTTGCATTCGTGTATTCGCTTAGGGTAAGAAAACTGGAAAAAGGAAAAGAAAGTAATCATTTAAAATTTGGAAACTATTCTTCATTTTTCCAATGAGGTAGTGGACTAAGCTGACATGCCCCAGGCAAAAGGCGTACTAGAGAGCGGGTAAAAATCCAATTCATACTGTTTTAGGTTTAGATTCACAAAAAATTAATCTTCATGCCTATTGGTTTGTCAAAAGGCACGAGTTTAGGCACGAGGTTTTTTCAACTCGAGATTGTGTTTTTGTGCGTAAAGCACAGCAAGAAAGCCAGTTAGAATGAATTCAGGGCCCACATACATGGACGCCTTAGATGTTACCTATGTATTAACTTACTGTAAATTTAATAAGTCTATATTAGATTACCTTGGCATGTTGCCAAGAAAATGAGTCATGAGACCATGTTTTTCGACTAGGGCCTGAGTTTCAGGGGGAAATTTTTATCAGCCTTTTCCAAAGATTGGGCAAAGGTTTCTCCTTAAAATCTATAAAAAAAAAGAATCCGAAAAGAATGTTCGGATTTTGTACTTCAGTTATGCTTTTATTCCTTTAATGGTTTGTACTTACGTTTTTGTTGGTTTTCTCCCCTTCGGCCATAATTTCTAGGTTTTCCAAGGCATCCCCTTTCCACTCCCATGTAATTTTTACCCGAATTAATCCCTGGGCCGAAAAAGTACCCTCATGGTCTTCATCAAATTGAATACGCCCCTCAATTTGATCCAGCTTGCCGGCTTTAAAGGCAATTTGACTAAAAGTTAAAGTAATTTGGTCATCGGCGAGAGCATTTACCATTTGGTCCAAATCAGTTTGAGAACTTTCAGGAAGAATTTCGATCTGCGTAATTCGGCTATCCTGTTCTGGAGTAGTTTCTGTTTGAGGTAGGCAGACCCACAAAAGGAGGCTGAATAGGCTTAGCAATAGGTTCATAAGTCGCTTGTTTTGTTTAGGTCAAAAATCTTAAATCTTATCCGGAAATCAAACCCTGGGGCTAAGACAATGCGAGCCTTCCGAGCCTAGAGTGGATTTACCCAGTAAATGTGTCTGACTAATCAGTTCTGGGGGCTCCCCCGCGCTTTTGCAAAAAGGGGCAGATAGCTAGTTCCTACCCGCGCGGGTCGGGCTCTCGCTACTCGCTGGCCCCCGCACATACCAGCGGCGAGCTCAAACAGGCCGCTCCATCCCTAAGCCAGATTTGTAATAAAAGCAGGTAGTACAAGGCTTTTGACCAAGCCAAGATGCCAGCCCGGGGAGAACACCTTGCACGAATGGACCAGCTTAGGCCCGGCCCCCAAAAAAGCCGGCCCCGAAGAGCCAGCTTTAAGCTATAGAAGATGTTCCGGGATGTATATTAAGCCTGGGCCGTGGTGCCGGGGCTTTGGTTTTCAAAAATTATTCGGTCAAATTCGTCCGTTTTAAGGGAAATCAGGGAATCTTTTTGAATTTTGCCGCTCAGTATTTCTTTGGATAGCTCGTTCAATATTCGTTTTTGGATCACGCGTTTTAAGGGCCTGGCCCCAAATTGCGGGTCAAAACCCACTTCGGCCAAGGTTTGCAAGACAGAAGGGTCGGCTTCTAAGGTAACCCCAGATTCGGCCAATCTTTGCTGGATTTGGGCAAACTGTATCCCGACGATTTTGTGCATATCTTGTCGGCTCAATGGACGGAACATCACAATTTCGTCTACCCGGTTAAGAAACTCAGGTCTAAGGTTCCGTTTTAAAAGCTCCATCAATTCCTCCTTGGTATCTTCCAGGGTATCAAAATTATTTTCGGGATTCATATCGGCCAAGCGCTTCCGGATCAAGTCGGAGCCCATATTGGAGGTCATAATGATAATCGTATTCTTAAAATTGGCGGTGCGGCCTTTATTATCAGTAAGCCTTCCATCGTCTAAAACTTGCAATAAGATATTAAAGGCATCGGGATGAGCTTTTTCAATTTCATCCAGCAAGATTACCGAATAAGGCTTTCTCCGTACTGCCTCGGTCAATTGCCCCCCTTCATCATAGCCCACATATCCGGGAGGCGCTCCGATTAGGCGACTTACGGCGTGCGATTCCTGGTATTCGGACATATCGATCCGTACCATAGAGTCCTCATCATTGAATAAAAACTCCGCGAGCGCCTTGGCCAGCTCAGTTTTCCCAACTCCGGTACTCCCTAAGAAAATAAAGGAACCAATAGGCCGCTTGGGATCTTGTAAGCCCGCCCGGCTCCGACGAACGGCATCCGAAATAACTTGAATAGCCTGGCTTTGTCCAGCTACTCGTTTTCCCAACTCGTCTTCTAAGTGCAATAACTTATCCCGGTCACTTTGTAGGAGTTTAGTTACCGGAATGCCCGTCCATTTGGCCACTACCTCCGAGATATCTTCTTGGGTGACTTCCTCTTTGAGCATGGCTCCTTCGGTTTCTTGTACGAGCCCCTGCAAATGGGACAATTCTTTCTCGGCGTGCCCAATTTTTCCGTAGCGGATTTCGGCTACTTTGCCATACTCGCCCTGTCTTTCCAGCTGCTCGGCTTGTAATTTTAATTGCTCGATGTTTTCCTTGGTTTTTTGGATCGCCTGGATCACGTCTTTTTCTTGCTTCCACTTGGCTCTTAAGGAATCACGAATCTCACTGAGATTGGCAATATCTTTATTGAGTTCGGCTTCTTTTTCCAGATCCTGTTCCCGCCGGATGGCCTCCCGCTCGATTTCAAGCTGCATGATCTTGCGCTCGAGCTCATCCAATTCTTCGGGCATGGAGTCGATCTCAATCCGCAGTTTGGAAGCGGCTTCATCTATCAAGTCGATCGCTTTGTCGGGCAGAAAGCGCTCGCTGATATACCGATGAGACAATTCGGCCGCCGAAATAATGGCATCGTCCTTAATCTGTACCCCGTGGTGCACTTCGTATCGTTCTTTTAATCCCCTCAAAATGGAAATGGTATCCGGCACACTGGGTTCATCCACAAACACCGATTGGAAACGTCGTTCTAAGGCCTTGTCTTTCTCTATGTATTTTTGGTATTCTTTGAGCGTAGTCGCGCCAATGGCGTGTAATTCTCCTCGGGCCAGAGCGGGTTTGAGGAGATTGGCGGCATCCATGGCACTATCTCCGCCGGCCCCGGCTCCTATGAGGGTATGGATTTCATCAATAAAGAGGATAATCTCTCCCTCGGAGTCTACCACTTCTTTGATAACGGCTTTGAGCCGTTCTTCAAATTCTCCTTTATACTTTGCCCCGGCTACCAAGAGCCCCATATCTAAAGATACCAAGGTTTTGGTTTTCAAGTTTTCGGGCACATCACCTTCTACGATTCTTTGGGCTAATCCTTCAACAATAGCCGTTTTTCCTACTCCGGGTTCACCCAAGAGCATGGGGTTGTTCTTAGTCCGGCGGCTTAAGATTTGCAAGACGCGACGAATTTCGTCGTCGCGGCCAATGACCGGATCGAGCTTTCCTTTTTTGGCCAGTTCGTTGAGGTTATTGGAGTACCTCTCCAAAGAGCGGTATTTGGCCTCAGCATTTTGATCGCTTACCCGATTGCCGCCGCGTAACTCTTCAATGGCTTTTTTGAGACTGTCTTCCGAGAAGCCCAAATCTTTGAGCAAGGAATTGACCTTGTCTCTTCCTTGGAGCATACCCAAAACGATATGCTCTACGGCAATGTATTCGTCTTTGTATTCCTTGGCGTATCCTTCGGCTTTTTGAAGGACATAAACTAAATCGTTTGAGAGGTAGGGCTGTCCACTACTTTTAGGGAAGGTAATTAAGATTTCCTCCAGCCCTCTTTCCAATTGGTTTTTGTTGATGCTCAGTTTGCTAATTAAGTAAGCTACCAAATTTTCATCTTCCTGTAGGATAGCCTTAAATAAGTGGGCACTTTCCATGGCCTGGTGGGTGTACCCAATGGCTACCTGGGAGGCTTTCTGAATAGCTTCTTGAGCTTTGATGGTATAATTATTAAAGTTCATAGCCAAACAATGCTTTTAGGTTATATGGTTTGTCCAAGTATGGATTACATAGCTGTATTTTACAAAGTCTAATCCAATTCAAAAGATGGGGTGTAAGCTGCAATAATGGCAGTAAAATTAGGAAACTCAAGAAAAAGGCGAGACATTATTTCAGGTTAAGGCTGGGATCGGGTGAGAAAAAGCGACAAAATCTCCGAAATTGGCCAGTGAACCTTGTCTAGTGCTTTGGCTTAGGGATAGAGCCTCTGTTTGAGCCCGCCGCTGGACCGCGGGAGGCCGGCGAGTGGCGAAAGCCCGGCCCGCGCCGCTAGACATGGAGTCTTGGGCAG
>CAWUIO010000025.1:0-62729 GCA_963922455.1 uncultured Microscillaceae bacterium
CGAAAGATAAGGTGTTGAATATCAATTAATTTGAATTATTGATATTTTTATCTGCAGAAAACAGGAGGATTGGGTCTCTTTTCTCTCCTCTCGCTTCTCTCTTCTTATCTGATTGGCTCATGGATAGGCGCCTCTTCCCTAAAAGGAGTGGGCCGAGACCGCTGCTGCTTGGGCGCGAGTCGGCTCGGCCGCCTAGCCCGGCCCGCACCCTAGCCATAAAGGCAATTGGCCCGTCATTTCTAAGGGAGCGGGAAAGCCCCAAGTATTCATTTTCTTGGATACAGACTCCTACATAAAGGAAGGCAATCCTACATCTTATCCATATTTCCATGGGTTTTCCCCGGGAATTTCGGCATATATTTTATATTTGGGTAAAATAATTTTTTAGCTTTTCCAAAAAACCAAACCCTATGGTAAATAAGGTAGTTGAAAATGCCGAAATCGCTTGCCAAGATATTTTTGATGGGGCCACCCTCATGCTCGGTGGATTTGGCCTCTGTGGCATACCCGAAAATTGCATAAGTGCCCTCGTCAAAAAGGGAACAAAGGGCCTTACCTGTATCTCCAACAATGCCGGGGTAGATGACTTTGGTATTGGACTCATGTTGCAGCAAAAGCAAGTCAAAAAAATGATTTCTTCTTATGTGGGAGAAAATAAAGAATTTGAAAGACAGCTCCTATCGGGCGAATTAGAAGTAGACCTGCTCCCTCAAGGCACCCTTGCCGAACGAATCCGGGCTGGTGGTGCAGGGATACCCGCATTTTTTACCCCCGCCGGCTACGGTACCGAAGTAGCTGAGGGCAAGGAAAGCCGGGAGTTTGATGGAAAAATGTATTTGATGGAATCCTGGTTGCAGGCCGATTTTTCTTTGGTAAAAGCTTGGAAAGGAGATACCGCCGGAAATTTGATCTTCAAAGGTACCGCGCGAAATTTTAACCCGATGATGGCTACTGCCGGTAAAATTACCATCGCCGAGGTAGAAGAACTGGTCCCGGCCGGTGAGCTTGACCCCAATATGATCCATACTCCAGGTGTATTCGTAAAACGCATCTTCCAAGGAGTCAATTACGAAAAACGAATCGAACAAAGAACGGTTACCGCCTAGGTTACCCCAATTTCTACCCATTCAACTCAAATTAATTATGGCGCTTGATAAAAAAGGAATTGCCCAAAGAATCGCCCGAGAACTTCAAGACGGGTACTATGTAAATTTAGGGATCGGTATACCAACCTTGGTCGCCAATTATATCCCCGCGGGTATCGAGGTGGTATTACAGTCAGAAAATGGATTATTAGGCATCGGGCCTTTCCCCAAAGAGACAGACGTAGATGCCGATTTGATAAATGCCGGGAAGCAAACGGTTTCCATTCTGCCTGGTTCTTCCTTGTTTAGTTCTTCGGATAGCTTTGGGATGATCCGGGGAGGACATATCGATTTGACCATCCTAGGGGCTATGGAAGTTTCGGAAAATGGCGACATTGCTAATTGGAAGATCCCTGGTAAAATGGTAAAAGGGATGGGAGGCGCTATGGATCTCGTAGCTGCCGCCGATAATATTATCGTTGCCATGCGTCACGTAGATAAATATGGCAAATCTAAGCTACTGAAAGAATGCACCCTACCCCTCACGGGAGTGCAATGCGTGAAAAAGATTGTAACCGAATTAGGCGTATTTGATGTCTTGCCTGAGGGTGGTTTTAAAGTTTTAGAGCGAGCTCCGGGGGTTAGTGTGGAAGAAATAGATCAAGCCACCGATGGTAAACTAATTATTGAGGGAGACATCCCGGAAATGGAACTCACTAACCAACAAGTAGAACAATCGTGAAACAAACTCGAAACCTAAACAGTTGGCTGCCTATGGGTCTTTTTGCCTTGATGCTAGCCTTGCAAACTTGCGCTCCGGCAGGCCCCGGATCGCTCAACTTTTTCAGCATTGATGATGATGTCAAGCTGGGGCAACAACTGCAACAAGAAATTGCCAATGATCCCCAACAATACCCATTATTAGACCGGACTCAATATGCTGAATCCTATCGATACTTAGAAGGCATACGGGATGAAATCCTTAACTCAGGTAACGTTACGTATCGTGATCAGTTTGCCTGGCAAGTGTATATTATTCGTGATGATAAAACCCTCAATGCATTTGTAACCCCCGGGGGATATATCTATGTCTATACTGGCTTGATTAAATACCTAGATACCGAAGACCAATTGGCCGGGGTAATGGGCCACGAAATTGCCCATGCTGACCGCCGCCACTCGACGAATAACCTCACCAAGCAATATGGCCTGTCTATTCTATTACAAATGGCTACGGGCTCTAATAGCAGTCAAGTGAGCCAATTGCTAGCTGGCTTGGCCGGGAATGTAGTGGGTTTGAGTTTTAGCCGTAAGAGTGAAACCGATGCCGATGCGATGTCGGTAAAGTATTTATCCAACACAGAGTACCAGTGCAATGGAGCGGCCGGTTTTTTTGAAAAAATACTCAAAGAAGGAAATGGCCAGGAGCCTCCTCAGTTTTTAAGTACCCACCCAAGTTCTTCCCATCGGGTCAAGGATATAAATGCCTTATCTCAACAATTAGGCTGCAGCGTTAAACCCAGTGGTAATAATTATCAAAAATTTAAAAATAGCTTACCTTAATAAGGAAAGAGCTCATCTTTAAAAAAGCGAGGTAGCCCTCGCTTTTTTTATTTTCTAGAAGGCTTGCTAAGGCGCATCTCGTGTAATAAAAAGCTCCCTGTGTTCATTTAATAAAATAAATTATCTTTTTTTCTTATCTTATTCGTTTCGAGAGAGATAAGTACTTATTTTTGCAGAGCAACAAAGCCGGTACGTCTTCCCTATCCTATGGTACATCGCACAGGCTACTTAGTTTTATACTTGGTATTCATCATACTTACTATTGCCTCAAATCTCCCTTTGCAGGCCCAGTATGTTTATACCCAAGCCGGAGCAGGACTTGGCGATAAAACCTCAGCCGTAGAAACCAGTATTACTCCTACCTTTTTATGTACTGATCGTGATAATAATATCTACGTCACAGATGCCAATGCCCATCTCGTTTTTAAAATTAACCCACTTGATACCCTAATTGAGGTACTTGCTGGGCTTGGACTTCCCGGGCCAGCCGATGACAGTGTCCTGGCCCGTCAGGCTTTTTTGAAGACGCCGAGTGGAATTGTGTACAGCCCACGAGACAATTCTATCTACATTGCCGACTCGGATAACCATTGTGTACGCAAGATTAATTTAGACCATAGCCCACTGGTCCTCACTCGATTTGCCGGCACGGGCTCCCCCGGATTTGCTGGGGATAAGGGCACGGCCACCCAAGCCCAGTTACGTAACCCATTTGGCCTAGCCATTGGGCCTGATTCTAATTTATATATTGCCGATCGGGGAAACTCTTGTATCCGGAAAGTGGACCTAAGTACGGGAATTATTGAGACCCTGGTGGGAAGGGGTAACATCGGCTTTGAGGAGGGGCCCATTTTGGCTAGCCTAGCCTTGCTAAATAAGCCCCAAGACCTATGTTTTGATTCCTCTGGCAACTTATATATCAGTGATACCGGAAATGATCGGATCTGCCGCGTGAATGCCAGTGATGACATGCTGATTACGCTCGCCGGACATCCTGACAATACTGGCCCTGAAACCGAGGGAGACCCCTCGCAAGTTAATTTAAACGCTCCTGCGGGTATTGCCTTTGATGCGCCCAACCGCTTATGGTTTACAGACCGTCTCAATCATCGGGTACAAGTACTTGACCTAGATAAGGATTCACTCATAACCCAAGTAGGAAATGGAAAGGCTGAGTATAATGGCAATAACCTGGTAGTAAGCAATGCCACCGTAAATACGCCTCTAGGAATCACCTTTGATGCCAACCGCGATATTTTAATTGCCGATCAATTTAATCATCGTATCCGGCGCATTAAATCAGACAACTCGAGTATCCAACACATCGCTGGTAATGGATACGCACGCTTTAGGGGTGATGGCCAAGCCGCCCAATTTTCCATGTTACAATACCCCGAGGGATTAGCCAGCGATTCTCACGGGAATTTATTTATCGCGGATAAGCTAAATCACCGCATTCGGCGAGTTGATGTTAATACAGGACGTATAGAAACTGTGGCTGGCAATGGACAAGCGGGTTATATGGGAGATGGACAGGATGCACGTTTGGCCCAATTACAATATCCGAGTGATGTGGCGGTTCACGCGGATAGCCTACTTTATATTGCCGACTCCTTCAATGATTGTATTCGGGAAGTCAATTTAGCCAGTCAAATTATTCGTACCATAGCCGGAGGAAGTGGCACGGGCTACTCAGGAGAGGATGGAACTCTTGCCATCCAAGCCCTTTTCCGTAATCCTAGGGGTATTGCTTTGGATTCGGTTGGGAATGTGTATATCGCAGATGAACTCAATCACCGAATCCGAAAAGTAAGCCCCTCGGGAATTATTAATCGGGTAGTCGGCAATGGAATCCCTAGCTTTTTTGGAGATGGAGGCTCTCCCTTACTTGCTTCCTTAAAATTTCCTAGTGATGTGTGGGTGGACCCTAGCGGGAATATCTGGATCGCCGATCGAGGTAATCAGCGAATCCGACACGTGAATGCCAGCCAAGATACCATACGCACATTGGCTGGAAATGGTATTCAAGGATTTTCGGGCGACCAAGGCCCAGCCGAGCAAGCCAGTCTAAATATTCCCCTCTATCTCTCAGGACAGAACGATACGCTCTACATTAGCGATGCCAATAATAATCGGATTCGTCAAGTAGATCTCCGGTCGGGTATTATTAGCAGCAAGGCCGGGACGGGTTTAGACGCTTTTAATGGAGATACTCTATATGCGGTTGACGCCAACTTGAATTTTCCTACGGGTCTTGCTCTCGACCCTTTAGGCAACCTTTACACAAGCAGTCAAGATCACCATCGAGTTCGCCTTTTAAGCAATCAAAAACCACCTTGCCAGATTCAAGAAATAAGGCCCTTGGTAACGAGTCCTTGTGATTCCCTGAGTAACGAATACGCCCAAAGCCTTCGGGTTTGGCATTCCTTTGCCCCTAATCAAGGAAATCTCGTAGTCAATGGTCAAGTTTTTAGCATTCAAACTAGTCCGCAAGACATTGCGCTAAGCAATTTGGACTCAGATTCTCAACGGGTAGATGTGGAGGCTTTCTTTGATGCGGAAGTAGCATGCAGATATTTTCAAGCGGATGTTTTCCAGGCACCTGGGCCCTGTGAAATTGACCCACCCAATTTTGATTCATTAGGAATCGTTCGATTTGGAGTTCCAGATACTATATTAAGTTACCTTGGAGATTCTCCCACAGTAGATACAGTAGACCTGGCGGCTTTACCCGATAGTATTAACTTTTTAGTACCAGACCCTAATGGCACTATTGGAAGTGTATACTGGAAGGTTACCAATCCTTTGGGCGAAGTTATGGAGTTTTGGGATAATAGTGCTCCTTTCCGTATTTCGGATGATACTCCCTTTACCATACCCCTCGACTTACTGGATAGCACATACACCTTTGAAATTCAAACCTTTAGTGGGGCTAATGGGAGCGGTCGGGCCGGTGATCCAAAGGTCCTTAATTTTCAGTTTAGTTATTTACCCGCTAAAGTATTTTCCATTAGCTTAATCGATGCAGGAGATAATGTAATTGTGGATGAATATCGCACAATCTTGCCAGATAGTGTCCCTACTATTATAGATTTGGACGATGCTCCCGAGTTTCTAAACATGCAAGCGAATCTTAATAAAAGCAATGTACACGAAGTGTTTTTTAGGATTCAGTTGGAAAAGCCTAATCCGTATAGAAATGGGGAAAATGTAGAACCCTATGCCCTCTTTGGAAATAATAAAGGTAATTTTAATTCTTGGACACCCCCTCCCGTACCCAATAAGCACTATAACTTATTGATTTATTTAGAATACTTGCACCATGATCAAGATGGGCAACATTCTGTATTTAGTGATTCCACTTACTTTAACTTTATCTTTACCACCGACCAAGCCCCTCGTATTTCAAATTTCACCTTCATTCAACCCCCAAATCCCGGTCAAAACAACACGATTGTACCTGGTAACTATTTTCAACTAGATGAAGACACCGTCGATATTATTGGGCTCGATTTTACACCTACTAGGGATATAAATATTCGCATTAATACCTTCCCCAGAGGCATTAGTGGAGTGGACGTGACCCTGAGAGACAGTACGGGTGCCCTGGTCCTTGCCACGGTAGACACTACGTTTGAATATACTTTGTACCCGATTGATACCTTAGCTAGTACCCCTATGGTTGATATCCGGAATTTCCTAGGGCAGTACCTTACCCTACGCGCCATGCCTTTTACCTATGACGTAAATGGTATTAAGCTAGATGGAAACCCTACAGATTTAGTATTTCGCTATTTATTAACCGCTCCACCAGATCCTAGTTTTGCCTTATTGGTGGCTCCCAATCCTGCTGAAGATTTTTTAAGTGTATCGCAGGTAGATGGCTTATCGGGTGATAAGGCCTTGTACGTTTATAATCCTATAGGTGAGTTAGTTTTCAGCACCACTTGGAGGTCGGATGAAAAGGCACGCTTGGACATCCGTAATTTGAACCCGGGGATCTATACGGTACGTGTAGACCACATCCAGGGGAGCTATCGTTTTCGTTTTGTGAAGTATTAAGCTACATAATAGCCCTATCTGCCCTTTACTTGCGCATCCTCCTTTTACATTCTTGTCTATCCAATATTGCTCTCTTGGCTAATAATTTCATCCGATTGGCTGAGGGATAGAGCGGCCTGTTTGAGCTCGCTTGGGCCTTGCGGGGAAAGGCAGCGAGTAGCGAAAGCCCGACCCCGGCGGCACAGATTATCCTAGGTAAACATCATTTGAACGCCGGGGGCAGCCACTATATCTGATTTTAAGTTTAAGCCCAGATATCTTCCCGGTACTTTTTGGCACGTTGTAAGTCTTCCCATTCCTCTGGGCTAAGCATCTCTTGAAAGGCTTCTCGGACTGATGGCGCCATCGTTTGGGCATTTCCACAAACATAGACCCAAGCGCCTGCCTTGATCAACTCTCGGACAGCCTCGGGATGTTGGCGTAGTTTATCCTGGACATACATAGGGTTTTCCGCTATTCTAGAATAAGCAGGGAATATTTTCAAGGAGCCCTTTGCTTGATACGCTTCCAGCTCATTTTTGTACAAAAAATCTTCCTCCGGGTAACGACAACCAAAGAATAAATAAATCGGGGCCGATGCATTATCTTCCTCGCCCAATCGCTCCTCAATAAAGGAACGCATCGGGGCTATGCCGGTGCCTGCTGCCACCAGAATTAATGGAATAGAAGCGTCTGCGGGTAGAAAAAACGTAGAATGAAGCTTGGGTATAAAAGCGGATAATTGATCTCCCGGCCCTAATTTGGCCAGGTATTGGGTACAAGCTCCTTGAAATAAGCCCTCCCCATACCAGGCTTTTTCCTTTAAAACCCCCACGGTAAGGCTCAAACGATTGGGATGTTGGCGAGGGCTGGATGAAACGGAAAAATACCGCGCTTGCATGGGGGGAAGGCGGCGTAAAAACGCTTCAAAGGATATTTGCGTGGCCGGAAACTTCTTCAAAAACTGCCATAAGTTGAGGTTTTTTTGGCTAACTTCCTGCTCAAATAGCTCGCGGTCGGCTTCCCATGCCTCAAGAATTTGCTGTTCAGGAGGGCAAGGGTTGAGGGCGCTTAGATAGCTTAGATGTTCTCTTTTTAAAGCGCTTTGCAGTTCAACAAAATGGCTCAAATAGTCAAACACGGAAATGATTTCCTGTGGCTTGGGGTGGGGACCTTCTCCGGGGGAGGCTTGAAGAGAAAAGCAAGCCTCAGGGGCTACCCCAAAATACTCGCAAATTTGTAAGACCAACTCTTTATTTTGTACCGGATAAACGGCCACATGCTCACCGGCCTGGTAGGTCATACCTACGGGGACTTGAAGCACTAAATCACGCACTTCTTTTACCCTTCCCGATGCTAGATTATGACTGAGCACCTTGTTTTCTATAACTTCCCAGGAGCTACATTCTCTGACCTTGGGGGCTAAGGTGGCTTTTTCTGTTATATCTTTTTTGGTTTCGCACCAATGCATAAATGGTTTATCGGCCTGCTCCCCCTCTTTTGGAGATTCTTCAAGCCCTAATTTTTGAAAAAGCGCTGGCCAGAATTGTCCATACCAATCTTCTACCTCTTGGTCAAAATCGGCATTGGCATCGGCTTCTCCCCGGGTACATATTCTTTGGGCCCCCAAAGACTCAAGCCTTTCGTCAATCCAACGGGGGAAGGATTGAAAAGTGGCCCACTGGGTATTCCCACAGCCTAGTACGGTATACTGTAAATCGGATAAGACAGTGCCCTCGGGGAGTTTTTTCAAATACTCTTCAAATTTACGGGCATTATCGGGCGGGAAGCCATTATAGGTAGCGCTTACAATCAACAGGTAACCCGACTCTGGCATCGTATCACTCAAGAGATCTAGGCTAGTTACATGACTGCTTATACCTTGGTCCTGGGCATACTGGCTCATATCTTCGGCCAAACTTTCGCTGGCCCCCATATTGGAACCGTAAGCGATAAGCAAGGTTTCCTGGGTTTTGGCGCTGGCTGTCCTGCTTTCCTTGTGGGGAGCCGCCGTTTTGGGAAGGGCGCTAAGCTTACGGTCTTCTTCTTTTCTTTTTTCCAAACGAACCATCAGGTTGGAAGGCTTCAAGGTTAGGGTCTCCTCAATCTTAAGCTGATAGTTGGGGGGTAGATGCAAGCGGTACTTTTGCAAAATGAGCCCCATAATCAAAGCGGCCTCTAAAATGGCAAACTGACGACCGATGCAGGCCCGGATGCCGTTCCCAAAGGGTTTGTAAGCATCTGGGTCACGGGTACGCACGGCTTCATTGCTAAAATTTTCTGGATTGAAGACCTCGGCTTCGGGTCCCCAGACCTCCGCATCCCGATGTAACATGGGTGATAAGACAATGAAAGGCTGGCCCTTGGCAACCGGATAAGCTTCTGGCCCCAAAACTGTATCCTCTTTGGCAAAAAGACCAAAGCCCGGGGCAGTAGGCCAAAGGCGAAGGGTCTCGGAAAGTATTTTACGAATGTAAGAGAGTTCCGAAATTTGCTTGTAGGTAGGCATTTTAGAGGTATCCCCTCCTAAAACCTGGTCTACTTCATCAAAAGCCCGCTGCATGATTTCGGGATGTTGGGCGAGGTAGTAAAAGGCAAAAGAAAGCAAGCCACTGGTAGTCTCGTGCCCCGCTATCAAGAAGGTCAAGATTTGATAGCGAATGTTTAGGTCGCTCAATTTTTCGCCACTTTGCGTGTCCCGAGCATTCAACATGAGGCTGAGCAGGTCAGTCTTGTTTAGGTAGAGTTCGGGCTTATCCTTCCGTTCTTGGATGATGGTATCCACGGTTTTATTCATCAAGACCAGGCTTTGCTTGTATTTTTTATTCTGCCTGAATCGCAGTTTTCTTTGGATATTGGTCTTATTGGTACGCTGCATTGTATCAGACAAGGCAAAACGCATGGCTTCTACAAAGGGGTGAGGCTCTTCACTCTGGAAGGAGTTTAGTTGAAAATCGAAACCACACAGCCCTATAGTGTCGAAGGTCAAACGGGTCATATCTTCTGTGAGATCAAATGGCTTACCCTCGGGGATTGCCTCCCATTTTTCCATAAGTTGTTGGGCTATTTCCAACATACGCGGATAATAGCCCCGAATGGCCCGCTGTCCTAAGCCCGGGCGGAGAATATTGTGGGCCCTTTGCCAATTGGGCTCGTGATTGGCGGCCGTGAATAAGGCATCTCCAGCTAAATCTCTCAAGAGGATCAGCGGACGGAGTAGGTATTTCTCGAAGCGAGATTCATCGCAGAGTTCTTTGACGTATATATAGCCCGAGGTGATCACAACCGAGCCAATAGGCGTATATATCCGAAAAATGGGCCCGTATTTTTCCGACATGCGCATAAATTGCTGCAAAGGAGCTTTAGCCGAAAGGAGATGTAAATTGCCCAGATAGGGAAGACGAGGCGGATTGGGTATCTTAGGGCTTGGGTTATTTATAGTAGAACTTGCCATATAAGAGTGAGATATCTCAGAATGATGGCCTAAAATACAAATATTTTTCTATTGCCGTTTTTTAAATCGGGCTTCTACCTATGTATGTCGGCATTTCCTAGCAAATAATACTAAAGGTCTATTTAGATTGCCCAGATTGTATCGTACCTTCGAGTTTAAATCAAATGAATAGCTCGTTTTCTGCGGCTTTATAGTGGCTCGCTCCTCGTATTACTATGCAAACTTCCCAGGTACTTAATGATTTGGAAAGCCAGTACTATCTGGATCAATTGCTCAGTCTAAACCGACAATCGGGACTAGCTCCTCGAGAACAATTGATTCGGATCAATCCGATCTTTATATCGCTACTTAATACCCTTACGGAGTATGATGCCCACATCAATCCCGTGTTTACAGGCTGGTTTGCCAAGGTCAATTTTATCAGTCAGCGCTTTAGCTTAGATCCGGGACGAGAAGAGGAATTGCACTCCCTGCGCCGATTATTACGTAAATTGATGAGCCAGGAAGGCTTTGAAGTAAATCAAGAGCAGGTTTTACTAGCTATTAAAATTCTAGCCGAGACTTTAGAACAATTTTCTACCCTCCAATTACCAGGTAGGCTTAAGGAGATGTATGAGGAGATTGTCGATAAGCATCTAAGCTATCGGGAATATTCCTCCGAAAATCTGGAAGATCTTACCCTGAGTATTTTAGAAAAAGGGAAGCTTCAAGTAGACGAACAAAGGAAGGGCTGTATCTCGCTGCTGTGTGAGTCTACAGATTACGGTCGGGTACAGGTAAACCTGGAAGACCTTCACTATTATGACCCCGTCAAAAAGGAAGTGTTCCGTAAGTATAGTTTGAGCCAACAAGCCGCCCGGCTTACTCAAGCCTACCAAGTTATTCGGATTACCCGCTTAAGAAAAGAGACCGAAGATGTCTACCATTCCACCGAAGAAACCTTATTGGTAGCCAGCCCGGATTATTTGATTGACGCCACGAGTATTGCCAACTGCTTTCAAGTCTATGCAGGCTCGCCTTACCTGCACCTGCTTAAGCGATTTAGGTTTTTTCAGGGTAATTTTCACACCTTTATGGGCAAGTTGCTCAATGATTTACTCGACTATTATATCGAGACGGGAGAAAAAGATTTTGAAACCGCCTTCCAGCATATGTATTCTCAATCCTTGCTGGAGGCAGCATTTTTAGACTTGAAGGAAGGCGAGATAGAGCAAATGCGCCATAAACTAAAGCCTCAATTTGCCACCATTTTACGGGTAATGAAACAGTTTCAAAACCCCGAAAAGGAAGATAACACTCCAAGCATCACGACAGAACCCAGTTTTATTTCTCCGCGTTATGGCCTTCAAGGACGTATAGACCTCTTACTGGCCTATGCCCAGCAAGTCCGCCGAAAAGATATCATTGAGCTCAAAGGGACCAATTATAAAGACGCAAGCTATGAAACAGCCCGAAAGGACCATTTGAGTCAAGTAGCATGTTATAACTTACTGGTTGATAGTGTTTTTCCCGAACGGACGGGGGTCAGTGCCATACTGTACTCCCGCGATGAGCTAAACCCTCTTCGAGATTGCGGCAAAATGAACTTTGAAGAACAAGATGCCATGTGGATTCGCAACTGCCTAGTTTTTTTAGATTTGAAATTGGCCCGAGGGGAAGAAAAGTTCTGGCAAAGCTTGGTACAAAAATTTAAACAATTGCGCGTCCCTGTATACAAGCAGGAGGAAGTGCGCAGCTTTGTGGAAAATTGGGAAAATGCTGGCGCATTGAGCCGGAGCTTTTTTAGGCAATATTTTGGCTTTGTTGTCCGAGAGATGTGGGTGGCCAAAGTAGGTGGGCTCAATCAGGATAGCTCGGGTGGTTTTGCCAATTTATGGAATCAAACTCCTCGAGAAAAACAAGACAACTTCAGTTTGCTCTCCGACCTGCAACTTTCCCGAATAGACGAGGCAAATTCTTTTCTCTATTTTGACCGCCCTCCGGCCGAAACCAGTGTGTCGGCATTCCGAGAGGGAGATATCATTATTCTTTACCCACATAGTGCCGATCAACATTTAGAGCCGGATGGCTATCCGCTTTTAAAAGGGAATTTGGAAACCTTAAGTGCTCAAGAAATCCAGGTAAAGGTCTGGCATCGCGCCATTGACCCCGGCTATTTGAAGCAATTTAGCCATTGGGCTATCGAGCCCAATATGCTAGAAAGTGGCTTTAACCACCAGATGTCTTCCCTTGCCTATTTTTTGGGCTTGCCTCCTGAGAAAAAACGAATTTACCTGGGGCTGGCCCAACCTCGCTTCGATGACAATTTCCACTTAGAACCTTACAAAACGCTGAGCGCTCAGCAAAATAAAATCCTGAAAAAAGCCCTCTCGGCTCAAGATTATTTCTTGCTACAAGGCCCCCCCGGAACGGGGAAAACCTCCCGTATGCTGCGGTACATGGTAGATTATTTATTTCATCATACCCAGGAAGTGTTAGTTTTGCTGGCTTTCACCAATCGGGCTACCGATGAGATTGTTGAAAAAGTACAACAAGTATGTCCGGATAGCTTTCTTCGTTTGGGTAGCCAATCTCAAAGCGGGGCCGGGCAAGAAGCCTGGGAAAAGCTAGGGAGTCTTTCTGCATTGCGTCAAAAATTAGGGGAAACCCGCATTTTTATATCTACCGTTTCTTCCTTCTTTTCGTATCAAGCGCTCATCCCTGCCTTTGACACCTTGATTGTGGATGAGGCTTCGCAGCTACTAGACCCCAATTTGTGCGCAATTTTGCCTCGTTTTCGTCGCTTCATCTTAATCGGGGATGAGAAACAATTACCGGCCGTGGTAACCCAATCGTCCCGGCAGTGTCAAGTAGATGATCCGACGCTGCAAGCTATCCAGTTGAGCGATCTCCGTACTTCGGTCTTCGATCGCCTCTTGAGAAATGCTCAGCAAAAGCAATGGCCCCAGGTTTGGGACATGCTCAAAGTACAATTTCGCACCCACGAGCAAATTGCCGGGTTCATTAGCCGGGAGTTTTACCAAGATTTACAAATAGGCTCGGAGGGGCAAAAGGAGGCCCTCTCCTTTTACGATGCCCCATCGAGTGATCCATGGGAGAGGCGGCTATCCGTTTCCAGGATGTTGTTTATCGCAAGTTCGCCCACCAGCCCGCTCAAGTATCACCCGGAAGAAGCGGAAACCGTGGTCCAGATCTTGTCCGCTATCCGGGGTATTTTTAGCCATAAAGATAATTTTGACCCTTTGAGTGTAGGCGTAATTACTCCTTATCGGGCGCAGATTGCCGAAATTCAAAAACGTATGGATGCCCCTATGCGTACCATGGTCACCGTAGACACCGTGGAGCGCTATCAAGGCAGCGAAAGGAGAATCATTATCCTGTCTATGGCCCTCAACCATCCGGCTCTTATGGAAAACTTACAGGCCTTAGACCCCGAGGAGCGCTTAGACAAAAAACTCAATGTGGCTTTGAGCCGGGCTAAGGAGCAATTTATTCTGCTGGGTAATCCGCAAATTTTGTCGACAGGAAAATTTTACAAGCGCCTTTTGGCTTATATTCAAAAACAAGATCCGCTCTTTGGCCAGGGGATTGCTTAGACCTTGGGGCTGCCCCCGGCGATAAACCCAGGTGCCTAAATGAACGTCTAGGGGCGCCGGGGTCGGGCTTTCGCTACTCGCCGCCCGACCCGCAAGCCAGCGACGGGCTCAAACAGGCCGCTCTATCCCTCAGCCGAAAAGAATTGAAAGTACTTTTAGTTAGGCCCCCATATTCTGACCCATTCTTATCCCCCCACAAGAAATTGCCGAGTAGAGGCTGTGATTCCAAAATCAAGGGCCTTGCTTTATAGATACTTATCCCATATTTTGCGTTTGCATAAAGTTTTACGCACATGGCCGAAGAATATAATCAAAACCCAGCCTCTCCCGTAGGACCGGCATCCACAGAAACCTCACCAGACTCTGAAAACCATCCCATTTACGATACGGAGTGGGTCAAAGAAATAGCCCGACAGAGTTGGGAGCCTGAATTAATTATATCGGGGGTAGCTATCTATCTTAGTATAAGCATTCATCAAGGCCTGGATTACTTGCTTGAGACCTATCTTTTTGATTTGAGTTTGACCAGTCCCCGGGATGGCGTGGGGCTCCCCTTACTTATTTACTCGGTATTTAAGTCTATCTCCATGATTTTAGCGCTTACCTTCATCGTCCATTTTATTATTCGGGCCTTTTGGGTAGCTACGGTTGGGCTCTTATCAGTCTATCCCAAAGGAATAGTGTATAAAAACCTGCCCTTCTTCAATGATTTTCACAAACAGCAACTGGAACTGAAATTGGGACGGATCGAGGGTTTTATACTCAATTTGGACCGCACAGCCAGTAGCATATTTTCTACTTCCTTCCTTTTTGTGATTACTTTGACTGGGGTTTCCTTTGTTTATTTTTTTGTATTCCTGCTTGTCAATGTGAGCCGCCTCTTGATGGCTAAGGCGACTTATGAGCTTTATGCCCGTTATTTATTTCTCGTTTTAATGGTAGTGGCCATTGCATTTACGTTATTCAACCTGATTCTCAACCTTAAGTGGGTAAAAAACAATCCTCGCTGGGCCAAGATACCCTTTGAGTTTAACTGGCGAACCGGCAATTTTCTTTTCCCAGGTATTTACCGCCCCTCACAATACATCATTTTGATGTACTACGCCAATGTAAGCAAAACCCGCATCTTTTTGTATGCTGGGGGCATGATGTTATTTTTTATGGCTAACGTCTTGTATTATAGCATTTACGTCCCGGTTCCTCAGGTGTTTGATACGCGTAGCTATAATAGCTCGGTAGAAGATTTATACCAAGTAATCCCCGAGCGGTATGATAACTTAATACCTAATAACCATAAGAGCCAAAGTTTATCCATTCAATCTGATGTGATTAAGGATCCATACATTCGTTTATTTATCAGCTATCCTAAGTACTTGGATGATGAATTACAAGACTTCTGCCCGAAATGGGAAAACCCTAAGGAAATTTCGCGGCATAAACAGCGTATTTTTGGGGATTCGTCCCGGATTGCTTGTTTGAATCGTTTTTTTAACGTATTTATTGATGGCAAGGCCTATACAGAGCTGGATTTACGCTTTGGGAAACACGCTATAAGTCAAGAAAAAGGATTTGTAAGCATCCTTCCATTGGATAGTTTAAGCCAAGGCATACATCAACTCAGTATTCGGAAAGCTTCTCGGGATAGTAGTAGTACACGTCTGTATGATTTCACCCTTCCTTTTTGGTATTATCCTCAAGAGCGGCCCTAAATTTTGAAAGCTTCCCTTTTTTTGCTTATTTCCTGTTTAGCAAAATAAAACCCTTAAATACATGCATCGCACCTCTATTATTATATGGATTGTGGCCCTGTTGGGAGGATTTCCTAGCATTGCTCAAGGGCAAGGCCTACCCAAGATTGAAGAATTTACCCAGGAAATGCAAGCTTTCCCCGGCTATTTCCCCTTTTACTGGGATGCCCAAATGGGCAAGATCTGGCTGGAAATTGATCGCTTAGACCAGGAGTTTTTATATGTCAATTCCCTACCGGCTGGGGTGGGATCTAATGATATAGGCCTGGACCGAGGCCAGCTAGGAGGAGAACGGATCGTAAAATTTCAAAGGGTTGGCCCTAAAATTCTTCTGGTAGAGCCCAATTATGACTATCGGGCCAGTAGTAGCAATCTGGCTGAGCGCAAGTCGGTTGAGCAAGCATTTGCCCAATCCATACACGCCGGTTTTGGCATCGTGGCCGAAACGGGCAAGCGGGTTTTGGTAGATATAAGCGACTTTTTACTTCGGGATGCCCACGGAGTAGCGGGCCGTTTAAAAAATACCAAACAAGGATCTTACCGCCTGGATAAGAACCGTTCGGCTATTTTCTTAGAAAGGACCAAAAACTTTCCCCAAAACACGGAGTTGGAAGCCACCATCACGTTTGGAGGTACGCCTACCGGACGGTATATCCGAGATGTAGTGCCATCTCCTCAAGCGGTAACGGTAAGAATGCACCACTCTTTTATTCAATTGCCAGATGATGGATACACTCCCCGCGTTTTTGACCCCAGGGGGGGATATTATGGTATTACGTATCAAGACTATTCGCAAGCATTGGAAGAACCCTTGGTGCAAAGGTATATTGCCCGACATCGCTTAAAGAAGAAAAACCCCTCAGCTCAGATGAGTGAAGCTGTAGAACCCATCGTGTATTACATTGATCCAGGGGCTCCAGATTATATACGCGAAGCCATGATCGAGGGGGCTCAATGGTGGAACCAGGCCTTTGAGGCTGCCGGCTATATCAATGCTTTTCAAGTAAAAGTATTGCCCGCCGATGCAGACCCCATGGATGTACGATACAATTTGGTTCAATGGGTACATCGGGCCACCCGAGGCTGGTCCTACGGATCTTCCGTACGCGACCCCCGGACTGGGGAAATTATTAAGGGACACGTCAGTTTGGGTTCCTTACGCCTTCGGCAGGATTATATGATCGCTCAAGGTCTTTTGGCCCCCTATGAAAATGGGGAAGAAGCTCCCCCCGAATTAAAAGAAATTGCTTTGGCTAGATTACGACAGTTGGTGGCCCATGAAATTGGCCATACGCTTGGATTGGTACACAATTATACCGCTAGTACGTTTAAACGCTCTTCGGTTATGGATTATCCTCACCCACTTTTTCAAATACGTCAAAAGAGGATCAATTGGGCGAATGCCTATGATACCGATATCGGAGAGTGGGATAAAGTAGCCATTCGCTTTGGCTATACCGATTTTCCGGCAGGTACTCAGGAAGCCGAAGCCTTACATGCTATTTTGAATGAGTCATACCAGGAGGGTATCCCTTTTATTTCTGATCAAGATGCGCGCCCTTTGGGCAGTGCCCATCCCTATGCCCACCTTTGGGACAATGGCAAAAACCCAGTTGATGAACTCAACAATATGCTAGAGGTGCGCCAAGTGGCTTTGGAAAACTTTTCGGAAAAAAATATCCCAAGTGGCACCCCTTTGGCCGAACTAGAAAATGTATTGGTGCCGGTATATTTGTACCATCGCTATCAGATTGAGGCAGTCTCTAAGATGCTGGGAGGTATGCAGTATTATTACAAATTAAAGGGAGACCCCCAGCCCACAAACCAGATCGTGCCCGCCGAAGAGCAAAACAAAGCTCTGGAATCTCTACTGAGCACCTTACAAGCCGACTTCTTGGCACTACCCGAATCGGTACTAAACCTAATCCCTCCTATGCCTCTAGGCTATGGTAGAGGAAGAGAAAATTTTGAGTCGCATACCGGACTTACATTTGACCCCCTTGCCGCCGCAGAGACCTCGGTAGATTTGACTTTGCGGCTGCTTTTCCATCCCCATCGGGCGGCAAGACTGGTAGAATATCACGCGCGCAATGAAGCCTATCCGGGTTTGGGAGATGTAATAGAACGCACTTTTAAAAACACGGTACAATCCAAAGAAGCGGGTGGCTTGGCCTCTGAAATACAAAGAGTTGTCAACCAACAAGTGCTTTTGCATGTGATGCAATTGGCCGTACATTCCGAATCTTCTGCCCAAGTTAAGGCCTTATGTTTTTTCCATTTGGAAAACCTTATGAGTTGGTTAAAAAATAATACGGGAGGTACTCAGGGATTGCAAGCCCATTATATGTTTCTAAGTCGTCAAATTGAGCAGTTTTTGGATGATCCGGAAGAAATGGTGAAGCCTGCTTTATTAAAAGCCCCGGCAGGCTCCCCGATCGGGATGGCTTGTGGCGGAGGACATTAAGAAACTGTTTACCAGATTATGAGGATCTAATCTTTTGGCTTAGGGATGGAGCGGCCTGTTTGAGCTCGTGTAGGCCTGTGGGGAAAGGCAGCGAGTAGCGAGAGCCCGACCCGCGCCGGCACTTACTTTTAGTGGGCCACGAAAGGAAATAGCGCGGGGAAGCCCCTTAGTTAATTTATTATAAGGTAAATCTTTACTCTTGAGCTATTTTAAACAAAGACCTCTCCGAAATTATTAATTCGGAGAGGTCAAGCTCTCAACCATTCATATGCATCTAGTCCTAATTTTTATATAATTTTCGTACGTAATTATGCCCTCCTCCTCGCAGGTTTAGCATGTAAACTCCTGCTTTGAGGTCTAGCACTTTGTGCTTGAGCATTTTTTCCACTTCGCTCAGGGTTCCTTTTCCTTGCATAATATTACTTCCTTGCTCATCATTTAGTAAAAGCGTGAACAAGGTTTTCTCATCCTCCAAGGGATAGAGGCTAATACTTACCTGACGATCAATAGGGTTGGGATAAATTTCAAAGTGTTCTTCCCTTTTCACTTCCACAAATTTTACGGGGCTATAATCGGAGTCTCCATTGGCATAGATACGTTTTACCCGATAGTAGGCACTATTTTCAAGATCTTTGTGAGCATATTGATAGGAAGCAATTTCCCCTTGATTTTCAGCAGGGTCTACCTTGGCAAACGTTTCGTAGGAGTCTCCATGCTCACTTAGCTGTAATTCATAGGCCAGCACCTGGACTTGATTTCGTACTTGCCAATAAAGCGCTACTTCCCCACTTTGAGAGGATGTTGTTTCCAGTTTGATTTGGGCCGCCGGTAAAGCGATAAAAATATTACTTGCATAGGCCCACATTTCTCTTCCGTATGTCAAATCTTCGGCGGCAAAAGTTAAGAGGCCATCGTAGACCGTAAGTTCGGTAGGTGTAGAAGAACCACTCGTATGTATGTCATCTACCAAGATCGGAGCATTTATTCCATCGTAGGACCAAAGTTCCACTCCACGGCTTGGATCGTCTACGGCCTGAAAAAAGAGTTGATTTTCAAATACTTCTAAATATTGTGGAGAAGAACTGGCAGCCCCTGTGCGTATATCGGCCACTAAACTAGGGCTTCCACTTCCGGTATAAACCCAGAGTTCTCTCCCTTGGGTGCCACCATCGGCCGAGAAGTATAATTTATTATCATATACGGCAAAATCGGAAGGGCTTGAGCTTGCGGCCCCAGCGTTGATATTGGCAACCAAAGCGGGAGCGATGCCATCGTACATCCATAGCTCTAAGCCATTGGTTCCGTCGTCGGCGGCAAAATACATATCGCCGTTAAAATCTACCAGGTCACCAATTTGGGCATCTCCGCTAGGGTTAATTTGAGTTGCACTGGCATTGTGAATCTCTTCTCCATCATAAAACCAAAGTTCTTTCCCTTTACCGGTTCCGTCATCTATTAAATAGAATATAGCCCCTAGATTGTCTGACATAAAGGCCAGCTCGGGGTTAGAGCCGGTGGTACCGGGTCTTAAATCTTGGATTGTATCAGGGCTGTTAAAGCTGGCATAGAAGGGGTCTCCCATAGCATTGTAGGCCCATAATTCTTCGCCATAGCTGGAATTTGAGGCAGTAAATACCAATAAACCGTAAAAGTCGGCCAAATCCCGAGGGCTATTATAGTTTACGGTAACCATGGTGCTGAATTCAACGGGGGCGGCTATGCCATCATAAACCCAGATAACCCGGTTGCCCGAATTGTTGATAGCCGTAAAATAGAGTTGTCCTTCACAGATTACGAAATCGGCAGGATCTGAGCTTCCGACAGATCTTAGGTTGGCCACTTGCAAGTGGCTATTGTTTGATACGTTGTAACACCACAACTCATTATCTCCACTGGCGTCTTCGGCAGCGAAGAATAATTTATTGTCAAAAACAACCAAGTTTTCGGGCTGAGCATCACTGGAATTGTCAATTTCAAATAAGACTTGAGTCTGTGCCAAAGAATGTTGAGCTGGAATAAAAGGTAGGCACAAAATGATAAGACACATCCACCAAGTTACGGTGGGTAATTGTACGTGTCGTTTACTTGGGTGAAGCCTTAAAATAGCTGAGTGTATAATTCTTTCCATAATCGACTGAATTGAGAGACTGTTGTCTAATATGATATTCAGTATTTAATACGGAAAGCTTTTGGAAAGGAAACGCAAAATAGCTTCATTTCTGGCTGCTGGATTACGATCAAAATATTAGGAGCATATTTACAGAATACCCTGCTACACTTTGTTATTGGCACAGTTCCCCAAATTGAGAGCAAACGCGTGAAAATATAAATCACTGAAAATCAAACTGTTAAAATTTAAAGGTAATTTCAAGGGATTTTAATTCCAAAAAAGGAGTGGTTTTGTAAACTTGGAAAAGTTGAATCATGTGTAAAAAGCCTAAGTAATCTTACTTAGGCTTCTATATTTGAGAAGAGGTCAAACATACCAAAAAAGCTTATTAAGGGCGGTTTATCTGCCTAATGAGGTACTGAAATTCCTGAAAACGCGTGGAGGGATAGCGTTGGAAGGCTTTTTCTATTTCTACCAATGCCAGATCATATTGCTGGGCATTAAAAAAGGCAATAGCTTTGTTGTAATGAGGCAAAGCAGAGAGCTCCTCCTTGTTGAGAATAGCCCGAATGGATGAACCTAGTAAGCGGTTATGTCCATTCTCAAGTTTGGCCGCTTTCCTGAGCATATCCTTAATCCTATACAATATGTGTCTTTGGGAGGTGTAAATACCATATACCGGGTCTGTGGATTCAATCATTACCTTATCACCATTACCCAGGGTCAATAAGAGAAAAGTGTGGTAATTGGTCGCTCTAATTTGATATTCATATCCGAAGTAATCTAATATTAAAGCAAAAAAGGAAGTTCCAATCACACAATCGTAGCGTTTATCCTGAAATAAGTCCTGCATGGTGCTATTCTCTTGGTATTCTTTGAGAAATTTTTCTCTGGCCTTGATAAAAAGGTATGAAATAAAACGTTTATCATTTTTAAAACGCTCTCTCCGCGATTCTATCTGGCTTAAGAACTCAAAAAAGGCTGACTGGTAGAATAACTCATCTTCTTTAGGCACAGAATCTAAAAAGGCTCGGAACGAATTCCAATACGCAGCTTTATCCTGAACTACGATATTGTTCTGCTTTTGGGCTTGTGCCTTAAAGCAGAGGTTCAGGCTCAAAAGGATAAGCAAGCTAATGTAACGGATCTTAAAAGTATGTATATAATAATGGTGCATATAATAAGGGTTTAAGTGAAAGAGTCTCACAAGCAAATACTAGTTATAGCCTCGTGAGGCCAGCCACTGGTTTCCGCTTGGAGCTTAATTCAGATTAAGACAAAGACAAGAAGCTTATTGAAGAAGTTTGTGATATCGGAAACACAGTGTACGGTGGAGGTACACAACAACAAGTGACTATAAAAGTGTTCCCGGCCTATGTTCCTAATTTACGCGCCTATTGATGCGTTGGTTATTTAGCGAAGAAAAGACTAAATACATAGGTAGGTTTTCTTAGAAATATAATTAGAACTTAAATAACTTGTATTTATTGTATATGAATATACTCAAAAGTTAGTAAGATTTCAAGCTTATTCCTTAGCTTATTTAAAAATTTGAAGTATTGTGGGGTGAGGGGGGCTATTTTTTACCGGGAATAAGCATTTGTATGCCAAAAAGTAATAAGAGCAAAATATCAAAAAAGAGCAGAAAAATAGTATATTTGGACAAGAGAGGCATTCACAAGCCAAATTCGTGCCAATTCAATCCTAACTATGTTTATGAAAATCGTTAGCTTCCGTATCAAAACTTCACGAGAACTTAAACTCCTCCTTAAAATGTCTAAACTATTGGGTCTCAAACCTCCTCATATTAAGGAAGGCCCCACATCTCCCTTAGAGATGGTGAGAGAGGAGATCCGCAAAGCGGCCGACGATTTAGACAAAGATTTTTAAGAGGGACAGAAAAAATCTGTCCCTCCTTGTACTTAATAGCGTTCAGTTTCAGAGAAGAAAAACCCTCCCTCGATATTGGCATTCTCGTCCGAATCGGAACCGTGTATAGCATTCGCTTCGATTGAGGTGGCAAATAACTTCCGGATGGTTCCTTCATCAGCCTTTTGAGGGTCTGTTGCCCCAATTAATTTCCTAAAATCTTCTACTGCATTCTCCTTCTCCAAGATCATAGGCATGATGGGCCCAGAGCTCATGTACTGACATAAATCCTGATAAAAAGGACGTTCTTTGTGAACGGCGTAGAATTTTCCAGCTTCGTCCAGACTCATTTGAGTAAGTCTAGCGGCTACAATTCTAAAGCCAGCTTCCTCAATCATCTTGATGATTGCTCCACTGTTTCCGGCACCGACGGCATCCGGTTTGATCATGGTAAAAGTTCTGTTACCTGCCATAACAATTTTAGATTTATAATTTTGTCAAAATTAGCAAGATTTTAAAAATATAAGGGCCTTAGCCTTATTTACTCAAAGATAAGCTAATATTTAGCCTAGTTTTCTCGAATTTTTCGGTCTTATGCGTATAGAATTCAGCAATTTTTAATTTAGGCACATATTTTTTATTATCATCTGTATTCCTTTAATTTAGATGCTTTATTTTTGCATACTAAATTATTTCTCATACCCGGCAATAAGCCAATGTTTGATACCCAAAAAATTCGGAAATTTCTCCAAACACCCCATAAAATCACGATTACAATGCATCATAACCCTGATGCAGATGCCCTGGGATCTAGTTTAGCTCTAGGACATTACCTAAAAAAGTTTGGTCAAGAGGTAACTCTTGTGAGCCCTAGTGCTTATCCTGACTTTTTAGCTTGGATGCCCGGAATTGAAGAAGTTGTGGTTTTGGATGATACTACCCTCTCTCGATGTTCTAAAATTATTGGTGACTCTGATATAGTGTTTTGCTTGGACTTCTCCACTTACAACCGCCTAAAAGGCCTGGAAGACTGTGTGAAATCTTGCTCGGCCCATATCTTTGTAATTGATCACCATTTAAACCCAGAAATTAAAGCTGATTTTCAGCTTTGGAGTACAGAGGCATCTTCCACAGCAGAATTAGTATATCAATTTATCGACTTGATGGGTGACTTGGATAAGATCGATATTCCAACTGGAGAATGTATGTATGCAGGTATTGTTACAGACACCTCCTCGTTTAAGCACCCTAATACAACTCCCAATGTCCACCGTATTGCGGCCAAGCTCATGGAACTCGGTGTCAACGCAAACCGTGTCCAAAGGCTCATTTACGACAATAATTCGCCAAGCCGGATGCGGCTTTTGGGGTATTCACTCCTAGAAAAACTGGTTATTCTTCCAGAATATAGAACAGCTTACTTTACTTTGAGTCAAGCAGACTTACAAAAGTTTGAAAATAAACTAGGGGATACTGAGGGTCTTGTAAATTATGCCCTCTCTATTCAGGGGATCTTCTTAGCTGCCATCATTATTGAGAAAACCGACCAAGTAAAGCTCTCTTTCCGATCTATCGGAGATTTTTCAGTGAATGAATTAGCAGCTCAACATTTCCTGGGAGGCGGGCACAAAAATGCTGCCGGCGGAAGCTCTTCCCTAGACTTAAAAGGTACTGAGGAACAATTCCTCCAACTGTTACCGCATTACAAAAAAAGTTTATGGGAAGCCTCACTTTAAATAGCACGTTTCTCCACAAATACTGTAGGATACATAGTATACTCCTCTTAGTAAGCTTACTGTGCCAACATTGTAGCCCAAGTGAAGGGACTTATACGAGTACTAGTGCAGAATTAATCACATCTGAGGGTATTTATTACAAATACTTGGTCCATGACCCCAACCGTCGCAAGCCTACCAGCGGCGATTTAATAAGTTTTCAACTTAAAGTGGAAAATGAGTCAGACTCCGTTTTGAGTGAGCAATCTTTTCACGAGTACCCATATCAACGCCCCTACTTTATAGCTAAAAAGTACTTTAACGCTATTTTTTCTGAAGCTAATGAAGGGGATAGTTTGTTTTTTTGGATACCTGCCGATTCATTATCCCAACTGTCAGGCTATGTCAATTCTCCTTTGATCTCCCCGGGTAGTCAAATAAAATATACCCTCAAAATACATAAGATTGAAAATAAAGACGAAATACGGAAACGTATCCTTGAGACCTTGAAAGCTCAAAAAGAAATTGATAAACAAAATATTAAAACATATTGCCAAAAATTACAAAATGATGATAGCTCTTCCGTTTTCCAATTTACAGAATCCGGTATAGCGTATCAATTTAGCCAAATTGGTAAAGGACCTAAACCCCAACTCGGAGATACAGTGGGGATACAATACACTAGTAAATTGTTGAATGGTCAAGTGTTTGAAAGTTCTGACGGAGCCAATGAATTTATTATTGGGGAAATGCTTCCCGGACTGAACCAGGGCATTCCGCTCATGTATGAAGGAAGTAAGGGAACTTTTATTTTACCCTCCGAGTTAGGCTATGGAATTAATGGAATTGAAGGCATTGTGCCCCCCAATTCCATCTTAGTATTTGATATTCATTTAGTTAGAGTTAAATAAGCATACACAAATGTCCAAGCGATATTCTTTCCTGATCTGGGGAGTACTTTTCTTCTACTTATTAAGTGCTTGTAATGAAACCACAGATCCTACTATTACGAATGATGCATTAAACGATCAAGAGATCCTAGATTATATTCAGGCTCAAGGGCTTGATGCCGATTCTACCGGTTCTGGCCTTTTTTATATTAACAATACAAGCACGAATGGTGATTTGCCCCAAAAAGGCGACTCCGTTTATATTCATTACCAGGCCACCTTATTGAGTGGAGTAGTAGTAGATAGTACTTCCCCAGCCCTAGATCGGCCTGATGGCTTTCTCATGGAAGTAACCCCACTCATTTCAGGTTTGGAAGAAGGCATCTTTCTGATGAAAGAAGGGGAAAACACAACCTTTTTAGTTCCCTCCTATCTTGCCTACGGAGGAAATCCTCCGGCCGCCCTCATTGCTTTACCCCCATTTTCGGTCCTATCCTACACCGTAGACTTAATTGATGTACTCTCAGAACGCGAACAAGTAAACAATTTCTTTCAAGAAGAAAACTATGTGCCTACCCAGGTACTGGGAGACTCGCTTTACTTCAGATTAGATCAGGCAGGTTCGCCAAATACCAAACTTAGCGATGAAGAGGACGCTAACGTTGTTTACTCCGGACGGTTCTTAAGTGGTAGTGAGTTTGATAGCAATCAAGATAGTTCTTTCACCTTTACCCTTGGAAACGATGAGGTGGTCACCGGTTTCGAGGAAGCCATAAAACTGATGAATCAAGGAGATAAGGCGACGGTAGTCTTTTTATCTCCTCTTGGCTATGACACCACAGGGTTCCCTCCTAGTATACCTCCTTATGCCCCCCTACTTTTCGAGCTTAACTTGGTGAAAAGTAACGCCACCCAAATTGCCGAATTTTGGCAAAGTCAAGGCTCCCCTGGTGATACTTTAAGTACCGAATCTGGGGTCATCTACCGACGTTTGGTCACCGGAAACGGCACTTCTCCTAATTCTAATAGTATTGTAACCCTTACAAATTATAGCTCCACCTATTTGGATTCGCTTAACCAGGAAATCCCATTTGATGTCGGCTCGACTACCCGTACTTTTAATTTGGCCGCCAATTCTGATGATGAACCGAGTCTAAATACGGGCTTGGCAGAGGCCATTATTCAACTCAACGTGGGTGACGAAGTAATTGTCATCATGGAATTTGCCGAAGGTTTTGGCACCTTGGGCCGACTTGACGCCCCTGGTCGGGTTCCCCTTGTGTATCGTTTTAGACTTGACGCTACAAATTAATACCCCTATGCGTTTATGTTTTGCAACCCGTAACCTAAATAAAATTCAGGAAATCCAAGCCCTGCTGCCCGACAACCTCGAAATTTTGTCTCTTGACGATATACATTGCCAAGTAGAATTGCCCGAAACCACAGAAACCATTGCTGGAAATTCCCAGCAAAAAGCCCAATACGTCTGGGACCATCACCAAGTAAATTGCTTTGCCGATGATTCAGGCCTAGAAGTTTATACCTTAAACGGGGAACCCGGAGTAAACTCTGCTTTTTACTCCGGCCAAAGAGATGACCAAGCAAATATTAAACACTTACTTCAAAATTTAGTCGATAAATCAGATCGCCGAGCCCGTTTTATAACGGTTATCACCTTAATTATAGATGGGAAGCTCCATCAATTTACCGGCAAAGCTGAAGGGCACATTCTAGAACAAGCCCGTGGAAATCAAGGCTTTGGCTACGACCCAATCTTTTTACCCGAAGGACGTGAGCAAACATTTGCCCAAATGAGCCGGGAAGAAAAGAATAAAATCAGCCACCGAAGCCAAGCTTTTCAACAATTGGTGGATTTTTTCCGGTCCTAGGCTATTTTTTCCAGAGACCCTTTATTTTTGTTGCATGAAGCAACGTCCCTTACTCATGGGTATTACCGGAACCAGTGGCTCAGGTAAAACTTCTTTCCTCAATGAGCTGATCGCACATTTTATACCGGAGCAAACCTCCGTGCTTTCGCAGGATAACTATTATAAAGATCTCTCTCATCAAGAAACGGATGACCAAGGGATTCATAACTTTGACCGTCCCGAAGCTTTTGACCTAGATCGGTATTGGCAAGACTTACATGCATTAAAAGAAGGAAATTCAGTCGAGTTAAGGGAGTATACCTTCAATCAAGCGGGAAAAAGCCCTAAAGTAATCCAGGTTGCCCCGGCTCCCTTGGTCATCGTAGAGGGGCTCTTTATTTATTACCCCCCAAACAAGGCAGATATCTTTGATTTAAAAGTTTTTTTAGATATTGACGAACATATTGGGCTTAGCCGGAGGATTAAGCGGGACAAAGAAGAAAGAGGATACCCACTAGATGATGTCTTGTACCGCTACCAGTACCATGTATCCCCCGCCTATCAACAGTTTATTGCACCCTATCGCTCCCAAGCCGACATCATTGTCCCCAATAATCATCATTTTCAAAGGGGCTTGGAGATATTGGTAGCTTTTTTGAAACAAAAATTAAATACTTAAGAGATTGGCTATGAACAAATTTGCTGTAATTGGACTCGGGCAGTTCGGAATCGCCATTGCCCGCTCCCTGGCTAAGGAAGGGGCTGAGGTAATGGCAATCGATAACAACCCCGACCGGACCGAACAAATAAAAGACGATGTAGCCCACGCTGTATCTCTTGATGCTACCGACCAAAAAGTCTTAGAAGCCCAAAATATACAAGACATCGATGCCGTCGTAGTAGCCATAGGGGAAGATTTTGAAGCCTTATTGATGGCCACTGTCCAACTAATGGAGCTGGGTGTACAACGTATCATCGCCCGGGCAGCCAATGACCAACAACGCATGATACTCGAGAAATTAGGCATAAAAGAAATCTTGTCTCCCGAAGAAACCGTGGGAAAAACCTTGGCCAAAACCCTACTAAATCCGAATATAAAGTCCTTCCTGCCCCTCCCCGATGGCTATGAAATCGTGGAAATTAATACCCCCAAAAGAGCCGCCGACAAAACCGTGAAAGAAATTGACCTCAGACGCAAATACAATTTAAACCTGATCACCATCAAACGCCTCTTCGAAGAAACCCGGGATGGAAAGAAGCTGCAAGTAGAACATATTGTGGGAGTTCCCCGTCCTGATACCAAACTTCTCGAGAGTGACATTCTAATCGTACTAGGCAAGTCAAAAGATGTAGATAAATTTGTCCAATTAAATGTTTAAGGGCTGCCCCCGGCCTAGCTATTGGGGGCACACTTCCCAGCCAGTTTCGGCCGGGGTCGGGCTTTCGCTACTCGCCGGCCCACGCACTCACCAGCGGCGGGCTCAAACATGCGCTCTATCCCTCAGCCAAAGAACACAGGTATCATGCTATCTCTTTAGATTTCCTTTCCCAAGAAAATCTCAATCCCTAACCGTTTGAAGACGTTTTTGCCATCTCCAATTCTTTAATCCGCGTTTCCTGCGCCTCCACCAAGGCTACTAATTCTTTCTCCTTTACTTCAAAATTTTGCTTCACTTTTTCCATCATTCTCTTCTGCAAATTTATTTGCTCCTCCGCTTTTTGTTTCTCCAATAGCAAGGATTGTTCAGCCTCGTGGTCTTTCTGATGTCTTTCCGTTAGGTCAATCAATACCCCTACATACATGACATTAGCCCCGTATCTAATTTCTTCTATTCGTATTTCAAGCGGAAATACACTGCCATCTTTGCGCATCCCTTTCACTTTCCGGGCCTGCCCAATCACGTGCTTTTCTTGGGTCTCTTGATAGCGCGACAAGTAGGAATCGTGGGCATGGCTGTACTCATCCGGCATAAGCATTTTAACATTTTTCCCTTGTACTTCCTCGTGGGTATACCCAAAAACTTTTTCGGCTACCCCATTGAACATGTCAATTTTTCCCTCTGTACTAATGGTAACAATAGAATCCATGGCCTGATTAAAAATAGAATCCATAATCTCTTGATTGCGGGCGGAGGCTTCTTGAGTAGCGGTTAGTTCTTCCAAGTTTTGCCTCAACTCTTCTTCAGCCGAGCGTAAACTTTCTCGAGCTACATCCGATAGTCTAAGTAATCGCTTGGTCTCCTCGGATGTCCTTACATTAAATATGGAGGCGGCAATCGATATAGCAAAGGTCTCTAAAAGCTCTAATTGATATTTTTCTAAGGCTCGGAAACCAGCTAGTTCTAAAACCCCATTGACTTCTTCATTATACAACATGGGCACAATAACTAGGGTATTGGGTGAAGCATCCCCTAAGCCAGATCGGATGCTTAGGTAGGCTTCGGGGAGTTCTTTGATATATACCATCGCTTGCTCTTGCACTGCCTGGCCTATCAATCCTTCCCGGGGATCCAGTTTTACTTCCAAAAACTTACGCCGCTCAAAAGCCAAGCATGCTTTTAACTGAATATAGGCTTCCTCTTCCTTGGTATTTTCCAAAACGTAAATCCCCCCTTGATTCAAATCCAGGTAATGTACTATAAACGAAATAAGTGAAAAATACCAGTCTTGTAGATCCCCTTGATTATCCCGGAGCAATTCACCCAATTGGGCAATTCCTTCCGTCATCCATTTCTTTTGTTGGTCCTTAAGAGCACTATCTTTTAATTTTTGTTGCATCTCAAGAAGAGCAATCCCTAGTACATCCTCTTCACTCGCCGGTTGATAGGCCGTGTCAAAACGCTCTTCCCCGATATTTTTGGCAAATTCACTAGCCTTTTCTAGATTACTGGCCAACTGGTTACCTGATACCAAAATAGAGTTAATTTCCAGCTTGGTTTCCTGCACGGGTTCGGGAATTTTACCTTCTGAAAGTTGCTCTAAAAAAGTGGTAGCTTGTCCCACCGCCTTTACCGTCATCCGGTTTAAAAAATAAATCAAACCTAAAAAAAGAATGATAGCCAAAAAAGAAACAATAAGGCCTTGTAAATTGATCTGGGTGATTGCTTGCTCAATCGCTACTATTCTCGAGTCTAAAGACGCGCTACTCTCCGTGGCAATAGGCATCAAAAGTGCTCTAAGTTTATTTCGCAAGTGGGTGGCATCCTTACTTACATAAGCTAATAATTCAGCTCGTTTTTCCTGTTCTATATTCATTTGATCCAGGAAAGCCTGCATCTCCAGGCTATCTGAGGCTTGTAAACTTCCTTTTATCTGTTCCTCAACCAGCTCTTCTACCAAAAAATCATCTATTCTTTCTTGAATATCTTCATACTGTACCAACAAACTTTTAATGGTATCAAGCTTGGCTTGATTGTCTTCGCTAATCCCACTCCCTTTGAGGTCCTCTAACTCTTGAAAGGCCGGATAGATCTGATTTTTCCAATTTTCAAGTCGTTCTGTTCTAAAGGTATCAACTTGGGTAAGTAAATAACCTCTTTGAGCCGCGGCAACCCGATTGATCCCACTCAGCACTTGGCTTGCCGCCAAGGTAAATGAATTATTCACTTTGACCTTTTGGCTTATCCCGGCAACTCGCTGGTTTTGCCAAAAGAGAGTCGCCGTCATATACAGGGCAAATGCTATAAAAATTCCTGCTAAAAAATAGAGGCGTCCACGTAAGGTTGAAAATAAGTTTTGCATAACTGGTTCTAAAAAATTACTCTGATCAAAACTATCAATTTTAGAACCTGTATGCCAAAAGATTAGCTACGGTTATAAGGTAAAACTTACCCAAGATTTCTCAGGTTATGTATCCCATCTATTTTCTAATAAAAAAGCTTAACCTACACACCCCTTAAGAAACTGTTTAAGTTTATTTTTTGTCGGCGAAAAGGGCCAGTTTGGGGTTCTGATGAAATCAACAAGGAGCGCATAGCAGCGCTATGGGCGAGGAATTTGATGAAATCAGGTTCCCGAAATGGCTCTTTGCAGCCCAACGCAATTAAATTTAAACAGTTTCTAAACTTGTTTGAAAAGAAAAGTATTTTTTCCCAGGAAAATTGTAGGTTTGCAAGCGATTTAAAGACAAAATACTTGAAACTAGTTCGTAAAATAGGCCCAAGTTTTATTTTTCTGGCTTTAGCCATCCTTCTTTTGGTTAATTCCGACTATTTGGAATTATACCAACCTAATACTGCTCCTACTACTGAGCAAAGAAGTGATGAGATATCCGCCGCAGATGAAACCTTACCCCAAGAGGACACTCAGCACGTAATCAGCTCCCTCTCCCTAGATGCTGTAGTGATCAGTGCCTCCCTGGTCTTAAGCCCATTCACGATTGAATGGATAAGTTTTGACTTTCCCGATATTATTGACCTAAGTTTCTTTACGGATGAAGCACCCCGCCAAATCCCAGAAATTAGTACTATTTTTTGCCGCATCATCCAGATTAACGCCCCCTAGTAGTCGAGCCCTCTCCCTTTTTTATTCCCAAAAGCCACAAAAAAGCCTCCTAGGCTGCTGTTGTCCCATGTGTTGGCTCGTCCATAATTTATCGCATTTAAAAATTTGAAAAATGAAAAACAAAACTCCCATATTGATATTAGCTCTAGCAATATTTTTAATTTGTTGCTACTACCTTTCCTTTACATTCTTATCATCTAGTGTAAACCGAGAAGCTACCGCTTTTGCTACTAGCGAAAATGGTACCCTAAACGAAGATAAAAAACGAAAATACTTAGATTCTCTTTGGGTAAGTGATGAGCCTGTACGCTCCTTTTTATTTACAGAGTATACCTACAAGGAGATTAAACAATTTGAATTGCCCCTAGGACTCGATCTCCAAGGAGGAATGCACGTAACCCTAGAAGTTTCCCCGGTAGAAATCATCAAGGCCCTAGCTGCCAACAATCGTAATAAAGAGTTTCGGGAAGCCCTCGCTCTGGCTCAGAAAAACCAACAAAACAGTCAGCAAAACTTTGTTGATTTATTTGCCGATGCATATGAGGAAGTAGCCCCCGATGGAAAGTTATCCCGTTTGTTTACCAACACCACAACTCGTGGGAAAATCAGCCTTAGTTCGGATAATAAAGAAGTGATTGAATTGATCCGAACTGAGGTAAATGATGCATTTGACCGCACCTTTAATATCATCCGTACCCGAATAGATAAATTTGGGGTAACCAACCCTAATATCCAAAAGCTATCGGGTACCAACCGCATTATGGTAGAGCTCCCTGGGGTTAAAAACCCAGAACGGGTTCGTAAACTTCTTTCAGGGGTAGCCAAGTTGGAGTTTTGGGAAGTTTGGGAAACTCAGGAAATCTTCCCATACTTTGAGCAATTTGCCGCTTATTTGTCCAAAGAACAAGAAGTAAAACGTGCCGCAGGCAAGGTTGATACCGGTACCGCCGATGAATCGAGCCCCGAAACCAGTTTAGACGCCCCAACCAGCGATGAAGAAAGTACCAGCCAAGATGACCTCCTGGCCGGTACCTCCGAAATAACGACGCTTAACGCCGAAGACTCTGTGGAAGAAAGTGATGATGGGCTCATCATTGAAGATCCGTTAGAAGTACGAGAAGATACTTTACTTGCTAGCCAAGAAGATAGTACCAATGAGTCTCCCGATGATGCCCTTTTGATTGCAGATGACGAAGACTCGACCAGCTTAGATTCTAACCTCACAGCCGAAAATATTGAAGCTGACTCCGCCACAGTAGCCGATTCGGTCCAAAATCAAAATGCCTTGGCCGCTGAATTAATGTACCCGGTACAAGAAGGGTTTATGGTACAGATAAAAGACACCGCCAAGGTAAACGCCTACTTGAACCGATCTGAAGTACGTAGCTTGTTCCCTCCCAACCTTAAGTTTCTTTGGGCAGTTAAGCCGGTAGAAGAGCAGCCCGTTATCTACTTATATGCCATCAAAAGAGGAAGAGGAGGTAAAGCTCCCCTGGAAGGTGATGTTATTATTGATGCCCGTTCGGATATTGAAGAAGGAGAAGCCCTGGTTAATATGCAAATGAATCCAACGGGGGCCAAAATTTGGAAGAAAATGACCGGAGCTAACGTAAACCGCCGAATTGCCATCGTTCTAGATGATGTTGTCTACTCAGCTCCTCGGGTAAATGGAGAAATCCCCACCGGAAACTCCCAAATTTCGGGAAGCTTTACCGTAAATGAAGCCAAAGATTTAGCGAATATCCTTAAAGCAGGGAAATTACCTGCCCCCGCCCGGATTGTAGAAGAAGCAACCGTAGGCCCCTCATTGGGTAAAGAATCTATCTCTCAGGGCCTTCGGTCCATGCTTATTGGTTTGGGGATTGTAGTTATCTTGATGGTTGTCTATTATCAATCAGGGGGCTTGGTAGCCGACTTCGCTCTCTTAATCAACATCTTTTTTATTGTGGGTATTTTGGCCCAGCTTCACGCTGTGCTTACCCTCGCCGGGATGGCGGGTATCGTCTTAACCATAGGTATGTCGGTAGATGCCAATGTATTGATTTATGAACGTATCCGGGAAGAACTTCGGAATAAAAAATCCTACAAGAACGCCATAAAACTGGGTTATGAAAAAGCATACAGCTCCATCATTGATGCCAATGCGACCACTTTCTTGACTGGAGTGATTCTCTATAGCTTTGGTTCTGGTGGGGTAAAGGGTTTTGCCGTTACGCTTATGATTGGTATCGTTTGCTCCTTGTTTAGCGCAATTTTCATCACTCGTTTGATTATTGAGTATTTCTCGGGCAAATCCAAAGATGGCACCTTCCGCTTTGACTCGCTCTTATTCAAAAACTCCTTTGATAAGATCAAGATTGATTTTATTGGCAAGCGGAAATTGGCCTATATTTTCTCCTCGGCTATCATCACTGTAGGTATCGTTTTGTTATTTGTACAAGGACTTACTTTGGGAGTAGACTTTAAAGGGGGCCGTTCGTATGTAGTTCAGTTTGAAGAGCCAGTCTCCGTATTGGAAGCCCGCCAAACGGTCGGTGATCAATTTGAAGGAAGTACAGAAATCAAAACCTTTGGGGGAAATAACAAGCTAAAAATAACGACTAGTTATCTTATTGAAGATGAATCCCGGGAGGCAGATGAAAAAGTTCAGGCCACTTTGCTGAAGGGCCTGGAAGCATTTCAAGATAAAAACCCCGAAATTATTAGCTTTTCCAAAGTCGGGGCCACTATTGCCGATGATATTGCCAATACTTCCTACCTGGCCGTTGGTTTCTCTCTCTTTGTTATCTTTACCTACATCGTTTTCCGTTTTCGCAAATGGCAGTATGGCCTGGGTGCCTTAGTTGCCCTACTTCACGATGTGATGGTTGTCATTGCTTTTATGGGCATTGCCAAATTGCTCGGTTTCTCATATGAGGTAGACCAAGTTTTTATAGCCGCCATGCTTACCGTGGTAGGTTATTCCATCAATGATACGGTGGTAGTATTTGACCGAATCCGGGAATTTGCCGGGGATACCCAAAGCCGGAGCTTCCCTGAAAGCTTAAATAATGCCATCAATAATACCCTAAGCCGTACAATTATGACTTCAACTACCACTTTGGTAGTAATCTTGATCCTCTTCTTAGCTGGGGGCGAAGTCTTGCGAGGCTTTTCGTATTCTCTTTTAATTGGAGTACTCATTGGTACCTATTCATCGGTTTTTATTGCTTCCCCTATTGTGCTGGATATTTCCTTATTACAACAGCAAACGGGTAGCAAAAAAGTAGCGGCCAAAACCAAATAAATTAAAAACAAGCCATAAAACAATAAACCACCCGGGGAAAACCCAGGTGGTTTTTTTATGGATCATACTAAAGAGAGACAATACAAGATATGCCCTAACCTAATGCATCCAAAAAACTTATATTATGGATGTAAGGGGCTTCCCCGCGTGATGAAAGTAGGTGCTTTCTTTAAATAAGCTGCCCACGCGGGTCGGGCTCTCACTACTCGCCGGCCAAACCACCGCCCACAGCGGGCTCAAACATGCCGTTCCATCCCTAAGCCAGCGTCGAACTCACTTTGAAAATTGAGACTTCAATGGCCCAGGTAGCTTTTGAGGGTCTACTACATAAAACATGCCTTTTTCTGCCAACTGGGGGGGCATGTCTAGCCCTTTTTCTTCCGCTTTCCAAATATACGCTCCGGGCAAAAGCTCCAAGCCGATTGTTTGGCTAGGAGAAGTAAGTTCAAATTCCTTGTGATATTTAGCTGACTCTCCTTTGATACTAAGGCTAATGGACTCAAAACCCTCGGGTAATTGACACTCCAAGGAGACCCTGCCCGCGCTGAGGAGAACCGTATCCGGTGAGAGATTCATAACTATTTTGCTCGCCGACCTAAGAGATGAGGATGTACTAGCAGGAAATTCATCTTGCGCCCATTTTTTTAAAGCCTGATAAGCCTCAGGGGAGGGGCCTTGTAATTTGAACAATAAAAGCCCGCAAACTAAAAGGATACCTATACTTATAGCAGCAGCCAATACCGTATAGGGCTTAATCCTGAATATTTTTACTGGTTTTTTATCTGGTAAATCAGCAGGTTCTTTTACGTCTTCTTGGCTTCTTTCCCAGACTTGATCTAATTGATCAAGAATCCCTTCTTTTTTAAAAAGATCCTGGGCGGTCAAGATCTCTCTGAACAGTTCAACTTCTTGGGAAAGACTGGGGTTTTGCTTTAGTTCGATAAGGAACGAAGCTTCTTCTGATGGAGACATAAGGCCTTTCAAATATTTTAAAATTCTTTCTTCTGTATTCAAGCTTAAACTAATTTAAACAAATGTACGTGCATAAACTATCATAATGTATTTCCGACAAGGTTGTTCCACGATCATACGACTTTTTCGGCTTAATTTCCAAATAAGTCGTCATACCATGGATGTTTTTGGAACAATTCCACAAATTTTGGGAGGCAATCCCGGGACCGTTTCACTCGGACATAATTTCGGCTAAGCCCTAAGTCTTCTGCCAATTCCTCATCCCTCTTTTCACGGAGTAAGGATGCCCTTAAAATTTTATCGCATACTTTCCCACCCTTGAACTTAGAAATCTTTTGCAAGACGTCCTCGGTAATTTTGTGGATGATTTCCAGCCGTTCTTTATGATTATCCGGTTTTGACATTAAATTATTAGGTAGCAAGTGCTCGGTATGATTGATATTTTTTTTACGGAACAAATTTAGGATAATCGTATACATGTAGTTATCCAGGTCACGAATTACATGGTCTTTGGATACCTGGACATACAGGGCAATAATAGATTCTTGCCAAATATCCTTTAGGTCTAAATGTGTCGTATCCGGATTTACGAAAGAGGTAGAAATCTTTTGAACCATGGGAAAAAAACGATCATAGGCTTGCTGCCAAGTTTCTTCTTCTCTGTTTCGTAATGATTTTAGAAATGCTTGGTCATCCATCATTTCTGGTGGGAAAGTGCTCATTAAGCTCAGATCTTGTAAACTATCACGAAAATTATAAAATGAAAATCTAAACAGGGATATTAAAAAGATAATCTATTCTTTTTTTTCCACTAAAACCTTGATTTTCTTAGGTAATAAGCTTTTACTTCTGGGTAATCATCGTATTTCTTACCCAGTACCTCTCAAGTAATGTCCTTATTACTCAAACATACGTTCTACTATTCTTGTGCCATTTATTTATTATCTCTTCTTACTCGAGGACTAGTCAAAAAATTTGTCCAAGTAGAAGCTATGTTTTGGCTTAGGGATGGAACGGCCTGTTTGAGCCCGTTGTGGGCGGTGGGTTGGACGGCGAGTAGTGACAGCCCGCCCGCGCCTAGCCATATGTGTACGCTTGCCCTAAACCTGAGGGGCGCGGGAAGCCCCAAAAACTTAAATATTTATCAAAGGTTTAACCGCCATACAATCGCTATCCACTTTAGCCATCGCCCCTAAATGGAGAAGCATGGACTAATTCCCCTACCCTATTTTGCAGACTACCTGGAGTTAGCTCCAAAGCCATAAATGCCTCATCCGGAACCTCAAATGGGCAGCTTACCCGCCAATTACTTGCCTTCTGAAATCCAAACCGAGGATAATACCCGGGGTACCCTAGAACAAAAATGTGCGGATAGTTTTCTTGTTTGGCCCGGTTGATCCCCTCCGAGATTAAACGCCCGCCCTGGCCCTGGGCTTGGTGTGTTGGGTGTATAGAAACCGGAGCCAGGGCAAAGGTGTCTATTAAACCTTGGGCATATTGTATCTGCGCTCGTGTAAATAAAATATGCCCAATGAGGTGTCCGTCTTCTTCCAAAACCAAGGATAAATCTGGTATATAGGCTTCGCTCTTTCGCAACCAGTCTACTAAAATCGCTTCCTCTTGTTGTTTAAAGGCGGCCAAATGAAGTTGGTATAGGGCATCACGATCGGCCGTTTGTTCTCTACGAAAATGCATAAGCCCCTGTTTATTTTCTTTTAAATAGACTTTTGAGTAAATGAGGTTTGACCAAAAGGCCAAAAAGTGCCGCCGTAAAAAAGGTAAACAAAGCATAGATACTGGCTGGTATCGCCATGGTTTTGTCGTGCAAAAACAGTGGACTGGTAGCCAAGGTGATGGCCAAAGCCGTATTTTGTAAGCCCACCTCGACTGCAATTGTAATTTGATCTTCCCGGTCTCCTACCAAAAAACCGGTCAATACATATCCTAAGCTTAAGCCCAGTAGGTTGAGCAAAAAGACATAAAAAATAATCCAGATGATTTCGGTAAAGACGGGTAGGGTTGAGTGCTTACCGTCTTCCCAAAAGATGGCCCCTAAGAGGGCTATCCCTAACAAAAACGGCATCATAAATTTCATAGGCCTTTGCACTATATTCGCCCAGGTCTCGAGACGATAGCGCAAATAAATCCCTAGCAAACAAGGTAATAAGGTGAGAAATAAAATTTCAAACAAAGTATCCCAAAAAGATAGCTTTATCTCCATGTCTCCTTGGCCCATAAAGAAAAAAATAGCCAATTGTACAATGGTGGGTATACTCAGCGTGACCAAAAAACTATTGAGTGTTGTCAAGGAGACCGAGAGGGCCACATTGGCTTCTAATAAGTGGGTAATCAGGTTGGAAACCGCCCCGCCTGGGCAAGCCGCAATGAGGACAATCCCTACTTGGATAGCTGGGGGTAGCGCAGAAATATAAGCGAGGCCAAAAGCGATGAGAGGCAGAAGCAACATTTGACAAACTAAGCCAATAATCAAAGAACGGGGATACCGAAAAATGTTTTTAAAATCTTGTATGGTCAAAGATAAGCCCATGCCAAACATAACGAAGACCAGGGCAAAGGGAAGGAGTATCCCCGAAAAAGGTTGTTGCATGTAGGAGCTTAAAATAAGTGAAATATGAGTGCCTTAGCTGTATTTTGTTCTTACTTGTAAATGGATGTGTAAAGATAGTGGCATATAGCCACTAGCCAGCTATCAAACAGGAAATTTAATCGGGAAAAACTTTCAATTCACCAGGAACCTGCGGCAAATCGGCATAAGAATGAAGATTTTCAATGGTTCTGTATAAACATTTTGTAAATTTAGGCTAGAAATCAATGCCTTGCGGCCTGCCTATGAGTAAGTCCCTCGCTTCGGAAGAACCAAACAACCAAACCAGCGAAGACTCAAAGTCGGAATTGAAGCCCCGTAAATCTATCAAAACAAAGTTGCTACGATGGGCCTTGATCCTGATGACCAGTTCTTTGTTTATACTAATCGGGCTATACCTATACCTCAATAACTACCTCAAATACCAATTAACCGAATTTGTCTCTCTTACAACAGATAAAAAGTATGAGCTGAGCATAGGTGATTTGCATTTTGACTTTCTAAGCTCTTCGGTACAAATCAGAGATGTAAGGCTTCTCAAAATTGCCGACTCCTTGCAGAGTGATGTCTGGAAAGTAGAAGGAGTGGCCTTTACCAAAGTGGAGCTCGGAGTAGATCAACTCAATATCGAGTCTTTTGATTGGTGGCATTATTTAAAAGAAAGACAGCTCAGCATTGGGGAGTTGTTTATCTATAATCCTCAATTTAAGTTCTTTCGCCGGGCTAATCAGCAAAGTCCCACCCGTCTTAACCTGGATAGTTTAAATTATCATGTAGGTGAATTGGTATGCCAGTTTACCGAAAGACTTTATATCCAGGATATTCGAGTGGCATCGGCCGACATTGATGTCCACCTGATCAATGCCCAGGAAAAAGAAATTTTTCAGACCGGTGAAAATATGAATATTGAGGTGAAAGGCTTCCAAGTTGCCAGCACTTCGCAAACTGCCTACCCCATTGGCCTACAAGTACAAGACATTGCCCTTGAATTTCACAATTACGGGTTTGATGCCCCAGATGGTTCCTATGAGTTTACGATGGGCTCTCTATTTGCTTCTTTATCAGATTCTTCCATCCGGGTGGACAAGTTGCACGTTCAGCCTTTTGTAAACGATAGCTCAGATAAAAAGAAATTACCTACCGAGGTAGACTTGTACGCCCATGAAATCGCTCTTCAGGGCATTGATTTTCACACACTTTTACACGATCGTGACTTTGTTATCCGTGCGTTTAGCATCAAAGATTCCAAGATAAACGTTCAAAAAAACACTCTAGAAAAAGCAAAAAAAACCGAAGAAGCCCAAGCCCAAGCGGGTCCTAGTGCGCCAAAACTCCTGAGCCCTTCGGGGCTTTCATTAGACAGCCTCTTTGCCCGAATGCCTGTAAGCGTTGAAATTAAACAGTTTCAGTTTGACAATGCCCAACTGGCTTACCAGCTGGCTCCTACTCTCTATCGAGACTCCGCCTATGTGGTGCACCAGGCCGATAGTATTTATTTGCAAATAGACCAAGTAGCCTTGGGCAAAGCCTGGCAAAAAACAGAAAACCCACGCCAGGAATGTCTCCAAAACTTAGACTTGAAATTTCGTAATTATAGCCACCAAAGTGTAACCGGTATTTACAACCTTTTTTTGAGGCGGGCCCATCTGTCGGAGAAAGAATCTTTTATCTTGATGGAAGAGGCCCGGGTGATTCCCCAAATCAATCCCCGACCTTATGCTGCAAGCCTACCTTTTCAAAAAATCATCCTAAACGCAGAAGCTGCCCAGCTCAGTGCCAGAAATATCTCTTGGCAGCGCTTAGTGTATAATCAAGAATTTGTATTGGGAGAGTTGCGAGTGGTCGATCCGTCTATGGATGCCTATATGGACCGTACCAAGCCAAAACAACCAGGGCAACGGTTTAAAAACTTAGAAGAGGTTATCAAATCGATCCCCGTGTTTATTGACATTGACACTCTCCTCCTAGTGGATGGCTCATTGGCTTACTCCGAAAAAAACAAATTGGGGAAGGATGACGGTATTGCCCAACACGAAGCCCGTTCTATCGATTTACATATTTCTCCTATCCGCTTAGGCAAGGCATTTATTAATTCACCGCTCGCCGAAGCCGACAAAAGAGACCTCCGGGTAAATATTCAAGATTACCAATTTCAAACGGCCGATGGGGCATTTGCGCTTAGTTTTGATCAATTGAATATCAATTCTCTTGAGTCCTTCATATATATTGACACCCTCAGGATAAAACCCTTAATAAGCGAACAAGCCTTTGCCCAATCCAATATGCCTTGGCCTGGCTTGATTGATGTACAAGTTGATCAAATTCGAGCCGAGGAAATTAGCTTTTTAAGGCTCTTCCTGTTTCAAGAGATAGATTTTACCAAGCTTCAATTCATACAACCAAATATCTATCTGTACCGGGACCGCAGAAAACGATACAGAAGTCCCCTAGACTCACTTAATTGGGGTGATTATTCGCAAAGGGGTGATCTTCGGCTAAGTTTACGTAAAAGGAAGCGCTTGAGGAGATTTATGCCGCAAAACACCCCTGACTTGTTTCGTAGTTCTGTCCTTAGTCCACCTAGCCCCCAAGATTCTAGCTGGCTAGGCTACTCATTGCCTTTGAGAGGCTCTAGATACGATACCATTCTCCCAGTTCCTATTCCAGGACTAAGGCATCCTACCCAAAACGAAAAGCTTGCTTTTACAAGCCAAACCATGAGTAGGAGGCAGGCACTTATTAAGTCTAGAAAAGGGCTTAGGAAGATATTATCCGACCTTCCTATTTTCTTAAAAGTCGATACCTTTTTGGTAGAGAATGCTCAATTTATTTACAAAGACCAACATGTATCTGAAGAAGCCAGCGGCATGGCTTATCACTTTGCCGATAGCATCACTTTTATTATCCCGCAGATATATTTAGGCAAAGCCACGCAAGATAGCAGCTTCCAGTATTTTTACTCGGGCAATATTTTGCTCAATTTGAAAAACTATCAGTTTAAAGACAAAGAAGATCAGTTTATGATCGCCGCCCGGGAAGTGGAGAGTTCATTAGAAGATTCACTCTTGATCATTCATGATTTAGGCTTCAAGCCAATCCAAAGCAGGGAGGTATTTACCCATGAACGGCCTTTTCGTAGCATGCACCTCCATGCCGATCTCAAACAATTGGTAGCCAATGCCATAGATTTGGACCGTTTGGTTTTCGACCAGGAGTTTGCTTTGAACTCCTTGAGCTTATCCCGCCCAAGCATACGCATGTATACCGATTTAGAAAAGCCCACCCGTCCGAAGCCTGAGCCATTAAATTTCAAAAAACTGCTCGCACAAGTGCCGTTTCTTATCAAAATAGACTCCTTTAAATTACGAGAAGGCAAATTGGAGCTTGAAGCTTTGGCTGAGCGTAAAGACAGCCTTAAGTTTTTAGCCAGGCATTATGTCCAGGATATCCAACTAGATTGCCAGCAAATCCATTTATATCCCGAAAAATATCGCTTTCAATTAATAGGAAAGGAATTGTTTAATATTGAGGAGGGGCGGTTATTAGTCCGTGATTATAGTTTTATTCCCCCAAAGCAGCCGTATCGATTTAGTTGGGATACCCTGGCCTTTGATATAAAACCGGCCCACTTTTTCTTGAAAAATGTGCGTTGGTCTCCCCAAATAAGCCGCCAGTCTTTTGATAGCATCCAGCAATACCGTAACCCCCAACTAGATATAAGAGCCCAAAAAATCACGGGCCGCTGGGGGGATTTAGACCGTTTTATGCGGGGTGAGGGCTATGATTTACAATATCTCGGTATCCAAGGAGCTCATGTTGATCTGTACCAAAACAACTTACTACCCAAAAACTCAAATCCATCTGGGCAAACCCCTGAACAAATCATCGAGTCTATCCCGTTTTTTCTCAAACTAGACACCCTAGATTTACAAAACCTTGCCCTGCAATACGATATCAAACGGGAGTATAAAGGTAGAACCATTCAAAACCGTCATCGAGCCGAGCGGATAGACTTATGGATGAACCGCTTCCAATGTGGCCCTGAAAATCCCCAAAACCTTGAACAACTTCTCGGGGCTCACAGCATCAAGCTCGATGTACAAGACTACGCGACCCTAAGCTCCGACAGCTTGTACGCGATTGGTATCCGTTCTATTCGCGCCAATACGGACGACTCTTTATTTAAGGTGAGGTCTTTTCAAGTGACCCCAACTCTACACGATGAGGAGTTTATGCAACGTAAAGACTTCCAAACCGACCGTATGAGCATCCGGATACGCGATATGGAGAGCCGTTCCCTTGATTTTAGACGCTTGGTAAACTATCAAGAGTTTTTTGCCGAGCATCTAGCTCTGGATACTGTCAAAATTGATATCTATCGGGACAAACGTTTGGCTAAAAACCCACGTCTGGCCCCTCGAATGCCTAATGAAGCATTTCAACGTATCCCTTTTCCTATGCAGATTGATACGGTACAATTGATGCAAACCCAAGCGGTTTACAAAGAAAAAGTACCCCAAGGGGTGGGCACAGGTAAAGTGTTCTTTTCGGAGATTCAAGGAAACATTATAAAATTAAGTAATTTGAGTACTCCAGGCGATACCACCTTAGTCCAAGCCCAGGGCAGGTTGATGAACCAAGGTTTGTTACAAGTAAACATGAAAATCCCCCTGATGAGCCCCCAGCTTTATGCCCGCTACGAAGGAACCTTAGGTAAAATGCAAGCCGGCTTTTTCAACAGTATGATAGAGTCTAATGAACACGTTCGCATCCGAAGGGGGCAAATCAACCGGGTTTCGTATGCGGTAACGCTCAACGATAGCTTGGCCTCAGGAAGCCTGTATGCCGGTTACCGAAGACTCCGTATCCAGGTCTTAAAAAAAGAAGACCACGCCAAAAAACGAGGATTCATTACCTTTTTGGCCAATCTAATTTTGAATAACCGTAACAATATTGAGCGTAGAAAATCCAAGGGGGGCGAGGTCTTTTATGAACCTCAAGAAGAAGATGGCTTCGTTAAAATCCTTTGGAAATCGCTTTCTACCGGCTTGGTGGATACCCTGAAATAAGAAAAGTAGCAGAAGCATCCCTGTAAAAATATTGAGGGGCTTCCCCCGCGAAATGATAAAGCTAGCCTTTTACAATATCCTAGCTTCGCGGGGTCGGGCTCTCGCTACTCGCTGCCTCTCCCCACAGGGCCTACACGAGCTCAAACAGGCCGCTCCATCCCTAAGCCTTTTTAGAATGAAAGCAAGGAAAGAAGTAATTTTTCCTTTCAAATAGACTACCTTCGAGACCTAAGCTATATTGATCATGGTCCATTTTCCAAATAGGTATGGGGGGCTCCTGGCGGGCCTGCTCTTGTTTATCGCCCACTTCTTCTGGGCCTGGGAGGGCTTTTTTGGCTATGACGATATCCAATATGCTCGCTTAGCGGCCCATAGTTTAGAAAACCAGTTCTATTTTGATCAAGACCACTTTGCTTGGCGGCTTGGGATTTGGTACCCCTTGGCGCTTCTCTACCAGATTTTTGGGGTGGAAGATTGGTCTACTCGGCTTTGGCCCCTCTTGGCAAGTTTAAGTACCCTCCTCCTTTTGCATCGGCAACTTCCCAAAGAGTCCACTAGGCTAGTACTTATTCTATTGGTAGGCCTTTATGCCGGGAATGCCTATGTATTATTATTTGCCATCAATTTGTATCCCGATGCTATTGTCGCCTGCCTGGGCCTGGCCTTGGTATTATGTAGCATGCAAGGGCGTTTAGATAAGCCGGGTAGGCAACTATATTGGGGCTTAGGGGCTGCCCTTTGCTTATTCTGGGCTTTGATGACTAAGTTAAGCATTCTCCTTTTCCTTCCCTTAGGAATTTTTTGGGCGATCCAGGACCTTTTAAGCAAAAAAAATGAATTATTTTGGCTAGCTTTCTTAGGAGCTTTGACTCTTTTTGTAGGACTATTGGAAGGGTTTAGTGGATACGGAGGCCTTAACAGTTTTACTCGTTTGGAACTTATCTCCCAAAGCGAATACCCCAATGCTTGTCAATATTCGCAAGAATCTTGGAGCCCCTTATTTGCCCGTTTGACTTGGGAGCCTGGGCAAATGTTTATACAAAGTGGTTTATTACTTCCCCTCTTATTTGCTTTGGGTACCTGGCCTGGCTTATTTCCAAATTTAAAACCTAAGCAGCATGAGCGATTGTGGGCCCAGGCCTTTTGGTGGCTTTTGGCCTCTTATTATTTTTTCCCTAGCAGTTGGAGTGCATACCGCCCCCTATGCTTAGAGGCGAGACATTTTTTGCCCCTTATTCCGCTAGCCATCCTTGCTGGAGTACCGGTGGCCCGGGCCTATTTTGTCGAGCAAAAGAGAAGCGCTTTTATTTTGGTAGTCTTACTTCTTACAAGCCTCTACGGCTGGATATTTCCCTACGGAAAATTGCATTATATCTACACGGCCCTAGCCTTGCTTGCTGGTGTCCATTACGGGGGGGGATTTACCCAAGCTCCTATAAGTTATCTAGCCATTTGGTTAAGCGTATTGCTTATACATCCTTTATATGGATTAATAAAACCTAAACCCCAAGTGCATAAGGAGATGCAGATCTTTGTGGGCAAGTACGGGAAGATACTGCAAGCAGCCGATTATATTCTGAGTGACTCCAGAAGTACAGCCTCGGCTGATTATTACTTTAAATTTTCTAGTAGTTGTCCGCAATTCCTAGGTCCAGAAGAATACAAGAGCCTGAGTGGGTTGGAACCCAAACGCGTATTATGGCTCTACAATGCTGCGTACGTGCGCGATTTGGAAGAAAACTATGGAGTTGTTAACTCTTGGAATCCCTCCTGCATTTCGGATACCTTGCCCCCACTTTATCAGTCGCCCCATTTAAAACTTTACGATATCTCCTGGACGGAAGGGAAAAAGATCTCTTGTGAGAGCCCGTAATTTATCAGTTTTTAGTATATTAAAATAGCTTAAAAATACTTGCTACTTAAATAATGAGCAGGTCGCTAAGGTATCTAAAACTAGTATCCCTCTTTTGGGCTTTGGCTTAGGGATGGAGCGGCATGTTTGAGCTCGTGGGGGCCTGTGGGGTAAGGCAGCGAGTAGCGAGAGCCCGACCCGCGCCGGGCACTGAGGGACTATCTGATTTTATTTTTTTGCGCGGGGAAGCCCCTTATACCATAGATACATCATATGAAATGAAAGAGGTAAGTTATGCATATTCCTGATTCCTGCCCTAGTTTTTCACAGGTAGGTTTTTCCAGTGAACTGGCTTATTTATATGAGCGCCTTCCAATGATATTGATCATTACGATCTTGGCCTCCGTGGTACATAGCTGGGGTAAAATGGGGGGCGACACTTCCTTACCGGCGCTATCTTATCGGCGATTTAAGCAATTGGCCGCCTATCAGTTCTTTACCTTGGGTTTTTGGTTATTGTTACAGACTTTACAGGGGGCACTGCACTGGCGGCTGTTTTTGAGCTTATATTTTTTGGCATATGTGGCTCTACTGCCCAATGTATTGACTTTTTTCCTTTTGATTTTTCACTGGGGCGCCTTTCAAAGGGTGGAATCTCCCTTTTTCCGGGATGAAAAACGAAGAATGGCCCTACTTTGTGTAATGAGTGGGTTTATTTATAGTATATTTTTATATGATTTGCTACGTTTTGGATTGCTGCCAAGCGGGGTAGCTAACTCTTCTTTGGTGCAGCTCGTGTTTCTAAACTATTGTGTTTTACAAGCCTATTGGACCATAGTTTGGCAGATGGGTGGAAAAAAAACCAATCGTTTATTACAAAGATATCAGAATCTGCGGATTACCGTTATTTAATAAATACGGAGTTTTTGTTATATTAGGAGAAGGTTTGTTATACCGTTAAACGTACTGCCCTATGATTTTGGTTATTCTTATTGTCTTGCTAAGTATTGGTATTTATTACTTTGGCTATTACGAGGCCAAGTCACATCCTATATCTTTTTTTTACAGTGCATTTAATCGGGTGAATAATTACCAGCTTTTATCATTTTCACTCTTATTGCTTAGTGCGGCAGTGCTTACTTTTATCAATGAGCGCATAGGCTTGGTGATGGGGGTATTTGCCTTTTTGCTGGCCATTCCCAATTTTGTCTTGTTTTTTGTTTTGATTTTTTACTGTGCAGGGTTTAACTATAGTGCCCCGGAGCTGTTTCGGGATGAAAAGAAGCGAATGCACATGGTAGTTATATTACAGGGGATTCTGTACCCTATTGCCATAGCAGCCATTTTTAACGCAGATCTAACCATAATAGCTAGAACCAGTTTGCTTAATGCTTTGCCGGTTCTAGCTATCAATTATATATTAATGAGCCTCTTGGTTTTTGTGCGATGGTATCGCTTTCGTTTAAATATCGAGGTACTCATCGAGAATTTTGAAGGAAGTCAGGGTAAAAGGAGAGTGCTCCTTATCTGATTTTTCTTCCTTGTTCGTATTGCTTGTCCTAAGCCAATCTTATCCCTTTTTATTAGAGGGTTCGTTTAATTTCTCTATTTTCATAGCTCTCAATAACATCCTCTACATTGATGTCATTGTATGATTTGATACTTATACCACACTCATAGCCAGATTTTACTTCCATGACATCATCTTTGAAGCGGCGTAAGGTATCTATTTCTCCTTCGTGAATCACGATACCATCTCGGATAATCCGGATTCGGTTTTGTTTTTTCACGTAACCATCGGTTACATAACAACCGGCGACGGTACCCACTTTGGAGATCTTAAAGGTTTCGCGTACTAGAATATTTCCGGTAATTATCTCTTCCAGGGTTGGAGCTAACATACCTTCCATGGCATCCTTGATCTCCTCAATGGCATTATAAATGACGGAGTAGAGCTTGATCTGTACTTTTTCTTGATCAGCTGCTTTTTTGGCTCCGCCGGAGGGTCGTACTTGGAAACCAATGACGATGGCTTCGGCGGTAGAGGCCAGCATAATATCGGCTTCGGAGATTTGACCGACCGCCTTGTGAATAATTTTCACTTCAATCTCTGGAGTAGAGAGTTTGAGTAATGAGTCGGATAAGGCTTCTACCGATCCATCCACATCCCCTTTTACGATAATTTTAAGTTCCTTAAAATCACCCAAGGCTCGTCTACGTCCAATTTCTTCTAGGGTAAGGCCTTTGGTAGCCCGAATATTTTGTTCCCGAAGGATTTGTTGGCGTTTATTGGCTATTTCACGGGCTTCGCGGTCATTGTCCATTACCCGGAAGGTATCTCCAGCTTGCGGGGCCCCGTCTAAACCTAGTACTTGAACAGGGGTAGAGGGTCCGGCTTTTTTCAGTCGTTTTCCCCGGTGGTCATTCATGGCTTTGACCCGACCGAAGTGAGAACCTGCGAGTAAAACATCTCCTACAGATAGGGTACCATTTTGTACCAAGACGGTAGCCACATATCCCCGGCCTTTATCCAGAGAGGCTTCGATGACGGTACCAGTGGCTGAGCGGACTGGGTTGGCTTTCAATTCTAATAGTTCAGCTTCTAGGAGAACCTTTTCTAAAAGATCTTCGATACCCATTCCGGTTTTGGCAGAAATTTCCTGATCTTGGTATTTCCCTCCCCAGCTTTCTACCAGCACATTTTCTTTGGACAGTTCCTCTCGGATTTTGTCGGGATTGGCACTATCCTTATCCACTTTATTGATGGCAATTACGATAGGTACATCGGCCACTCGTGAGTGATTGATAGCTTCCTTCGTTTGAGGCATCACGTTATCATCGGCGGCAACTACTAGAATTACAATATCGGTTACCTTAGCCCCCCTTGCCCTCATCGCGGTAAAGGCTTCGTGACCAGGTGTATCGAGGAAGGCGATTCTTCGGCCATCTTCCACTTCCACGGAGTAGGCACCGATGTGCTGGGTAATTCCTCCCGACTCTGAAGCGGTCACGTTGGCATTTCGGATAAAATCCAGCAAGGAGGTTTTACCGTGGTCGACGTGCCCCATGATTGTGACGATCGGGGCCCTTTCTTTTAGTTTAGTTTCATCTTCTTCTTCTACGACGGCAGGATCGGCTTCTTCTTCCATCGTATCAATAAACTCAACTTCAAAGCCAAATTCGTCGGATATGTAGGTGATGGCTTCGGCATCCAAGCGTTGGTTGATAGACACGAACATTCCTAAGCTGATACAGGTAGCGATAAGCTCGTTGACCGAAATGTCCATTAGGTTGGCCAAGTCATTGGCCGAGATAAATTCGGTTACGCGTAGTTTTTTAGTTTCCTCTTGAACCTGGGCCGCTCTATTTTCCCGTTCTTTATTTCTTGAGCTACGGGTAGACCTATTACGTCCCGACTTTCCTTTATTGGAAATTTTGGCCAGCGTAGCTTTAATCTTATTCTGAATTTCCTCTTCAGAGATTTCGGTGGGCTGTTTGTTTCCGGCTTTATTTCGGTTGTTAGGGTTATTATTTCCCGAACGGTTTCGGTTACGGTCTCTTCTATTATTATTGTTATTGTTACCAGATTGATTCTGGTTCTGATTTTGCCTTCGGTTTGTGTTATTATTGGTATTACTACCTGAGTTGTTATTACTATTATTGTTGTTTGTGCCTCCCGACTGATTGGTATTGGTATTCGTTTTAGCTTCCTGATTGGTAGCTCCCCCTTCACGCGTTATCCGTTTTTTCTTGCGTTTTCGTTTTTTCTTATTTTTATCGTCTGAGGAAGCCACCGGACGGGTTGTTTTTTTCTTCCGGTCGGTCGGTAGCTCAATTTTATCTAAGATAGTTAAGCCCTTTAAGGTTTTGGCCTTGGCCTTGATAACCTTTTCGGATTCTTCCTTGGAGCTAGCCGTCTCAGGCTTAGGATCACTTTGAGGGGGTGTATCGGGCTTTGGTGCAGTTTCCTGTTTACTGGGGCTCCCTCCCTCATTCTTATTATCAGGTTTGGGAGGCGTTTTATCTTTAGCCTTTTGCGTATCCGGTTTTGCTTGGCTTTTTGTCTCCGCTTTTGGTGTATTGGCCTTGGGAGTTTTCTCTTCCTTTTTTGGGTTTTGGGGAGGAGTTATTTCCTTCTTGTTTTCTACCGGTTTGGGCTCAGGTATTGGTTCAGATTTGGGTTCAGCTTTCTTCTCTTCCTCCTTTTTAAGGCTAGGGTTAGGCTTAGCCACCTTTTTGGGTTCTTTGCTGGAGCTTTCTTGAACCGGTTTATTGTCTTTTGGTGTCGGAGAAGGCTTTTCTTTGGGAGGATCCTCGGCCTTAGTTTTTACTTTAGGAGTTTCTGTTTTGCTAGATGAAACTTCTTTTTTGGGATTAGGGTCCTCGGTTATGGCCTTAGGTTGCTCCTTCACAGGCTTAGGAGTCTCACTTTTAGGCTTGGGCTCTTCTTCTTTAGGGCTTTTGGCTGCTTTCTTGGGAGGTTCTGGAGATTTATTTTCTCTCACCTCGGCGGTGCTTTTCTTGCTTTCTGTTTTGGCAGAAGCATTTTTGGCACTATCCAAATCAATTTTATCCAGAACTTTTAAGCCAGGCAGTTTAGGAGAGTTAATCTTTTCTGTCTTTTCTGGAGCAGTTTGATCATTCTCCTTTGCCTTGGGTGGCTCGGGCTCTTTGTCAATAGCTTTGGGCTGTTCTTCCACAGCTACATCACTATCACTATCTTTGGGTGTGCTTTCAGGTGAAGTTTGGGTGGCGGGTGAAGGCCCTCGCCGGATATTGAGACTGGAAATATCAACCCCAAACTCATCAGCTAACATCTCAAATTGAGACATACTGATTTTATAATTGGGGTTATTATCCACCTCAATTCCTTGCCCCGCTAGCTTATCAGCTAGGGTTGGCACCCCAACTTTTAACTCACGAGCGGCTTGGCTTAGCCTTATTTTACGTTCTTTCGCCATATAGTAGTTACAAGTTTGAATCCTTTATTAATAGCCGTTATGTAGTATAACGACAAACGATGAACTGTATTCAGCTCACAAATAGGATATTAAAATGCTGATCTAATTATTCAAATTCTTTACGGAATAGGTCCAGGACGAAGTCAACCGTTTCCTCTTCCAGGTCACTTCGTTTAACCAAAGCTTCTTTCCCTAAATCGAGTACACTTTTGGCTGTATCCAAACCGATTCTTTTCAATTCGTGAATGATCCAAAGATCAATTTCATCTTCAAATTCTGAGAGCTCGATATCTTCTTCTTCTTCAAACTCATCGCTGTCTCGGAACACATCAATTTCGTAGCCCACTAAGCGGCTGGCGAGTTTAATATTATGCCCACCTTTACCAATTGCTAGGGATACTTGATCTGGCTTTAAAAATACAGATATCCGCCCGTTTTCTTCCATCACGATATTTGTAATCTTAGCTGGGCTCAAGGCTCGCGAGATGTACAAATCTAAGTTGTCTGTATAATTGATTACATCAATATTTTCATTGTTGAGTTCTCTCACAATACTGTGGATGCGAGAACCTTTCATCCCCACACAGGCTCCTACCGGGTCAATACGGTCATCATAGGATTCTACGGCAACTTTGGCCCTTTCACCGGGTTCCCGGACGACTTTTCTTATATTAATAAGACCGTCGTATACTTCGGGTATTTCATTTTCAAACAAACGCTCCAAAAATATAGGAGACGTTCTAGATAAAATAATATTGGGATTGCTATTTACCATGTCCACTTTATGAACAATGGACTTAACTACATCTCCTTTACGAAATTTATCTTTGGGTATTTGCTGTGATTTAGGCAAAATCAACTCATTCCCTTCGGAGTCCATGAGTAAAACCTGCCGGGCATCTCTCCCCAAAATCTGATAAACCTCTCCAATTACTATTTCATCAACTAGCTCGATATACTTTTGATAGAGGTTTTCTTTCTCCAAGTCTTTAATCTTCTGGATTAGGGTCTGACGGGCAGTAAGCACGGCGCGTCGGCCAAAATCTGAGAGACTAATATCTTCGGCTAGTTCTTCTCCAATTTCAAAGTCATCTTCAATTTTTCGGGCTTCGGATAAACTTACTTTATCGGAGAGTCCTACTTCTTCAGAATCGTCGGCAACTACGAGACGGAAACGTCTCATTTCCAGGTCACCACTTTCTGTGTTGATAATCACATCAAAGTTGGCATCCGATCCATATTTTTTTCGGATCATCGTACGGAACACGTCTTCTAATAGACGAGCCATCGTACTGCTATCAATATTTTTGGAGCGAGCAAATTCGGCAAACGAATCTATAAACTTCGATTTCTCCAAATCAATTTTCTTAGTGCTCATTTGATTAAAATGAAACTAGGATGTTTGCTTCCTGAATTTGATCAAAGGGAATAAATTCCTCAGATGCATTATCTGGCTGGCTTGATCCTTTTTTATTATGAGTTTTACGTTCTATATCTATACCTTCGGGGCTAACCGATTTGAGAAGCCCTTCAGTCTGAGTCCCGTCTTGTTTTTTCACCAGAATTTTCCGACCGACATGTTGTGGGTATTGCCGATATAATTTGAGGGGGCTATCTACCCCTGGTGAAGAAACTTCTAATATAAAGGAGCCCTTGATTAGGTCTCGTTCCTCTATCTTACGGGAAAGCTCCCGGCTTACCCGGGCACATTCATCAATCGTTATTCCCTGGTCCCCATCCAGCAGAATGTGAAGCTTTGGACGGGAGTGATTGGGGTTAAAACGAATATCCACTATAAAGTTTGATTCGTTTAAAATTGTCTCAAGATTCGACCTTACAAAGTCTACAACTTGCATATAATGCCTATATAATAAAAATAAGGGCCTAATGAGCCCTTCAGGAATGCAGCAGATCGCATTTCGGATCTACTTGGTATCCCGTGCTAGCACGGTACATACCACACATTTGTAAATTATCTAGTTCATAGAAAACTTTTCAAATGGCTTATTAAATGCATAATTTCCTGAAATTAAAATCCAAATATAGTACATCGTCAAAAATAAAACAAGTATCTAGGACGTATGGTTCTAGTAATACTGACAAAAGAAAGGCTTCGAAGTTAAGGAAGCAAATATAAAGCGGTGTAAAAAGACAATTTTCCCAAAGCTTAATATAAAAATACCTTAATAATAATACATCGTAAAACCGGAGGGATATCGAACTCTCCCAATATGGGAACTCATTTTTAGTTTTCGGGAGAAGGAATCTTGCCCAAGTCAGATTATTGCTTAAAAAACAGAAAAGCAGGCTTGATTCTTCAAATCTCGTAAATCGAGCTATTTTCTTGTTAAATATTGCAAAAAACACACATCAAATTGTAATTTTTTATTGCAGGTTATTGTTTATCTATATAAATATTCCTACATTGGTTTTTAGAACCTATGCAGTATAACTCTACAATTTTCATATTTCAAGAATTTATTTTCAATTCTTTAGATAGAAAATTCATAAAAGGGGATGATTCTTACTTTATCTCTTTTGACCGAGTACTTTAAACTAAAACCTTGCCAAAAAGTATCCCGTTGTTTTATTAAGGAAAACGAAAGGATACACGCAAGTTAACTCTAAGACTATGATGGTTTATAACGACTTCGATTCAGCGACACTGCACGAGCATGATAACTTATTAATGAGATATCCACGTCTCGCGGGTATGTTTTCTTTGTTTTCTTTACTATTCTCTGCATCAGTGATTGGTTTATTTATCAATCTTCTTATAAATGCCCAGTATCCTATAACGCACTTCTTTTTCCTTATCGGAATTGTTGTTTCACTCCTGGCCGGAGTAAGTATCAATATGTTTGCCCGAATGAAAGCCCAACGCTCCATGCGGGCCAAGTTAGAAGCTTTATTAAAAGGAATTGAATAGCCGGAAACATTCTTCAAATCTTAAAGACCGAAAATTAGCGTTTTCGGTCTTTTTGTTTTTATACATATTGAGAAATTAATCGCCCAACCTTCCTGCGTCCTTGCATGCCCTTCACTCCTGAGCATAGTACCTCCGAGATTTTTTCCTTTTTAGATGACTTGGGTGCCTTTCCCCAAAGAATTTCTGCCACTTCTCTCTATTTACCTCATAGAGATATTTATATCCATTATCTCCCCATGCTTTCCCCAGGAGAACCCTTGCCCACATTATTCCTGAACAAATTTACCCAATCCGCTTTTCGCTGTATTTGGGAAGACCAATGGCACCTCAAAAAGGACATCATGCAATCGCGCTTGGCTTCCTTGAGTGGTAAAACCCAACGTTTTCATGGGAGGCATACCCGAGCCCAGGCCATACCTGGCCAAAATGCCCGTGACTTTCTGGATCAATACCATATCCTGGGGGGCACGGTGGCCAAGTATAAGTATGGCCTACTCCAACGGTACACGCAGGACTTACTGGCCGTTATGACGTTTAGCAAAGCTCGCCCAATCACTCGTGAAGGGAAGATCTTTCAGTCATATGAACTTATCCGACAATGCAACCGACATCACGAAACGGTGGTAGGAGGATTGAGTAAACTTCTAAGTGCCTTCATCCGGGAACAAAGCCCCGATGATATTGTAACCTATGTAGGATTGGATTGGTCGGATGGGAAGGTTTATGAAAAAATGGGGTTTGAACTTGAAAGTATCAGCCCCGGAGCCCGTCTGAAAGTAAACCCCCATAATGGGAAACGCTTGCCCCTTAACCGGACCCCTGAAGCAGGCGATTCGTGGAAAGAAGTGTATTACCCGGGCAACCGCAAATTTATCCGAAGGTTTAAATAAGGCACTCATTACTTTACACGACTGGCCCTATCCCGAGTAGCCCACTCAATAGTTTGGCTTAGGGATAGAGCGGCCTGTTTGAGCTCGTGGGGGCCTGGCGGGGAAAGGCAGCGAGTAGCGAAAGCCCGACCCACGCCGGCACTCCCTGGGCTAGGAGATACAAAAGGGCATAGGCGTGGGGAAGCCCCTTATATCCCTAATTTTTCTTCAAATGCCCGATACACGGCCCGGTCTTTTGTCTGATCCAGGACCGCAAACACCACTAAATCAAACGTCTTTTCATATTTCCCCTTGTCGAGCAAAAGATCCCTCCAAATTTGGGCAATCAGGGCCGGATCGTTCCCAAAAACGCCGCAACCCCAAGCCCCTAAAACCAAGACCCGGTGCCCATAGTGATGGGCCAATCGCAAAACCAACTCAGCTCTCGCCTGCATTTGCGGCCTTACCTCGGGCAAAAGCGCTGGGTCCTGATTTTTTAAGCAAGTCTTGTTGACCGCCGGAGAGGTGATAAAATTTAGTAAGTAAGGCTCCAACAAAAGTTGGTCTTGATGATCCCGAATTACGGGGACACTCGGCGAGTAAATCATTCGATGCGAATACAGGCAATTGGCCACTTGCTTATGAAAATCATACAGTTGGGGCCGGCTTTGCAGACTGAGATACAAGGCAGACGAACGGGCCAAACTTTCTTCTTGGGCCTGACTGCCCGATAAAAAGCCGCCTCCTGGATTTTTGGCCGAAGCAAAATTAAGACAAAGCACGCGCTGGTACCCTTCTGCTTGGACTAAGCGCTGTGCCGCTTCCAAACTGCTTTCCGGACTTAATTGAAGCTTCCCCATACCGAGGTTGGGTGGAGGTGCTAAGGCAGCCAGAGCCTCGGGATCGTAATACTTACTCTGGGCTAAGCTGGTATACAAATGGGCTTTTAGATCAATAGGCACTCCATGAGAATTGGTATAGCCCCCCGCCTCCAAAATGTTTATAGTTTCTTGGGCAATCTCTACCCTTTGTTCTCTATTGGCCATAGACAAGTAGTATTATATCAATCAATTAGCGTATTTTTTTACAAAAAAACAAGTGATTTCACGCCCATCTTGATGCGCTTGATACTGCTCAGCCCTTCAATCATGCGCCCGAAATTTTTTAAGAAAGAAAAGGAGCGCAAGGATCTATCCGCTAAGCTCAATAGTACGCTCAAACTACCTAGGCGCAACTTACAATTTCTCTCATTCCCCTCGCACATTGGGTATCATTGCTTACCTTTGTTCTCAATTTAGTGCCTTTTTACGATGGCACTTTTATTTTATCATAGCTACAAACTCTATCATTATGCTTCGTACGCACACTTGTGGTGAACTACGTCAGGAACACGTCAATCAACAGGTTACACTCTGTGGCTGGGTACAAAGAGTTCGCGACAAAGGCGGGCTGATTTTTGTCGATCTACGCGATCGCTACGGCTTAACGCAATTACTGGCCGTTGAAGATGAAACCGAAGCGGCCCTCGCCGAATCACTCCGCAAATTGGGGCGCGAATTCGTCATCCAAGTACAGGGAACCGTTTTAGAACGCAGCGCTAAAAATCCCGATATGCCCACCGGGGATATTGAACTTAAAGTGGAAGGCCTCGAGATCCTCAATGCGGCCAAAACTCCGCCTTTTACTATCGAGGATGATTCTGATGGCGGGGAAGACCTGCGTATGAAGTACCGATATCTGGATTTACGTCGTGGGGTAGTGCGTAAAAAAATTGAGCTAAGGCACCGCCTTAATATGGAGACCCGCAAGTACTTAGACTCCTTGGGCTTTGTAGATATAGAAACGCCCATTCTCATAAAATCTACACCAGAAGGAGCCCGTGACTTTGTCGTTCCGTCTCGAATTAATCCGGGAGAATTTTATGCCTTGCCCCAATCTCCTCAAACCTTTAAACAGATCTTGATGGTCTCGGGCTTTGACCGATACTACCAAATTGTCAAGTGTTTCCGAGATGAGGACCTCCGGGCCGACCGCCAGCCGGAATTTACCCAGATTGACTGTGAAATGTCATTTGTGACCCAAGAAGATATCCAAAATACGTTTGAAGGACTCATACGCTACCTCTTTGAAGAAGTAAAAGGGGTAAAACTTCCGGAAATACCTAACATGCCTTATTCTGAAGCCATGCAATATTATGGCTCCGATAAGCCCGATATTCGTTTTGATATGCGTTTTGTTGAGCTCAATGACGTGGCACAAAATAAGGGCTTTAAGGTGTTTGACAGTGCCGAATTGGTATTGGGTATCTGTGCCCAGGGCATTGCCGAATCGTATACCCGAAAAAATTTAGACGAATTGACCAATTGGGTGAAGCGCCCTCAGATTGGGGCCAAGGGCTTGGTCTACGTGAAGTGTAATGCCGATGGAAGCTACAAATCGTCGGTGGACAAGTTTTACAGCCAGGAAGATTTGGCCGAATGGGCCCAAAAAATGGATGCCCAAGCCGGGGATTTATTATTGGTGCTTTCGGGAGATACGCGCACGGTACGCAAACAAATGAACGAACTCCGGCTCGAAATGGGACACCGTTTAGGGCTCCGCGACCCGCAGGTATATGCCCCGCTTTGGGTCGTAGATTTCCCCTTGTTGGAGTACGATGAAGAAAGCCAAATCTGGCATGCGGTACACCATCCCTTTACTTCTCCCAAGGAAGAAGATATTCCCCATTTGGAAAACGACCCGGCTCAAGTTCGGGCCAATGCCTACGATTTAGTAATCAATGGCGTGGAGTTGGGCGGAGGATCTATTCGTATCCACCAACGTGCCATGCAGGAAAAAATGCTCTCCTTGTTGGGCTTTTCGGAGGAGGAAGCCCGGGCACAGTTTGGTTTCTTGATGGATGCCTTCGAATACGGGGCACCTCCCCACGGAGGTATTGCCTTCGGTTTTGACCGGATTTGCGCCATTTTGGGGGGGGTAGACTCCATTCGGGATTTCATTGCCTTCCCTAAAAATAACTCGGGCCGCGATATGATGATTGATTCTCCCGGGCCCATCTCCGAGGCACAACTGGAAGAACTGCATATTGCCTTGCGCCCCAAAGTGAATGATGATAAAGCATAAAAAATAGAGGGGCTGCCCCCTCCGGCTCCAAACCTGTGTTATCCATAAGATAACCAGTTGCTTAGCCGGAGGGGTCGGGCTTTCGCTACTCGCTGCCTTTCCCCGCAAGGCCTACACGAGCTCAAACAGGCCGCTCTATCCCTCAGCCAAATCAAGGCCCACGGCTTATAAATTTGCCAAAAAATACCTATCTTTCCTTATGCGAATTCCTGAAGAAACTGTTTCGCTCATCCAAGAAAGAGCCGATATTTTAGAGGTAGTTGGCGATTTTGTCGATCTCAAAAAAAAAGGGAGCAACTGGATGGCTTGCTGCCCTTTTCACGATGAGAAAAGCCCCTCATTCTCCGTCTCGCCCGCCAAAGGCATTTATAAATGCTTCGGATGTGGTAGAGGAGGCGATTCTGTGCGTTTTGTCATGGAGCACGAAAGCTACACCTTCCCGGAAGCCCTTCGCTACTTAGCCAATAAATATCAAATCAAAATTGAGGAAGAAAAAGACCTCAGCGAGGAAGAAAAGGCCCAACGCACCCAAAGAGAAAGCCTCCTCATTTTACACGAAGCAGCCCGCGATTTTTTCCAAAAACAACTCTTGGAAAGCACCGAAGGAAAAACCGTAGGCCTCTCCTATTTTAAAGAAAGAGGCTTTGATACAGAAACCATACAGACCTTCCAACTGGGGTACAGCCCCAAACAAAAAGATGCTTTTGCCCAAATAGCCCTCCAAAAAAAGTATGCGCCCGAGCTTCTCGAGAAATCGGGAATTGTAAGCCAACCCCGCCCCAAGCAATGGTATGACCGCTTTAGAGAGCGGGTCATGTTTCCCATTCATAATGTATCGGGAAGGGTCATTGGTTTTGGGGGAAGAATTTTAAGAAAAGATAAAAAAGCGGCCAAATACCTGAACTCTCCCGAAACGCCCATCTATCATAAGAGTCAGGTTTTATATGGCCTTTTTCAAGCCAAAAACAGCATCCGCCAAGCGGATAATTGCTATTTGGTAGAGGGCTACACCGATGTAATTTCCTTGCATCAGCACGGGGTAAAAAATGTAGTAGCCTCATCAGGCACATCGTTGACTTCGGAGCAAATCCGTCTCATCCGTCGCTTTACCCCCAATATCACGGTTTTGTATGATGGCGATGCAGCCGGACTCAAAGCATCCCTTCGTGGTATTGACCTTATCCTGGAGGCCGATATGAATGTAAGGGCCGTCGTATTTCCCGAAGGAGAAGACCCGGATAGCTATGTCCAAAAAGTGGGTAGCCAAGCCTTTCAAGAATACTTAGACAAGCAAAGCCAGGACTTCATTAGCTTCAAAACCGATATATACCAAAAAGAGGCCCAGAATGATCCCTTGAAGCGGGCCGAGATGATCCGGGAAATCGTGCGTAGCATCATGAAGATTCCCGACGAAATCAAAAAAACGGTATATATCCAAGAATGCAGCCGTAAGCTGGGCATCGCCGAAAACGTCCTACTTATGGAAGGCAACCAGATTATCCAATCCCCCCGATCTAAGACTCCCCCTAAAAACCCAAGCTTTGTGGCCAAAAGTGAGCGGGCAGAGCTAATTGATACTAAAAAAGAAGCCGATCCTAGCCAAAGCCTCCAAGAAGAGGCCGCCCTCGAGAGGGAAACCATCCGGCTTTTACTCAATTACGGCAAAAATGAATTACCCGGGCAGGGGGCTATGTATGGGTACTTGGTCAAAGAAATGCAAGGGATCGAGTTTAAACACCCGGTATTGAAAACCATGTGGGAAGTGATTTGCCAAAAAGCTAAATCAAAACAAGCTCCTCCCGTAAACCAGTTTGTGAAAAGCCCAGACCCGGAGCTTCAAAAGATGGCAGTCGACCTAATCGCCGATATTTACCAATTAAGCCCCCGATGGGAAGAAAAATACTTAATAGAAAACCCCACCGAAGAACGGAGACTGCCCCTCTTGGTTGAGGAAAATGTCCTAAGACATAAATTACAGCATATATTTCGTCTTCTCCGAGAAAACGAAGAACGCTTGATGCAAACAGAAGATGCCCACGAACAAGATAAATGCCTTAAAGTCGCCCTCAAGTTAGAAGCTATCCGTAAGGAAATTGCCGGAAAACTCAATATTGTAATTTTAAAAAAGTAATTTGGGCTTAGCAGATTCCGGCAAAACTTTAACAAAGCGAAACTTCCTAAGCTTGCCAAAAAATCTTGTTTTTTGTTTTGGAAAAGTTTACTTTGGTACTGCGTTGAGCCATACGTTTGCCCTTCTGCTTGGGCTATGTCAACGAACATACCACCCACACGCTTAAGAATCCCAAGTAATTATAAAATCTATTTATACTTGAAATAATAATGTATGAAGCCTTTACATTACCTCTCAGTGATTGCTTTACTACTCATGAGTAGCTGTTTTTCTCCCAACTATCTGGTAGATTATGATTACAGTTACAAAAGTAGTTTCAAGCGGTACAAATCTTTTGGTTTTATGGAGCACTCGAATGCCGATGCCTTAACGACGAGTAATTCTGACATTATCCAGTCAGCCATTACCCGACGTTTGGGCTTTTTGGGCTACGAATCAAAAGAACGTCGTCCTGACCTCTTGCTTATGTACAAGTTTTTTTCGGATAGCTTTGATTTTAAAGGCTTCGAGCAACCCTTTGTCAAATCTTGGCTGCGAGTCCAAGATACAACGGCAGAATATAAAGCCCGGGACTACACCATGCGTAATGGAACGCTGTTGGTACACATTATTGATCGCAAAAGAAACAGCACGGTTTGGCAAGGATACGCTTCTGGACTCAACGTATACCCCAATCCTTCGGATAATGAAAGGATCATTAAAAATGCCATTATCTCGATCTTTGACCGCTTTGAGTTATTTAGCCAAGCGGCTATGAGTAAAAATTAACGATATTTTTTTTGACTTTTCCCCTATTGGGCAAGCAATGCGGTGAATAGAAAAATACTGGATCTGGCGATCCCCAACATTTTAAGCAACCTCACCGCTCCCCTGCTCGGTCTCGTAGACTTGGCCCTGATGGGCCACCTCGAATCGGATGTATACATAGGAGCCGTTGCCTTAGGAGGGATGATATTCAATTTTATTTTTTGGGGTTTTGGCTTTCTCCGAATGGGTACTACCGGGCTTACGGCCCAGGCCTTCGGGGAGAACCAAAATGCCGAATGCTTCCATTTGTTAATCAGGGCCCTTATCGTAGCCCTGGGGGGAGCATTCTTACTCCTAAGCTTGCAATATCCTATATCGCTACTTAGCTTCTATATTATTCAAGGTAGTCCAGAAGTAGAAGCGCTCGCTCAGGAATATTTTTACATCCGAATTTATGCAGCCCCGGCCAGTATTGGCCTATATGCCTTAACAGGTTGGTTTTTGGGCATGCAAAATGCCAAAATCCCCTTACTGTTGGCCTTTGTCCTAAACCTTTGTAATATCATAGCCAATTACATTTTTGTGATGTATTGGGGCATGGGCTCGGCTGGGGTGGCTTGGGGTACCGTCTTAGCCCAGTACGTGGGCTTGGGAGTGGGAGTAGTGGCTTATTTAAGACAGTACAATCACCTTAATCGATTTTTTGATTGGCAAGCTATCGGGGAGAGCAAGGCTATTCGGCGCTTTTTTGAGGTAAATCAAGACATCTTGGTGAGGACCCTCATGCTTCTTTTCACCTTTTCTTTCTTTTACGCCGAATCGGCCCGCTTTGGTGATGAATTATTGGCCGTAAATTCCTTACTGCTTCAATTCAATACCCTCATGGCCTTTGGGGTGGATGGTTTTGCCTTTGCCGCCGAATCTCTAGTAGGCATGTACATTGGCGCTCAAGCATACGGTCAGCTCAGACGGGTTATCCGCTTGATATTTTATTGGGGAATGGGGCTGGCATGTGTATTTAGTGTAGCGTACGCCTTGGGAGCAGAGTGGGTCCTGAGCCTACTCACAAACAAAAGTAATCTTATTCGTTTGTCCCAAGATTATTTATTTTGGGTCATCTTGGCCCCCTTGGTCAACGCTGTATGCTTTATTTGGGATGGGATTTACATTGGCGCTACCGCTTCCAAAGCCATGCGCAATTCTATATTTATTGCTACATTTCTGGTGTTTTTACCGATTTATTATGTAAGCTTGGCCTATCTGGATAATCACGCTTTGTGGTTGGCAATGACCGCCTTTATGGTGGTTCGGGGCATTACGCTCAGCCTATGGGCTAAAAAATGGATTTACAGCCTGGCCTGAGAATCAGCTTCCATATCAATAGTCAACTTGTATAGGCGTTTACCTTAAAACCCAAAATCACCCATGGCCTTACACCTTCGCGTTAAATTTTTACTCTGGACGCTCAAACAAACCCGCAAAAAAGAGGTAGAAGAAATGGAACCTCAAGAAGCGCGCGACTATAATGAAAAGTTTGTGCGCAGCATGAACCCCATCATCGAGTACCCCCCCGTTGAGATGCACAAAGTAAGTGACCGTTTCGTGAAAACTCCAGATCACGACATTCCCGTGCGGGTTTATCAGCCCTTTGCTCATACCAAGCTACCCATTTTGCTTTATTTTCACGGAGGGGGTTTTGTTTTAGGTAGCTTGAATATAAGTGACCGAATTTGCCGTCGTTTGGCCAAACTTACTCGTTCGGTAGTTATCTCTGTCGACTACAGATTGGCCCCTGAGCATAAATTTCCGGCAGCTCCTGAAGATTGTTACGCCGCTACGCTATGGGCCGCCGAAAATGCCGAATCTTTTTTGGGAGACCCCAAGCGCATGGCGGTCATGGGGGATAGTGCCGGAGGCAATTTGGCAACTGTTGTATGCATGATGGCCCGGGACCGCCAAGGCCCCTCTATCGCATATCAAGCCTTAATCTACCCCACTACCGATGGCACATTTAGCTTTCCCTCGGTTGACAAGTGGGCCGAAGGCTATTTGCTTACCAAAAATATGATGACGTGGTTTTTAGACCAGTATCGTGATGTAGATACCGACCCCAAAGATCCCTATTTTTCTCCCTTTTGGTCAGATAATCTGGCAGGGCTCCCCCCTGCCCTTATCTTGACTGCTGAGTATGACCCTTTAATTGATGAAGGATTAGCCTATGCTGAAAAGCTGAAAGCGGCCGGGGTTCCTGTACAATATAAAATGTATCCCGGCATGATTCACGCCTTTTTTCCCTTATCCCGCTACTTAAAAGCAGCCCGTCAAGCTCAAGAGTGGACGGCGCATGAGCTCCGGCAAGCCCTAGGTACCGACGGACTTGTCCTGGCTGAGGCCTAATGTAGGCCCTGGCTATTCGTGGATATCAGGTTCTTGGGAGTTGATCTTTTGCCAAAGCGGTTGAAACTGAAACCACCCAGCCTGGGGTATACCCAATTGATCGCGGGTATGCCGGGCCACTTCGGGCGAAATATTGGTTGGGGTCCCCACCATCTCGGCCATAAGCTGTACTTGGCAGCTACGCTCCATCGTAATAAACCACCAGGCTGCTTCCTCAACGGTCTGCCCGACGGTAAGCAAACCATGATTTTTTAAGATGGCAGCTTTGTGAGCACCTAGAGCTTCGGCAATGCGTTGGCCTTCTTCCAATTCATTTACAATGCCCGTATAGTCATCAAAAAGAACGTGGTCCTCATAAAAAGCACAGGCGTCCTGGGTAATAGGGTCTAACAAACGGCCTAAGGTGGACCAAGTACGACCATAGGTGCTATGGGAGTGAGCCGCCGCAACTACATCGGGACGGGCCGAATGGATTTGAGAGTGAATGGCAAAAGCAGCCCGGTTTACCATAGGGTGCTTCCCCTCTACCACTTCCCCTGCGTGATTGACCAAGACCAAATCGGAAGCCTTGATATGCCCAAAGTAGAAGCCAAACGGATTGACCCAAAAATGATCGGTATGTTCGGGGTCACGCACCGTGATATGGCCAGCCACCCCTTCATCAAAACCATATTGAGCAAACAATCGAAAAGCCCCAGCCAGTCGGGATTTTAAATAGGTCCGGGTTTCTTCCACCGTATCAAAACGGGGAGGTCCAGGAATGCCGGCAATAAGGGTTTGGGTATCTTGCGCCATAATTTCTCAATTTTCAAGTGGGTGTATAGTTTTTAGAAACTGTTTAAATTTAATTATATGGGCTGCAAAGGGCCATTTCGGGAACCT
>CAWUIO010000026.1:0-61966 GCA_963922455.1 uncultured Microscillaceae bacterium
CTGTTTGAGCTCGTGTTGGCCCTTGCGGGGAAAGGCAGCGAGTAGCGAGAGCCCGCCCCGCACCGGCAGGAGCTATGATCAGGGCCGGGAACGATTTGGTGCGGGGAAGCCCCTAATCATCCTGTTTTGTTTTTATCAACTTAAAGACCAGACTACCAATATTTTACGAAGATTTTATTCAAGCTACGCATGAATTTTAAAGAAGAAGTACGCCAATATTTTGAGAATTTACAAGACCAAATCTGCAATTCCTTGGAAGAACTGGATACTAAGGGACGCTTTCAGGAAGATCTCTGGCAAAGACCGGGAGGAGGCGGAGGAAAAACCCGAATCATTCAGGGAGGACTAATAGAGAAAGGGGGAGTCAACTTTTCGGCCGTTTATGGTGACTTGCCCGAGGTTTTAAAAAACCGTATGGAAACCGATGGGGGGCAGTTTTTTGCTACAGGCGTCTCCATTGTTTTGCACCCGGTCAATGCCCATATGCCCATTATTCATATGAATGTCCGGTACTTCGAGATGAATGATGGGCGTTCCTGGTTTGGGGGAGGCATTGATCTTACCCCTCATTATGTACTCAAAGACCAAGCCCAGTACTTTCATCAAAAACTAAAAGAAGTGTGTGATGCCCACCATCCGACCTACTACCCCGCCTTTAAAGACTGGGCCGATGAATATTTTTATATAAAACACCGCCAGGAAACCCGGGGTATTGGCGGAATCTTTTTTGACCGGCTCTCGGAAAAGGAGTCCTTCCCGATTGCCCAACGTTTTGCCTTTGTACGGGACGTCGGAGAAGTTTTTGTCCCCATTTATACGCAATTAGCTGAGTGGAACCGGGATAAAACCGAAACCGAAGCGCATAAAAATTGGCAATTGATTCGCCGGGGAAGGTATGTGGAGTTTAATTTGGTCTATGATCAAGGTACTAAATTTGGCCTCGAGACCTCAGGCCGGATCGAGTCTATCCTGATGAGCCTGCCCCTCCACGCTTCCTGGCAGTATAATCAGGTACCCGATGCGGGCAGCCCCGAGGCTCAAAGCATAGAGCTTTTACAAAAAGGAATTGATTGGATACAATAATACCATGGAAACTTTACTAAGCTGGGATATAGAGCTCTTGCTGTGGCTTAATGAGCAAAACCACCCCTATCTGGACCAGATCATGTTTTTCCTCAGCGAAAAAAAAGTGTGGATACCTTTTTATTTGTTGCTGGTTTACTTCGTGTTCCGGATTGAAAAGTGGAAAATTTGGATCTTTGCCCTCACCGTAGCCGCTACTATAGGTCTGAGTGATGGCTTTACCTCTAAGTTTATGAAGCCCTATTTTGAGCGATTGCGGCCCAGTCATAATCCGGAAATAAGGGAAGCCGTACATCTTGTCAATGACTACCGCGGGGGGAAATTTGGCTTTGCTTCCTCTCACGCCGCCAATACCTTTGCCTTGGCCCTCCTTTTATGGATTTTGTACCGCAGGTATTGGCCCTATGTGGGGCTTATGTTCCTTTGGGCAGCCCTGGTATCCTATACACGCATTTATTTGGGAGTTCATTTTCCGCTTGACATCTTAGTTGGGGCCATGGTGGGTATGCTGAGTGCCTTGCTTATGAGCCAGTTTTACTTTTATTTACATCGAAAAATATATCCGCATTAAACCTTCTGGGCAGCTTAGCGTCTAAAAGGGCAGAAATGCCCTGCTAGGATATGCGCGATACGTCAACTATGGAAAAGATCTCCGAGGACCGGGAAATATTGGAAAAATTCCAAGATCCGGATACCCGGAATATGGCTTTTAATACATTGGTACGAAAGTATCAGGAAAAAATCTATTGGTTGGTCCGTAAAATGGTCATCGACCACGAAGATGCCAATGACTTAACCCAAGAAGTTTTTGTCAAGATTTGGAAAAACTTGGAAAAATTCCAAGGCAATTCGCAATTGTACACCTGGATGTACCGCATTGCCACCAATGAATGCCTTAGCTTCTTAAAGAAAAAACGGAATAAGTTTTTTATACCGATTGTTGATGTCGGCAAGGAATTGAGCCATAAACTAGAAAATGGCCCCTATGTCTCAGGAGACGAAGTGCAATTAAAGCTGCAAAAAGCTATCTTAAAACTGCCCGACAAACAAAGATTGGTGTTTAACATGAAATATTTTGATGATTTGAAGTACGAAGAGATATCCGAAGTATTAGGTACCAGTGTTGGCGCCTTGAAGGCATCTTATCATTTGGCCGTAAAAAAAATTGAACAAGAGCTCAAAAGGGCCTAAATACCCATTAAACCTTTTATGAGTAGCCCTGTCTAACCGACAGAATGAAACGTATGAAAAAGCCATTTAACATCCACCACGCCAAAATAGGTTTACCGTTTGAGGTACCTTCTGCCTATTTTGAAAAGCTGCCCCAGGATATACAAGCCCGGGTACGGAAGTTTTATGGCTTGCCCATACACGAAATTCCTAAGGAAACTTTCTTCTTGGTACCCCAAGAATACTTTGCCGAACTCCCCCAGCATATTCAAGCCAAAGTAAGCCTCTGGGAAGGCTCCCAACCCGGAGAAAACCCTGCCCAATCGCTATTTATCTTGCCAGCTTCCAGCTTGGAGGAGTTACCCCGGGCCATCCAAGCCCGGATCCAGCAACTTGAGGCCAAAGATTTTACCGAAAAGCCCCAAGCGGCTCCTTTTGAGGCCCCCAAAGATTTCTTTTCGGGCTTAGAACAGTCTATTTTGGCCCAAACGAGTCAAAAACCAAGCGAAATACTCCCGGCATATTCTCAGGAGCATCCCTTTGAGGTGCCCGGGCCCTACTTTGAGCAACTAGCCCATGCTATCCAAGACCGGGTTCGGGAAGAGAGAAGCCAGGAAAGTCGCTGGGCCCTGCCCCCGGCACTGGTTTTGCGGTGGGCCGGCGCTTTTATACTCCTTGTTGGGCTGGGTGTAGGCTTGTGGCAACTCTCTCCACCTCCATCAGGCAATGCCCAAGAAGGTAATAAGCCTTCCCAGCAAGATAGTACCCTTTTACCTGGAGCAGCCCCAGAAAGCCTAGCCCTAGGAGAGGAAACGAACGTACCCGAAGAATCTAATCCGGCTTCTGTTCCAGAGAGTGAGGATGAGCCCTATACGCAAGGGCTTCCCAACCAAGCCCTAGCCCAGGCCCCGGTTTCGGAAAGCTCACCCAGTTTACAGGAAGTCCCCGATGAATTGTTACTTGAATACATTGACCAGAGTTTTGATCACGAAATAGAGCTGGCCGAAGCCTATGCTCTACTAGATTTTGAAGAGCCTAGCCAAGAGGAATTTTGGGAAGATGTCCTTGATGAAGATCCCCAAGAAGAACTAATTTTGGGAGATTTATCAGAAAAGGACTTGCATGCATTAGCGAAACTCTTACAAACTAAGCCATGAAACTTTATAAACTAATTTTATTTATTGCCCTAAGCCTGGTAGTCCCTGAGCTGGCAGCTCAAGGGTTTGACCGAGATAGCCTGGAAATGACCATAGTGCAAAGGCGCCTAGAAAGCAAACGGGCCGAAATAGCCGAGATAAAAAAAGAAATCATCAGCGACCGGATCAACCTGACCGAGGAGCAAGCCGAGAAATTTTGGCCCATTTATGATGCATATACCTTGCAAAGAATCCGCTTGCGCCGTAAAATACAAAACCTAAAAAAGCAGGGCTTTCGCTTGACTTCTTCCGATGAAGATATCAAAAAGTCTATCGATCAGATATTTGATTACCGGAAGCAAGAACTCGGTTTAGATTTACACACTCAGGAAAAACTCTTGGAGGTTATCAACATACGCCAATTGGCCGAGCTTTATAATTCGGAGCAGGAGTTCATCCGGGTTGTTTTGCAAACCCTTCGGAGTAGAAATTAAGCTCAAGAAGCCCCGTCTGTGAGAACAGGCGGGGCTTTTTTATATTTAAAATAAGCGCTTCGTACCTTTTACTTCAATCTCACCATAGCGCTCAATTTCATACGTGATTTTCCAATCGGGTCGGTAATTGTACATTTGGGACCACATTGGGTACCAGGCCGGTTCTTCTTTGCCATTGACCTCTATCGTCCCCTCAGTAGGTATGTCTGACACCTTCATTTTTACCTTAATAAACTCTACCGAGTTGGGCTCAAGCGTCTTATTAATTTGAGCTGGGGTAAAGTCAAAGTTTACCATAGACTCCAAATCCATGGTAAACAGCATAGGCACCTCCTCTGAGTTATTCACCCGAATGGTAAATTCACTATCCACAGGAGGCTTCTCCATATCAAAATCCGACTCGATTTTGACGGCTTGGCGGGCCAGGTTCATCTCAAGGTATTTTTGAATATCTTCCTGGCTAAAATCTTCATCAAAGATGCCTTCGAGCATCACATTGGCCATGAGGGGGCCTTCATCGGTCATGGTAATCCACATCACGTGGTCAAACTGGCCAAAAATGGGGCCTCGGAGGCTACTCCCCCCACCCGTAGTAGCCAAGGAGATGTATTGGTTGTTTTGATTACGCTCCCGGTGGGTATACCGATGGATATGGCCGGCAAATACGGTATGCTTTCTATCTTGTAGCAAACCCTCGATTTCTTTCCAGCCACTACGCTCATACTCCGGTTCGCCTTCGGTCATTTGTTCGTTTTCTTCGGCTAGCCAAACTGGCTTATGCATAAAGACCATGGTCCAACGAACGTCCGGGTTTTCTTCCAAGGTCTTTTTTACATAGGCCCGCTGCTCTTCGGAGAAGAAAGAACTCCGGTGGGCGTCTAAGCCTTCCTCGCTGTTGAGGCAGAGAAACAAAACGTCGCGGTACACAAAGTGGTAATACAAGGCCCCCAGGCGCTCCTTCCAGAGGCCTTCCATTACTTTATTGGTAACATCGTGGTTTCCTACCACATAGAAAAAAGGCATGTTGAGTTGTTCTACAAAACCGTCAAACTCGTCCCATTGCCGGTTGAGTTCGTCCAAGTCTTCGGTGTAGCCCTGGATGAGGTCGCCCACACTCATCACAAACTCCGGCTGTAGGAGATTGACTTTGTCTACTCCCTGCTCAAAAACACCGGGCCTCATGCCGCCGGTGCGGTCGGTAACCACGACAAATTGAAAATTGTCCGGCTCATTGTTCCAGTCTAACTGAGTCCAAGGGTTTTTGGCGGCCGAGTCATCGATTTGTACCACTTCAGTAGTTTCTTGGCCCGTTTTATCGGTTTTACAAGCCCCCAAAAATAGCAAACAGAGCACCAAGCCCAGCCCGGCCCTCCCTCTAGGTATGCACGTGTGTATCATAAGTGAAGATTTTAGTTTGGTAGCCCTAAGATAGCCACTTGTGGAAGGAAAGGGTAGTAAAACTTTTGAGAATCATCTTTTGGCTTAAAAATAATCCTAGGGGCTTCCCCGCGCTAGTTAGCCAAGGCGGCATTTTGTCGGTTACTGCCGGCGCGGGTCGGGCTCTCACTACTCGCTGCCTTTGCCCACTGGCCTACACGAGCTCAAACAGGCCGTTCGATCCCTAAGCCTTGGAAGAACCGAGAGGAGAGAAGCGAGAGGAGAGACCTAAGAATCTGTCTCTTTTCTCTCCTCTCTCTTCTCTCTTCTGAAATGGCTTAGGGACACCCACCGCTTGCGGCCGAGACCGAAAGGGCCTAGCGGGGGGCAGGCTCGGGCTTGTCTGGGTGGCCCGGCCCGCGCTGGGCAGGGGTTTCCTTTTTAAGGCACAGGGGGGCTGTCGCGGGCAAGCCCCAAAGTATTTTAAAAGAGGGTTCTTTTTACTGGATTAGAGCTAAATTATGTCGGTTTAAGTCTTCAATTCGTACAGCCTTCTCGATAAAGGAGTAATCGTGCATATACGTTTGTAGAGCCTTTTTGAACTCCGCAATTTCATATTGGGTAATTTCTGATTGACAACCTTCTTGGCATTTTCCTCCCCCTATATTTTCAATGTAATTACTTAGGGATAAAGTTGTAGTCGGAAAATCGATGAAGAAGTAACAGTTACCCCTTTTTTTGCCATACAGTGTATAATTACGGTGTAAGACACTCACATTCACAGTGTCCAGATTATATTCTCGAATATACCCATATATAGCATTGTGTATACCCTTATCTAGGGTTTCGGGTACAAATAACATAAACACAAAGTTCTCGCTTGAGAGCGCTTTTCCGTTTACCTTAATCTCCCCTACTACATTTTTGTGTAGTGATTCTGTAACTGGCTTTACAAAATTGTAGAAATATCCGTAAGCCAAGCCGTTTGAGGGGCCTATTTTACCGTAGGTGTTATTTAATATACAGGGTATGTTAGCAAAATAAACCCCAAAGCTAAGACCTAGGAAGATTACAATTCGGTTTTGGAAGGAAACGCTTTTATGGCCGACCCAAGGGCTAAATACGCCATAAAATAATACTCCGCTCCCTACTGCTATGAGACAGCGACAAAGCTCGGCCTCAAGGGGAAGTAATATCGGTTGACTTGTAATGAAATATAAAGCCGCAAACACTATAATTAAAGCGAAGACCAATACTACATTTTCCAATTGTTTGGGGAGTGAATCTTTTCTAGGTAAGCTAACAAAAGTCATAAGCTCATCGGTATGCTCAAATAATTGAACTTGATTTTCCTCATTTTCAAGTTCATCAACAAGATAGAGCAGAAACTTAAGCATGCGACTAAACTCCTTGCGGTAAGTGTCTACTTGTATAATTCCTTGATGATAATCCAGTTCATTTTTCCGGAACACAGATTGCAATTGTAGTACTTTATCTTCGTACGAAGTTTTTCGTGTCCTTTTACGTAATGCTTCCAATGCTTCACGGATTTTGTTTTGCGCGATTAGCTCTTGAATTTTTACTTTACTTTCCTGAGAACTTTCTAGGGTTGCTGTCATTTGTTAAAGGAGTCAACTGATATACTGTTAAGCTTTATTATTATTATATTAATTAGAAACAAACTAAATGTAAAATACTGTTGGAATAACCACCTCTCTAACTAAGCTTGAATTAAAAATAATAGGTTCTTTTAAAAGTCACCCAAAAATAATTCTGTAAAAATCAAGCAAGCTTAGTCAATATATTATTGTTAACGAAACTTTCACTAACAGTGTGTCGGGTAGCCCCCCCAGTTCACAAAGGAATTCTAGTGTTTCACAAAGACATTTGGATATAGAGAGAATCTGTGGCACTTTTGTCTGACTATGAGTGAAGAATTAATTCCCGATACCTATTTGACCCTGGAAGGCCCCGCCGAAGGAATTTATAAGGAGAAAGGGAGCAAATTTTTGGGCTTTGCATATCCCGCCCGCGATGAGGAAGAAGTAAAGGCGCATTTGGAAGCCTCCAAGAAAACCTATTATGATGCCCGGCACCATTGTTATGCCTATATCTTGGGTTTTCCTAAATCCAGGCACCGGGCCCAAGATGATGGGGAACCCAATAACTCTGCCGGGGTGCCGATTTTAGGGCAGATCCGCTCGCGAGAATTGACCGATACCTTGGTTATTGTGGTCCGCTATTTTGGGGGTACCAAGTTGGGGGTGAGCGGCTTGGTACGCGCCTATAAAACCGCAGCGGCCGAAGCCTTGGAAGAAGCGCATATGATAGAAAAGCAATTGATGGATTCTTTAGAAATCCGTTTTGCCTACCCCCAAATGAATGAGGTCATGAAGGTAGTCAAACAATACGGGCCCGAGATCGGTACTCAGAGCATGGAATTGGATTGTAGGATGGAATTACGCATCCGACGACAACATTTCGCCAACATGTGGGCGGCATTAGGCGATATTGAGGGTATTTGCCTCGAATAATCTCTTTTTTTCAGAGAAGCATTTCCAAATACCGAAAAGCTTAGTATATTTGCCCTGCGTTTCTAAAAACGCGACACAAATAAGCCTGTCATAGACCCATGGTGTAACTGGCAACACGTCTGATTTTGGTTCAGAAGAGTCTAGGTTCGAGCCCTAGTGGGTCTACCAAATTTTCTGATTAACAATGTATCTTGGGTACATTGTTAATTTCATTTTATAGCCTAGCATATTCATCCAATACATGGCGAAGCCCGGGATTGACTGAAATTTGTGTCGGTGGTTTTGGGTATTTGTTTCAATTCTATTCGGAAAGTCGTATTATGGCTTTTTGCCATTGGCATGGCTACTTTATTTCTTTACCCAAATTGTACACCCCAAACATAGACTATGACCTCCGTCAAAATATTTTCAGGTACCAACAGCTTTCCCCTCAGTGAGAAAATCGCCGATGCCTATGGTAAGCCCCTAGGCAAGCTCATCGTTCAAAGATTTAGCGATGGAGAAATGTCTCCCTTTTTTGATGAATCGGTTCGAGGGTGTGATGTATTTTTGGTACAATCTACCAACCCCCCAGCCGAAAACATCATGGAATTGCTCCTGATGTCGGATGCCGCCCGCCGTGCCTCGGCCAAGTATGTAACCCTGGTTGTTCCTTATTTTGGCTATGCTCGTCAAGACCGAAAAGATAAACCCCGGGTATCCATTGCTGCCAAAGTAATGGCCAACTTGTTTTCTTCGGTAGGGGCCGACCGGCTCATGACTTGCGACTTGCACGCTGGGCAAATTCAAGGCTTTTTTGACTTCCCGGTAGATCACCTCGATGGAGCGGCTATTTTTAAGCCCTATGTAGAGGGTTTAAATTTGGAAAAATTGGTTTTTGCTGCCCCAGACGTAGGAGGGGTGGGCCGTGCGCGTAGCTATGCCCAGATGTTTAAATCGGATATGGTGGTGTGTGATAAACACCGCAAGCGAGCCAATGAAGTGGCCTCCATGCAAATTATTGGGGACGTAGAAGGGGCCGATGTGATCATTGTAGACGACATCATTGATACAGGAGGGACCATCTCCCAAGCTTCCGAAATCATTATGAGTAAGGGAGCCCGCTCGGTGCGGGCTATTTGTACCCACCCCATTTTATCGGGAAAAGCCGTAGAAAGAATTGAAGCCTCCGCCCTCGATGAAGTTATTGTTTCGGATACGATCCCTTGCCATAAAGTATCTCCCAAGATCAAAATACTTAGTGTATCGCATTTATTTGCCACGGCTATACGCCGAGTGCACGATTATGAGTCTATTAGTTCACTTTTTGTGAGTGCATACAATAAATAATTAAAAGAAATTACTTAACTTTGTGCTCCTTTTCAGAATAGTATTAAAAGAGGCGATAAACGATACATAGATGAAGACTTTAGAGATGATTGGGTACCACCGCACCGAATTAGGAAAGCGGAGCTCCAAACAACTACGGGAAGAGGCGAATGTTCCATGTGTACTCTACGGTGGAGATGAAGAAATCCACTTTTACACCCCTATGATTTTATTTCGCGAGCTTGTATACACCCCAGATGTTTACAAAGTATTGATGAACGTAGAAGGGGATGTTTATGAGTGTATCTTACAAGATATTCAATTTCATCCGGTTAGTGAAATGATATTGCACGCAGATTTCTTGCGCTTGTTTTATGACCGTGAAGTTAAGATGAGTATCCCGGTCCGTTTTTCCGGCAATTCACCGGGAATCCAGCAAGGGGGTAAGCTCCTAGCCAAATTGAAAAAAATCAAGGTAAAAGGCCTGCCTCATAACTTGCCTGATTATATTGAAGTAGACGTTAGCCATTTAGATTTGGGTAAATCGGTCAAGGTTTCCGAGATCAATCCCGAAGGCTACCAAATTATGGTTCATCCCGCCAACCCTATCGCATCCATCGAGATTCCCCGTGCCTTGCGTAGTAAACAAGGTCAGGCGGCCACCGAGGAATCCTAATCGGGAGAGGATGATAATAAACGTATATATGCCGCCCAGACGAAATCGTCTGGGCTTTTTTTTAATCCTATCGGCTATACTTTTATGTGGGGGCAAGGCCTGTACAAACATGCCCGATAGCCAGACAAATTCCAAACTACCCGTTCAAAGTACAAGTTCCATGAAATATTTAATCGTAGGGCTCGGTAATCCGGGGGCCGAGTATGAAGATACCCGTCATAATATCGGTTTTATGGTTTTGGACGAACTCGCCCAAAAAAAAGACACCCCATTTGAGACCGTTCGCCTGGGGCAAAAATGCCTTATCAAGCATAAAGGAAGGCAAATCCATTTGCTTAAGCCCAATACCTTTATGAACCTGAGCGGTAAGGCCGTTAATTACTGGCTTAAGGAATTAAAAATTGAGCGCAGTAATTTACTGGTTATCGTCGATGACCTCGCCCTCGAAGCTGGCAAACTTCGTATGCGGGCCAAGGGCTCGGCGGGGGGGCATAATGGCTTGGGACATATTGAGCAGGTGTTGCCAGGAAGTAATTACCCACGCTTGAGGTTTGGGATTGGAAGTAACTTTTCCAAAGGCAAGCAAGTCGAGTACGTGCTCGGAAAATTTGAGGCCGAAGAAATACCCGCGATTGAGGAAGGCATCCAAAAAGCCCAAGACATGGTATTGTCGTTTAGCACGATCGGGATCAGCCAAACCATGACCCAGTTTAACGACTAATCCCAGACTAATAAGGCATAAAAAAAGGTGAAGCCTAGGGCTTCACCAGTTGCTTCATTCAGTAAAACAGAAACAACAAAATCTTAATGCGGTTATTCGGCACCTTCCGAAGCTTTTGGCTCTTCGGTAGCCGGCGTTTCTGAAGCTTTTGGAGCTTCTTCTTTAGTTTGCGTTTCTGGGCTCTTCCCGCCGGATTTCTTCGCCGCAAACTCCTTCTTGATGGCTTCGATATCAATTTTCTTGATTGTAGGCTTACGGCTCAACACCTTAATTTTTGCCTTTTTATTATTTGCCACCGAACGGTTTATCCGGGTCTTTCGCTCTAGTCTAGTAATTGCCATAAATGCTATTCTATCTTTTTTGCAAAATTACAAGATTATTCGATAATTAGAAAGCTTTATGGTGATTTTAGCCTAAAGTCCGGGCATATTGCTGCTTTCGTTTTAGATTTGACATTCAAAATATTTTCCACTATGAAAGGACAAAAACCCGCCTTAGTACGCGGAACCCGGGATTTCGGCCCGGAAGTGATGTTACGCCGAAATTACATAATGAAACACATTCGAGACACCTTTGAAGTCTTTGGTTTTCAACCCTTAGAGACTCCTTCCCTGGAGAGATTGGATGTCTTGACCGGAAAATACGGGGATGAAGGCGACCAACTCATCTTCAAAGTCTTAAACTCGGGAGATTATCTCAAATCTATTGAAGCCCCTGATTTAGACCAGGGCTACAAAAAACTCACCCCCCGAATTTCAGAAAAAGCTTTACGTTACGACTTAACGGTTCCCCTGGCCCGTTTTGTGACCCTGAACCGGAACCGTATCCAGTTTCCCTTCAAGCGCTACCAAATCCAGCCCGTATGGCGAGGGGATAACCCGCAAAGAGGCCGCTATCGAGAGTTTTATCAGTGCGACGCGGATGTGATCGGTACCCCCTCCCTCCTATGCGAGGCCGAGATTGTTCTCATGATCCATGAGGTTTTTAACAAATTGGCCATACCCGCCTACGAAATTAAAATAAATCACCGCAAATTGCTCAATGCCATTGCCAGTTGGGCCGGAGAGCCGGAGCGCTTGGACAGCTTGTGTGTTGCCATTGACAAATTGGATAAGATTGGCCTAGAAAAAGTCCTGGACGAATTACAAGAGCGCGACTTTAAGGCCGAGGCAGTCGAAAAAATCCGGGAAATTTTACTCATCTCCGGTAATAACCTGGATACCTTACAAGTAATCGAGTCAGATCTCGCCCAAACCCCCGAAGGCCAAGCTGGATACGAAGATTTACTAGAAATTTTTGGCTATTTGGAGAAATATAGCGGAATTGCCCATAAAGACTTAGAAGACAGCCTACACCTGAAACTGGATTTGACCTTAGCCCGCGGACTGAGTTACTATACCGGAGCTATATTTGAAGTCAAACCAATAGGGGTAAAAATGGGAAGCCTCAGTGGAGGAGGCCGCTACGATGACCTTACCGGGACTTTTGGCATGCCCGACGTACCGGGAATCGGGTTTTCTTTTGGAATAGACCGTATTTATGATGTGATGGAAGAGCTCGCTTTATTTCCCGAGCATCTTAAGACCTCCCTCCAGGTTATGTTTTGCAATTTTGAAGTGGAGTCGCGAGATTTTATCCTCCCTTGGCTTTACCGCTTCCGCCAGGCTGGTTTGAATTGTGAGATTTTCCCAGAAACCGCCAAAATTAAAAAACAAATGAAGTACGCAAACGCGAAACAAGTTCCTTTTGTTGTACTTATAGGAAACGAAGAAATGGAGAAGGGCCTATTCAAAGTGAAAGATATGAATAGTGGCCAAGAAGTAGAATTAAGCCCAGAGGAGGCCCTGCCTTGGATTCAAGAAAAAATAAAAGTCTAATTTTATTTGAAATACAAGGTAATTAATAAAATTTTAGCAAGGCTAGTACATGATTTGTGCTAAATTACGTTAATATAGTATATTCTACGCGGTACATCATTACAGTACTTCTCCATTGCGTTTTTCTCTTAGAAGTTACTTTAAACAATTTACGGAAAGAAAAGCAAACTTACCATTGACTCTTTACGTATAATTATTTAGATTCGCAAATTTATTTCAGTCAAACAACTTAATTGTTTCATAAGCATTTGAGTCAAATTAAAATTCAGCAATAAGTATGGTACTTGCAATTTTATTCTCTTTTCTATTAAGCTGGTTCAGCCTAGACAATGCCCCAATAAATAATACAAACCCCGAGGAAGAATACCATGTAATCGTAACTTCCGGTAAAATCGTTAACGCTACCAGTGGTAAGCTTATCGCCCGAGGGATGAAGATTCGCTCCAATGATCGTATCAAGTTTGCTTCTCCTGGCGCCAAAGCCATTGTGTTGAGCACGAAGCGAGGTCGTTTTGTTTTATCGGGTAAGAAAAACAGCAGCTCTGAGCTAGGAACCTTCGTATCTGAGGTATTATCTCCTCTTAAAACCAACTCTAAGTTGAGTACCCGGGGTCTGGCCACGGCCGAAGAAGTAACCGATTTTAGCAACTACTTTGTAAGCGATACCTTTGCCATTATTGGTAACTCCTTACCGATCAAAGTGGGTCTTTCTATGTGGCCTATGGACGACAATAACTTCCTTACCGTTCGTTATAAGTATGGAAAGCGCTATATCAATAAGAAAATCGCTTTTAAAGGAAACATCGCCTACTTTGAAAGAGACAAAATATTTACTCGCAAAAACCGTCAGACCAAAGAAACCGTCGTGATTGATGACACCGAAGTAGAGTTTGTTGAGTTGTACCACCTACGTGGTTTTGACCGCTCCAAAGGTGAAAAAGGAAGCCCCGAATTATTAAGCGCTTTCAAACCTATCTTCCTTGATGAAGACGAGTTACGCAACAGTTTTAATGAATTGAAGCCTTTCTACGATCAAGATGGATTGAGTCACGAGGACAAGTTAGAAGAGTACTTCGCTTTTGTCCGCGATGTATACGGATACACCGATACCAATGTATTAGAAGACTGGCTAGTAGCCAACAACTACCTTAGCAAGGGTTAAGAATAACTGATCTTATTTCAGAAACCGGGACAGGAAGCTGTTCCGGTTTTTTTTTGCTTTTTTTAAGGGGCTGCCCCTGCGGGTCGGGCTTTCACTACTCGCCGGCCAACCCACACACCAGCGGCGGGCTCAAACAGGCCGTTCAATCCCTCAGCCTTTGCCAAGAAAGCAGAAATTAGGAGAAGTGGTTTCCTCTTGTAATTCAAGCGCCCAAAAATTCTTACTTTGAAGCGATATACGGCTTTACTCAAGTAGGTAAATTAGAAAATTGGCTCAAATCAGCGGGTTTGTGGGAGAAAAATCTTAGATTTAGATACGATTCAACCGTAGATCAACCCAAGAGATCCTATTACCATGTTCGTTCAAAAAACCACACGCAGGGTGGTGTGTCTTATGCTATTATGGAGCATGGGCATGCCCTTGCCAGCCCAAGAAAATAAAAAAAAGCCAGTAATACATTACACCGTCCTAGCCCCTCAAGGCAAAATACAGACCCTGAAGAAAAAGAAAGAACTTCGCCCCGGTATGCACCTTACTTCCGAGCAAGAGCTGAAGTTCTTTTCCCGAGAAGCTGAAGCCTGTTTGATTGATGATGAGGGCCAACGCTATCATTTATGTGGACAGTACTTACCCGACTCCGTATTGGTCGGAAAAATTAGTAAAGCGCTCGATTACTACCCTAACCGGGCCATTCGTTGTTGTATGAGTGAAAAGGATGACTTGCCAAGCATTTCTCAGTTTATCCAAGCCAGTCATCCCCAAGTAGTCGTCCTGGGGGATAGCCTCCTCCTGGATGTTTCCTCCTTTGCACAGTATGATACGTACTTTGTACGGTTTTTCTATCAAACCCAGGAAGTGAAAAAAAAACTACCCCGACTGGCAGATACACTCTTCCTCATAAAAAACGAGATGTATACCCTTCCCCTTCACGATTCGCCCGATATGCTACTGAGCGACCCAATATTGGTAAATACAATAGAACTTTTTGGCCAAGAAAAAAAAGACCGGGGGCGGGGGGCCAGCCATATCAAAAGCTTCCAACTCGACTTCATCAAACCGAAGCAAATTAAACCTACTTTTGCCGCTCTCCATAAACACTACAGCTTGATGCTTCACCCTCCCCAAAAAATAAAATTTGAGTACTTTGACTTCTTTGGGGAAGTGTATGGCTTTACCGACTTGTACAAGTTGGAAAGATGGCTCAGACATGAAGGGTTTTTGGAGTAAAAATGCTTGTATCTCTCAAGAATAAGCCTTCCCTTGCGGCATTGGGGCTCTTCTGCTTAACATGTTCCCTTTAAAATTTTATGATTTCCCTAAGGTTTTATAAGTTCAGGCACTTATTTTGAACGTAAGTACCCACATGGGCTAGATTTTTTGGCCTTGGCTGAGGGATAGAGCGGCCTGTTTGAGCTCGTGTTGGCCCCTGCGGGCAAAGGCAGCGAGTAGCGAAAGCCCGACCTCCCCCCGGCACCTTGGTCCATTTTAGGGTATTTTCGTAAAAAGGGGGAGGGCAGCCCCAAAATTTCAAAATTTATCTTAGATTAAGGGATCTTTTTAAAATTATATCTCTTAGGGCTTACATCCGTACATAATAGCAAACTGAAACTTAGAGCATGGTAGCCTTTACTATATCTAGAAAACAACGTATACTCCTCGGACTCAGTTTGGCCAATGCTATTTTTATGCTTTGGCTTGCCTTCTTTTTACTTTCCATTCCGTACGTACTCCCTGATGAGTACGTTTTAGTACGGTACTCTTCTGTGACTAAAAACCTCATCTTGGGCCTGGAAGAAAAACCCGATACCAATCGTTTTCTTTTCATTAACGTAGCCTGGGATAAGGTGCTGGCCGATAAATATGACCCTTTGGTGCCTGGGTATACCATCGGGAACGAGCCCATTACCGATCGGGCCAAACTGGTAGGCCTGCTCCAATTACTGCAAGCCAATCCTAATTATGAGTTTCTGGTACTCGATATTTACTTAATTGGCAATACCGATCACGACTCCTCCCTCACGGCCTTAATCAACAGCATGGATAATGTCCTGGTGTCCTATCACCGGGACGATGCCGATGTACCCCAACCTCCCGACCTGAAAATCAAACACATTGGCCTTTCGGATATTGAAAAAGTAGATGATAAGTGCTTGAAGTTTAAGATATTTTTTAACGATTCGCTTAAAACTACCCCCCTCCTGATGTACGAGAAGGTGAGTGGCAAAAAATTTGACCACCGAGGCTTGTTTTACTCAATAGGCAAAAAATCAGTCCTTAACTCCTTTATTTTAGATTACCGCATCCGGAATTTTGATTACATGCAAAACCGCTACCCCAAAGTGCATTTGGGAGAGTGGATCAATCCGGCTTATCAAATTTTTCCAACCATCGATGAAAGTATCTTTGACCAACTGGAAGACCTGGAAGGCTTCGAGGAAGAAGGTGGCGAAGGGGAAACATCAGACAGCTTGTTGCCAGCCGAAGACGACCTAGAAGCCGAAATCGGGGACATAGATTTACAAGACTTCCCCGAGGAAGATCTGCCAGAACCCTTGCCCGAAGAAGGCCTCGAGGAAGAGTTTTCGGAATTTGATGAGGGTTTTGGCGAAGAAGAAGCCCCCATGAATTGGGCCAATGAGTACGACCCCATATTTTTAGACTCTTCTTATGTGCAAGATTATATCTACGGGCTCACCCAAGACCGGGTCATCTTTGTAGGTGACTTTGAAGACCGGGATGTGCACGAAACCATCTATGGGGATACGCCCGGACCTATCATTCTCTTAGATGCATTCTTGGCCCTGGAAGAGGGAGATAATCAAATCCGTATTCCTTTCGTGACCTTTTTGTTTATCTCATTTCTAACCATCTCCTATATCACCTTTCGCTACCGCACTGTGTATGGTTCTTGGCTGCGGGTAGCCACCTTTACCCGTCAGCGTAAAGAAAGTACCCTCTTGGAAAACTTGACCGTATACCTTATTTACTTCGGCTTGGTTTCCATTATTACGTTTTTCCTCTTCAACATCCACATAAGTGTTTTGGTATTGGCTTTTTATATGTATTCGCTGGAGAAAGCCCGCAATTATGTGGTAGATCACTTCAAAAAGAAAAATACCCAAGCTTCCTAAGAGCTTTAAGCATAGTTTAGGCCGGTGCACCTTCCTTGGTACATCGGCTTTTTTTATGTCTCCAAACCCTTGGAGGGGCTTCCCCGCGCAAAAAAAACTGGATCCGGGTTGTTCATGAGGCAGGGCGCGGGTCGGGCTTTCGCTACTCGCCGGCCCACCCGCAAAGCAGCATCGGGCTCAAACAGGCCGCTCTATCCCTAAGCCTTGAGAAGAAGCCATACAAGCCCTTGTCATCCCAGCACCCACAGGAACCAGATACCTTGAGGGATATTGCCTAGGGTATACATACAACCCTAGGCTAAGAAGCCAGGCCCGGGCCTATCTACAAAGAAAATGTCAAAACCGGGCGGCTCAACTCATCGATGAGCACATCGGCGGTATGGCTATGATGGGTATATTCTAGGAGATTACCCATATGATGCGCCCCTAGGGCAACAATATCGGCCCTTACATCTTCGCAAAAGTGGGCAATGCCCGTTTCTATGGTAAAGTCGTCGTAGATATGAAAGGTATAGTTTTCCAGCGGATGTTTGCTCAAAAAGGTGTCTTTCATTTCTCTTATTCGGCGCGTATTGTAGAAGCTTCCCGGCGTATTAATGTAGACCAAATGAATTTGCGCCCCAAATAAAGCCTGCATACTTTTCAATTGGGCAAACACGGGATTGTTTTCGTCTTTTAGATCGCTGGCTAATACCAAATTCTTAAAGGAAGCCCCTTCTACTTTACTTCTAACCGTCAAGACCGGGGTCTTCACATTGCGAATAATCCGGTCGGTACTCGAGCCAAATAGCATTTCTTCATAAATATGATGGACTTTTGAGCCTATCACCACCAAATCGACGGCTTGTTCATCGGCGTAGCGCTGAATAAGCTCCGTTACATCCCCATTTTCTACAAAGCCCTGAATATCAAGGCTAGGATGGGCTTTTTGGGTTTCTTCTATTTGTTCTTGGGCATTGTTTTTAAGGACTTGGCAATAGTTTTCATCTTTGCTGGCATCCAGATAGGTTCCATCCTCTCCTACTTTGATAAACCGCTCCGGATTGATCACATGGAGCAATACAAGTTGGATGGTTTCTGATGACATTTCGGCAAATTGACGGACCAAATCCAAGGCATTGGACGCATGTTCACTAAAATCGGTAGGCAACAATAGCTTTTTCATTAGGCAAAAAATTGATTATTCAAATGGATAAACCAAATTAAATAAAAAGTGGCTCTTTGCTTGAGAGCCACTTCTTTTAATTATCAAATTAAACATTACACATTTCACGCTTAGCTTTTCAAATGTTTTAGCCCAATGGTCAAGACCGGTCGTTTGGCGTGATTGACCACATCCTCGGCAATACTACCAGAAATCAGATGGGCCAGTCCGGTACGCTGATGGGTCGGTAAAATAATCATATCCACCTCGTGGTCCTGGGCAAAATACAGGATACCGTTTTCTTCATTTATTTCATTGTACACGTGGAAGGTATAGTTTTCCAGTTGTGCTTTTTCTAGATACGCCGCCTTTCTTTGGGCAATTTCCCGGCTGGTATAAAAGTCGTTCGGGATATTGATGTACACCAAATGAAGATGAAAACCTAATAAAGCCTGTAAGCCTTTCACAAAGGGCAGCGCCTTTACCTGGTCTTCCTTCAGGTTGGTAGGCATAATAACGTTTTTCACTTGGCTAAGGTCAACTCCCTCGCGTATGGCAAGTACCGGGCAATGGGCTGTTCTGACCATTTTTTCGGTATTAGAGCCAATCAAAATTTCATCCAGCCCACTTACCCCTTGGGTACCCATCACGATGAGGTCAATTTCTTCTTTTTTTACCATTTCATTGATGATGGCAAAGACACTCCCCAGCTCTACGTGGGTCTCCACAGGTATATCTCCTGGCTTATTATCCTGAAGCATATTATCTAATAAGCCTTGGGCATTTTCCCGGAGATATTTAATGTATTTTTCTTCTACATTGGCATCAATATACATCCCATCCGTAGCTGCCACATAAGAACGAATAGGTTCTACTACATTGAGTAAGTAGATCTGTCCTCCCCCCTTCTGGGCCAGGTGTACCGCAGTACGGAAAGCCTCCTTTGCTGGGGCGGAAAAGTCGGTAGGTACTAATATTTTCTTGATCATGTCCTTAGTGTTTTTGTTTCTACTTCTAAACTACACTATTCCAATTACAGGAAAAATGACATTCATCAGAAATATACTACAAATTTTAACTTAGAATAACTGCCCCACTCCAAAAGTAAGTACATAAATCAAGGTGCTGATGGCCATTTGTTTTAGAAAAGGATCTAGGTCCTCGGAGCGGGTTTTTAACAAAACTGCCCGGGCATTTACCAGCAGCAAAGGAATGACCATCAGAAATAAATACTGCCAAGGACTGGAGTATGAAAAATACACGTACAGCACACTGCACATCAATCCGATCAAGAGCAAGGCCCAATGATAGTACACGGCCCGAGCCCTGCCCAAGCGAACAGGTATTGAATTTTTGCCTGCCTTTTTATCCGACTCAATGTCCCGAATATTATTCAAATTAAGTACGGCCGTAGCAAAGAGTCCGCAGCTCGCTGCCGGCAGGATGAGCCAGTAATGGAGAGTGCCCGCATGAAGATAATAAGTACCCAATACCCCTAAGCAGCCAAAAAACAGAAAGACGGAAATATCGCCTAAACCCATATACCCGTAGGGTCTTTTTCCTACGGTATACGTTATGGCGGCGGCAATGGCCAAAAGGCCCAAACTTAAGAAGAGCCAGAAATCCTGCGGGCTACGCACCGAAATCCCCAACAAAGCCAATCCCGATACCAGCGAAAAGAAAGCAAATAGGTAGATGGCCCTTTTCATGGCTTTGGCCGTGATTTTCCCCGCTTGTACCGTCCGGCTCGGCCCGGTTCGGTCCTCACTGTCGGCCCCGTGTTGAGTATCGCCATAATCATTGGCTAGATTGGATAGGATTTGTAAAAAAATACTGGTCAGAACCGACAAAGCCAAGACCCATCCTCTAAAAACCCCATCGGCCGCGGCCAAGAAGCTTCCCATGCCAATGCACGCAAGGGCCAAGGGTAAAGTCCTCAAACGAAATGCTTCCAGCCAATCTTTAACCTGCGCCATATTATTCCAAGTCTAAGGCCTTCATAATTTCATCTCCAAAAGGGTCAGCCGAAGCTCCAAAAAAATGGGTCACCTGTCCCTGTTCATCAATCACATATTTGCAAAAATTCCAACTGGGGGCTTGATCAACAGTTCCATTGGCTTCTTTATTACTCAGCCAAACGTATAAAGGGTGTTGATCCCCTCCTTTCACCGATATTTTTTCAAACATCTGAAAGGTAACCCCATAGTTTACCCGGCAAAACTCCTGAATTTCCTCGGCCGTTCCGGGCTCTTGCCCCCCAAAATTATTGGCGGGGAAGCCCAATACGGCTATTTGGCCACCAAACTGCTTATGCAATTCTTGTAATTGCTCATACTGAGGGGTGTAGCCACAGCGGGAGGCCACATTAACCACTAAGACTTTTTTTCCTTTATACTTTTCTAAGGAAATGTCTTCCTGTCCGTTGAGGGATTGTAAGGTAAAATCGTAAAATGATTTGGCTTCCATATTCGTCTTACTATCTTGTATTTTATTTTGGGATTGGGCACACGATACCAAGCAAATCCCTAAAAATAAGGTGTATAATACCGCTTTTATAGTTCTCATACTTGACTTAATCAACGCCTGCCCCTTTTTGTTTTTTCTTTTTTAGAAAATAGGGCACCCTTGTCCGCTAAAAACTTAATACAATGTTAAACCAAAATCGTCTGAGTACGCTTCAGTATTGCCCCAGATTTTATTTGTATATTACTTTTTAGTTTCAAAATGACTGCATGGAGTGGATTCAGACCCCGCTGATGAGGCAATTTCACCCAGTCTAAACTCTTTACATTAAACTATTGATTTATGTTGCAACCCTACTTTTCCAAATGGCCAACTTACCTCTTGCAAGTGGGTATCGCTCTTTGTTTCCTCCTGAGTACCAGTACCGGGAGCAAGGCCCAAAAGCTCGACATGGAGAAGCTAAAAGCTTTGAAACCCCGGGCCATTGGTCCCGCAGGGATGAGTGGCCGTATTACCGCCATTGACGCCCGGGTAGACAATCCCAATATTATTTACACAGGTTCTGCCTCCGGAGGCCTCTGGATGTCAAAAGACGGAGGTATCTCTTGGAAACCCATTTTTGACGATCAAAAAGCCGCTTCTATCGGAGCCGTAAAAATTGCTCCCAGCAACCCCGATATCGTCTGGGTAGGTACGGGAGAAGGGAATCCCCGCAATAGCTCCACCGGGGGCTATGGCATCTACAAAAGTTTAGACGGTGGGCAAACCTGGGTGGCCATGGGGCTTGAAAAAACCCGGAACATCCACCGCATTTTAATTCACCCCGATAATCCCGATGTTGTCTTTGTCGCCGCTATTGGTTCCCCCTGGGGCGACCACCCCGAACGAGGGGTTTACAAAACCACCGACGGAGGAAAAACCTGGAATAAGGTTCTCTTCATCAATGAGCGTACCGGAGCCGCCGATTTGGTTATGGACCCCCAAAACCCCAATAAACTGATCGTAGCCATGTGGGAGCACCACCGCGATCCTTGGTTTTTTAAGTCTGGAGGAAAAGGTTCGGGGATGTATATCACCCACGATGGGGGAAATAACTGGAAGCAGGTAACGGCCCAAGAAGGGCTTCCCGAAGGAGACTTAGGCCGCATAGGCCTCGCCTTTGCCCCCAGCAAACCCGAAATAGTATACGCTATCGTGGAAGCCAAGAAAAACGGGTTCTACAAATCAGAAAACGGAGGCCGTACCTGGAAAAAAGTAACCGATAAGGGTGATTTTGGCAACCGTCCCTTCTACTACTCCGAAATTTACGTAGACCCCCAAAACGAAAACCGTATTTACAGCCTCTACACCTACATTTCTAAAAGTGAAGACGGAGGCCGTACTTGGAAACAAATTGCCAATTACGGCAACCGGGTGCACCCCGACCACCACGCCTATTGGATCAACCCCCAAGATCCCGATTTAATTATGAATGGAAATGACGGCGGAATGTTCATCAGCCGGGACGGGGGAGATAATTGGCGCTTTGTTGACAACATTCCCGTAGGCCAGTTTTACCACATCAATGTAGATATGGATTATCCCTACAATGTATACGGGGGAATGCAAGACAATGGCTCCTGGAAAGGCCCCGCCTATGTTTGGAAATACGCCGGTATCCGTAACTCTTACTGGCAGGAAATCAACTTCGGCGATGGTTTTGATGCCGTCGTTGACCCCAGTGATCCCGAGTTTGTCTACACCATGTCGCAGCAGGGTTTTGTGACCCGGCGCCACTGGCCAACGGGCGATGGAAAATCCGTTCGCCCCGTGCACCCCGAGGGTACCTTTCTGCGCTATAACTGGAATGCCGCGATTGCCCTAGATCCCTTTGATACAAAAACCGTCTACTTTGGTAGCCAGTTTGTCCATAAAAGTACCGACCAAGGCAGCACCTGGGAGATTATTTCACCCGACCTCACCAGCAATGATCCCGAAAAGCAAAAGCAAACCGAAAGTGGAGGGATTACCTACGATGCTACGGGGGCCGAAAACTTTACTACGATCTTGTGCATCACCCCAAGCCCCTTGGAAGAAGGCCTCCTCTGGGTAGGTACCGATGACGGCCAAGTCCAAATTACCCGGGACGGTGGAAAAACCTGGAATAATGTCATCAAAAACATCAAAGGGGTACCCGCCGGCACGTGGATTCCCCAAATCAAGGCCTCTAGCTATAAAGCCGGCGAAGCCTTCGTCGTATTTGAAGACCACCGCCGCGACAACTGGACACCCTATGTCTACCACACTGAAGATTACGGCAAGACCTGGACCCGAATCGTAGACGAAAATAAAGTATGGGGTTATGCCTTGGCTATTGTACAAGACCCGGTTGCCCCCAATCTGCTATTCCTCGGAACCGAATTTGGTCTGTACGTCAGCATTGACAAAGGACAGAACTGGACCCCCTGGACCAACGATTATCCTACTGTATCGACCATGGACTTAGTCATCCATCCCCGTGAGCATGACCTAGTCATCGGTACCTTTGGCCGCGCTATCTTTGTTTTGGATGACATCCGTCCGCTTCGGGAAATGGCCCAAGAAGGTTTGAGCCTATTAGATAAGCCGGTGCACGCTTTTGCTCCCCCGGAGGCGGTCATGGCTTCGTATTTACAAGCAGCCGGTAGCCGTTTTTCGGCCCAAGGGATGTTTAGCGGAAAAAACCGCCCCGAAGGAGCCATGATTACCTTCGCCCTCAAAGATGTTAAAATGAAAGGGAAGCCCGTGGCCCAAGCCGAGGGCGAGGCCGACCCGAGTGGCGTGGAGCCTAGTGGTACCCAAGAAGCCCAGGACATCCAGGCCGAAAAAGCCGATACGATGAAGATCAAGATGGAAGTACTCAATAGCCAAAAGGAAGTAATCCGGAGCCGTGAATTCACCCCCAAACCCGGACTTAACCGAGTAAGCTGGGGCTTAGACCGCAAAAGCATCCGGATGGAATCTTGGCGATCACGACGCAATAACAACCGCGAACCCGGGGGCATTCCCGTAGTACCTGGCACCTATACGGTACGCTTTACTTACGGGGAAGACAAAGACTCCACCCAGATCAAGGTAATAGCCGACCCCCGTCGCAACTGGAAGCTCAGCGATATGCAAGCCAAGCAAGTCCTGATAGACGAGATGTTGGAAGAAGCCAAAAAATTCAATAAGGCCGTCAAGCAATTAAAAGAAGCCGACGAGACGATCCAATTAGTGAGTAAAAACATGAAGGGCAAGGACGAGGCCAGCCAAGACCTTAAAAAACGGGGCAAGGCCCTTCGGGACACAATTGAATCCTATTTGGTAGCGATGATTGGTCGCAAGCCCGGATCTTTTCAAGGTATTTACCGAAATCCTGATGTCCTATCTGCTAAGGTGGGTGGGGCCATGCGCGGGCTAGGTGGCAACTTCGAAGCCCTCTCCCAGAGAGAAAAACTCTTGGTAGCTCAAGCCAAAGCCGCCCTCAAACCCGCCTTGGAGAAAGTCAATGCCTTCTTCGCCAAAGACTGGAAAGACTTCCGCGAGGCCGTAGAAGCCCAAAAGTTTAGTGTATTTAAGGATTACTCTAGCATTGAGTAGTCAAGCCAGACCGGCTTTACAAACCGTCAGCCTGCCATCAGGTTGGCGGTTTTTTTTTAGGGGCAGCCCCCGGCGGTGAATGACCTTGCCTTGATGTCCTTTTAGTGCCGCCGGGGTCGGGCTTTCGCGACTCGCCGGCCCCCGCGCAACCAGCGGCGGGCTCAAACAAACGCTCTATCCCTCAGCCAATTGAGAGCCGGGAGACGAGAAGCGGGAGGCACTACGAGAGCAGAGAAGCGAGATGAGAGATAAGAGGAAATATGTCATAGCTACACCATTTTGTTGTGAAGGATGTTCCGTAGAGGGTCATCCTAAACTTTTTCATAAAAGGAAGTTCTCTAAACTGCTCCCCCCCTCCCTCAAGTTTAGCCGATAGGCCTACACGTTAGAAAACATAAGGGAAGTTGGTAACTTCTCCTACCTCCTCTCAACAGCCAGAGGACTACTTGTTGACGTCACGAGGCTGGTGCCTCGCGACAGTAAACAACGGTCACAAAGAGCCGGTACAAGCACCGCTACGCATATGATTGCGCCAGAGTGGGGTACTTTGATTCGAGTTGCTTATTAAAACTGGTTTTTCAGTTATGAAATTTAAAAATCAGTTGTATAACTTAAAAACCCGTTGTATATTTACAATATGGAAGAACTCACCAAAACCGAAGAGAAGATCATGCAGATTCTCTGGAAGCTCAAAAAGGGTTTTGTCAAGGATATTATCGAACAACTTCAAGAGGAGCCCTCTCCTCCCTACAATACGATTTCCTCAGTAGTCAGACTGCTCCGGCAGAAAGGCTACGTAGACTACACCGCATACGGAAAGACCTATGAGTATTTCCCGGTAGTGAGCAAGGCTGAGTATGCCCGTTTAAGCCTTAAAAAGGTTTTGCGAAATTACTTTGATAATTCGATTGGGGAGTTGCTTTCTTTTATGGTTCAGGAAAAAGAACTACCCGAGGAGGAGCGGCAGCAAATTCAGGAATTTTTAGACAAACAAAAAGATTGATGCTATGCAAGACCTTTTAACGTACGTATGGGAAGCTTCCCTGTGCCTAGTCCTCTTCTGGGTATTATACTTCCTGGTATTTAGTCATTTGCGATTCCATGCCTGGAACCGCTTTTACTTACTAGCCTCCCTCGCTTTGAGTTTAATCATCCCCTTGCCCTTGCTTATGATTTCCCCCGAATCCTTGGGCTCCTGGATTAGCTATGTTCCAATGCCCCGCTCACCTGAAACAATTCCTGACGAGGAGCTAATGGGACAAAGCTTAGAAAAAGAAGGATGGTCTTTTATGTTCTATCTCATACTAATTTACGGGTTAGGGCTGGTTTTCTGGTCCATCCGCTTGACATACCATCTCTTTATACTACTCCAAAAAATTCGAACTGGTAACCGGGAAGCTGGGTATGTATTTTGCCAAAACAGCCCCGGAAAGGGTAATTCTTCCTTCTTCAACCTCATCTTTTTATCGACTGACAAACTCAATGATGCGGAGTATGAGCAAGTAGTTCAGCACGAGAAAACACATTATACCTTAGGTCATTCTTGGGACTTACTCTTGCTAAGCCTCGTACAGGTAATTCTATGGTTCCACCCCGTGGTCTATCGAGTACGGCATTCTCTCAGACTTATCCACGAATACCAGGTAGATGCCCGCATGATTCAAGAATACACCCCACGTGCTTATGCCCAGCTTTTATTAAAACTAGGTGAGGCACCCGGTGGCTGGATGCGTCACGCCCTATCCCAACATCCCTTGAAACTACGTATTAGAGAATTTTATCATCCTAAATCAAATCCTATGAAAAAGTTATTGTATGTACTTGCCATTCCGCTGTGCTTATTTGCATGCCAGCAATTTGCCATAGATTCTGAATCTGAAGAGTTTGCCAAACTTATGAAAGAAGAAGAATTGAAAACAAGTAAGGAACCTTTAATCATATTGGAAGGAAAAGTCGTAACTCGAGACGTTCTTCATACCATGGATCCCCAAAATATTGAATCCATTGAAGTAATTAAAAAAGATTTACAAACTTGGGTAGACCAATACGGTACAACTGCGGTCAATGGTGTGGTCATCATTCATTGTAAAGAAGATGATTGTTAGTGATCCAAATTTTTTGTTCTAAGGCATGTTCCGAAGAAAGATCCTGCACAATTTTATGACAAGCAGTTCTCTGAACTGCTTGCCTTGCCTCTTTCTCTTATCCCCCCTCCCGCAAGTTTAACCTACCCCCTTTGGAGAAAATAAAAAAGCCGAATCCCTGTATTAAATACAGAAATTCGGCGCATAAAAGCCGCGTCCGGCTACTTTTTGTTCAAAATCTCTTTTTGCTTGGCCGCTAACTCATCTTTGAATGACTCGTAGGTGGCAAATTGCTCATCCGTAAGCATAGCTTTGATTTCAGCGTCTTTGTCTGCCTTGATGCCTTTAGCTTTTTTCATTTTGCTAAATTTAGGTCCCGAGCTGTTCTTTAATTCAAATGCTTTTTCAGCATACTTTGCGTTAATAGCCTGAAATTGTTCTTTTTGCTCATCCGTCAAATTTAATTTGGCGATGTATTCTTCAGATACCGCTTTCATCTCTGCTTTTTGCTCATCGCTAATGTTGGCAGATTGTGCGAAGCTAAAGTTTACAGCCGTTAAAAACAAAATTGCGAAAATGGAGAACACTTTTAACGTTTTCATTGATTTGTGATTTGTATTGAGAAAAAATTTATTTGAGAGTTACATGGTAAAGAACGATACAATCCCTGTCTTCATATAGAAATAATGGAGTAAATTGAACACATCTTCTGATGAAATGAACGTAATCCACCCCTGGCTTACACCTATCTTTACCCAAGCCCCTACTGGCCTTACGCTTATACAGATGTCCCCAAGGTCTGGGTTATTTTTACCATCTTGACTTTACTTCTAATTCGGTGTATTCGTTTGGATCATCACGGGGATCCATGGCCGTATTAGCTTGGACAGTCAGGAAGATAGGGGTGCCCGGTTCCTTAATACAAAGGTCTACATTGTTATCACCATCATCTATATCGGCAATTTTAAAAGGAGTAACTTGCATTGTATCACTTTCTGTTTTTAAGAAAACCACAAAGTTTTTAAGTTCGGCATCTCCTAATTCATCGCCATTGGTAGCCCGTACCCCTCCCGACCAAACTGCTTTAAGCACGGTAGTAGTTTCCTGTCGGGGGCAATCACATCCACTTCCTTTCTCAATGTAGGGATAGGCTTCATCCATCACAAAATGTTCGGCATAGCTCAAAAAAGGGCCCTTTTCTAGAGGAGTAATGAGCACTTTTTGCCCTTTGAAGTTTTGCCCACTGCGGGCAAGGAGATCGCTTATAATTTCAACCTCAACCGGTACATTGCCTGGGGCATCTCCTAAGTCGCCAATAAGTAAAACTGTGCGCAACTCAAAAGCTTCAATGGCCGGGGTAAAAGTAGCTATTTCCACTACAATCAGGTCTCCCTGGGATGTTTTCACCCTAAAATCACTGGCCTGCATAGTTTCAGGATCTAGCTCGTGCGAAAAAACGATAGGCATGCCATCTTTGCCGGGGGCTTTGGGCGAGATAGCTGCTGCCCGGGGTGGGATGGCATTGTCTAGGCCAAAAAACCCAGATAAGATCTTGGCCTCTCTTTCGGACTCCACGGGCGGTACCTCATCAGACAAGATAACTTGCCTTCTTTGTTGACAACTTACTCCTACAAAAATCAATAATATCAATAGTAGCTTTTTCATGTTATTGGATAAGTTGTACACGTAAACTTGAAGTTTTTAAGGGTGATTAGATATAAGGTAAAATCAATATGAGATTTACCCAGACATTAGGACGGAACAGCGTGATTGAGCTCATACGGGCCTAGCGGGGAGAGGCCATGTGTAGAGAGGGCCTCACCCTCGCTAGGTACATAATAATTGTAGAGACAAAATACCCCGCTCGGGGAAGCCCCTAAACTAGGCTAAGATGAATTCTTGCCCTATCCATCCAGAACCCATACTCCTCTTAATAAAATCTATAGGCGAGAGAAAGACCTAGGTTAAAAGACTGGATCCGAGGACTGTAATCGGCGCTAACCGCTATATTGTCCGTTCTAGAAACCACATCATTAATTGTCACGATACCCCCACTGAAGGTAAAAGTAGGCATCAGAGAAAAGCGTCTACCTAAATCAGTACGAAAGCCAAGTCCAAATTCATACCCCAAGCCAGCTCCCGTTTCTGAACTGCGGTTAAAGCTCTCAATGGGTGCTCCGCTGATATTGTTGATGGTAATGCCTGGGTTACTCACAAACAAGGGCCCTAGCCCCACGCGGGGGAAGATGTTAAACTTCTTGGTAATTTTGAGCTTATAGGCAATCCCTACCAGAAAATAATAGGTCTGCCAGTCTTCGGTACCCCCCGAAAACTCGATGCCCGGATTATTTTCTCTAAAAGTATTGACTAAGTCGTCTATATCGGTATTAAAGCTTTGATACCGGAAGGTACCGGTGATGGTAATCTTATCATTTAAAAAATACCCCCCGTAAATGTCAAACTTTTGGCCATTGTCGGCAAATCCGGCATCAGGATTCTCGATGTCAGTATCTTTAAAGTCACCCAGGGTAAAACTTGTACCATAGGAAAGCCCAATATAAAACTTGGCTTCTTCTGCATCTTGAGCAAACAAGAATCCTGAACTTAGAAATAAATAAAGAAAGAATAGCTTTTTCATTGATTTGCGAATAATGTAATTAATTGAATAATGGTTGTTTACAAAAAGTACAGGGTCTCCCTTTTAGAAAACGCCAGCTAGCTAGGGTATTTATTTCTTGAGTTACGATCATACACGGGTTCCCACATTACATATGCTGGTATCCCATGCCCTCTTATGGCTTAGGGATGGAACGGCCTGTTTGAGCTCGTGTGGGCCCGGGGGGAGAGGCAGCGAGTAGTGACAGCCCGACCCGCGCGTAGCTACACGATCTAGTGGCACCTAATTTTAAGCGCGGGGAAGCCCCTATTGGTTTTATTTCTTAATAATAGAACGAGAGTCAAATCTATGACTCGTTTCATTTTTTTTGCAAAACTACCTGAGTTTTATTATATCCAGTTGTACTAGTTTAAGAATTAAGAAAATTTAAGTATAAGTATCTTTAAACCTTTTGCTTCTTTTTTTTCCGTCTTCTTATAAACCAAACAATCAATAGAATAATCGTTAGAAAGAAGGCTAGGATATAGGGCAGGAAATGGAGGGTCAATACACGGATAGATTTCTTTATGACCTCTCCTTGGGCAGAATATCCTTCGGGCATCTCAATAACGCCTACTTCTTTGGCGTACTCCTGGTACTCAGACAACATCTTTTGAAATAAATCGGGCTTTGAATTCATGAGGTCTTGGGTTTCCATGGGGTCGCTCTTGAGATGGTACATATGCCACTCTGTATCGCCTAAGGGAATGTTGTTCTTTACAATTTTATAGCCATCTAGAAAGTAGGCTGCGCTATTAGCGGCTTCCAGGCCAACTCCTTCACCTGGGGCATATACTGGCACCTCGGGGTTTCGGATGTGGGGCATCAAACTTTGACCCGAAATAGGAGCAAACCCTTCCTTGGCCTTGGTAGACAAACCCACCAAATCGTATATTGTAGGAGCAATGTCGGTTAAAAAGCAAAACTCGTTTGTGTGAACCTTGCTGGGCAATTGGGCTCCCCGGATAATAAGCGGTACCCGGAGCCCACCCTCTCCGGTGTAGTATTTAAAGTAGTCAAAGGGAGAAGCAGTCGCTGTGGCGAAAGCAGGTCCTATGGCTCCGTAAAAATCTTTTACATCCCCATGTAGGTAATCCCGATGGTAGCCTAGCCCCATGGCATTGATCAAATACATATTCGAGTGATAATCTGCCCCATCCGGGCCATTATCGGAGGTGACGATAAACACAGTATTTTCAAATAAGCCCTGTTTTTTGAGGTAGGCTACATAACGCCCGATATGGTAGTCCATAGCTTCCAGCATACCTGCCGTAACGGCCATATCTAGGCTGAATTCTTCTTTTTTGTCTTCGGATAATTCATCCCATTTGGGAAGGCTTGTAAAGGCTTCTCCCAATTGGGCATCTTGGGGGATAATCCCTAAGCTTTTGGCTTTTTCAAACCGTCTTTCTCTAAGTTTATCCCAGCCTTGCTTGTATGTATCGAGGTAATGTTCTACAAACTCTTTGGGGGCCTGTAAAGGTGCATGGATTGCCTGAAAGGCGATGTAAGAGAAAAAGGGAGCCTTTTTGTTGGATGCTTCTTCGTGAAAGGATATCGTTTTGTCTATATAGGTTTTAGATGAATAAAAATCATCGGGAAGGCCTACTTCTTCTCCATCGGCATACCAATGGGCCTTGGGTTTCATGGGCAAATATCCCCTGTACACGTAGTTGTTGGCACCCGAACCAGCTAAAATAAAGGAGCGGTCAAAGCCTCTTTTGGTGGGCAAGGTGTTTGCGTCGTGTCCTAAATGCCACTTTCCTGTTGCATAGGTATTGTAATTTAGCTCTTTTAAGCGGGTAGCAATCGTTTGGACTTTATTATTTAAAACCCCAGCATAACCCGGTTTGTCTTGGTATTCACTGGGCAGCATTTCGGGCAAATTGGCCACGCCGGTCAAATGGCTATACGAGCCAGTCATTAACATGGCCCGGGAAGGGGCGCAAACGGGGGAGGCGTGCATGTTGGTAAACATCATGCCATCTCCGGCCAGTTGGTCGAGGTTTGGAGTTTGGGCCTCCCCCCCGAAGGCACCAAACTCCATAAGCCCAGCATCATCTACCAATATCAGTACGATATTGGGGGGGGATGTCTTGGGAGCAGATGAGGTATCCGACTGAGAACTGGCCGGACTATAAAAAGTAACGATTAGGGTTACAACTAAGACGTAGCTTAAAAGAGGCTTATGCATGCTAACTATTTTTTAGATAATATCTCCATCATGAGTTGAGCCGTTTCGTGGCCCGAGTTTTGGTTTTGCCCGGTTACAAAACGTTTTTCTTCATCTACCACGGTATGGGTCTCAAATATATCCATCCCTTCTTGAGATGCCTGAAAGTTTACCCCACATTTTCTCAACTCTTCTTCAGGATGTTTGGGGGTAAATTTTATGCCGAATATATCTAGTTGTTCTTGGGTAACTCCGGTCATGGTCCTACCTTCCATCAAGGGTTTTCCCGTAGAGTCTTTCGCCTCGGTAAATGCTAGGGCTCCGTGACAAACGCTCCCAAAAATCACATCTGAATTATAATACGCATCGGTGACCTTGGCAGGAAGGATTTCAGATTGGGCCATATCGTAGGAAGCTCCCCAGCCCCCCGCAAAGAATACAAAATCATACTCCTTAAAATCAATATCTTGGATAGCTAATGAGTTGTTTACCTTTTCTTGAAATACTTCATCTTTTAAAAATCTCTTATCGGCATCATCCTTTATGAAATAATAAAAAGAGGTAGGATCTATTGGGATTTGGCCTCCTTTTATACTGGCTACATCCACTTGCATATTAGCATCCAAAAATTCATAGTAAGGTACGGTCATCTCCGAACCAAAAACTCCTGTAGAATCCCCTTCGGTTTCTCCGGGCTTGTTCAACACGCCGTGGCTAGTCGTGACAATAAGGGCTTTTTTCCCTTTAAGGTCGTATTTTTTCCCTTCATAATCAGGGTGTAAACCCCAAGCTTTCAAAACAGAGGGTAAGGCAATCGCAAGGATCAGCAATAAGAGCAAGATCGTAGAGAGACTGTAAATTAAAATTTTCTTAATTTTCATGATATTTTAATTATTTAGTAAGTAGGACACAAAATTAATAAATAAAGGTTATTTCTGGGTTCGCATTTATTTTTTCAAAGAATGGAATTTTAGGGGCTTTCCCGCGCTATTCCCTGAAGTTTGCATATGAAAAAAAGCTAGCAGCGCGGGTCGGGCTGTCACTACTCGCCGGCCTGCCCACCAAGCAGCGGCGGGCTCAAACAGGCCGTTCCATCCCTAAGCCATTGAAACTTTGTATGATTCAATCCAACACTTCTATCCATTTACACGGAAACGGTTTCAAACTCTCTTACAAAGTCGGCCACCGAATCCCTTCTTTTTTAAAATCAGCTTGTTCTTCCAAAGAATTGGTACACGTTATGAGCATCAATTTTTTGATGTACCCATAAGCACCGGTGGGTTCTTGGGCCAATTTTTTAGACAATCGGTGCTTGTACAAGATGAAGTAGTTCTTTAGTAGTCATAGGTTTTATATTTTTATATTATGTTGGCCAATAATCGGGTCTAGGCAAACCCGGAAAGGTAATTCTGAAGGTCTCGGCTCCGGCAAAATTAGGAGCCAATAGCCTTTCTCGGTGAAATTCTCCGCTGGCTCCGGCGTATTTACCCGTACCTCCCAAAATAGTCCCTGTAAATTTTTGCCCTTTTACTCCCCACTCAAAAAACATAACCCCGTGGATAGAATCGGTAATAGGCTCGTACCACTCCTTGGGGTTTTTGGCCGACCGGAAAGCAAAAGTGGCCGTTTGCTCCAAAATGACTTTCCCATCCAACTTGTCGCATTCCCGGGTCGCGGTCAAAAAGGACTCGATACGTTGTTTATGATTCTTATCCGGAATGATCAAGCGATCGAGAGCGGCTGCGACCATATCCTGACCAATATTGGTGAGCATCCGGTTTACTGAAGTAAAATTCCCAATGACTTTATCTGGATACAAGGGTTCAAATTTTCTATCCCCTATCATTTTAAGCCCCCCCGAGGTTTTAGCAATAAAATCAGGATCATTCGGATCCAAATCCAAAGGGTTATGACAACACTTTTCATCTTCAATAGCTCCTCCCACGTGCATGGGGCCTCCCCCGTGTAAAAGTAGACCATTGATCGGGATGTTCTTGCCCACATAGGATAGATAGCTTCGGGGGATTAGCGATGAGATAATGGGAATACGGGCTAGTAATGCCTTTCTCCTCGCCCCGGAGAGTGCCCAGGCAAAGGAATGGTTCCAAGTTTGGCCAAACTTATTGGCATCGGATATGGTATCTACAACTAAATCTTGATTTGACATAGGCTTTATTACTATCCGTGGAAAAATTTATAGATATTTACTAATATAAAAGCAAATTTAGAACAATCATGCTAATTTGCAAACAATAATAGCACAATCTTACTAATTTTTAGGATGAAGTTAAAAGAAAAGATAATTATTAAGGCGGTGGAGTTATTTCACGAAAAGGGTTTATCCACGGTCTCCATTAATCAGATAGCCGCTGCTTTGAATATAAGCACCGGCAACCTAACCTATCATTTCAAGACCAAAGCCATCTTGATAAAAGAAATATATGCGAAAATGGATGCTGACTCTCAGGATTTTATCAAACTGGAAGGATACCTGACCCTAAATGATTTTAGGAAGATGATCGCAAACTTTCGGGATTTTATGGAAAAACATAGTTTCTTCTTCCACGACTTAGTCTTTATCCTTCGTAACTACCCGGAGGTGGGAAAATTATACGAAAAAAGCAATTTAATGCGTCTTAGCCAAGGAAGAAAGATTTTTGATCACTACGTAAAAACGGGCAGAATGATCCTTGAGGAAGAAGGAATAAATTATGACTTTTTAATCCATAACGTCTGGATGGTAGGGGCTTTCTGGAACACGCAAAGCAAAATATTCACTTCCAGCCCTCTGTTTGATAAACCCATGGATGTGGTAGATATGACCTGGTATATGATTTTGCCTTATCTTACTAAAAAAGGAAAAGAGGAGTACGAACAGATCAATGATTTCCTTACAATGCCGTAAGCTGGGGCTTCCCCGCGCAAATCAGGATTGCCTAGCTAAGAACAATCTTGCTTGCGCGGGTCGGGCTCTCACTACTCGCTGCCTTTCCCCCCGGGCCCACACGAGCTCAAACAGGCCGTTCCATCCCTAAGCCATTAAAAAACAGCATATTAGAAAATACACCCCTGAAAAACTTCCGTTCCTTGGCCCAAGGAGGCTCGTATATTTCCGCCCCAAGCAATTATTCTGTATATTACTCCTATGTTTCGTGTCCAAGAAAGGTATACTGGGCCAGCGGGCGAAATACGGTACTCCGAAGCACCGCCCCAAGCCCGATTTGTGAACCGTACCCGGCGGGTGGCTCTAAAATACGTGGCCCAGGGGCTTGAACTATACCAGTACCGCCAACAAGAAATTGCGGTAAAGGCAGGGCATTGGATGTTACTGCCTAGTGATGAAAGTTTTGAAGCCCAGATACCTCAGCAAAGCCAGCAAACGGTGGGCCTGTGTATTGATTTATCGCTAGACACCCGCTTAGAAATGGACTTGAATGCCTTGGGAACTTCCTTTTGGAGTGCCTGGGCCCTACCTCCCCTTCCCTATTCTCGAGTCCACGAGCAATTGATGGCAGGAATACAAAACCCAAGCCCCCCTTCTTCTGGCTACTGGGAAGACGTATTAATCCCTCAAATATGCTGTGAACTAGGAAAACATATGCAAAACCTGGGTGATTTTAAGGAAAGACTTCAAGGGCAAGCCAAAAAAACCAGCACCCAAAGGCATTTGATGGAAAAATTATGGCTGGCACAAAGCTACCTCCAGCAGCATTTCCGAAGAAGCATTCGTCAACAAGAGCTGGCCCGTCACGTTCAACTTTCGCCCGACCATTTGCGGTATTGCTTTAAACGGGTTTTTAGCCTAAGCCCCGGAGAAATGCAGAAAAAACTCAGAATGGAAGAGGCCAAACGCATGTTAAAAGAAAAAAACCAATCCTTGAGCGATATTGCTTTTCAACTGGGATATACCGACTTAGCCGCTTTTTCTCGTCAGTTTAAGCAATATTACCAGCAGAGTCCCTCCGAAGTACGAAAACAAGATCGAGGCTAAAATTCCCGGGATTTTACAAATTCTTCCCCCTGTATTTTCCGAATTTAGCCTTAACCAAACCATATGCCCTTACTATTGTGCGCCTTTTTATTCTTTTGCTCCTTTTACCCCAATTAGCTACGTGTCAAACCCAAACTTGGGCCACTTGGATGGCCACATTGATTCCTGAACTCGAAGCCCTAGAAATCCCCCCCCTTCGCATTGCCTACCAAAATAACCTCCAAGCCATCCCAGCTTTGGATGACTTAGAAAAACAGGAAGCAGTCTTTACAAGGATCAAAGGACAACTGGCCCAGTATTCCCGAGAGGAGCTAAAGCCCCAAGAAAAATTAGCCTACGATATTCTTCAATACCAACTGGAACTGAATTCTGAGCGTTTGGCCCTGGAAAAACAATGGGCTCAAAACCCTCCCTCTACCATACCAGAAGGGGGGCTCTCCCAAGTAGAAAACGGAAAGGCCTGGTATGCCTACTTTTTAAAAAAGTGGCTAGACAATGCGGTAAGTCCTGAAACTATGTTTGCATTTGGACAGCAAGAGATAGATCGGGTCAAAGCCCGGATGCGAACCTTACAGCAAGCCAGTGGTATGGACAGCTTAACCTATGCCCAGTATATCCAAAAAGATCGCTTTTATATCACTGAGCCAGCCCTCGTCCAAAAAACCTTGGAAGACTATGCTGAGCGGATGAAGCATTTGCTCCCTAAGCACTTTCCCGGAATGGATAAAATCCCCCCCGCAATAATTGCCCGAGGTAGCAATATACGCCTCGCCCAAGTGCCAGGCTATTACAATGGCGGTACTTTTTACTACAATCTTTTTGATAAACCCTTTAATAAGAGACAAGTAGCCTTTTTGTACCTACACGAAGCTGTCCCGGGCCACCATTATGAAAGTATCTACCGACGGAACCATATACAAACCCCATTGCAGAACCTTTTTTACACCACTGGGTATAGTGAGGGTTGGGCAGCGTATGTAGAAGATATCGCTTTGGAAATAGGCGCCTATGCCGGCCCCTATGAAGAACTGGGCAAATGGGAATGGGATATCATCCGTTCGGTTCGGGTACCCTTGGATGTAGGATTGAACTACTTCGGCTGGTCTGATGACAAAGCCCTCAAATTTTGGCAAAAGCATATTACAGGCCAGGACGATATTGCCCGACGAGAAATTGCCCGAATGAAACGCTGGCCTTGCCAGGTAATTACTTATAAGTATGGGGCCCGTAAGATTTGGCAATGGAAAACCCAGATGGAGCAAAAACCGGATTTTGACCTAAAAGAATTTCACCGACAGGTACTGTCCTATGGCCCTTTGCCCTTTTCTATTTTAGAAAAATTACTCTTGGCTACCCCCTCGGATTAATAAACCAATCTTTGGCTGAGGGATAGAGCGGCCTGTTTGAGCTCGTTGCGGGTAGTGGGCAGGCCAGCGAGTAGCGAAAGCCCGACCCCGGCGGCACTCCATGAAGCTATTAGCCGGATTTTGGCAGTCGCCGGGGGCAGCCCCAAAAACACGAGACATACCCTTAAATTGTTATAAGTCATGCGAAACGTATTACTACTTTTATTTTGCTACTGTAGCCTCACTTTTTGTACCCAGGCTCAAGACCTACGCTATAAGCCAAAGGAAATGGTCAATGTGGCCTATCTCAGTCCGGAAGAAACGGTAGTGGATAGCCTTCAACAGCTCAATTTAGTGCTTCCGGAAGGAGCCCAAAACCCACCCCTTTTTCTTTGGATAGGTGGAGGGGCTTGGTCTTTTGTAAACCGGCACCAGGAAATGGACCTGGCCCGTCAATTTGCCCAGAGGGGGATCGCAGTAGCATCGGTAGGGCATCAATTGAGCCGCGGGCAGTTTTCGTCAAAAGCCAAAGTTAGTGGGGTAAAGCACCCGGCCCACGTACAAGATGTGGCTGCGGCCTTTGCTTGGCTTTACGAACACGCCGCCGAATACGGATATGATGCTCAGAATATTTTCGTGGGGGGCTTTTCTTCGGGAGCCCACTTGGCGGCTTTATTGGCCATGGATGAACGTTATTTACAAAAACACGGACTCAAGCAAGCGAATATCCGGGCCATACTCCCCATTGCGGGGGCATACGATATTGGGGCCTATTATGAGGTATTTTTGAACCATAAAGACCCGGAGGTACAAGCCATGGCCGAAACCCACGTAAAAGATGTTTTTGGGGAGGAGGCTGGCTTTACCAAGGCTTCGCTATCTAGCTATATCGATCAACTAAAAATCCCGATGCTTTTGGTATCAGAAGGAGGCTTATTTGCCTATACGCAAACTTTTGAGCAGCAAATCTGGGAGTCGGAGTATCGCCAATGTCAAATCTTACACGTGATGAACTTGGGCCATGGCGGGCTCTGGAAGGATTTGTCGCAAAACAATGACAGCCAGGCTAGAAAAGTGATGGTCGATTTTATCCGACGAAACGTAGGGCAAAAAGCCGAATAGTACGAAGGCTGGGTAGCTTGTTTCCTACCCAGACTTGCCTGCTCTTATTCATTGCGCAGCGATTCGACCGGATTTGCCCTAGCGGCTTTCATGGATTGAAAACTAATGGTAAAGAGGGCGATAACAAAAGCCATGAGGCCGGGAAGGGCAAACATCCACCACTGAAGGCTGATGCGATAGGCGTAGTCTTCCAGCCAACGATGCATAAAATACCAGGCAAAGGGAACGGCCAAAACAAAGCCCCAGGCTACCATTTTCATAAAATCCCGGGCTAAAACCTGGACGATACTCTCGATCGATGCCCCTAGTACTTTGCGAATACCAATTTCCTTGGTACGCTGCTTGGCACTGATGGCCGCTAAGCCGAAAAGTCCCAAGGATGCAATCAAGACCGAAAGCACGGTAAAAAAGCCAAACATTTCTCCCAGCTTTTGGTCGGTTTTATAGAGCTGGTCAAAACGTTCGTCTAAAAAGGAGTACTCAAAAGGATACACGGTATGGGCTTGGACAATAGCCTCGATGCGGTTTAAGGTTTGGCTTAGATTTTCGGGCCGCACCTTCACCGAGATAAAACGGAAATAATCTCCTTGTAAAAACAGCATCAAGGGTTCAATAGGCTGATGCAGGCTGTGCATGTGAAAGTCTTGTACCACGCCTATGATTTCAGTGCTCGGGATGCTATCTCCATACCGAGAAAATTTACGACCCACGGCTTCTTCCAGGTTCCAACCCAGGGCTTTGAGCGTGGTTTCATTGACGATTACCCGCTTTTCGGCATCTTGGGGGTAGTCGGGAGAAAAATCACGACCCGCTAAAAGCTTGATCCCAAACACCTTTAAAAAATCATAGCCGATGCTATTCCGGTAAATGGCAATTTCCTGCTTTTGGGTACTATCCGTAGGGCCTTGCTCGATGAGCGAACTAGAATCTATATTGGTAGGTAAAGCATCTGAGCTGGTAAGGGATACTACCTGAGGTTCTTTTTGGATTTCCTCGGCAATCACCGCGTATTTTTTACGGATCTGAGCATCCTGCACAAAGATGTTTATAATATGCTCCCGATCATAGCCTAACTCTTTGTTTTGTACATACTCGGACTGACGATAGATCACTAGACTGCTGATAATCAACACAATAGAGCAAGCATACTGAGCGATAACCAATATTTTTTGGATACCCAAACCACTCAGCTTTCGGCCCAATTTCCCTTTGATCACCACGTGGGGCTTCAAGGAAGACATAAAAAAAGCCGGATAACTCCCGGAGATCAGGGCAACGGCGAGGATAATAAGCAATACCCCCCCCAAGGACCTAACTTGGTAGAGATCCCAAATTAGTAAATCCCGGTCCAGCATCGCCGAGAATAAGGGCAGTACCAGTTGTACCAGCAGCAAAGCCAAGACAAAGGCCAATAAGGTAATAAGAAAAGACTCTCCCAAGAATTGCCCGATAAGCTGCCCTCGGGTGGCCCCGATTACTTTACGCAAGCCGACTTCCCGGGCCCTGCGGATGGAGCGGGCAATGGCCAGGTTCATATAATTGATGCAGGCTAACAAGAGTACCACCAGGGCTATGATGCTGAAAATCTGTATATATTGTCGATTGCCTTTCAAGCCAAAGTCGAAATTAATACCAGCCTCAAAATGAAAATCGCTTAATCTCTGGACAAGAAATGAGATATTAAAGGGAAAATCCTCGTCTTTTGGTTTGTATTTTTCAAGCAAAGCCGGAAACTTGGCCTCAAGTTGACGTATAGAAGCTCCTGCTTTTAACGTGAAAAAAGTATGGTAGGAGTTATTTTCCCAGGTGTGTTCACTATCTTCTTGGGTATCCCGCTTATATCCACCGCTCCCCAGGATACTGCTCACAAATGTAAATTGCAATGAACTCTCTCGGGGTAAGTCGGCAATCAGCCCCGTCACGGTAAATCGTTTCTCCTGGTTATGAACCTTGACATCGATAGTTTTCCCTATCGGATCTCCTTGGCCAAAGATCTTCCTGGATAAGGATTGCGTGATCACTATATTGGAGGGGTCTTGTAAGGCTTGTGAAGCCTCTCCCTGAATAAAATCAAACTTAAACACTTCAAAAAAAGAAGGATCGGCGTTGAGTCCTTCTTCCCAGAATCCTACTTCTTTGTAGTTAATCAGGTATTTTGGGGTTTGAAACGTGGTAGCCGTCTCCACTTCGGGATACTCTTTGATAAGGGTCCGGCTCAAGGGAGCGGGAGTAAGCGCAAAGTAATCACTACCCAAGTAGGTATTACCTTCTTGCCTTTGATAGACCCGGTATACCCGGTCAGCGTCCGGCACAAATTGATCGTATGAAAACTCGTGTTGTACATACATAAAAATCAATACAAAACTACATAGCCCCACGGCCAGTCCGCTAATATTGAGAAAGGAATACAGTTTTTGCCTTAATAGGTTTCTCCAGGCAATTTTAAAATAGTTTTTATACATAGGTAATGGGTTATATGGATACAGATCTTTCACCGAACGAATCAAATTGGGACGGACTAAGGAAAGTACTTCCCAAACAAATCGGCGCCGGGCTCGTCGAGGGCCCATATCTTCTACCAGTATTTCAAATCGCTCCCATAAGTCACCCTCGATATCTTCCAAATAATCGGGATGGCAAAACCAGCGAAAAAAACGAAGTAGTAAGGCGGAAGGCTGGGGTTTGTCAGACATACACACTCATGCGTTAAAAGCTATGTTAGGGATGGCATTCCAGAGTTGGAGCCTTTGTTCTTTGGTTTCCTGGAGCACTTGCATGCCAAAATTGCTCACCGTAAAAAACCGCTTTCGTTTCCCCCCCCGGGCCTGGGTTGCTTCGCCAAATTCGGAGTGGAGATAGCCTTTGTCTTCCAAGCGCCTCAAAACGGTTTGTAAGGAGCCAATACTCACTTTACGGCCCAGCCTTTCTTCAATTTCTCCCAAAATGGCTACTCCATAGGCCTTTCCGTGCAAAATAGCGACCGTGAGCATGACGATTTCTTCAAATTCTCCCAGATGATATTTACTCATGCGATTATATTTACCTTAAATGTATATAATATAATTCAAAATCCCATGTTTTTACCTTAAATGTATATAATATAAAGCCCTTATTTTCTATCCGGGGGCTAATTGCGTTTAGGGGCTGCCCCCGGCGGTCAAGTATTTGCCTTGATGTCCCTGAAGTGCCGCCGGGGTCGGGCTTTCGCTACTCGCTGCCTTTCCCCGCCGGGCCTTTACGAGCTCAAACAGGCCGCTCTATCCCTCAGCCAATGCCTAAAGCCTGATGAGAGGTTTTTGATTACTGAGGAAATTAATAAAAAAACGCCCATTTTATACCCGAAAACTATTACAAGATCCTGGCTAAATACGTATACATTAGTATCGCAATCCTATTCAACTAATTAAACCAAGATTCACGCATGCGTACTATAATCACCTCTTTCCTAATGCTCGGTTTTCTGAGCCCCGGTCTTATGGCCCAGATTTCCTTTGAGAAGCGAATCGAGCTAGAGCTGGTAGACGGATACTACGGGGAAAGGATTTTTGAGTTTGACCAACTCGGATTCCTGCTCCGTTCGGCCATGGTAAAAGCCGATGGCCCCAAACGTGATTGGAAATACGTACACTACAATACCGATCTGGAAGCCGGAGAAACCATCCAAGTTACCTTAGATAAAAAGCTAAACCCCGACGAAACTTACACCTCGGGCTCTTGGATGCATACCCTATTCAAAACCCGCAAGGGGCGCTTTGCCATCGTCAGCATTGATGTTAAAACTCTGGAAGTTACCCAGATAGAAGGAGAAATGCCTAAAAAATCTTGGATCAGCGAAATGGGTATCCTGGGAGATCGGGCCTATATGAAAACCAGTATCAAGGGGAAACCATTCCTCTTTGTGGTTAACTGGAAGACGGGTAAACAAAAACTTCGTCCCATTACCCTCCAAGGCTTCCGTCCCAACCAAATCAGTCTCAATGATTTTCAAATCCTGGATGAAACCCAGGAGATTATGCTGTTTACCCGCATCCAAATTGCCAAAAAAGCCAGTGATATCTATGTTATTCAGGTCAACGAAGAAGGCGAAAACCAACTTGTCTACAATCTGACCCAAAATACCAGCCGTAACATCATCAACCTATCGGCCCGAAATGCGGGACAAGGCAATTATATCTTCACGGGTACCTATAATGAGGCTAATCATAAGGGATCGACCGGAATTTTCATTTGCCAAGCCAAGGGAAGTGAATTAGACTTTATTGAGTTTCATCCCTATCTCGACTTAGACAACTTCTTATCCTATCTTCCAGAAAAACGCAAAGAGCGCATAGAAAAAAAGAAAGCTCGTAAAGAATCTCAGGGGAAAGAAATGAAGATCCGCTACCGTCTGGCTGACCATGACATCATTACCTTGAAGGATGGCTACCAGCTCTTGGGTGAAGCTTATTACCCTACCTATCGAACGGAGTCCTATCAAACCACGCAAACCATAAACGGACGCACCCGCACCGTGACCCAATCTCGTCAGGTATTTGACGGCTATCAATATACCCACGCCCTACTAGCCAAGTTTGATTTTCAAGGCAAGCTCCTGTGGGATCAGACTTTCGAGATGTGGCCGGCTTACAAGCCCTATTCGGTAACCCGCTTTATTAACATTGTCAATCAAAATGAAGAGCAGATCAAATTGGTGTTTTCCAACCGGAGTCGTATTGTTAGCAAAATATTTGGCCGCGAGGGCCAAGTACTCCAGGATATTGAGTCCGAGCCCATTGAGTCCCTCTACGAATCGGATAAATACAAGTGGACGGCTTCCACCATTGACTACTGGTACGATAATTACTTCCTGGCCTACGGACGCCAAAAGATCAAAAATAAGGATGACGACAATGTAAAACGGAAGCGGAAGGTGTACTTTATAAGTAAAATCAAGTATTAAGAAACTGTTTAAGTTTAGTTTTTGTCGGCGAAAAGGGTCAGTTTTGGGTTCTGATGAAATCAAATTGGGAGCGCATAGCAGCGCTATGGGCGAGGAATTTGATGAAATCAGGTTCCATAAATGGCCCTTTGCAGCCCATATAATTAAATTTAAACAGTTTCTAAGTCCAATTATCCAATTCCTGCTGTGGCCTGTCCCTCTCCAGGCCACCCTTATCTGCCGCTAAGAGATACATTCTGGTCATTTGGTAAAATATAAATATCCTTAGGCTTTAAAAGCATATCTCATGGAATCGAACATCCGCCTCATCCCATTTGACCACCGCAAAAGGCCAAATTTGGCATTTGATATTCTTCGCCTGGAGAATTTACTTACCCGGAAAAACTTAGATCACCAGCCTACGCAATTGCACCGAGTAGATTTTTATCTCCTGCTGCTCATTTGCTCAGGCCAGGGCCATCATACCGTTGATTTTCATTCGTATCCTTTGCAGCGGGGTTCCATCCTTAGCATCCGCAAGAATCAAATCCATCGCTTCGAGCCCGGAGAAGCCCAGGGTTTTATCCTTATTTTTACCCATGAGTTTATGCATAGTCATTTGGAGAAATTGGAAGCCCTCAAAACTTTACAGCTCTTTAATGAATTATTAGGACATCCTCATATAGCCCTGGAGGAAAGTGATTTTGAAGAAATTATCTCTCTAGTTAATCAATTAAGGGAAGAGTTTGACAAGCCCCTGGATGAGTTTAGCCCAGGTATTTTACGTAGTTACCTGCACGTGCTTATCAGTAAACTGTACCGATATAAATCCCGGGAAAACCTTATGGTAAAAGACCGTCAATACTTGGAAGGGTTCATCCATTTACAGCAACTGGTGGAAGCCCATTGTATGAAAACGCGTAGAGTACAAGATTACGCAGAACTAATGGGCTACTCGGCCAAAACCCTGAATAAGATTACTAAAAGTATTATCAATCAATCGGCCAAAACCTTCATTGATGAGATCTTGATTACCCAAATCAAGCGTACCCTGATGCACACTCCTTGGTCTGTGAAAGAAATTGCTTACAAAGCCGGTTTTGAAGAGCCCAGCAATCTATACAAGTTTTTTAAGCGCTACACCCAAGTTACCCCCGAGGCATTTCGGCAAAAGCTTCAATGAGTCTGACCTATGTGCAGGGAGCTTGGAGGGATTGGCCACGCGACTGTATTTTTTCGGGCATTTGCCATGCCCAGGTTTGGATGGGCTGCCACTAAGTTGACAGCATTAAACGAGACGCTAAAACCATTATGGGGTTTATTCCCAAGATTCCAATTTAGCTAAAATTTCCCTATCAATTTTCAAAATTTCCAAGAGTTCCTTTTTCTCAATTGTATTCTTTTCACTATAAAAAATCAATACCGCTTGGTTTTTTTTCTCTATAAATTCTCTCAATTCAATACGTGTCTTTTCATTTAGAACAAGATAATTCTTGAAGAAGACAATTTGTCGATAGGACTGTGGGGCTGTGATGTGCAAAGAAAAGTACATACGTTTCACCTTAGCATAATCATAGTGGGGTTTGGTAATCGTTGATTCTAAAAAGCTTACCCAATCTCTTTGATCTTGTTTAAATACTTCAAAGATTTCTTGGACGATCTTATCTTTATTAGAGTTGCAAGCGCAAAAGGATAATAAGGCCAGCATCAAGATCCATAGATATTTTTTCATCATTTTGCAGTTAAAAGGAATATTTACCCTATCAAGTATTAACGTTTTTTGTAGGAAGCTCGGGCACAATTGTATGGTTTCCGCATCTATTAAGGCAGGTGTAAGGCCTAGGGTTGGATGGGCTGCCACTAAGTTGGTGGCATTAAGCGTCTCTCTAAGACCAGTATGGGGTACCTGCCTTACAAACGCTGAACCCGGTAAGTACGCGTTAACCTTTACCCACAGGCTAGCCCTAAAACGCGCAAAGCTGCTTATTTTTAATAAGGAACACGAGCGACAGCAGGGTCTTAGCGAGACGCTAAGACCAGTATGGGTGTAATTCTGTTGTCAAAAATTAATCAAAGCTAGGAACTAGGCTCACTGCCTCCTCCAGGCTGATATTTTTCTGATAAGCCAAGGCGGCCGTAGTACAGAGACTAGCCATAATCAGGGCGTACTCCCCCAAAAAGCGATAGTTAATGCTCCAATCTACAATAACTTCGGGGTGCAAGTTTAATCTAACTTTTCGCTTATCTGAATCATGAAGTAAGTTCAGGTAGTCGGCTTCTTCGTGCCCCAAGGCTTGCATAAAGCCATCCACTTGCTTCTTGGATTGTTCAATTTTATGAAAATTACTTTGGATGTAGGCCCTGGTTTTGTCTTTATGGATGTACTCCTTGGTTTCTTTTAAGTTTTTAGGAATGGCATCCATTCCTTTTTTGTACTCCTCCAAAGTATTTTCTAAGGACTTAAGGTCGCTTATTAAGCTAAGGTTCTCATGGGTATCTGGCATAGATCCCAGGGCTTGGTAAGCATAGGAAAAATGGAGGACTACTTTGGCAAAACAAACTTTTGATTTCTGATAATTTGCCAGATGTTTTTTCGTCTTTTCTAAGGCAGAAACCATTAGCTCCTCATATACGCTAGTTTGGTTTGTTTTATTAGCATGGTTCAAACGTTGCATGGATGCAAGCGCTTCTTTGTAATTTCCCATAGCGATTGTTTTTTATTTAAAAATAAAGGAAAAATCTCGGTTTTTCAAGGTTTAGGCCTACTCCTTACTATTACGTATTTTTTTTCTTGATGGCTGAGGGATAGAGCGGCCTGTTTGAGCTCGTGTAGGCCCGGCGGGGAAAGGCAGCGAGTAGCGAAAGCCCGACCCCGGCGCTAGCCTTGGGCCATTTGAAAGAAGACACTCCACCGCCGGGGGCAGCCCCAGATAGCGTATCCTAAATAAAGTTAAATGCCCTGGCAGGTGTCTGATTAGTGCCCTATTCCGTATAACTTGCCGGCACATCAATCCCTGGATACACATGAAAAACGATCGCGTGCGTATTACCAAAACCGAACTGCTTTCGGACAATTGGTATACCCTAAACAAAGTAACGTTTGAGTACCAAAAGAGGAATGGGGAATGGGAAACCCAGTCCCGCGAAGCCTATGACCGAGGAAACGGAGCTACAATCTTACTCTACAATCCTACAAAACAAACGGTCATACTCACCCGGCAATTCCGACTGCCTACTTACGTGAACGGCAATGATACCGGGATGATGATCGAGGCCTGTGCCGGGCTGCTAGATAAAGACCACGCCGAAGATTGTATCCGCAAAGAAACCGAAGAGGAAACGGGCTACCGGGTAAGCAAGGTGCGCAAAATTATGGAAGCTTATATGTCGCCCGGCTCCGTCACCGAAATTTTGTACTTCTTCGTGGCTGAATACGAAGATGATATGAAAATTAATGAAGGGGGAGGCCTCGAGGAAGAACAAGAAAACATTGAAGTACTGGAGCTCGACTTCCAGGAATCCCTTCGGATGATGGAGCGGGGAGAGATCCAAGACGGAAAAACGATTATGCTTTTACAATATGCCCAAATCCATAACTTATTATGAGTAAACAAGTCTCTCCTTTGATGATCTTAGTGGCAGGCCCGTATCGTTCTGGTACGAATGATGACCCGGTCTTGATCCAGAAAAATGTAGACGCCATGAACGAGATGGCCCTTAAACTTTACCATATGGGCCACCTTCCGGTATTGGGCGAATGGTTTGCCCTCCCCTTGATCGAGACGGCGGGCTCCCAGGCCATGGGAGATACGGTTTGGAATGAGCTTTTTCACCCCGTAGCGATCCGCTTGATCAGTAAGTGTGAGGTGATCTTTAGGATCGGGGGGCCTTCCCAGGGAGCCGATGAAATGGTACGGATTGGAGAGGAACAGGGAAAAAGGATTGTACATTCCTTGGAAGAATTGGCATGATACGAGAAGACCCCTAGCAAGCCCCTCAAATTCCTTGGCCTGTTGTAAGCTAAGACAGGCCAAGGAATATAGGCTTACTCCGCTCTAAGGGTGTTAACTGGGTTTTGTCTCGCCACTTTTTGCATTTGCAGGGCTACGGTTAGGAATAGCACCCCAAAAATTACCAGCAAGGCCAAGGCAAAGTTAAACCCCTGTATCGATATACGGTATTCAAAGTTTTGCAGCCAGGCTTCCATGGCATACCAAGTCAAGGGTACCGCCAGGGCCATCCCCATTAACGTCAAATAGACAAATTTTCGGCTTAGTAAAACGGCCAGCGAAGTCAAGTTGGCTCCCAATACCTTCCGGATTGCGATCTCCTTTTCCCGGCTCTTCAAAACATAAGATAGAATACCAAAAATGCCCATAAAGGCAATTAAGATGGCCAGGCCTGAGAAAATGTAGATTAATTGGAGCTGCTTGCGCTCCGTCTCATACAGTTTATGGTAGAGGGAGTCCAAAAAGGCAAACTCCATGGTATATTCGGGAAACTGCTCCTTCCAAATGCCCTGTACCTGGGCCAGGGTTTCGGGAATTTGATCCCCTTTTACTTTGATGAGGGTATTGCCCAACCACATGGGCTCGATAAAATACACCACAGGCTTGATGGCATTTTTTAGGCTCTCCTGGTGGTAATCCTGGATCACGCCAATCACGGGGCCTCGCTTTAATTGAATATCGCTGATGCTCCAACTAAACGACTTCCCCAAGGCTTCCTCCGGGCTATGCCAACCTAGCATGTTGGCAGCGGTTTCGTTGAGAATATACTCTCGTGGGCTATCTTCAAAATACTTATAGGCATCTCCCCCAAAATCCTTCTCGATATCGTAGACGGGACGCTTTCTAAAATTTCGGCCTGCCAACAACTCAATGTCCATGAGCGCTAAAAAGTCTTGGTCGACTACCTGTGCATCCATGACCGGTTTATTGTCAGGGGCTTGGCTCATCCCTTCGGCATAGATAGGCCCCATATCTTTGATTTCGCGGGAGGGTACTTCCATCGAGGCACTCACCTGGCTTACGCCTGAGAGGTGAAGGAGCTGTTCTTTGATAAACTCTCGTTTTTCCTTGACCGCTTGCGGAAGATTTGTCAACGCTAGCACGTGCTCACGGTCAAAACCCAGGTTTTTGTGGATTAAATAGCTAAACTGAGACTGGGTGATGTAGGCACTGCTGATCAAAACAATACACAAAATAAGTTGTACCGAAACCAGTACGTTTTTCATCCCATTTCCTTTCCGGGAAGAGGCCGGGTTACTTCTCCCTTTAAGGGCCTGCAAGGACCCAGCTCCCGAAAACATCAAGCCGGGGAAATAGCCCGCCAGCAAACCCGTAAGAAGGGACAGCCCCAGGGCCATAGGCAACATGAACCAAGGGGATTGGGCCACGGGGGTAAATGCTTTGAAATAAGGTAAAAAGAGAAACAAGAACACCATCCCCAGAATTGCGGCCAGAAAGGTGACCATTTGGGCTTGGATCAAAAAGTAAGCCATCAGGTTTCGGGCCGAAGAGCCCAGGAGTTTGCGAACACCCATTTCTCTTTGCCGCTGGAAAGCTTGAGCCACGTTTAGGTTTACAAAATTGATGGCCGACATGAGAAAGATAAAAATGCCTACTGCCGCAAACAGATATACCCGAGATCGCTTGCCATTGGGTACAATTTCCCGGGAAAGGTCCGAATCTAAATGGATAGAGGCCAGGGCTTGGTAAGCAATATCCAAGGTCTTATGCTCATCATCTCCCCCCCTTTTCTGGATAAAAGCTTCGGTTTTGGCTTCCACGGAGGCAATCTTGGCTTGAGGCTTCAACAAAATATAGATATAGGCCCACCCTTGACGCTCCTCCGGTGAGGCAAAAGAAGTGAATAGATTCACGGGTAAATGGGTATTGCTCGGAAGGTCTTTCATAATGCCCGTAACCCGATAGGTTTGCAATTTCTCACCCATCGCTTGGGGTGTCTTGAGCCTCTTACCCATCGGATCTTCATCGCCAAAAATACGCTGGGCAATGGTTTCGGTAAGCACAATAGAAAAGGGCTCAGTCAGGGCTGTCTCTGGGTTTCCGCGCAGTAACTCAAAATCAAATACCCGAAATACCCCGGCATCTACCGAATAGGCAAAGGGAATTTTATAAGTGTCCTCCCCTCGCCCAAAATCCCGGGGGTAGTAATTTTGAAACCGGATAAACTCCTCTACCTCGGCCATATCTTCCTTCATATAATTAATCCACGAGCGGTTAAAGCGGGCCCATTCCCTCTGGTAATTGCCATCGTCATTATGCATGGCCAGGCGGTAAATCCGATCTCTTTGGCTATGCATTTGTTCGTAGCTTAGCTCGTCTAGTATAAACAATCCAATAAAAAAAGTAGCCGCTAGGCCAATGCCCAGTCCCAGCACATTGATGAGGGTAAAGAGTTTATTCCGGCCAAGGTGTCGTAATACGATGGTGAAGTAGTTTTTGATCAAATAGGGGTTCACGGGTATAGGATTTGGTGAATACCCAAAGCTAAAAGTACTTATTTATAATAAATACTTAAGAAAGTTAAATAATCTAAAGGGTTCAGCTCCAATCAATAGCTAGCAGCGTAAGTTTAGGGGCTTCCCCGCGCCTTAGCGTATGTGCCCTCTTGAAAAATCCTGTCGGCGCGGGTCGGGCTCTCACTACTCGCTGCCTTTCCCCGCCAGGCCCTTACGAGCTCAAACATGCCGTTCCATCCCTAAGCCTAAGAAACAAGGCCCTAGAAAAATTAGGCTTCCAAAATCATATAAAAAAAACGCAAGGAGACAGGAGTTTCCTTGCGTTTTTAAGCTGTATGAGCGTATTTCTTTAAGGCTCAATTACCCGATTGGGGGTGTAGGGAGCACCGGCATCCTCCAATTTGTCTTGTAATTGCTTCAAGTCATTTTGAATTAGTTGGCGCAAGGCTATCTGTATGGGGCCAAACTTTTCCTGAGCTATTTTCAGGCTTGTTTGATGCGTTTGGGTGGGGCCCGAGGTGGAGTAGAACATCTCGTAGCGAAGCATCCCCAATCGATTAGAAACCGACATGGGTTTGTCCATATCCAATTGCCGGGCCACCCGGTCGCCATTCAGTCCTAGTTGAATCTCATTCATTTTCTCCTGGACTTTTTTGGCGGCTTGAGAAAGCACTTCTTGCTCTACGGGGCTCCGGGTTATGGCTTCTTTGATATGGCGCATCTCTTGTCTTACTTCCCCCATTATTCTTTGAGCAGCTTGCACCTGGCGCGAAAACTCATTGACATCTTTCTGGAACTTGGCCAGGGCCTGGCGGTCGGCAGCGGGTAGGACCGTATTTTTGATGTCCTTAATCCGGAAGGATACTGGGTCAGATAGGGAAGTAATCACTCCGTCCACACTCTTGGCCATGCTCACCGAGTACTCTCCCGGAGGGGCTAGGCTTCCCTCCTCACTTCCTCCAAACGGGTTATAAAAAGAAGGCTTAGAGAGATCAATGGGGTCGGTGGAGGGCAAGCGCAAATCCCAGTGGATCCGTTGCACTCCGGTGCCCGGTTTTTTGGTCAGTTTACGCACCACTTCTCCTTGAGCATTTTTGATTGTGAAGAGTAGATACGGGGCCTCTTCCTCCCGCTCCGCTTTTAAATCTTCATAGCTTGGGTAGGGATCATCGGTAGTTTCTTTTTCCCGGGCCCTTCGGGCATCTCTTTTGGTTTGGATTTTATCTTTGAGGTAATATGTAAAGATAGCTTCTGGCCCCAAATTATCGCCCAGATAGTAATCATCTCCTTGGAATGCCTTTCCGGGAAGCCCCAAAGGATAACGCTTCTCAAAAGTATAGGCATCCCGTACGGCAAAGAGGGCCGCGGCTTGGTTTTTTACCTTATTCACTTGGCGTAGGGACGTATAATCATCCAAGACATAAAAGCCCCGGCCAAAGGTACCCAAGACAATATCATTTTCTCGGGTATGCAAGGCGATATCCCGCACGGCTATAGTAGGCAAACCCGCTTTTAGCTGGGTCCACTGATTGCCGGCTGTGTTGGAGAAAAAGAAGCCAAACTCCGTTCCGGCAAAAAGCAGTTGCGGGTCTTCTGTATCTTCTTCCAGGGCATAAACCGAGCCCCGCTCGGGCAGGTTACCAGAAATACGGACCCAAGTACGGCCTTTGTCACTACTTTTGAAAATGTAGGGTTTGAAGTCTCCATACTTATGATGGTTGAAGGCGGCGTAGACTACGTTTTCGTCGTGTTTGGAGGCGAGTACTTCGTTGACGTAGGTGCGCGTAGGTACCCCAGGAATCTTTTCTACCTTACGCCAAGATTGTCCACCGTCTTCGGTCACTTGGATGAGGCCATCATCTGTACCTACGTAAAGTAAATTTTCGTTTTTGGGTGATTCGGAGAAGGCCACGATGGTACCATAGGGGGAAGTTGAGCCGTTTTTGGCTACGGCATCGGTGCTCCAGATGCGGTCCATAACCTTCAACTGGTTTCTATTAATTTGGGCCGAAAGATCATCACTGATTACTTCCCAGCTATTTCCGCGGTCATCGCTTCGGAAAAGTTTATTGGCCGCAAAGAAGATGCGTCCCGGTTTATGCACGCTCACTTCCAAAGGAGCATCCCAATTCCAGCGGTAGGCATTTTCATCTTTGCGGGGTTGGGGTTGAATACCCAGTTCTTCTCCACTAAGTTTGTCATAACGTACCAAAACCCCGTATTGGGACTGAGCGTAGACAATATTGGGATTTTCAGGATCAACCGCCGACTCAAAACCATCCCCCCCGTGGGTCATAAACCATTCCGAATTGGCGATCCCGTTACCACTGTTGGTTCGCGAAGGACCTCCCATGCTGAAGTTATCTTGGGTACCTCCGTAAATGTAGTAAAAGGGCTCACTATTGTCTAGGGCCACTTTATAAAATTGCGTGATAGGCAAGTTGGCTTTAAACTGCCAGGTAGCGGCCCCGTCAAAGGACTCATAAATTCCCCCATCACAGCCCGCAAGGAGGTGTTCGGTATCCTGGGGGTTTATCCAGAGGCAGTGGTTATCTACGTGTTTGAAGTCTTCCCCCACATTTTTGAAGCTCTTGCCCCCATTGGTAGTCACTTGCATCCAGGTGTTCATGCTATATACTTTGTGGGGGTCTGCGGGATCGGCCACAAGCTCTTGATAGTAGTTACCTGAACTACTGTAGCCCGATTGTTTTTGCCATGAAGCCCCACGGTTGGTCGATTTAAAAAACCCGCCCTTGCCTTGGGCGGCTTCTACGATAGCATACAAAATTTCCGGGTTGGCGGGGGAGAGGGCAATACCCATGCGGCCTTTATCTACAGAGGGGAGTCCTTTATTAATTTTGTTCCAGGTTTTACCGCCATCTACAGTTTTGTATAGGCCAGAACCAGGCCCCCCACCCAGGTAGGTGAATACATGGCGACGACGTTGGTAAGCACTAGCGTACATCACCTGGGGGTCGCGGGGGTCTATAATCACATCATCGATCCCCGTGTGTTCATCGATGGTGAGTATGGCATTCCAGGTTTTTCCTCCGTCGGTGCTTTGGTAGAGCCCCCGGTCTCCGCCACTGCTCCACAAAGGGCCAATGGCGGCTACATAAATCACGTTCGAATTTTCGGGGTGGATCAGGATTTTCCCAATATGCTCGCTATTTTTTAGGCCCATATGTTTCCAGGAGCTTCCCCCATCGCTTGACATATAGACACCATCACCGTAGGCAACACTTCTTTGGTTGTTATTTTCCCCGGTTCCTACCCAAACTACTTGAGAATTGTTTGGGTCGAGGCTTATACAACCTATGGAGTAACTCCCTTGGCTATCAAAGATAGGCTGGTAGGTGGTTCCGGCATTTTGGGTTTTCCAAACTCCCCCCGAGGCCGTTGCTACGTAATATTCTTTGGGCCGTTCAGGATTGACGGCAAAGTCGGCAATGCGTCCAGAAGTAATGGCCGGACCGACTGAGCGAAACTTGAGGCCACTCAATGAGAGCTTATTAGACTCTGTCTGGGTGGTATTTTTTTTCTTTTGGGCTTGGGCAGCGGGAAGACTGAGGAAAAATAGGCTCAAGAAAATCCCGTATGCCACCCAGCTCTTGGTAAAATGGTTCATGGGCAGTACAATTCGTGCGTTTGGAGAATACTCTACATAAGATGAAAACTCAAAATACTACAAATTTTAGAATATTTTGAATTACAAAGTGAGCTAAGTGCTTGAGAGGATAGTTTATTTAAAATTTTCCCGGGAGCCACCCCCTTCATGGCTGAGGGATTGAACGGCATGTTTGAGCTCGCCGCTGGCTGTGGGCAGGCCAGCGAGTAGTGAAAGCCCGACCCCGGCGGCAATTCATGGAAATTTGTAAACTCCATTTACTTCGCCGGGGGCAGCCCCTTACTCTATCTTTGGGACTACTATTAAGGAATTAAAATTTTACGACTAAGGGAATAATCGGCATTTTTGAGCCGTACATAATAGATGCCACGTGGCAAGGCACGCAAGCAAATCTCTAAACGTCCTTCATTTGGAAGTATGGGGCCTGAAGTCATGGCCTGCCCCTGAGCATTTAAGATCTGTACTTCCCAGGTAGGAATAGCCGATGGGGGCAGGTCTATATAAAGCCAATCTTGGCTAGGATTGGGATATATGCGAAGATCTGGCAAAACAGGTACTTCTTCGGTAGCGGTTACGAGATCAAAGGATCGGAAATTTTCTATAAAGTCAAAGGGGCCAATATGCAAACTGGGGGCATTTATCAGGATAGGCGCTTCGTCTGGCCCAAGAATGTAGGCCATATTGTCTATGGGTGTCCCCTTGGCAAGTTCCGGTTTCGTTTTTACACAAAAGGAGATCAGCAATTTCTGCATATCTGCAGGTAGATCTGGGTTGTTTTCCAGGGTATCGAAGGTCCAGCGGAATACTTGGGGCTTGGTACCGTAACTAGTTAACATGTAAGGATGGCTTGCGGCCATCATACGGAAAGTACCACCATCTAATTGCTCGGGCAGGGTATCCAAAATACTAAAAGGAGGGTTCAGGTTTTCGGGGAGCTTGAACTCCAAGGTGTATTCGAGGTTTGTACCGACTTCAATTATCCGTTCAGGCCCAAAACCTAGGGGAGAAATTTGAAATTGAGCCTCAGCCGGGGAGCTTAGGAGTAATTGCCAGTCTAAATCATAGGTTTCGGCCGCGTCAAAAGTTGGGTATTGAGGAGCGTAGCCTTTACTGGCTTGGCTGAGATCATGGGCGCAACCTTCAATGGTGATACTCTTTTTTTCGTCCAAGGAATTGCTGGGAATAGGGTCCCACTCTAAGCGGATACTTTGGCCCCGGGTTTCGATCTCCAGCTCCAGGAGTTCTCCTGCTTTTAAAACAAAGTCTTGACGGGCAATATATTCTAAATCTCCAAATACCTTCAATTGCTCTATATCTCTCATAGGTTTAGAGCTTATGTTCGTGATGGTAAAGCGTACCCGATCGCCCAAGCAGATACCTTTGGCCGTAATCTCCGTAGCATCCTCCATAGGTCTTAGATTTGAGCAATCGTATCGGGGAAATGCCTCAGCTTGTATACTTTGAGCAAGCCCCTGAATATCGGCAAGACAGGAAACACTATCGGTGATTAGGATATTCGTTTGGCTTCCTGCTTCTAAATCGCCCAATCGGTAGATCAAATTTTTGGCGCTTTGGTCATCCCAAGTAGGAAAGGAGGATAAGGGGGAAATAAGGGACGGGTATTCAATATACACCTCCACATCTTCGGCCAGTTGAGTACCTATATTGCGTATTTGTAGCTGACTAAACCCTTTCTGACAGGGTTCTTGTTTGCCCCCAATTAATTCTAGGCGGAGCAATGGACAATTGACGGTCTGCAGGGCAAAGTCCTGATTGTAGACTTGATTATCGGCTTTGGGAAATTCCAAGGGAGCAGGAGAGCAAAAAAGCTGCTCTGTGGCGTGAATACTCGCGTAGGGGGGCTCTACGTGTAGGCTGAAGGTTCCGGTGGTATCCAAAAAAATCGTATATTCTCCCTGGAGGTTGGTAAAGCCATGCCAATCTCCTGGCTGGGCAGTCACCTTCCAGCCTTCCAAAGGAATGTCTTCTTGATCAAGGCTACAATTCTTCTCTATATCATGAAATACCTTGCCTTGGATCACTTGGGGACTAAATTGAATATACTCTCCATCGTGCAAAATATCTGAGATAATTAATTCATTTCGGCTATACAGAGCTATATTATCCCGTACGTGTTGCTTACGAGATTCCGATTTCATCAAGTCTTCTTTTTCTTGCCAGGTCATCAGGTTGGGAGAGGGGTAGACTTTCACTTTATGCAGACCATAGCTTGGTAGGGTGTAGCTGATGAAACGTTGCGTGTAACCCGTTCGGCCTTCGAAGGCTTTCCATTCGGTCTTTTCACCGTCAAACTCGATCATGTACCTGCCGGTGGAGGGGCCTGCGATATAGGATAAACCGATGCGTTCTCCAATAAATTCGAAAGTGTAAAACTGGGTGGAGTCTTCGGCAATAAGCAGAGAATCTAAACTTGGCAAAAATCGGTTTAAACCCGTAAAATCTCCCTCCTCCTGGTAAATTTCCATGCCGTGGTTACTATGCTGGTAGGGTTTGGTGGAGGTATAGCCCTCGTAATTGCCTTCAATTAGAGTAGGTTTGAGGCTGTGTTTAAAAGAAGTGCTATGGCTATCCATCCTCTGGAAAGACCGGGCCAAAACATCTTTAAATAGGCTGTGCCCATAGATTGTGGGGTGGACATTGTCAAAGGCAAAAACATACTGGCCTTGACTATTTTGTACTGTATTGAAGCTCGTACCGGGTTCCGTAAAAATTAAGGTGTCGGTAGCAAGCATTTTAGCCACCTCTACCGCCCAAGTTATTGACGGGACGTGATAATACGCTGCAATGGAATCATGGATCGCGGCTGCTCTAAATAATTTTCCCTGCTCGATATCTGGCAGGTCCATGTTCCTAATTGTGTAGGTAAAGCAAATATCGGTGTAGGGGTTGGTATTCCAGATCTGACGGATAATCCCTTCCATACTCTTCTCTAAATCATCGCTAAAGACATTTCCATCATTAACCGCAAACTCCACAAAGATAAGATCGAAGACGTCTTTGCGTAATAAATCTCTGGCTAAACGATGAATACCATAGAGGGAGGTAGTCCCTCCTACCCCTGCATTATAACTGATAATACTATCATTCTTGTAATGCTCTTCTAACCACTCATTTACCAAGACTCGCCAACCATCGGTTTCGGTGATACTGCCCCCTAAATAACCAATCTTGGTTGGGGCCCCACTCTTAATTTTTTGAAAGAAATTTGGCAGGCCATCTCTTTTGTGCAACTCAACTGTGTCTGGTTTAAGCCATTGAGCCTCAAGAGACTGTATACAAAATACGAGTAACAGGGCCGTAAAGATGTTTCTCATGGGTATATAGCTATCATCTATTATATACTATACCCAGAAGGCATAGCAATTTTCAGGGAATTATGCTAAAACTCTATAAGTTTGCTTGTAGGGGGAGCTATACTGAGAGGACTTAGAGAAGAGCTCCCATAGTTGGTTGATACTTCTAAATAAGTAAAATTTTTACAAAAAAACCATGTTTTCCTAGGATAATATAATAGTCTTAATTTGACAAACAAGGTCAGGAACTGGATTAAACGTTTTCGTTTGTATCAATTAATGCCATAAATAACGCAAGATCTCACTTGCAAATTGTTAAGCGGGGTAGTATGCCCAAATAGGAAACAAGCACACGTTGGTTTCTAGATCCGCCAGGGTCTTCCAGCGCGCTTACACCTAGTTTAAGACCCAAATCTTAGCATTCAAATGACATATCTAACATTATTTGAGAAGAATAATCTGGTAAAAAAAAATCGGAGCCCTTTTTGAAAAAGGCTCCGATGAACGGCTTAACAAATTATTTTTGACTTGGACTATCTCTTTTTTATTGGTCTTTGGCATACTGCTCCAAGAGCTTTATCATTTTCGTATCTTTTCTTCGTCTAGCGTGATACATGGCATATTGATCGCTTGGAGTGTCCAGATACGGGTCGGCCCCTTTTTCCAGTAAGATCTTGGCTACTTCATAGTTTAGATTTCGTACTGCTTGAATCAAAGCCGTACCATTGCCTGCCGATATAGCATCTACCTTGGCCCCTTTGTTGAGAAGATACTTCACCAAGCTATTATGACCATTACGGGCCGCCACTAGAAGAGCTGTACCCTGACCAGGTATATCTTCGTCTATCTTGGCGCCAGCAGCCAGCAATACTTCTACGGTATTTTTGTGGCCGTTGCGGGCGGCCGTCATCAAGGCAGTCCCTTCCCCAGGTGCATAGTCCTCTATACTAGCCCCTTGGCTCAACAAATATTTGACGATTTCGCTATGCCCGTTACGGGCGGCAACACTCAGTGGGGTACCCTCTCCGGGGACTTTAATATTGATATCTGCCCCTTCTTCTACCAACATTTTAACCATGCTAAAATGTCCGTTACGAGAGACAATCGTAAGCGGAGAACCTTCCCCTGGGATTATGCTGTTGATTTCGGCACCTCTACCCAGTAGATATTTTACCGTCTCTTTATGTCCATTACGGAAAGCCGCAGATAAAGCGGTCCCATCCCCAGGAGTTACGGCATTGACATCGGCCCCATTTTCTACGAGAAACTTAACGGTTGCTAGGTTTCCATTGCGGGCAGAAACAGATAAAGCAGTTCCTTCTCCTGGGGTCATGGCATCAATATCCGCTCCTTTCTTTAGTAAGACTTTGACCGTCTCGATGTTGCCATTGCGGGCGGCCACCGAAAGGGCAGTCCCTTCCCCGGGCGTTTTGGCATGGATGTCGGCTCCTTTGGCCAGTAATAATTCAACCGTCTCCGTATGGCCATTCCGGGCCGCCACCGAAAGAGGGGTTCCTTCCCCGGGAGTCATACTATTGATGTCGGCTCCTTTGGCCAGTAATAATTCAACCGTCTCCGTATGGCCATTCCGGGCCGCCACCGAAAGAGGGGTTCCTTCCCCAGGAGTCATACTATTGATGTTGGCTCCTTTGGATAATAAATACGCTACGGTTTGGGTATGGCCATTACGAGCGGCAACCGAAAGGGGAGTACCATCACCTGGGCTTACAAAATCAATATCAGCGCCTTTGGATAATAGAAAATCAACCGCCTCGGTGTGCCCGTTGCGGGAGGCCACCGAAAGAGGAGTTCCTTCCCCGGGGAAAGGCTTATTAAAATCGGCTCCTTTTTCTACGAGGTATTTAAGGGTTTCGGTATGGCCATTTCGGGCCGCCACCAGAATGGCCGTCCCTTCTCCTGGGGTGTTTACCTGAATATCGGCTCCTTTGGATACCAGAAATTTTACCGTTTCGGTATGGCCATTCCGGGCCGCCACCAAAACGGGTGTCCCTTCACCTGGCACATTCACTTGGATGTCTACTCCTCGAGACTGTAGGTAGCGAACCGCTTCCAATTCGCCGTTCCGGGCCGCCACTAAAACCGGGGTCCCCTCCCCCACCACGTTCTGGTGGATGTCTCCCCCTTGGGATTCTAGAAACTTCAACACCTCTAGGTTACCATAGGCCGCCGCTGCCATGACCGGAGTAAAGTCGTGTTTGGCCCGATAATTTACATCCGCATTAGATTCCACCAGCAATTGGACAATCTCAAGCTTGCCCAGTTCGGCCGCGGCCACCAAAGGAGTTCGAGGCAAGGAAGTGTAGTATTTATGATCGCCAACTACGATTTCGCGGTATTCTTTTAAGTTTCCCGTACAATTGGGGTCGGTTGATCCCAATAATTCCCGAACTTGGTCTACGTTTCCCTTTAAAATGGCTCTGATCAGGGCATTACAGCCTTCATCGGGGACAAAATCGTCTTCTTCATAGGGCTCAGGCAAGGTACTGAGGTCTACACCCGGCATGGGGCCTCCTTCTCGCATTTCGGTTTCTTCCGCGTCTGCGAATTCCGCATCGGCTACTTCGGGTTCATCCTTGGAGTCGGTCAAGGTCCAAAACGATTGGGTGATGGGCTTAAAACTCCAATTCTGCGTGTCTACACTGAGGATAAAGGTGTGGCTCATCAGGGCCAAGACCAATAACATTAGTACGGAGCCACTTTTTAAGAGGCTGGGTTTCGGATCATATTGGCCAAACAAGCGAAATATGCGCTTGCTAAAGGCCCGGGTATTTCCAGTTAGCGTCATAGTTAATTTCAAGTTTTGAGGTTGTTGGAAAATCTGAATCCGGGTAAGGGCTTCTGCGTAGAGCATAGGGTTTTCCCGCAGCTTCAACACCAGGTCGTCGCAGCAATGCTCCCGCTCTTCGCGAATCTTCCCAGAAATCCACCAAACAGCCGGGTGGTAAAAGAAGAGAACTTCCACCAAGGATTGAAAGAGGTTAACGAGATAGTCGTGCCGTCTAATGTGGGCCAGCTCATGTAAGAGAACCACTTCCACTTGCTCAGGATTTAGGCCAGAAAAGAGCCCAATTGGTACTAAAATGACCGGTTTGATGACGTAAAATGTAACCGGTTCGGCCACTTTTTCAGAGATCAAAAGGCTCACCTCACGGAAAATCCCCATTTGCATTTTGAGTTGCTTAAAACGGTTTTGCCAGGCTTCCTCAACCGGGCTCACCCCTTGCGTCCGTAACAAATGCAACTGCCGCCAACCCAAAAGCATAGAAATAGAAAGCACCCATACCCCGACATACCAAGCCAGAGCCAAAAGAGGCAGATAAGGTTCCATACGGAGCAACATCGCTTCTATCCGGTCTCCCAAGCTCGTGCCCCTTTGGTAAGTAGCCTGAGGGCCATCATAGCTGCCTTCTTCCCTAAGGATGAGACGTCCTTCCCCTTCCTGTATAGGCTCCCCGACTGCTGATATCGTATCTGCAGTATATGCAGAAGACTGAGCCAGAAACTGGGAATGTTGCCATTGATACTGAAAAGTACGGAAAGACCAGATCAGGGAAAATAAGAGCCCCATCAACAATAAAGCATACCTTAAGGAAGCTTGTTTTCGGGGAATTAGGTACAAGGCAAAGCGTAGGCCCATGGCCAATAGGGCAATTTGCCAAGCGCTGTGCAAGAGCGTCCAACCTAGGGCTTCCCCATAGGGTACAAATTGAGTCCAGGCTATACTATTCATCGCTTTCTTTCTTTTTAGCTTCCAACCATTGTTGAATTTCATTTAATTCATCCGAAGAAACTTTCTTCTTCCCCAGGGCGTGCATAATCATTTTCTTAGCTGAGCCTTGAAAAACGCTGTTCAAAAGCCGCTGCGATAGACTTTGCTGTACCTCTGTCTCCTGAGGCACCGCCCGGTAGTAATGGGTCTTTCCTTCCTTGGTACGCACAAGTAAGTCCTTTTTGGTCATGCGTTGAAAATACGTGAGCACGGTCGTGTAGCTCAAGGGCTTTTCCCGGCCTTCTTGCATCTTTTCAAAGACCATTCGTACCGTAGTGGGCTGATGCTCCCACAAAATTTGTAAGATTTCCAGTTCCATTTCGGAGGGTTGGTACCCCTTTGTTTCTTCCATGATTACATGCTTTGGTTTAGAGACACACGGTGTTTTCACCGCTCATCCTCACTTCTTTTACTCGACTATTGGCTAATAAATAGGAATATGATCATAACCTGTACGCAATATATACTACACCAGTAGTAGATCCAAATAAATCTACTACAAATGTCGTAATTGAGTTCGTTTTTTTAAGGAATGTCTTGTTTAGGCACTCTAGGATGATTTTAATGCAGGAATTGAGCCTTGAGAGATAAGTAGAGCATCAGGCAGTATGGGATATGTTTTTGGGGCTTGCCCGCGCTTCGTACATGGAACCCATGACCCCATGCGTAGCTGCGCGGGCCGGGCTTTCGCTACTCGCTGCCTTTCCCCGCGAGGGCCGACACGAGCTCAAACAAGCCGCTCTATCCCTAAGCCAAAGAAGAAAGGGCATAGCTGGTTGTGAAGGCACAAACTAGGTTAGGAAGTTTTTTTGATATTCCTAGGAATCTCATAGCAGGCACTTTGCCCAAACCACGGGTAGGCGATACGGTACTTACATTCCAAAAATACCCCGGTAAATTACTTGACCGAGCTTCCTAGTGCCCAAATCCTACTTCAAAACCCCGTCCCAATGGTAAAAGTCAAATATTTGCAAACGTCCGTCGGGGTGTTTACAACTGATGTGGCCATGCCCATCTTCTAAAACCTGTAATTCATAAACCTTGTCTTCTTTGGGAAACGAAACTTGTTGTGGCTTACCGTAAGAACCGCTTATTTGCTTTAAGGGGATTTTCTTGTTCGGGTTCAGGCTGGTGAAATAACTAAAGGTGAGGTTATGGTTGACTTGAATGTATTCTATGAGGCCCGCTTTTTCAAAACCTTGACTCACATAGGTGCGCGGTATAGGTTTGAATAGTTGTTTACGCCCATCGGGGTGCTCGCAGTGTATTCCGGCTTGGCTGGCAAAAAACTCATAGGCCAAACGGCTATTGGGAAAATTAACCCGATGGTACATGCGCGTTGAGGAGTCCATGGCCTGAACTTCCATGCGGATTCGTTCGTGATTGGCGCTCGTCCAGTAATATATTTCTCCAAAGCCGTAATGCCCCAGGTATTCCGTCACTCCTTTCTCCTCAAAATCCCGGCTGCGGTAGGTGTTCATTTGAGCTTGGGTATCGTAAGGCCCCACCCAAAGCAATAGAATCACAAAGTGGGTCACTTGTTTCAAAAAATGGCTCATAGCTTATTTCGGATTAGGCGAATTGGTTTACTGTCAAGACGGTAAATGGCCCCAAAAGTTAACCCGAAATACGGGTACTAAGGCCTAAAATTAGCCTTAGAACCTACGCCGTTACTATTTTTAAAAGGCTGTTTGTTTAAGTCAACCGCGCATCTATTTGCTTACGGTGGTGCCCTAGATGATATATGGAAAACATCATAAACTCACGTATTGTCATATGGCCAATCAGGGGATGTGGGATGCAATAGGTATCTAACTCTTCTTCGGTATAACTTTCCAAAGCTTGGGTGAGGGTATTCATGCTTTTGTTTAGCTTTTCTACCAATACGGGCACTTGCTCAAAAGGGACTGGGTCGGGACCAAAGGCTTTGGGCGCCTTGCCTCCCTTGGCAAGCTCGGCTTGGTAAATGCGTACAATGGTATCATAAGGGCGGGAGCCTTGATCGGTCTTGCCCATACCAGCTTGAAAAAACTGTGCTTTATCTCGTAAAAGCTTCTCTAAGGGGCGTATACTCATATACATGTGGGAAAGGATCTGCCCGTTGCTCCATTTTTCGGGGAAAGCCATCAAGATCTGTTCTTCGTTCAAGCCCTGCATAAACTGAGTAAAATCGCTGTAATCGGTTTTGAGTTGAGCAGTTATGGTTTGAGTTTCCATAGGTGTTCAGTATGTTTTGATTTTAAAATAAGCACAAGCCTTGGTATGCCGTGCCCCTAGTTGGCAAACAAATTAAAAAAACTTTGTGGAGAATAGATAGGGGGAAGGGAGAATAACAAAGTTTGGGTTAAGCTAAGCCACTCACCTAAATGCTTGGATAGTTCAGATGGCAGCCTAGCTTAACAAAGGGCCGTACAGTATTATATTTTTGCTCTCTTAAGGAATGGCTGAGGGATAGAGCGGCATGTTTGAGCTCGCCGCTGGATGTGGGCTGGCCAGCGAGTAGCGAAAGCCCGACCCCGGCGGCACCTCACTGCCATTAAGTTAAGGATCTCAGAATACAGGTTTCCTGTTTTTGGGTATC
>CAWUIO010000027.1:0-59915 GCA_963922455.1 uncultured Microscillaceae bacterium
AAAATCCTGTGATAATTACGAAACTAGAGTCTTGAGGAATTAATGCGCCTCGAGCCAATTTTCCCCTTCCCCCATGCCGATGGCCATGGGCACGATCAGGGGCAGGGCGTTTTTCATAAGCTCTTCTACGGCCGGCCTCAATATATCCAACTCGTCCCGATGGGCATCAAATACCAATTCATCGTGTACTTGCAAGATCATACGGCTTTTTAAATTCTTTTCCTGGATAAAACGATCGATATGGATCATAGCCAGCTTAATCATATCGGCCGCACTTCCCTGGATGGGCGCATTGATGGCGTTTCTTTCGGCATTGCCCCTTTCTACATTATTTCGGGAATTGATATTGCGTAAATATCGACGTCGGCCTAAAATAGTCTCCACATACTCCTTCTCCCGGGCATCTTGCACTACCTGGTCCATATAAGCTTTGATGGCGGGAAACTCTTCAAAATAGGAGTTTATGATTTCCCCGGCCTCCTTGCGGGCTATATTAAGCCTTTGCGATAAGCCGTGGGCCGAAATCCCGTAAATTATGCCAAAGTTGGCGGTTTTGGCCTTGCTTCGCATAAGACTTTCCACGGCTTCCAGTTCTACTTTATAGAGTTTGGCAGCGGTGGTGGCGTGAATATCGGCTCCGGCCCGGAATGCCTGCATCATGGTCTCATCCTGACTGAATGCAGCCATAATCCGCAACTCGATTTGAGAGTAATCGGCCGAGAGTAAGACATAGTCTTCATTACGTGGCACAAAGGCACGGCGGATAGCCCGTCCCCTTTGGGTGCGGATAGGTATATTCTGTAAATTAGGGTTGGCCGAGCTTAGTCTTCCGGTAGCCGCTACGGCTTGGTTGTAGGAGGTGTGAATATGGCCCGTTTTGGGATGGATTAGCCCGGGAAGCGCATCTACATAGGTGTTTTTTAGTTTTTCCGTTTCCCGGTATTCGAGTACCCGGGCCACAATCTCGTGCTCATCGGCCAAGCGGATCAAAATTTCTTCTCCGGTGGCGTATTGACCAGTCTTGGTCTTTTTGGGTTTATCAACCAGCTTAAGCTTATCAAAAAGGATTTCTCCTAATTGCTTGGGAGAGGCAATATTAAATTCGGCCCCGGCCAGCTCAAATATGCGCAGGGATAAGCCTTGTAAGCCCGTGAGAAGTTCACTGGAAATTTCTTCTAAGGTGCTAGCGTCCACCCGGATTCCTTCGTGCTCCATGCCAGCAAGCACAGGAACCAAAGGCGTTTCCACTTCATCGTGCACCCGGCGTAAGTTCCAGGCTTGGCGGAGGTATTCTGGACTTTCCGGATCAAGTGCCGGATGGGAGGGAGCGTCAGGGGTGTCTAAGAATGGCGCTAATTTTTGCTTGAGTTGCCAAGTGATATCGGCATCTTCCCCGGCATACTCCAAGATTTCTTGAGGCTTTAAATCTTGCATATTGCCCTGCTTGGCCCCTTTTTTACCAATCAAAGACTCAATACTGACTGGTTTGTACTGAAGATAAGACTCGGCCAGGGCATCCATGTTGTGCCTTTTGTCGGGCTCAATTAAGTAGTGGGCCAGCATGGTATCAAACAAGGGGCTTTGAATCTCTACTCCATAATTTTTTAATACGGCTAAGTCATACTTGATATTCTGGGCTATCTTGATGATGTTGGGGCTCTCAAAGGCCGGTTTGAGTTTTTCCAGCAAAGCCTTTACCTCCTGGGGTATTTGATCACTTGGGTGATTAGGAAAAGGAATGTAGTAGGCTTCTCCTGGGTAGGTAGCAAAGGCGATTCCTACAAGGGCGGCATCCAAGGGGTTGAGGCTACTGGTCTCGGTATCAAAACAAAATTCTTTTTGGGCCAATAATAAGTGTACGAGCCGGTCTATTTGAGGAGCATCTTCCAATAAGTGGTAATGATGGATAGTGTTGCGGATGGTTTTGATGCTAGGCGTAGCAATAGCTGTTTGGCCGGAGCTTTCCGGGGAGGGGGTTTCAAACAGTTTTTGTTGACCCGATGGGGCCGCACCCGATGAAGGGCTGGCCTTGGTGGCAGGGGCCGTATCGGGAAATAAACGTTTTTTGAGGGTACGAAACTCTAACTCATCAAACAAGGAGATGATCTGGTCTCGGTCTAGGGGGCTTTCTTTTAAAGCATCCGGATCGAAAGGAATATCCACATCGGTAATAATGGTTGCCAGACGCTTAGAAAGCAGGCCTTGCTCGCCAAACTCGATTACTTTTTCCTTTTGCTTCCCTTTGAGCTTATCTACGTTTTCCAAAAGGCCCTCGACTGAGCCGTAGGCTTTAAGAAACTTCACTGCGGTTTTGGCGCCCACTCCGGGTATACCGGGGATGTTATCACTGGCGTCTCCTTGGAGGCCCAGTAAGTCAATCACCTGCTCAACCCGCTCGATATCAAACTTTTCCAATACCTCAGGAATGCCCCAAACGCTCACACTATTTCCTAGGAAAGCGGGCTTAAATAAAAAAATATCGTCTTCTACCAGCTGGGCGTAATCTTTATCCGGGGTCATCATGTACACCTGGAATTCTCCGGTACGGGCGGCTCTTTTGGCAATAGTACCGATAATGTCGTCGGCTTCGAAGCCAGGTTTAACCAAAATTGGGATATTAAAGGCTTCTACCATTTTATAAATGTAAGGAATGGCAGTGGTGATATCTTCAGGTTGGACATCTCGATTGGCCTTGTATTCTTTAAACTCTTCGTGCCTAAAGGTAGGTTGGGCGGTATCAAAGGCAACACCAATATGGCTGGGCTTTTCTTTTTTGAGTACATCCAGTAGGGTATTGGTAAAACCCAAAACGGCCCCAGTATTCATACCCTTGGAATTGATACGCGGATTTTTGCTGAAAGCAAAATGAGCCCGGTAAATCAGGGCCATGGCATCCAGTAAGAAGAGTTTGTTTTTGCTCATATCCTTAGTTTTTTAAGAAAAGGAATTTATAAAGATAAATCCCTATTTCACCACTTCCAAAAGGGTTTGGTAGGCTAGGACTTTGTCACCAAATTTATCTACCATCATTTGCTGAAAACGCCCGGCGTGATTTTCGGTAAAGTGTAGGAAGGCATTTAGATCGGAAAGATAATATTGATAGGCGTAGGTATGACCCGGGGTTTCATCTTGGTCGGTCAACATTCGGAAGATGCGGTACTCGATAAAGAGGCCGGTTTTGAGCATTTCGGGGATATACACCTCTTGCATCCAAGCGGACCAATCGGTGTGAACGGGCTCTTCTACATTAAGGGTGACATTAAACACGATCATGATATACAGGCTTTAAAAGATGAATGGTTTTTACAAATTTTTAAGTATTGTAGAAAAATCCCCAAGAAAAAGGCAGGCTTCATATAAGGGCTTACTACAAGGATATAGGTATTCAGAAAGAAAAGCAAAACTTTGTCGGGCTTAGCCCTTATTTGCTTATTCGGGAGATATTTCTTTGGCTGAGGGATAGAGCGGCCTGTTTGAGCTCGTGTGGGGTTTGTGGGGAAAGGCAGCGAGTAGCGAAAGCCCGACCCCGGCGGCACTATCCAGGCTAGTGGGTAATTTGCGAATCGCCGGGGGCAGCTCTATATCAAAAATTAGGGGATTACTTGGATCCAACCTCGGCAGCGAACGCCCTGAGGGGAAATCAATACGTAATAGTAGGTGCCCAAGATACCTTCACCCCGCCAATCGTTTTGGTAATTATCGCTTTCATAGACTTTATTTCCCCAGCGGTTGTATATCTCGAGGCGGTAATTCGGGCGATTGGGGAGGGTAAATTCCTCGTTGAGCCCTCTCCCGTCGGGGGTAATGACATTGGGAGGTAAGGTTTGGTTGTCTTCCACCTCAAGCGTTTGGGTCAAGGTTTCATCACATTGTCGGCTTATTCCGGTTAAACTGACCGTAAATTCCCCGGCCGGAACATTGGGGAAAGGTATGGCATATGCTTCTGGGCTAGCTTCGGTTAAGACCGTACCGTCGCCGAGACGCCATTCGTAGAGCTCAGCCCCAGAGGAGTTATTGGTAAAATTAAGAACCGTGGGCTCCGAACAGCCACTTTGACGTTCTACCTGAAAATCAAGAATAATTTCCGGAACCACATCTACAAAAATTTGAGCCGTGTCAAGGCAGCCAAGCGATGATTCGGCAATAACCGTGTACATTGTAGACACTGAGGGGCTAGCAATGGGATTAGCGATGGTGGGGTCGCTCAAACCTGTAGTGGGAGTCCAGTTTATTTCCGCGGGCCGATCGGTTTGTATTTCAAGTGGCAAGCTGTCACCAAAGCATACGACAGCATCATTGGGAGGAAGAATATTCATGTCACGAACGCTAAGGGTTCTTTGAACAATCTTGCTTTCTGGACATATGGAGTCCCGCTCGGCTGAGAGGGTTATGAGAAAATCGCCTTCTTGGTCAAAGGTAAGTACCACGGTATCAATATTATTAAACGTACCCTTACTTTCTATTTCCCAGACCCAATCTAGAGTGGCGGTACCTGTTGTGTCATATACAAACGTAAGTTCGGAAGGAAGGCAGACGGTATCGACGGGTATCCTGGTAAAGTCTAGGATATTAAAATCATCGTCGAGCTCCTCGATGACAAAGACCGTGACCGTATCTTGGGAAGTACAACCAAAGGCATCGGTTACCGTGGCAATGTACTCGGTAGTTTGATCGGGGGAGGCAATGGGGTTGGGTATGCTTGGATCGCTAAGGCCTATGGTTGGCGACCAAGAATAGGTGAAAGGATCGGTAGAAGACACCCCCAAGTCAAGTTGAACCTGATCAAAATAACAGATAGTGGTGTCAAGGCTAATGTTATCCACTTGGATACGCGATACCGGGAAATCGAAAGAAGCGGTATCAAATTGGGTACAGTTAAGGATATTCGAGATAACTAAATCGACCCTATATACGCCATTGGTATCAAAAACCCAGGTTAAGTCCCTCTGGGTGCTTACTAAGACACTATCGATAAACCACTGCCAACTGGTAGCCCCCAAGCCGTTATACTGGAAAAGGATATTGGAGGGGAAAACACAGGCATTCGTAGCTGGTATAAGGCCTGCATCTATGTCCAGCGGAACAAAGCGGGCATCTAGGTTTTCAAGGTCTATTTTGATAGCACCTGTATTGCAGTTTATGCTGTTGTCACGGGTAGACCAAGCCCCAGGAGTGGCCCCTAAGTCGGTTGTGAAATTGCCGCCAACGTTACACGAGGCACAAGCAATGTGGTATATCACGCCATCTTCAGTAAAGCGGCTGGTCCCGCCATCTACGTGGTCTTGGGACTGGCTTCCTCCAAAGAAAGTCCCGTATAACAAGGTATCGGAGTCTTTGGCCAGAATAGCTATGTAAAAGTCATTGCCATCGGTAGTGCTTCGGATAGCTTGGGGAGTTACGGGAAGGCCAAAGGTACTACTTAGGGAATTTCTGCCAAAGTTTGTATCACCTCCCCAACCGGCCAAATAAATATTGTCACACTGATTGACCAAAAAAGCAGTGGGAGAAATATCGGGAGATCCACTTCCTCTACCGAAAACGGTTGATAACAAAGACGTAGTAAGGTTAGAATCTAGTTTTTGGATGAACTGGCCACTGTTGGGTATGTGGTAGACTGTATCGGGAAATACAGGATAATCGCCAAAGCTGAGGCCAAAGGCATACACATTTTCTTCTTCATCCAGATCCATTAAGTAGGCCCCGTCTATCTGGTTGGTGCCTAAATAAGTAAATCGTTCTAAGGCTCCCTCGGGAGATAAGCGGGCCAGGTAAGCATCGGCTGAGCCAAGCGGTGTATTGGCCAGCGCATCAACCTGGAAAGAATTTGGGATATCATTGCTAAGCGTGGTTCCGCAGACGTAGATTTGTTCCCGGGAGTTTATTTTTAGCGAGAAGGCGGCATCACTAGCACTTCCCCCCAGGGCCGTACTCCAAATAATTTGATCTAAATTGGGGCTCAATTTCATAATCACCCCATCTTGTCCGCCGGATAAGGGGGTAGATTGCGCCCCTAGAATGGGAAAGTCTGAGGAGAGTGTACTGCTTGAGATATAAATAAAGCCCGATGAGTCTGTAATTACTTCCCCCCGGGCCTCATCACCGTAATTGGTCAAGAAAGCTTGGTTAAAGCCGTCATTTCCAGTTCCTCCCAGGAAGGTGGATTGGAGTAAGGCTCCATTACTATCCAGTTTGCTCACAATGATATCCGTACCGGCGATAAAATCATTACCCGAAACTGTAATCGGGTTACCTCCCCGGAAAGTATTTTGGATGGCAGCAGCGGTTGTAGGATAATTGGCCGAGCCGCTTGTACCGAATATGACTAATTCATTGTTGGGATTAACGATTAGGCTGTGGGGAAATTCGGATTGGCTACCCCCCAAAAGGGTAGCGTAGAGTAAATCGCTCCCGTCTTCATTAAATTTTAGAATGACAATATCAGAGCTTCCCCCTTGGTTGGTTAAGGTGAAGGGGCCTAATTGAGAACTCCCGATGTTTACACCATTGGTAAACATGATGCCACCGTCGTAAAAATTACCAGCCGCATCAAAAGTGGCAGTAAAGCCCCAGTTGTCAAAAAATGCGCCGGAGTAGGTGATAAATACCAACTCCGGGTCAATAACCAGGGGATAATTGGGGTCATAGCCTTCGGGAAACTCAAAATACACCACTTGATCTACCAAAACAAACCGGGAGGCTACCTCTACTTTTTGACCTTTGATTTCTTGGTAAGAGAATGGCTTTTTTTCAATGACTTGATTGATACTGGTTTGGATATATAGATTTTCGTCTTCTAGCCATATTTTTTCAGCTCCGGCATACTCCATTCGTATAGCCGAAGGATTGGCTCCGGTCTGCACGTAAAACTCATATTTTAAGCTCGAGGATTGGCTGAGAAGGAGTAGATCAATACCGGGGTACAAACTTTCATAGCGTACTTTTTGGAAAGAGGGGGCTTGGCTTGCCCATCGGGAGCGATCTTCCCCGAGATAGAAATTGCTTTTAAGTCTTTGTTTACTTTCTCCTTGTAAGTGAGGGGTCTGATGGCTAAAAGCATCTAAGAAACTAACTTCATAGCTATGTCCGTGGATCGTGTCATGGACTTCGTGGGCAGCAGGCGGACTCGCTTTATGATCATCATGGGCGTTTTCCCAAAAGATGTACTGTAAGGAGCGGTCTTTTAGTAAAAGAGCTCCACTTGGTATATCCGTTCGATATTTTACTTCCTTATCCCATTGTCCTTTATTTTGAACAAAGTAAAGACTGGAGCCAGATTGGGCTTGCACGGCTGCAGTATTGTGAGGATGATGGTGTGAAGTGGATTCTTGACTTATTCCGGTAAATGGATAAAAAGTGCTAAGGATGAAGAGTAGAAAAGGATAAAGATATTTCATATACGGGCTATACTCATGGCTGCAAAAAGAAGCAGTATAATTATATAAAAATAACGCAATCTTATCAGATTGCCATATACATTAACACTCCCTGCTTAGGAATAGACACCGATTAAGCCGCCTTGGTAAACAGGAGCATAAAAAAAGCCGGGCTATAAACCAGCCCGGCTCTATTTAAGATGCAGTTCTTTTATTATTTAGAATCATCTTCTGGGGCAGCGGGATCTAAAATGTCAGCGGAGATATTGATTCGGTTTACTGAGCTAGCCGGATCATTGGAAATGATAGTCACGTTTTGTCTTTGCTTTCCTTTTTTAGTTCCACTAGAATACGTAACATCAATTGTGGTAGATTCTCCGGGGGCTAGATTGGTCTTTTTAGGACGGCTGGCCGTGCAACCGCAAGAAGCCTTGGTTTTGCGGATAATCAAGGGGGCATCTCCATCGTTGGTGATGGTAAAAGAGGCTGTATTGCGCGTATTTTGGTTGATTTTACCAAAATCATGATTGACTTTGTCTAAGCGGATACGAGGCACTTTGGTGGCATCGGTGATATTACCAAAATTCTCAACCACATTAGAGCTGATATAAATGCGTTTGCTGGGCATTTCCGAATCATTCGTGATTAAGTTGAACGAGTTGGAAACATATCCCCAGTCATTTTGCTTAGTTGCATCAAAAGTGAAGGAAATTTTGACGGAGTCTTTGGGGTTTACCGTAGAAGTACTGGCATGGGCTTCAATGTGGGCCGGTAAAGTAGATAAGCTTTTCTCAAGATCTATCTCTATGGCTTGGCTAGTTTCGTTAAACAATACCAAAGATTTTTCAGACTGGGCATCGTGAAATACTTTCCCAAAATATACATTGCGAGAATTCATACGAAGGTTCCCCATTTTGGCCGGATACCAGTCAGCAATTCCTTTTTGACGGGCAGCAACTTCTCCCGCGATGGAAAGGGAAACGTATTGAGGTTCTCCATCGGTAAACACACTGATGGTTTTATTAAATTTACCGGGGCGGTTCAGGGGATTGTATACGGCTTCCACTTTGCCAGTTTTTCCCGGCGCAATGGGGTCTTTGCTCCACTCAGGGGTTGTACATCCGCAAGAAGCCTTTACATTGGTTAATTTGATGGGAGCCTCTCCGGTATTGGTAAATTCAAAAACCACAGAAACTTTTCCGCCATCTTCCTGAATTGTGCCAAAGGTATGGCTGGTCTTTTCAAAAACTATCTTTCCCTGAGCTAAGGCTTGGCTCGAGAGAGTCACTAATAGGCCAAAAATGCTGCCTAGTAATAGTACTTTTTTCATTTTTTGATCGGTAGAATTGGTACAATGGGTAATTGCAATATACTGCTTTATACCCAAAAAACTGGAAAAAGGGGGGTAAAGATACCTCTCTTGCTCACCTTAACAATGCCTTAACAAATTAGGTTCAAGTTAGATAAAGTAATTGTTAAGTTCCTGGCCAAAAGCATTAATCCAATTTTCCGGCCGGAGGTTGTTTGTCAAACTCTACGACAAAGATGCTTCCTTGACCCACTTTACTTTCCAGGTATATGGAACCACCCAAGACTTCACTCGGGCTTATAGTTTTAAGTTGGCCTTGGGGAAGGCTGATGTGTATAGGAATACTGGCTTGGCCCAAAGTACAGGGCTCATGGGAATATTTTTCCAAATCTAAGCCTATGCTATTGTCTTGAAAACTGAGCCATATCGAGCCTTGATTGTAGTTACTGCTTATCTTGATGATTGGGGTCTTTCCTGGATAATCATACTGCATCGCATGGCTTATCAGTTGATGAAAGAGAGACTCAAGATGCGCGTGTGGAAACAGTATTTGAGGGCATGAAGAAAAATCATATAAAATCTTAGCCTGTTTTGCTCGGATGATATGATTTAAATTTAAGGTAACTTGATCCAACAGGTTCTCGAAATAAATAAGCTGGTAGGAGACCTGTTTCTTGAGGCGAAGCTGGAACTGATAGTCCAAACTTTCTACAATAGTTTTCAAGGCAAGAGAGGCTTCTTCCAGTTTGTGAACGTTTATTGCATTATTCATTAGGTATAATTTTAGGTTTCCGGAAGCCTAAATCGTTTTAGAATTCTGCTAAGATGTATGTGTAAATAATTTTTGCTCCCGAATGGATTAACTGGCTATAACTCGCGGTTACAAACGAGACTGTTTTTTCTAATAAGAAAAGGACAAACGAATAGATAAAAGGAAGACGTAGACCTTGGCTGGAGATCCGGGTCCTCGTGGTAAGATGGATTCCATAGAAGTCTTCAACTCCTAAATCTTACCTAAAACCTTTACCTAATCATAATTTTAGATTAAATAGAAACAGTCTTCAACGCCAAGTAATTAATCCAAGTGCTTGCTAAGCATTTGGTGGACTATTTGACTGATATTATTGAATAGAACGGTGCTTTAGGGATGGGGTTATGACAAATTTGAAAGGAATCTTACAAAGATTCATATTGTACTTGTTTCCAACTAGTTGCAAAAAGCAATACCGATAAAAATAAGGGGCTTATTCACAACCTGAGCGAAATTCCAGCCGCCCGGTACTGAGAAAGGTCACCCTTGGAAGTTTGTGGCAATCCTCAAAGAAAAGGTAGCCATCTTGTAGGTTTTCCCAAAAGGATACAAACTCCGGATTTTGAGCAAAATCTTGCTTAAGCTGGGCTAAGCCCTCCGAGTCTAAGTGGGATGGAAAAATACTCACAGGAATCCTTTTTTGATCGGCCGCCTTAGCATCTACCGCAATTAAATAAAGCTCTTCAATTTTTTCATCGGTGATAGGAATACAGCCTACGGTCACGCAATTTCCGTGGATAAAAATATCACTCCCGGGTTTAAGACTATCACTTAAGACCTTATCAGACCGGTTGGGGTAATTAAGCCCAAGTGACAAGTGATAATTGCTTTGTGGGTTGAATGAGTTTACTCGATAGAATCCTTCGGGAATTTGTGAGTCCCCTTCTTGACGTTTGGGGCCAAGGGTCCCTGAATTTTTACAAAACTTGTACTGTGTCAACAGAGCAAAGGTATCGCGTTTACTATCCCGGGCCCATACTTCCAACGCTTCTTCTTTTTTAAAGGCCCGGAGATAAATTCTTAAACTAGTTTGGTCGAGTTGGGCTTCTTGGTAAAGCTGGGCCAGCTTATCCTGATTTTTGATAGAAGCTGACTTCACTCGCTCAAATTTCATTTGCTCATCTTTAAACGAATAGGAGGAGTAAACCGCGGCAATGGAGTCGGCCGCACTTTGGGGTGGGCTAGTATCCGAGGCTGGGGCAACCGGGCTCGGGCTTTCCTGATTCTTTTCAGGATTAGAAGGGCTCGGGCTTTGCTTGCGATAGTATTCCAAAATCAACAAAGCCGAAACCACCAACAAAACAAGGAAAGTAATGCGTTGACTTTTCATATCGCAAAGCAAGATACAATCTGGCCGTATTAAATTCAAATTTTCCCAGTGAGGGCTTATTTCCGTCGAGGTTTCTCCAAAACGGGTTCAATACCATAAGGCCCTACCCTATAAAGGATTCCCGAAAGCTGAAACTGGGTTCCTGGACTCAACTGGGCGAGGTTTTCCAAGTCTTCCTCCATGGTATGCAAAGAAGCCTGGGTTTCTAGGGCCAAGGCAAAGTAATCAGGTGAAATCTTTTCTGAAGAGCCGCACAAAATGATACGCAACTGCTTCTTGCCGGGGCCATAGCGTTCTTTTACATGGGGCAAAAGGAGATAATCTCGTATGGGAGACCTGCCGTCGGCAATTAGTACAGATTCCTGGCAATGTTTACAAACAGAGCCTGCCCTTAACAAGGCCTCAAGATCATTTTCGGAAGAATAGCCCCCCTGCCCCAGCTTTTGAGTACGTATCATGGTTTCCAAAATTTCCTCGAGCTGCGTTCCCGGAGCAGCGTGTACTCCACCCGTCTGCCCGATTAACTTTTCTCCGGCGCTTTTTCCATCTCCATCATTAAAAAATACAAACGATTGGAAGGGGGCACTCTCTTGGCTGTGAAGCTTCAGCCAAATAAGTAATTGCGTACCATACGGATACATACTCGCTGTCCAATCGCAAACCACTTGGGCATTTTCCCAAGTAAATTTATTTCGCTCCAATACTTGGTAAACTATGGAGTCTTTTCCGAGATAATTATGAAGCAAAGCCCAAGTCAAATCATCTGGGTTGAGATAATCTAGACTGTCTTTGTTTTCACGAGGAGAAAATGCCTGGGGTGAGTAATCCAAGGGAAGAGTAAGAAAGGGCATAGTATGTAGAGGACGGGTATAAAGCACAAAACCGTGATACAAACCCTCAGCCTCTTCTCGAGAAAGGGCTTTAGATTGCCCCAGCCTTCTCCAACGAATATTTTCCTTAAAAAAAAGCGTAGGATAAAGATCGTATAATTCTCGAAATCGCTGAAAATTAAGCGCATAAAAGTTTTTTCCCCGTGGGAATAGGGTATAAACTAGATCAACTCCAACAATATCTAGGGCCGGCAGCTCTTTCAATTCTTCCTCGTTTTTTATCAAAAACCCTTCAAATTCCATGTGTATACTAAACGTATCTTGCGCCCCGGCTGGAATACTCGGAGTGAAAATGGGCATACTAATAGAATCAGATTGGCGAAAACGCTCGAAGACCAAAGAATCCACCCGGGTTTGGGCCTTCAGTGTACCCGGTAAACCAAGCCAAAAAAGGAGGAAGAGCCAGAAAAAAGAGAGCGGGAGATAGATTACGCTTGCTTTACACATATTATATGACTGCTAGATGGGTGTATCCTCCTTTTATGCAACAAAGTTTTCTTGGAAAACCTTAAATAGCAACGCGTTTTTTTCATATTTCTTATCTCAGCTTGAGTCTTCCATTGCCAAAACCGCTTACTTGTTAAGAAACTGTTCGTGTTTATTTTTTGTCGGCGAAAAGGGCCAGTTTGGGGTTCTGATGAAATTAGGTTCCAAAAATGGCCCTTTGCCGCTCATACAATTAAATTTAAACAGTTTCTAAGTATTTAGCCAGTAGGGAAAATGTAACTTAGGGGCTGCCCCCGGCGTTCAAAATAGGGGCGAATAGGACGCATGGTGGCGCCGGGGTCGGGCTTTCGCTACTCGCTGCCTTGCCCTTGGCCCAACACGAGCTCAAACAGGCCGCTCTATCCCTCAGCCAGCGTAAATCTTAAGGTTTTAGAAAAGTCTGCCAGGTATTTGGGCAAGAAAATCGTAAAAAAAGAGCCAGAACTCGAAAAATGCCGGGTTTTGGGCAAATTTTAAATAAAATTCAGTTTATTTCTTGTGACAATTTTCTTAATTTTGTAAGTATAACGCACAACCGGATTATTATCGGTATTTGACTCCACTTACAGCCCATTCCTTTCATTAGCTTACAAAGTAAGCAAATATTATATCGAGGAGTTGTATCCACCCCAACCAATAGCATCATAAACCATAGAAGCAACAGCTACCTAACACGGCAGACTTATCTCTGTGTTTTTTAGCTCCTTGTCTTTTACTATTCTTCGGCCTTGAATACCTCATAAAAGACATCCTATACATTGTATGGAGATGTTGTTTTATTCTTAAATATTACACTCGGGATTCAAATAAAAAAAACACACAAATAAAATGTATCAGGTTCGGAAAAGTACCCACAGTGCTGAAGTATCGCATTGGTTATTATTTTACATCTTACACACCCTTCCAGAACAAGAAGATCAGATTAAAGACCTTCTTTACAAGTATGAGCTCAACCCAGAAGAGCCAACTCGATGGTATAATCTTAACGCCATATTGATGGTTTTAAGAGAATTATATGCCCAATGTGGCCCCGATGTTTTGTTCTCCTTGGGAAAAGAGGTCCCTAAGCGATGGTTTAAAAATACCGATCACCTAAGCTTAGAAGATGGCTTAGAGCGTTTAAACGAGTTTTATCAGGATCAACATCGTGGAGGTGATATCGGCTACTATCGTTTGATCTATTTTAATCAAGATCGCAAAGAGGCCAAAGTAGAGTGCCATAACCCTTACCCATGCTATTGGGACCGGGGAATCCTGACAGGCCTTACCCGATTGTGTCGGGGCGGCCAGGGCTTTTCTTTTCATATTGAGCTGGATGCCTACCGTCCTAGCCGTCTACACGGTTCTGATTCAAGTTTCTACAATATTATGTGGCTTTAATAGCTATTTATAAAAATAAGGCTCTTTCTTCTGGGCTGGGAAGCCGACAGGTTTCTCGTTTGCCAAACCAGCGATACCGATTGTGGGCAAGCCAGGTATACACAAGATCGCGCAATGGTTTAGGGATTACTACTAATACATAGAGAAGGGGCCAAGCACCCCGCAAACGCCGGGCAATGCGTAAGGCTGCACTGGATTTCTGATACACCTTGGGGCCTTCAATCAATAACACGCTATCCAAATTTGGCTCCCTAAAGTTTCGCTCCTTTAGTAAACTTTGGGCCTTGGGTGATTGTATTGAGGTAAAGCGAAAGTAAGAGGCCTTATCCCGCTTCATAATAAAGTCGACGCTGTGATTACAGAGGTTACAGACTCCATCAAAAAGAACAATACCCCCGCTGAAGCTAACTTCGGCCGGGGTATTTTGATTTTGGGTTTCAGGTTCTGGCATAATTGATAAAACTATTCAGAACTTGATCCATCGGTGCGGATGACTCTAATCCACCCTTTGAGGACCTGATTGGCCCTATCGGGATCAATACTCAAAAAGCGGACATTGGCGGAGTAATAATACACGCCCGGAGGGATATCCTTTCCACTATCATCTGTGGCATCCCAAGAAAATTGAGGGTCGCCCTGATAGGTGTACACACTGTTGCCCCAACGATTGAAAACTTCAAACGCAACACTTTCGGCATATAATGGATCCTGGCAAGGCCGGAACACATCATTGATCCCGTCCCGGTTGTCGGGAGTGAGTACATTGGGAAGCTCGTAGTAAAGGCAGTTGTCCTGGCAAATTTCTTCACTTTGGAGGCTAGCATTGCCACTCTGGTCAATAGAGATAAGCAAATAACATCCCGCTTGTGACCTGAGCCCCCCCAGGCTCCTTTCCAGGTTAGAATGGGTAAATGTGGTATCCGGACCTTGATAAATGGGGTTACTAAAATCATAATCACTTTGCCCGGGTGCCCGATAAAATAGTTGATAAAAAGCTACATCATCGCAAGAACCATTGCCACCCGAAGTTTGTCGGTTCCAGAACAAGGTATTGCTGGGATCGGTCGTGAAATTGGCGGGCAAGGCATCCGCACAGGTTTTGTCAAGCAGGGCCGAGCAGTCCGCCGAATCGATCTGTAAAACCGGGGGAGGAGGAGCAATTTCATTGAGCGGGCTGATGGGGCCTGATTCCTGGGAGTCATTAAATAAGGGCCTATCTAAGGCGTCTACCCGGGGCATCAGCAAATCATTGTAGTAAGAGCCAAGGGTGGTGACGCGATATTCATAACTAAGGTTGGGGTCAAGACATTGATTATTAAAAGCCCCAAAGTCGGTATAGGTAGGTATACCTACCACCACGGTATCAATGGCAATAAAGCTGGTCTCTGTACTTTCCTTACGAAAGATAATGTGTCCAGGTACTCCCCTATCGAGGAGCGTGTTATTAGACCAAGGTACCTGATAATCCCAAGTAAGGATAATGCTATTTTCTGAGGGGGTGGTACTTAGCCGCACACTGGAAGCGGGATCTGATTGGGCCAAGGTGTCGCCTCCTCCATTCCCTCTAATGGTTACCCTATAGGTATAGTCTTGGTTTTGGGTATTTAAGCCGGTATCTACAAAACTCGTATCGTTCAGGTTTGAGGCAAGGCTGGTAAAATTGGTTCCGGCAATGCCATCGGCCCTCTCAAGGATGTAAGAATAGGGGCCGACGTCCAAGCTGGTGTCCAATTCAGGGGGGAAGATCCATCTTAGACTTATTTGTCCATTCAGGGCATCGGTTTGGTCAACGTTTACATTGGTAATTAAAGGAGCCGTGAGGGGTAAGGAAACGCAGGCCTCTTCGGAAGCTAAACTCGTGCCTCGGGTAGGCTGGGGATAATTTACGGTGAGGACATAACTGTATGTCAAACCACGGGCGAGGGGGCCATCATCACGGAAAGTAGAATCATCTACGCCAACCCTACCAATCTCGGTGTAGCCAAACATGGTGGGGTCTTGTTCGCACATAAGTCGCATACCACAACCTTCCCTGCGCCAAATGATGATGTCCATGGTACTGAAATCAAAATTATTGAAGCTAGGACATTGCAAGCGATAGTCCTGCCAGCTTAGATTGGCCGCGCGGTCATCCAATTGGGCGTTGAATTGAATGGGGGGAGGGCCCTTAACCTGGATTTGCCAAGTTTCCACATCTACCAAGGACTGCACGAGGGCTCCGGGTCCCTGGTTGGGGATATCTTTGGCCCGGATGACCAGATAGTAGGGCTGTTCGCGAACGTGTTCACAACGCGTATCCCAACGGAAAATAGCTGAGTATGTGGTATCATTTATTTGGGTTGTCGGAAAAAGCTCGGCTGTAACATCAAAAACATCCGAGTCAAATATTCCTTGGTCGATAGACTCATTGCCATCTTCGGAAATAGCGTTACTAACGGAGATTTCAATTTCATCCCCGTCGGGATCGGTGGCAATGATGGGTTCAAAAATGACATTACTGGTATCTCCCGGAATTTCATTGGCCACGGCACAAATGCTCAAAGGCGTGAGATCGGGCCTTCGGTTATTGCATTCATTTACAATGACTTGCATATCCCTCACGACTTCCCCAATGAGCACGCCGGAGCGCCATTCTTCCACAACAAAGGCAAGATTATACTCCCCACTTTGGGTAGGGGCATCCCAGGTAACCGTACCGGTGATGGGGTCAATGCTAAACTCAGCCGGCAGGGTAGAGTCAGCTTCGGTACCCTGACCAAAGCTTGAATCATTGGGATCGAGGTAATTAGGGACTACATCGTTCACGTTTTGCTTAGGAATGGCGAGTCTGTAAGCTATGCTGTCTCCATCGACGTCAAAGGCTCCTGGGTTGTGAGTAAAGCGCTGTCCTACACAGGCTTGGTCTAAAGGGGCGATGGTAAAGTTGGGGGTACTATTGGCACCTAAGATAGGGCTGATGGTAATGATGGTCTCGACAGAGAAAGGGATATTGACCGAATTGGAATTATTGACGTTGATAATCCCGTCATTCCGGTTGGGCTCGATAAACGAAACCCGAAAACGGCCGGGTGAGGGGAAGGTATGCTCAAAGGTGTATTCATTTACACTGGTTTCTCGGACCCCGGCAACCGGGAAGCTATTGGTCCGGGCAAACCGGATGGGGTCTTCTCCGGTACCAAAATCTACATCGAGGGTAGGACTATCGTTGCAGAATGGACATGTGTCAAAATACATGCGGATGGTAAAACGGTAGCGCAAATCTGAGATACGTTCGGCGGTGATTTCACCCGCTCGGATATGGGTGGCCTGGGCAGTTTGGCTGGGGAGGATCATCCCACTGATTAGGAGGAAAAGGGAAAAGAATATTCTAAGATTCATACGTATTTATGCGAAAATCTATGTTGAATGGAAATCAATTGATGCAAAATTTATCTTAGTAGTACTGTAATTGAAGTATATGAGTTCGCCAAAAAAACGGGCTTTTGGGGAATATTGTAGGATTTTGTCCTATCCGTAGGGTTTGCCAGTATGTACCTCATAAAAATAACGCAGTAATTCTAAAATTAGCCGCTTTATTATATAAAAGATTTAGATATACATTTGTTAAAAATCAGGTAACTAAAGTTTCAAATACGTGTTGACCGGACTAGCCGCATTAGTTCCTTCCAGGCCATGCAGGTCAGTTTGGAGGCTATTGATCGCCAACAAAGTGTGATTATTTTTCCGGAGGGGGGCATCAAGGGCCAAACTCCTCGCAAACGCCGGGCAATGCGTAAGGTTGCACTGGATTTCTGATACACCTTGGGGCCTTCAATCAATAACACGCTATCCAAATTTGGCTCCCTAAAGTTTCGCTCCTTTAGTAAACTTTGGGCCTTGGGTGATTGTATTGAGGTAAAGCGAAAGTAAGAGGCCTTATCCCGCTTCATAATAAAGTCGACGCTGTGATTACAGAGGTTACAGACTCCATCAAAAAGAACAATACCCCCGCTGAAGCTAACTTCGGCCGGGGTATTTTGATTTTGGGTTTCAGGTTCTGGCATAATTGATAAAACTATTCAGAACTTGATCCATCGGTGCGGATGACTCTAATCCACCCTTTGAGGACCTGATTGGCCCTATCGGGATCAATACTCAAAAAGCGGACATTGGCGGAGTAATAATACACGCCCGGAGGGATATCCTTTCCACTATCATCTGTGGCATCCCAAGAAAATTGAGGGTCGCCCTGATAGGTGTACACACTGTTGCCCCAACGATTGAAAACTTCAAACGCAACACTTTCGGCATATAATGGATCCTGGCAAGGCCGGAACACATCATTGATCCCGTCCCGGTTGTCGGGAGTGAGTACATTGGGAAGCTCGTAGTAAAGGCAGTTGTCCTGGCAAATTTCTTCACTTTGGAGGCTAGCATTGCCACTCTGGTCAATAGAGATAAGCAAATAACATCCCGCTTGTGACCTGAGCCCCCCCAGGCTCCTTTCCAGGTTAGAATGGGTAAATGTGGTATCCGGACCTTGATAAATGGGGTTACTAAAATCATAATCACTTTGCCCGGGTGCCCGATAAAATAGTTGATAAAAAGCTACATCATCGCAAGAACCATTGCCACCCGAAGTTTGTCGGTTCCAGAACAAGGTATTGCTGGGATCGGTCGTGAAATTGGCGGGCAAGGCATCCGCACAGGTTTTGTCAAGCAGGGCCGAGCAGTCCGCCGAATCGATCTGTAAAACCGGGGGAGGAGGAGCAATTTCATTGAGCGGGCTGATGGGGCCTGATTCCTGGGAGTCATTAAATAAGGGCCTATCTAAGGCGTCTACCCGGGGCATCAGCAAATCATTGTAGTAAGAGCCAAGGGTGGTGACGCGATATTCATAACTAAGGTTGGGGTCAAGACATTGATTATTAAAAGCCCCAAAGTCGGTATAGGTAGGTATACCTACCACCACGGTATCAATGGCAATAAAGCTGGTCTCTGTACTTTCCTTACGAAAGATAATGTGTCCAGGTACTCCCCTATCGAGGAGCGTGTTATTAGACCAAGGTACCTGATAATCCCAAGTAAGGATAATGCTATTTTCTGAGGGGGTGGTACTTAGCCGCACACTGGAAGCGGGATCTGATTGGGCCAAGGTGTCGCCTCCTCCATTCCCTCTAATGGTTACCCTATAGGTATAGTCTTGGTTTTGGGTATTTAAGCCGGTATCTACAAAACTCGTATCGTTCAGGTTTGAGGCAAGGCTGGTAAAATTGGTTCCGGCAATGCCATCGGCCCTCTCAAGGATGTAAGAATAGGGGCCGACGTCCAAGCTGGTGTCCAATTCAGGGGGGAAGATCCATCTTAGACTTATTTGTCCATTCAGGGCATCGGTTTGGTCAACGTTTACATTGGTAATTAAAGGAGCCGTGAGGGGTAAGGAAACGCAGGCCTCTTCGGAAGCTAAACTCGTGCCTCGGGTAGGCTGGGGATAATTTACGGTGAGGACATAACTGTATGTCAAACCACGGGCGAGGGGGCCATCATCACGGAAAGTAGAATCATCTACGCCAACCCTACCAATCTCGGTGTAGCCAAACATGGTGGGGTCTTGTTCGCACATAAGTCGCATACCACAACCTTCCCTGCGCCAAATGATGATGTCCATGGTACTGAAATCAAAATTATTGAAGCTAGGACATTGCAAGCGATAGTCCTGCCAGCTTAGATTGGCCGCGCGGTCATCCAATTGGGCGTTGAATTGAATGGGGGGAGGGCCCTTAACCTGGATTTGCCAAGTTTCCACATCTACCAAGGACTGCACGAGGGCTCCGGGTCCCTGGTTGGGGATATCTTTGGCCCGGATGACCAGATAGTAGGGCTGTTCGCGAACGTGTTCACAACGCGTATCCCAACGGAAAATAGCTGAGTATGTGGTATCATTTATTTGGGTTGTCGGAAAAAGCTCGGCTGTAACATCAAAAACATCCGAGTCAAATATTCCTTGGTCGATAGACTCATTGCCATCTTCGGAAATAGCGTTACTAACGGAGATTTCAATTTCATCCCCGTCGGGATCGGTGGCAATGATGGGTTCAAAAATGACATTACTGGTATCTCCCGGAATTTCATTGGCCACGGCACAAATGCTCAAAGGCGTGAGATCGGGCCTTCGGTTATTGCATTCATTTACAATGACTTGCATATCCCTCACGACTTCCCCAATGAGCACGCCGGAGCGCCATTCTTCCACAACAAAGGCAAGATTATACTCCCCACTTTGGGTAGGGGCATCCCAGGTAACCGTACCGGTGATGGGGTCAATGCTAAACTCAGCCGGCAGGGTAGAGTCAGCTTCGGTACCCTGACCAAAGCTTGAATCATTGGGATCGAGGTAATTAGGGACTACATCGTTCACGTTTTGCTTAGGAATGGCGAGTCTGTAAGCTATGCTGTCTCCATCGACGTCAAAGGCTCCTGGGTTGTGAGTAAAGCGCTGTCCTACACAGGCTTGGTCTAAAGGGGCGATGGTAAAGTTGGGGGTACTATTGGCACCTAAGATAGGGCTGATGGTAATGATGGTCTCGACAGAGAAAGGGATATTGACCGAATTGGAATTATTGACGTTGATAATCCCGTCATTCCGGTTGGGCTCGATAAACGAAACCCGAAAACGGCCGGGTGAGGGGAAGGTATGCTCAAAGGTGTATTCATTTACACTGGTTTCTCGGACCCCGGCAACCGGGAAGCTATTGGTCCGGGCAAACCGGATGGGGTCTTCTCCGGTACCAAAATCTACATCGAGGGTAGGACTATCGTTGCAGAATGGACATGTGTCAAAATACATGCGGATGGTAAAACGGTAGCGCAAATCTGAGATACGTTCGGCGGTGATTTCACCCGCTCGGATATGGGTGGCCTGGGCAGTTTGGCTGGGGAGGATCATCCCACTGATTAGGAGGAAAAGGGAAAAGAATATTCTAAGATTCATACGTATTTATGCGAAAATCTATGTTGAATGGAAATCAATTGATGCAAAATTTATCTTAGTAGTACTGTAATTGAAGTATATGAGTTCGCCAAAAAAACGGGCTTTTGGGGAATATTGTAGGATTTTGTCCTATCTGTAGGGTTTGCCAGTATGTACCTCATAAAAAATGACGCAGTAATTCTAAAATTGGCTGCCTTACTATAAAAAAATTTAGATATACATTTGTTGAAAATAAGGAAGCTAAGGGTTGAAGTTAAAACTTTTGGCTGAGGGATAGAGCGGCATGTTTGAGCTCGTGTGGGGCCGTGGGAAAGGCAGCGAGTAGCGAAAGCCCGACCCCGGCTGGCCCTAATTTTCATGTAGCTCCTCATGTTTTAGCCGGGGGCAGCCCCAAACTATTGGGCAATAGCGAGGGATACCCTAGTTTTACAAAAGAAACTTGTGAGGTTTTGCCTCTCGACCCAAGCATTTTTTTTAAGTATAAGTATATATATAAGTTTCCTGAAAGTGCTCGTGTATAGAAGCGCATAAGCCCGAGGAAAATGTGGAAATGATGAAATTTGCAAGAAAACTGTACGCTTACTGGGGAGCGATATGCTTCACCATACTTTTTTTGGCCATATGGCCATTATTTCAAATATTTTCTTGGCGCCGCTCCTGGCACCCCTACGTTTCTAGTCTAAACCGTTGGTGGGCCAGGGTGTTTTTCTTTTGTATGTTCATTCCATATAAAGTGGAGTACCGATACAAACCTCAAAAAGGTAAAACCTACGTTTACTGCTCCAATCATACCTCTTGGCTGGATATAGTGACCTTAGGGATCATTGCCCGAGGTAGTTTTGTGTATGTGGGTAAATCTTCTTTGGGGAAAATACCTTTGTTTGGTCCTATTTTCCGGAAGTTTCAAATAAGTGTTGACCGGACTAGCCGCATTAGTTCCTACCAGGCCATGCAGGCCAGTTTGGAGGCTATTGATCGCCAACAAAGTGTGATTATTTTCCCGGAGGGGGGCATCAAGGGCCAAGCTCCTCGTTTGAATAAATTTAAAGATGGGGCCTTCCGGGTAGCCGTAGAGAAGCAAGTAGAATTATTACCCGTAAGTATTTTATACAACTGGATCATTTTTGATAAAACATTTTTACCCCGATGGCATCGGGGAAAAGCGATTGTGCACTCCCCCATACCTACCTCTGGGTTGAATTTGGATGATATCCCTCGATTGCGAGAAGAAGTACATCGGGCCATTGAAGAACCTCTTTTACCACAATACCCCCCCATTGTTTATGAAAATTAATAAAGAAACTTTGCGATCGATCGCCCACCTGGCTCGCTTGGAGTTGCCCAAAGAACCAGCCGAACAAGCCAAGATTATGGAAGACTTGCAAAAAATAACTTCTTGGATGGAAGTTTTACAAGCGGTTGATACCGAAGGGATTGAGCCTTTGAGCCATGTCTTGGATGAGTTAGGGGAGAAGCGAGAAGATGTAATACCCGTGGCAAAGGACCCGCAAAATTTGGTAAACTTGGCTCCTGCGCCTGAGGGGGAGTTTTTTACAGTTCCTAAGGTACTGGCTCGTGCCAAAGGGAAAGATAATGGATAATTACAAGCAAGATTTTATTTTTAAATTATGGCGGTGAAGCAAGAATGGCCATTTTGGCGGAGTTGGGAACTGATACCCCGCATTTTTCTATTTGGGCTGTGGGCCTTGGGCCTGGCCTTAGGGCTTACTTTTTTATATAGCTACTTACTCGATATTAGTTTTATTCAGGAATGGACCCTGCGGCCAACTTTGGATAGTTTTAAGGTATATTTGGATAGGCCCTCTTGGGGGATTTTTGAAATACCTATCGAGGCCCAGGCATTTGTTATGGATCAATCATATAGTTCGGGAGGGATGGTTTTACCTGAGGTTTGGAGCTATAGGTTTGGCGTATTTTGTCTGGTATTTTGGGCTTTCTATTTAGCCGTAATCAGTCTGGGAAATACGTGGGTCTTTTTTGGGGGCTTAGGGGTATTTATTTTTTACATCGCTTTGGGGAACCCCGATTATATGGGACGTTTTTTTTCTTATTCCCAAGGACTTACGGCCCTCTTAATTGGGTTTTACGCGGTGGTTTCGTATCTCATGTATCTTTTCATGCCCCGTACAAAACTAGTTTGGAGGGTTTTATTTTGGCTCGCAATAAATACTGGCGTGGTTTGGCTTTTGCAGTCGTGGAGCCCCCTTACCCATCCTTGGTTGTACTTTATTCATTTTGGGGCCCTTGTATTTATCTTGTTAACCTTTGCTTTTATCCTGAGCAGTAGCCATGAGTTACTCTTATTTTTTTTCTATCTCTCGGTACAAGGGAGCGGAGAAAAAGGAAGTGGGAAAATCCGAAACTTTCTGATTATTAGTGCGATTTATATAGCCAATATTTTCCTCTTGTATTTAGACCGGACCTCTACTACACATTGGGGGCTCTTATACCTGGATGCCTATTTATGCTTGGCCCTTTCGGCATTTTTAGGGGTTTGGGGTTTTCGTAAGCGTAATGAACGCTTTGATAGCTATTTCCCATTTAAACCTTGGGGGGGAATACTTTATGCCCTATGGATGGTACAAGTGTGGGGGACGCTTTTGTATTTTCAATTGAGTGGCAATGACTCGATGTTGGATGCCTTTTACGACTTTACTTTATATAGTTATTTAGCCTTTGGCTTCATTTTCTTCTTGTATCTCCTAGGAAACTTTGCTCCCATGTTGGTGGAGCAATTGGCGGTATGGCCCTTGGTCTACGAGGGCAAGTTTTTTCCCTGGAAATTTGTCCGCTACTTTGCCGTGGTAGTGTTAATTGCATTGGTATCACAAAATCAACGGTTTTTATATTACCAGGGACTCGCAGGTTATCACATAGCCGTGGGTGACGCTTATGCGTACAACGGGGATATTCGCCTGGCCAAAATCAATTATCAGTTGGGGGTAAGCAATGATTATTTGAGCCACCGGAGCAATTACGCTTTGGCCAGTCTAAGCCGTATGGATGCCAACGAAGGGGAAATCTTATCGGCTTTACAGCGAGCTAAACGCAGAAATCCGCAGGATTTTACGTTCGTTGAGTATGCAGACATATTGCTGGGTTTGGAAAAACCTTTTGAAGCCCTATTCACTTTAAATGAAGGACAAGATCGCTTGCCAGACAGGGCTCCTCTGTTGATTAACTTGGCACAGCACTATCAATCCTATAAAATGCCGGATTCGGTTTTTTATTATTTGGAGCAAGTGGACGGGAATGCCCAGGAAAATAGAGTAGCTGAGGCAAACCTGCAGTCTTACTTAGCCCAAACACTCAGTTTACAATCGGCCGATTCCTTGGCGGTCCCTTTTCTCAAGACCAAGGATTTCCCTACCGTGATTAATCAACTAGCTTTGTATACCGGGTTGGACCAAGACTACCCTGGGCAAGTACCGATTGTGTTTGAAGAGAATGCCTCTAAACTTAGGCAAGCGTTTGCCTTGAGCTATAATCTCGCCCTGAATAAACGGGCCATACCAGACACCAATATTCAACGTTTTCTGAGTCAAGTAGAATCTCTCGATACCTTGGGTAGGTATCGTAAGCATACTTCCTTTGCTCGAGCAGTACATTTATACTACAGTGGGCAGGTGCACGAAGCCATTCAAAGTTTGATAGCTTCGCCTTTTACGGCTTCCAACTCTTATTTTAACACCATATTGGGTTTATGGTTGATGGAAAAGGAGGCTTTTCAGTCGGCTTTGTCTTATTTCCGCCGAGCGGGGGAATTAGGCAACGCATTAAGCGCTTACTATGAAGCCATATGTTTGACAGAAATGGGGCAATTACAGGAGGCTTATCCCGCTTGGGAGAAGCTGTTGACCCCTCCCGATTCTAGTCAGTCTATCCTATTGGCCGCCCAATCTATACTTAGAATATTGGGAGACGATATAAGCCTAAAAAATGATGCAGACGTATATAACCTGCTCCGTTATCGTGGCCAAGATATGGAGCCTAGTACCCGTCTGGATTTCTTCTCTAATATTGATTCACCTTCCTACTTGATTCAGACGGCAGCTTTGCTGATAGAATATGCATTGGAAGAAAATAAGGTAACGCTGGCTCGTGAGCTTCTAGATAAGACGCAAAATATCCTGCCGCAAGCCCAGAAGAAGGCTCAAACGGACTGGCATTTAGCCCAGATACGGGTCTTAGGTTTTGAACAAAAACCGGGTCAACTGCTTAAAACCTTAAAAGAAAATCCTGATTTGCCAGGAGCAAAAACCTTGTTCTACGAAGCCCTGGCTCATTTTCAGCTTGGAGACCCTGAGAAGGCCGCAAGCCTGTACAAGCAAGCCTTGGCATGGCAGCCTTATGATGAAGAAACTATCTTAAATGTGGTTGCCTTCTACAAGTTACAAGACCAAAAAGCCGAAGAGGTGTATCAGGTATTGTTACGGGGTATTCGGGCCAACCAACAATCTATTCCTCTTTGGAAGGCATACGCTCGGGCAAGTTTAGACATGGGGCTAGATTACTACGGTCAACAAGCCTTGGAAGAATTGGCCAACTTGATGCCCCAAGAGGCTTACGTTTCATTCCAAGAAGAATATGAAGAACTCAAGGCGAAGTCAAACAATGTCAGTCAGGATTGATTACTATAGTGGGTATTTATGCTGTAAGCAAACTTAATCTCCAAAAAAGCAATTATATTGGTATATGCAAACTGTTATAGCCACCCAAGAGATTGGGAAAACCTATATAATGGGTAACGAGCAAGTAAATGCTCTCAAATCCATTAGTATTGAAATCAAACGCGGGGAGTATGTTGCCTTCATGGGTCCCTCCGGTTCAGGTAAATCTACCTTGATGAATATTATCGGGTGTTTGGATACGCCCAGTAAAGGCAGTTATTTTTTGAATAATAAGGACGTGAGTGATTTGACAGAGAATGAACTGGCAGAGATACGTAACCAAGAAATTGGCTTTGTGTTTCAAACCTTTAATCTTCTGCCCCGTAACTCAGCCTTAGACAATGTGGCCTTGCCCCTTATTTATGCCGGATACGGTAAATCGGCTCGTTCGGAAATTGCCCAACAAGTACTAGAAAACGTAGGGTTGGGGAATCGGTCTAAACACAAACCCAACGAACTTTCGGGGGGGCAGAGGCAAAGAGTTGCCATTGCGAGGGCCTTGGTCAATAAACCCAGTATCATCTTAGCCGATGAGCCAACAGGTAACCTGGATACCAAAACCTCTTACGAAATCATGGACTTATTTAATGACTTGCACGAGGCCGGTAATACCATCATCATGGTAACGCACGAAGAAGACATTGCCCACTATGCCCATCGTATCATTCGGCTCCGGGATGGTTTGATCGAATCGGATACGCTTAACCAACAGATCAATAAACCTGTGAAGATATCCTCCGAAGAGTAAAAAGGAAATCTGACTTTTTTTTGATAGTTTTGCACTAAACGTAGTTGTCCGGATGAAGATTTATACTAAAACGGGTGACCTAGGGGATACCGGCTTAATCGGGGGTACACGGGTACCTAAATCTGATTTGCGTATCGAGGCATATGGTACAGTAGATGAACTTAATTCCTACCTAGGATTACTTCGGGATCAAGAAATCAACCAAAAACGTCAAGAACTATTTCAAGAAATACAGGATAGGTTATTTACCATAGGTTCCTCCTTAGCCTGCGATCCCGATAAGCCCAATAAAATTCTTCCCGATTTAAAAGAGTCTGATATACAATTTTTGGAAGGATTTATCGATCAGTACACATCCCAATTAGAGCCCTTACGTAATTTTATAATACCCGGGGGGCATCCTTCTATTTCTATTGGCCATGTGTGCCGCAGTGTTTGCCGACGGGCCGAACGGAATTGCGTAGCTTTACACCGGGAAAGTCCCTTAGATCCATTGCTCTTGCAATACCTTAACCGCTTATCAGATTTCTTATTCACTTTATGTCGATGGATGCATAAAGAGCTTCGGGTTTCAGAAATTGCCTGGAAACCCAGAAAATAGTCTTCATAAGCTTTTGGGGTTAATTGTATAAACGCAGCCTTTTTCAACTTGGCTTTATTTAGGAAAATAATCAAGCTCACCTTAGCTAGTGTAAAACATGATAGATACTATAGATATTCAAGTACGTCTCCTCGAGCAAAGTAGGATTAGTTCGGTCGATTTTAGCCAACTTGAGTTTGGCCGGGTCTATGCTGATCATATGTTTTTGGCCGATTTCGAGCAAGGCCAATGGAACAATCTCCAAATTGTCCCCTACGGCGATTTGAGTTTAAGCCCCGCAACCATGGCCCTGCATTATGGCCAATCTATTTTTGAAGGCATGAAAGCCTTCAGAAATGCCCATAATGAGGTAGTCTTGTTCCGTCCAGAGCAAAACGCAAGGCGTTTAAACCGTTCGGCCGTACGAATTTGCATGCCCGAAATTCCCGAAGAAATCTTCTTGTCCGGTCTTTATAAATTGCTCGAGCTAGACCAAGCCTGGGTTTCTGGGCAAGAAGGGGCATCCTTGTACATACGTCCCTTTATGTTTGCCTCCGATGCCTACGTAGGCCTCAAGCCTTCCCAGGATTATAAGTTTGTCATTATTACAGGGCCGGTTGGAACCTATTATGGTGGGGCTGTTAAGGTTAAAGTTGAAACACATTATGCCCGAGCCGCCAAAGGGGGAATGGGTTTTGCCAAAACTGCTGGTAATTATGCTGGCTCACTTTATCCAGCCAAACTAGCCCAAGCTGAAGGCTATCATCAATTGGTCTGGACAGATAGTCACGAGCACAAATATATTGAAGAATCTGGCACGATGAACCTTATGTTTGTTATAGCTGGCACCCTAGTAACCCCTCCGGTAAGCGATACGATTTTACCGGGAATTACACGGGATAGTGTTATCCAAATTGCCAAAGATTGGGGCATGCCAGTAGAAGAAAGGCCCGTATCGGTAGATGAAATTGTGCAAGCGATACAAGCAGATAATCTAGAAGAGATGTTTGGCGTAGGTACCGCCGCCACCGTTACCCCGGTAGAATTATTTGCGTATCAGGGTACCGATTATGCTGTCAAGCCCATGCAGGAAGATGCTTTTGCTTACAGGGCCAAGCAACACCTTATAAACTTGTGCAAAGGGCAGGCAGAAGATACCCATTCTTGGATAGTAAAGGTCGCTTAGTCAATAAATTATTGCCTATAAAGGGGACGTATTCAAGTACGTCCCCTTTTTTATTGGAAATGAAAGGATATTGGAAGTTTGTATTCTTAGAGAGAAAATCTATGAGAGTAGTAGGGCTTATTTTCTTTGTAATGCAATTTGGGGCTTCCCCGCGCTAGGAAAGAAGCTGCCCAAAGATGAAAATAGCTTAGCGCGGGTCGGGCTCTCGCTACTCGCCTCCCTCCCCTCAGGCCAACTCGGGCTCAAACATGCCGCTCCATCCCTAAGCTGATAAGATAGCCAAGCAAATTTGCTAAATCTTGCCCGAATTTATACAGAAGATTTTGTTTAAAGAATAAAAATTAACATAAGGACAAGTTCTCACAAGGTTGTTTTTGTATGATAACCCGAATTTATCCTTGCGCTTAATTATTTTGGTATAGACTATTCTTTGCACTATCAAACCCGGAATGGCAAATCATATGCAGCCAATCAACCCTTTTGAACAATTATTACAAATCTGGAAAGTCGATAAACTAGAAGAAAGCACGGAAATTAATAAGAAATTAAAGCCTAAGTCTGCCCCTATGCGGAGATATGGTACCGGGCCTAGCTTCTACTTCGTTTTAAATGCGAGTAAGAAAGTACTCGAATTTTGCAGTCAAGGTATCGAGGAGCTATTGGGCTATACTGTTGAGGAAGCTCAAGAAACAGGCGGGGGGTTTATCGTAGATTTGGTACATCCCCTCGATGTAACTGAGGTGAACCGTCAAAGTCAATTAGCCAGTAGTTTTTACTATTCCCAGAAAATTAGCGACCGAAAAAAAATCACGTTTAACTTCTACACCCGGGTATGCCGTAAAGATAATAAGACGGTCTATATCCAAAATCAGCTGGTACCTCTTCAGCTCAATAAGGAGGGCATGCCCTTAGTATTACTATTTATTTGGACGGATGTAAGCCATATTAGCCCTAATCAAGAGGTCTTGGCCACGGCCTTACATACCCAAAGCAATGAGTTTTGGATACTCAGTCCCTCAGATGATACCTTCTATTCCAGCCAAATATTTAGCAATCGGGAAAGAGAAATACTAAAAATGGTTTCTCAAGGCCTTACAAGTCGGGATATATCTTCGGCCCTAAAATTAAGCTATCATACGGTAAGAACCCATAGAAGAAACATGCTCGCTAAAATTCACAAACGAAGCACTGCCGAACTTGTACAGTTTGCCAACCGGCACGGAATTATCTAAAATCAGGAAAAGGGGCCTACTGGGTAAACCAGTCGGGCCCTCCTGCTGTATAAATAATTTCAGCATCCGTTTTCTTGTACTTCATCCACAGCGCGATTAACTTAATCTGGGACTCTATGAGCTTAGATTCCCGCGCATTGACCAAAAAGACCGTACTCTCCCCTACCCGAAACTTTCTCAACTCACTGCGGTATAGCAAACGATAATTCTGTACCATATCCGCCTGTTGGGCAATTAAGCTCTCGAGGTTTTGTAAGGAGTTATCCAAAGCTAGCAAACTAATTTCCAAGCTTCGGGTGGTCTGGGCTTGATCAAACTCATTCTCACGGATTTTGAACTGCGTTTGGCGTAACTTCCCCCGGGTTTTTCTTAATAGTATCGGAAATGAAAAATTAAGGCCCACTTTATAATTTTCGGTCGCCCTAAAATCGGTACCTTCGCTACTTTGAGTATCAATATTACGAATCAAGTCATAACTCACATCTACCTGGGGGAGTAACTGATTTCGGTACAAACGCTCATTAAGTTTCATTTGAGTTTGCTTGTATCGCAACTTTTCCAACTCAGGATGTTCTAAACGGAGTCTTTGTAAATACCACTCAAAACCCTCCACCTCACCCACCAATTCGGGTTGTTCCGGGATGGCTTGCTCCGCTATCTCAATCGGTTCATTTTGAGCACTCCAGAGAAAAGTACCCAATATCAAGCGGGCATTTTGGGCATCTACCCGAGCCTCTCTCAGTTGAATTGACCGGGTTTGCAGGATAATCTTAGCTTCAACTGAATCAACGGCAGGCAATTCACCCAAACGGATATTGCGTTTAATCCCCTCAAAACGAATGGATGTCAGCTGATATGCCGAATCAAGGTATTCAGCCTGACGGTAAAAATAGTACCAATTCCAGTACGCTTTATTGGCCTCAAACATCAATTTGTTCACCATTTTACGCTGTTCGGCCCGGGCGATGTTTTGAAAGGCTTGAGCCTGCCGAAGGGTATTACGCCGTGGATCGGTCATAAGGCCTTTGAGAAGAGGTAAGGTCACCCCAAAACTAAGCTGCCCATCTTGGTCGGGAGTGGTACGTTCAGGGTTCAAAAACGTTCCAAGATTTTTATCATATCCACCCCGAACCTCTCCTAGCCATAGAGGCACTTTTAATTTACCCTCCCAAATATTGTAGTAAGTCGTCTCTTTGAATTCTTTACGAGAGTATTTGGTTTCCAACTTTGGGTCAAAGCCCCCCCGGGATATTCGCAAATCTTCCCGGGCTTGATCAATGCTAAGACCGGCCTGCTTAATAACGGGATGGTTTGCATTAATCAGGGTTTCTATGTCCTTCCATTGTAAGACGCCTGCATCTGGGACCAAAGTGGAGGGGATTTGAGCCATCAAGGGAACAAACAAACACCCCAGAAATATGGAAATGGCAAAAGCTTTCCACCGCATATTGATAACGTGCTATTTTATTTAACCTTAATCTTGATTTTTTGGTCACTTTTCTTGGCTTTATCTTCCCCTTCATCCGGCTCTGCGTACAAACTAGGAGGAAAGCCATTGAGTTGTCGCCAGACTTCGTACCATACCCGGACATCATCTAGGAGAACCCATCCGTAAACCCCCGAACCAACTCTTAATTGCTGAGGCCAAGGTTCTTCCGGATCTGGAACAACCAATACACGGTATTTGCCATTTTTACTATCTACAAGATCAATGACTTTAATGATGCCCCCGAATGTTCCTACTGCCACACTAGGCCATCCACTTACTTGCAAGGCAGGCCACCCGTCAAATTCTAAGCGGACTTTTCTACCAATAGAAAGTAAGGGCACATCATTGGCATTCACATAGACCTCGGCGGCTACTTGGGGAAAATCGGGCTGTATAGTACAAATAGCCTCGTTTTCTTTGATCGTTTCTCCCACTCCCGATTTCAAAGTCTTCACCACATAGCCACTCTGGGGAGCCAAGACATAGTATTGTTGAGTCCGAATATTTACATTGGAATAATAATTCGTCAATTTGGAGAAGGATTCCTCTTTATCAGCCAGTGAGGCTTGTGAGGAATTTAAGTCCGACTGAGCTTTGGCAATTTTATCCGCATAATCGGCTTCAATAGAATTGAGTTGGATACGGGCATTAATTAACTCATTTTGCGAAACTAGATATTTATTGGTGGCCGCCACTACTTTGGCCTCTACCTCTTGTAACTTTTGCTGGCGCTTTTCCCAAGAAGTTCGGGAAATTAGCTGCAATTCCCCAGGGTCAGCGGCTTGGTAGAGCTCATCATAACTCTCAAACTGTCGCTTGGCAATAGCCAAATTCAGCTTTTCGGCCTGTAAGTTGGCACTGTCAATATCAACTTTCAAGAGAGCCTGCTGGTATTTGTTTCGGGCTTTTTGTAAACTAAGTATCAAACCGGTTTGCCGGGCCGTAATCAAATTTTGTAAAGCATTTATTTTAGACTTACTCGCATCAATACCCGAACTTTTGGCATTTAGTTGTTCTTGCAAACGATCAAGAATTTCCGGGTCAAAGTATTCCGTTTTAACTTCCGATAAAACCACCAAGGTATCATTTTCCTTCACGTAATCCCCTTCTTTGACCCTCCATTCCTTAATCCGGCCGGGTATGGCTGAATTTACATCCTGAGGCCTGTCTTGAGGGGTAAGCGCTGTGATCTCACCCGAACCCGATACGTTTTGTTGCCAAGGCAGAAATAATCCAACAAAAATTACTACGATGATAGATATAATCCAACGCGCTAGATTGCGGGCTCGTCTCGGATTATTTATCGTTTTAAAGGCATATACTTTTTCTTCCCAAGGTAATTTATGAAGCTTATTATCCGATATTTCTAACATAGGTTTATGGTTTTAGAAGTTTAAGCAGCTAAGACGTATTAGTCTTTTCTCAAGATGATTTTTTGGAAATAAGGATCTTGTATCAAGGCGGCATAGGCTCCATTAGAGACTATCTCGCCCTCATACATCAGCAGGATCTTGTCGCAAGTCGAGAGGATAGTCGAGTCATCATTTACACTCAAAATGAGCAAGGTCCACCCATTACTTTTATCTTGCAAGAAGCTCAAAATGCGTAACTTCTCTGATTTGGTAAGGTGTTCTGAAAAGTCGTTGACAATCAGCAGTTTTGGGCGGGAGGCCACAGAGCGGGCCAGTAAAAGTTTGGCTACTACCCCACTGGAAAGTTCGGGGCCAGTAGCTTGCACTGGCGTGTAAAGCCCCTGAGGAAGTTTCGCGATAAATTCATTCAGGCCGACATTTTCCAAGGCCCAACGTACATCCTGATAATTGATGTGCATACGGCCCATGGTAATGTTATCGAGTATCGTCCCTTCAAAAATCTCGTCAAAAGTAAGGTGCTTATTCACAACATCCCGTACCGTAGGTAAGTGTAGGTCTCTCAAGGAAAACTGATTGAGTAAGATCGATCCCTCATAGTCTGATAAAGTACCCGTTATTGTTTTTACCAAGGTATGTTTACCCGAATCATTTGGACCTACCAAGCAAACACTTTCACCCGCCAAAATGTCAAAATTAACATTTTTGAGGGTGTATTTGGGGTTGTTCTTGTAGCGATAGTTCAAGTCACGACATTGAATGTGCAATCCCCTAGGGTTTTCGTGTAATGGTATCTTTATACCCGTGTTTCTCTCCAACTCCAAATCGGTAATTTTGGCTACTTTGACAACTCCCGTCAATAGATCATAAAACACATCCAGACTTAAAATCAACTTTTCAACCGAGCTTACCACCAATACAATAATTACTTCTGAGGCTACAAACTGCCCCAAAGTGATTTGTCCGTCAATCACCAAGATGGTTCCAATGATCAGTAAACCTCCGGTAACAATGGTTTTAAACACCACAACATAAGAAAACTGGGTTATCAAAACCCGGAAGTGGGCCTTACGGTAAAACAAATACTTATTTACCAACTCGTCCATTTTTTTGAGAGGCAACACCGTATTGCCCGCCTGCTTGAAGGCTGGGATCGTCCGGGCTAGTTCTTCCAACCAAAAAGCAATTTTATATTTGTAATCAGATTCGTTGATACTCGTGGAAAGCCCTTTGGGACCAGTTAAGTAAAATACCAAAGAAATTAAGCCCACTAACAAAAAACTAAATATTAAAAAGACAGGATGGTAAAGTGAGAGCAAGATTAAGCCAAAAAGAATCTGTAAGACGGCTGCATTGATCTCCACCAACAATTTAGGGAGTCCCTTCTGTATGGTTACCACATCAAAAAAACGGTTCATCAACTCCGGTGGGTAGTATTTTTGGAGCACTTCCAGCCGGATTTGCGTAATACGAGAGGTAAGCTCAAAAGCTGCCCGGGCAAATACGCGCTGTTGCAGGTTTTCCACCAAGCTCACTTGGGTAACCTGTAAACCCCCGCTGACTATAATACCCAAAATGACTGCCCCAATAAGCAGAATGATAGAGCTGGATACCAGTCCCCCCGCAATTAAACCTATAGTAGCTTGGATCCCCAAGGGAAGTGATAAGCTGACGAGCCCTACCACAAAGGCATAGATATATATGTAAAAAATATCCCTTTTTTCTAACCTCAAAAGCCGGTAAAGTCGTGTGACTGGCGAAAGAGGCTTTTTGGACGTTTCATTGTTGTCGTTATGACTCAAATAACCCTGGGGAAAAGCCGTGATGAATAAAATCTCCGGCTCAGCATCGGGCTCAGTCAGCGAGTCATAGGCCGTAAGGCTATTAGGAATCTGGGCAATCTCTTCGGGCCTTAAGTCCCGCTCGTCCCGAAAACTGTAGTACGTAAAACGATCATACGAGTCTTTGTAGATCAAGACCGGATCGGGACGGGCCGAATGGTCTTCCCGAAACACCAAAAAAGGAAAAGTCGTTTTACGAATAAAGTCAGACCATTGAGACTGAGGAAGCTGATTAGTCAAGATGCTTAAATTGATCTGACGACCCTTCTCAATCAGGCTGGTTATGATATCCCCAAAACTTAAAGCTGAGTGAACAGGAGATACAACTGACTCATTGTTCAAGTCTAATAAATCAAATTCTACATTGTTCAGACCTGCCATCCGAACCAAAATCTGTCCTGTAAGATCTGTTCTCATTAAGATTAGCTAAAAAAATTTTAGTGCTCAATCACTAAAACTAACAAGAGTTATTTAGAAATGTTTTAAATAGTCGTATTTTTTTGGAGAAATTCCAGAATAGCCAAAAAAAAACCGTAAATAGCGGGTTTGTAATCAATACAAAATTGCACTATTCTAAGTAAGCTAAATCAATAAAAGTTTAAAAAATAATAGGGGCTGCCCCCGGCATTATCATGTAATACCACTAGGTGTAAAATATGCCGCCGGGGTCGGGCTATCGCTACTCGCCGGCCCTCCCTCAGCCAGCGACGGGCTCAAACATGCCGCTCTATCCCTCAGCCAAAAAAACACTATCGTAAATTTAGTAAGTTTAATCAAAAAGGAGAGGCTTTTGCCCGGCTTGACCTTCTGGAGTTACCTCGACTAAGTGTAGTTCAAAAACTAAATTTTTTCCTGCTAAGGGGTGATTAGCATCCAATAATACTTCTTCGTCTCCGATTTCCTTGACGACTACTTGTATAGATTGGCCTTGGGCCGTTTGCGCACTTAGTTGGGTGCCAATTTGTAATTGCACCGTGTCGGGTATGTCCTGGCGTTTCACGGGAAAAACCATTTCAGGGTTTACCTCACCATAGCCTTCCTCGGGTTTTAGGGTAATGGTTTTCTCAGCCCCAACGCTCATCCCCAGTACAGCTTTTTCAAAGCCTTTAATCATTTGCCCCGCTCCCAGGACAAATTCTAAGGGTTCTCTTTCTTGTGATGTATCGAATATTTGGCCATCTTCATGCTTTCCGGTATAGTGTACTTTGACCGTGTCACCGCTTTTGGCTATCAACATAATGTAATATTTAGAATGGAAGAAAATAATAAAAAGAGATCTTTTCGGCAAGCAAGCTAAGCTTGACGAGAAGAAGCAAAAGAAGAGAAGTGAAGGAAAAATTCGCCTACCGCCCAATCATTTGACCAAAGTCTCGTATTTTTCGGTGTGTCCGGGATCGATTTTCGTAACTAGCGCAAAAACCTCCTGTCGGATCTCAGCCGATGCTTTCTCAAATATGTAAATAATTTCTTGAAACTTGGCATCGAAGAAGATACTAACCAATACAGCCGAGGGTTTAATTTTATTTACTTCATCAATATCTTTCAAAGCTTCCAGTACCGAAGCCCGGGCTGAGTCAGGATTGATTTGAAACTGGTCCAAACCCAAACGGTGGTATTTATAGATAGCTTCCCGAAAGGGGATGAGCTGTTGGCTGTTGAGGTTTTCGGAGATCCAAAAGCGATTGTTGGTACTTTGGTTACGCCGCCACCCCGTTTCGGGCGATTGCTGAGCAATGTTTACGATTTCCAGTGCCCGTTCTACAAAAGGATCGCCTCCTAAAAGGGAAAAGCTGTCATAATCCATAGCCAAGGAGGCATACACATAAAATGCCAGCATGGAGGTCAAATTATCATTGAAAACGTTTTGCCCATAAATAAGAGGCTGGGCCGTAATGTACCGGAAATTAAAGTCCCGGTCGGCATAGCTGAGCAAGGTTGATTGATAACTGGTATTTAAAATAGGGCGACGGGTTAGGATTTGAGCCGTTCCGCGGAATACATTTTGAGAAGGAGATTCGGTAAGCGTGATGGTGAGGTCACACTCGATACGCTCGTATTCCTCGAATCTGTCATTGGTCCACTTCTGATCATTTAGAAACTTACCGAGGGCATTTTGCAGGTCTTGAAACACTTCGGTTTCACTTACCTGCCCGGTACGGAGGTTATTAGAATTTACCAAGACCCGGAATAAGACCTCTTGGGCCGAAGCAATTTGTAAACTTATACAGAAAGTAAGAAGAAGGAGAAATGTGCGCATCATGCTTGAAAGCCATTTAAATTTCAGTACAAATCTATAAAACCTAATCTGATAACGCAGTATTTGCCCTGGGGATTATTCTAAAATCTGATAGGAAGTGAACTGGCTTAGGGATGGAAGCCCGAAGGGGGGAGACCCCGCAGCCCTTTGGAGCACAGCGGAAAAGGGTGAGGAGGCTCCCCGCGTAGCGCGACAGCCCGGCCCGCGCAGGCACATACTAGCTCATACCATGTGTTTATATAGCGCGGGCAAGCCCCTGAAAACTAATAGCTTATATGCTTTTATGTAATAAGGGATGTCTATTAGCTTTAAAAAATAATAATTTGTACTTTATTGTTGGACGTTTGTTGCACTTTTACGGCAAAAGCTATATTTTTGTCGTACTACATAGCTGGTTGAAGGATAATAGGAGCGAAATAACACCCCCCCCGTTGTTTCCTCCTATTTTTTACGCCTCCCTTCATATTGTTAGCCTAAGAAATTGATAATTTGAGGAATCCTCCTATTTTTGAAAGCTAGAGTAATTTTTACATACCCAAATTAGCGCAAGCACAGCAATTAATTGTATGGCCAAGAAGAGTAAAGGGGAAACCCCCATGATGAAGCAGTATAATAGCTTTAAAAGCAAGTACCCGGGAGCTATCCTGCTTTTCAGAGTGGGCGATTTTTATGAGACCTTTGGGCAGGATGCGGTCTTGGCTAGTCAAATTTTAGGAATTACCCTCACTAAGCGCAATAATGGCTCGGCCTCTGAGACCGAATTGGCGGGATTTCCCTACCACGCCTTAGATAATTATCTTTCCAGGTTGGTCAAATCTGGACAAAGGGTGGCTATTTGTGATCAAATTGAAGACCCTCGTTTTGCCAAAAAACTAGTGAAAAGGGGGGTAACCGAATTGGTCAGTCCGGGTGTATCCTACAATGACCAAGTACTTGAGACCAAGAGCAATAATTATTTGGCTTCTTTGACCCACGATGGGCCAACGTGGGGGATATCGTTTTTGGATATATCTACCGGCGAATTTTTAGTGTACGAGGGGAATCAGGAAAATATTGAAAAGCTTATCGCGAGCTTTAACCCGGCTGAGGTGCTATGCTCCAAAGCGGAACGAGGGCTATTTTTGGATATTTTAGGAGACAAGCATAATCCTTATTTTTTAGAAGAATGGTTTTTTCAATACGAATTTGCTTATGAACTATTGATAAAACATTTTGCTACCCAGTCTCTTAAAGGTTTTGGTGTAGAAAAGATGGCCCAAGGGCTGGCCGCTGCTGGGGCCATTTTGCATTACCTGGAACAGAGTATGCACCAGCACCTAAAACATATCACCTCGCTCTCCCGAATTGAGCAAGGTCATTACGTTTGGTTAGACCAGTTTACGATCCGGAATTTGGAACTGGTGTACCCCCAACAGAGTGGAGGGGTGTCCTTGATGGAAATTTTGGACCATACCCACAGCCCTATGGGGTCGCGTCTTTTAAGAAAATGGACCATGCTCCCTTTGAAAAACAAAGAGAAGATCCTAGAGCGACAGTCTGTAGTTTCCAGTTTGCTGGAAAATCCCGGCCTCTGTGAGGAAATCCAAGAAGTTTTACAGCAAGTAGGGGATCTGGAACGCCTCATCTCCAAAGTAGCTTCTCGGAGGGTGAGGCCAAGAGAGTTGTTGCAAATTAAGAAGTCTTTGCAACACATCAAGGATTTAAAAGAAAAGCTCTTGCAAGTGGATATTCCCTTTTTGCAAAAGTACGCCCACCGTTTGGACCCCTGCCCTTTTTTGATGGATACGCTAGAAAAATCCTTACTAGAAAATCCAAAAGCCCTGATTAATGAAGGAGGGCTTATCAAGGGAGGGGTGAGTGAAAGTTTAGACGAGCTTCGCGATATTGTTGACAACAGCAAGGCTTATCTCGAGAAGACAAGGCAACACGCTGTGGAGGAAACCGGAATAAGTAGTTTAAAAATCGGATTTAATAAGGTATTTGGATACTACTTGGAGGTGAGTAATACGCATAAAAACAAAGTGCCTACTTCTTGGGTACGAAAGCAAACGCTTACCAGTGCCGAGCGCTATATCACGGAGGAGCTTAAAGAATACGAAGATAAAATCCTGCACGCTGAAGAGAAGATCGTGGCCGAAGAGTTACAACTTTATCAGCAATTGGTGGAAGATGCGAGTGATTTTATTGCTCCGATTCAGCAGGATGCCCGGGTTTTAGGAGGCTTGGACTGCCTTTGTTCATTTGCCACTTTGGCCCTCAAATATGATTATTGCTGCCCGCAGCTGGGGGAAGATTTTGTCATTGATATCCAAGAGGGGCGTCACCCCGTGATAGAGCGGCAGTTGCCTGCTGACCAACCTTTTATCCCTAACTCCCTTTATTTGGACCGGGACGATCAACAAATTATGGTGATTACAGGCCCTAATATGGCTGGGAAGTCAGCTCTCTTGCGTCAAGTAGCGTTGATTTGTATCATGGCCCAAATGGGTTCATTCGTACCCGCTAAACGGGCTAAGATTGGGATTGTAGATAAAATCTTTACCCGGGTAGGGGCTTCCGACAATTTGGCCCGGGGCGAGTCTACCTTTATGGTAGAAATGATGGAGACGGCCAGCATCATGAACAATCTTAGCGACCGAAGCTTGGTTTTAATGGATGAGATTGGTCGCGGAACCAGTACCTACGACGGGATATCCATTGCTTGGTCTATTTTAGAGTATCTTCATGAGCATCCCCGCTCAAGACCTAAGACCCTTTTTGCCACGCATTACCACGAGTTGAACGAGTTGGCCAATCAGTTTTCTCGCATTCATAACTTTCACGTGAGCGTCAAAGAGATAAACAAGCGTATTGTTTTTTTACGAAAGCTGTCTCCCGGAGGCTCCGAACATAGTTTTGGAATACACGTGGCCAAGATGGCAGGAATTCCTCCCCAAGTGGTAGAGAGGGCCCAAGAAATTATGCATTATTTTGAGTCGGAGCGACTGAAAAGCTCGTCAAAATCAGATCCTGATTTAAAAGAAAAGTTAAAAGATGTCCCGCCCAATAGCTATCAGTTAAATATTTTTGAAGCCCAAGATCCTGCCTTGGAAAGGATCAAAAACCTTCTGGAATCCCTGGATGTCAACATGCTTTCTCCCATTGAGGCACTTTTAAAACTCAATGAATTAAAAAGTTTGTTGCAAAAATAGACAATTAATTATTGAAATAATCATATTAGTATCTATTCATGCGTGATAGCACAATTTTGAGAATTATATATTCTCATAATGGGAAAAATTTTCCCATATCGGTGCGCTATGGAGCTAAGCAAAGGGGGGGGGGCCTGCTAAAGCCTTATAAAACATAGTGTGGTATAGATAGCGGCCAAATGATTAAAAAAAACTTGTAACCTTATTTTTATTTCAACGTAGAGATAAGTAATAGAAAAGAACATCTTCCCTTTTTCTAGATTAATCCAGCGATTTTATTACTTCTCATTATTTTATGGGCCTTTTCCCAAAATGGAGCCAATATATTTCCAATAATGGGAAATATATCTCCCTTTATTTGATGTGTAAACCCCTTCAAATCAGGCTTTTATTGTCCTTTTTCTAACTTGGCATAAGTTTCGATATATGCTATACGTAAGAAATTTGGATAATATTAACATTTTGAAGAAATGAAGTATTTCAATCGTATTGCTAACCTAAGCCTCCCTTCATCTTCTTCCGACCTTAGCCCTAGCAAACTATTAGTAAACCTAATTGGGTATTTTCAGGTCATTTTCAACAGTTTAGTGAAGGTTTTCACTCCGATCCGCGCCCGTAAAGTAGTTATTGTCGGTCAAGGCATTTTGGCCAATAAACTTTACAAGTTTTTTCAATCCGGACGTTCGTTTGGATATGAATTTTGTGGTTTTTATGATATTCAATCGAATACCCCAGGCGTAAAAGGAAACATAGAAGACCTCAAAGAATTTTGCTTGAAAAATGAAGTAGACGAGATTTATTTCACTCGTAATCATTCCAACTCCAATTTGGTAAAGGAATTAATCGAGTTTTCAGATAAAAACTTTATTTATTTTCGGATCGCTCACCACAATCAAGATTTTACCAACACCCTGAAGCCTATCAAAACCTATTATTACGACGATGTGCCGGTCATGCGGCTTCGCAAAGAGCCTTTGGCATCGCGTTTTAATCAAGGCTTAAAGCGAGCTTTTGATATTGTATTCTCCACCTTGGTATTGATGGTTTTGATTCCATTCGTTTTCCCTTTTATTGCCTTAGCTATTTACTTTGAAGATCCCGGTCCTATCTTTTTCGTTCAGAAAAGACCTGGCAAGAAAAATAAGCTTTTCAATTGTTTCAAGTTCCGCTCTATGCGGGTAAACAATGACGGGGAGAAGCAAGCAAGCAAAAATGATTCTCGAATCACCAAGGTTGGGGCCTTTTTGCGAAAAACGAGTTTGGATGAATTGCCCCAGTTTATTAATGTCTTACTAGGGGATATGTCGGTCGTAGGGCCACGGCCTAATATGGTGAAGCAATTAGAATTTTATTCTCAACATATTGATAATTACAGCTTCCGACATTTTGTAACTCCTGGGATCACGGGTTATGCCCAAGTAAATGGCTTCCGGGGAGAAACCCAAACCATTGATTTGATGGAAAAGCGGGTTCAGTTTGATATTGCATATATGGAAAAATGGAGCCTTTGGTTTGACCTTAAAATCATTTTCCTTACCGCTTGGAATATGGTGGCAGGAGAAGAAAATGCGTATTAGCCGTACACAAATCTCTTCTTAAAGTATTCATTTCTTGTAAAGCAGCTTCGGCTGCTTTTTTTATTCCCTAATCTTTGTAAGCAAGGCAACCCTTTTTGAAGGGGGCTTGTCAGTAAGTATAGATTGTGGATAAAAATTCTGAATGCAACCAAGCGAGAAAAAAATTTTAAAAGGTTGCCGTAATGGTAATCCAAAGTACCAAAAAATGCTTTATGAAGCTTTTTATGGTAAAATGAAGAGTATTTGCTTGCGTTATTCCAAAGATAGCGAGGAAGCACGGGATATATTACAAGAAGGCTTCCTCAAAGTGTTTAAAAATATTCATAAATTTAAAGGAGAGGGATCACTCGAAGGCTGGATTCGGAGAATTGTTGTAAACACTTCCATCAACTATTATCACAAAAACAGTAAACACCGTAATATCTTCTCATTAGAAGATGTATACCATATACAAGAGTCTCATTTGGATGTAAATAATCCATACGTAATTGATGATTTATCTTACAAAGACCTCCTAAGGCTCATACGGTCCCTACCTCCAGCGTATCAAACCGTTTTTAACCTTTACGTAATCGAAGGTTATAATCATCGTGAAATCGGTGAAATGTTAGGTATAAGTGAAGGAACTTCTAAGTCAAATCTGGCCAAAGCCCGTATGCGGCTCAAGAAGCATGTCCTTAAGTTATATACCAGTAAATCACGAACGAGTTATGTCCAGGAAAATGTCGATAGACCGGTTTTTTCGTGAGATTGCTAAGAAGCATCGAGAGCCCTTCCGGAAACAGGATTGGGAAGCAATGCACGAATTGCTACAAGCAGAAGGCCTGTCAAAGCCATCAGAAATTTCTTATGGCCAACGTCATAAATTTGTACTCCGTACCTTTACCTCGGTAGCGGCTTTATTTCTATGCCTCATCCCCACATATTTGTTGCGAGAGGATACTAGCCTTAATAAGCAAGCTATTGTTTGGGAAGAGCAATCTATTAATACCGAAGGCCCTAAAGTAGCTACTCCTCAAAATGTAGAAAATAATAACTCGGAGCTTAACCCCGAAGTGCTAAGCTCCGAAGAATACTCATCTACTTCGTTTCCTCAAAACGTAGATAAATCAAAGGCCCAAGTGCTAAGTCTACCAACCCTGTCTAAAGAGGATAAAAAATTAAGTCCCGACCCATCAAAAAAATCCCTAAGTCCGGTCCGAATTGCTCAAACGGAAAGGATACCCAATGCTAATCAAAGAAAAAAAGCTGCCCCAAGCTCCGAAATGATTTTTCCTAAGCCTTTACATACATTTGCCTACACCGAACTCGAGCCTAGACCTGATTTGAGTGTTCTAAAGATACTGAATTCTCAACCTGTATCTTATGGTATTCCTTCGGGGATCCGTGGCTTAGGCAGGGGAGAAGCCCAATTTGGTTTGTTCCCCCCCCTCACCAGTCAAGGGCTCTTAGGAGAAAGACAAAGGGCGAAGTTGTCCTTACACCTTATTTCAGGGAAATCATACTCCAATCACGGTTTTGCTCTTGCGGGCCTTTCCAACCGGAGTGATAGTGCAAATGCTGGCTTACAGATTTCAGGGGGAGTAAACAAAGTACAAGGTATTCAGTCGGGGGTACAAATGGGAGGCTTGGCCAATCAAGCGGGTTCCTTTGAGCGAGGGCTACAAATTGCTGGCCTGATCAATATTTCTGACCTCCAAGAACCATCCTCTGATCTGGATAAGCCAAAGGTCAAAAATACGTTTCAAATTGCTGGGGTCTCCAATATGAGTCCCCACGGGGAGTTGAATGCCCAAGTAGCAGGCCTCAGTAATTCCGCTTCTACCATTAAAGGTCTGCAAGTCGCCTCGGTTTTAAATAAAACCCAAGTGGTAAAAGGTGCCCAGATAAGTGCCGGAGTTAATGTTGCCCGCAAAGTAGAAGGTGTACAAATAGGCTTAATTAACGTAGCCGACTCCGTTGATGGCGTACAAATAGGCTTATTTAGCTATGTAAAATCCGATCCCTACATTCGTTTAGAGTTTTGGGGAAGTGAGGCCTTACACTCCAATATTGGCTTAAAGGTAGGTAGGCAACAGTTTTACAACATCTTTGCTATGGGTAGCCAAATTGAGCAAAACCGTTTCCGTTGGGCTATAGGCTACGGTTTTGGTACCGAGACTCGCTTCAACCCAAGCACTTTCTTAAATACCGACCTCATTGCCTTCCACGTCAACGAAGATCGTGGTTTTACCAAGCAGCTCAATTTACTAACTACTCTTAAGTTTAGCTTAGGGAAACGTTTCGGCAAAAGATTTGCCATCTTTGGAGGCCCAAGTATCAATACGCTATTTTCCGATTTCCGGAATGAGAATAATCAAATTGGCTCCCGAATTGCCCCTTGGATTATTTTTCAAGACTTCACCGGAGGCACCAAAGTGCAGATGTGGGTTGGTTTCAACCTAGGCTTGAAACTATAAAAAAAGCCTTTTCCCGGGGTAAGAGAAAAGGCTCCATTGGAGAGTTAAACCAGGCTTACTTCAAGAAAGATCCGATTATATTACCCAACCCGGCATTTCCTTGTTTTTTGTTTCCACCCCCGAGGATATCAACCAAACTACCCATACCTTTTCCATGGCCAGTAGATTTTGTAAAGGCACTCATGAGTCCACCCAAGGCAGAGCTTCCACCGCCACCTTGTAACATGCCACTAACCAAAGAACCCAACATACCTCCACCAACTCCACCACCGGTATTTCCTTGGGACTTTCCACCGCCCATAAGGCCTCCTAAAACAGAGCCCATCATGCTACCGAGTCCGCCACCGCTTGCTTGTCCTTGGCCACCACCGCCGGCCATCATCTTGGTAAGCATGGCCACGGCCACACTAGAAAGGCTGGTACTTACCGTAGAACCGTTCATAAAGTTATTGGTAGGGATTTTGGCCGATTGGAACATACCCATCAAGCCAGTTTTTTCCAAAAAGTTACCCGACTCTTCTTTGGGTTCACCCGTCGCACTTACCAAAGCATTCCCTTCCATCTGCTCAGCTTCTTTATTGGCGGTTTTTACGTAATTCTGCAAAGCGGCAAATTGTTCGTCGTTGATACCTAAAACCCCGTTAATTTGCGTAATCGCCTGAACCTCTTCGGTTTCTAATTCTCCATCTTTGTAAGAAATGTTCAGCAGGTCGGTTACCAGGGCATACTTCAGTTCATTGTCGGTAAATTTGCTCAAATGCTCTTTTAAGTTTACATTTTGCGTGTTTTTAAGAGCATCGGTCACCTGGGCCTTGGATTCTTCAGAAAGTCCGGCTACTGTGGCCATTTGGTCCATAAAGGCCACTTCGCCCTCTGTACTTTCGTGGTCGGCCGTACTGATGGCTCCCATAATTACTAGGTAGGAAGTTTTTACTTCTTCATTTTGCTCGAGGAATGCATTTGCGCTCATTGTGTATAGATTAAGAATGAATAAAAATTGAGGACAAGCGAATGATGTGTTATTTGCCTTTTCTTCTAATGAGAAGACCGGTGTCAGGCAAAAAGTCACATCCCTATGACCAAAAAATTAGAACCTTTTGATAAACTTCAAATAACGGGTTTTACTAGAATCATTGAGATAAATCCCTTTCTTATCCAAGCGATCAATACGAACTTCCCCTCCATAGGCGTGAATTACCTGGCCACCTTCCAGGTAGATCCCTACATGAACTACGCGCCCATCTCCATCCTTCTGCTTTTGGAAAAAAACGAGGTCCCCTACCTGGGCTTCTTCAAAGGGAACCAGGTCCCCTCTTTCGGCTTGCTGGTAAGAGTCCCGAGGGATCCAGTACCCATTCATTTTATAAACCACTTGGGTAAAACCCGAACAATCAAAACCATCGGGCCCTTTTCCACCCCATAAATAGGGCACTCCCAAAAAAGAACGGGCGGTTTTAATCACCTCTTTTTTAGGCCGTTTTGCCTCCACTTCACGGGCTTTGGTTTTTACACTAAAACGTTCATCGCCAATTTTAATCTTCCCATTCTCAAAATAGGGTAAGGTAGCTCCCGCCGGGATATCATAACGCACTTCTTCAATCGTGGCATAAGATTCCTTTCCAACATCGGCCACAAAGGTATTATTCTCCGCGTAATTTTCGTAATAGGCTTTTGATATGGGCTGTACCTCCTCAAACGGGATCCATCCCGCATAGCCATCGTATTGGTTTTCAATTTTCACCCAGGTCTTGGCTCGGTTCTTCTCGGTCACCTTAAAAACGTCTCCAAATAATAGCTGAGTTACTTGTTCACTGCTATCATGGTCTTCCCCACGAACGGCAAGCACTTTATCCAGGCACATACCATAATCCAAGCCTTGGGCCAGCAGACTTTGCCAGGCCAAACTCCCAAGTATTACAAAAAGAAATGTGATTTTTTTCATATCCAATACTAAACAATTTATCTAAAACTACTAAAATTTTTCTGATCTGTTTTATAAGCCGGGTTTAAGCGGGATAAGGGGCTGCCCCCGGCGATCAAAATAAGCTGGAATAGGGGAAATACTGCCGCCGGGGTCGGGCTTTCGCTACTCGCTGCCTTTCCCCGCCAGGCCCCTACGAGCTCAGACAGGCCGCTCTATCCCTCAGCCTTTTGAGGAACCGAGAGCAGAAACGTATAGACCCGCACATAAGTCTCAGCTTTTGGTTTTCTTCGTCCCACTTTACTTAATAACTTGTCTCGTCCATGCGTACCTTTCCCCAAAACGTGCGATATACGATAATCGTGTATAGAAGTACCAAAGGTGCCCCAATCGCCACAAAACCCAGCATAATTCTCAAAGACTTAGAAGAAGAAGCGGCATTGTAGACCGTGATACTGTGCTCGGGGTTTAGGGTAGACATTAGTAAAGTAGGGTATAGCTCAACGGCCGCCAAAATCAATAACAAACTAAAGGTCAAAGACGAAAATATAAAGGCTCTTTTGAAACGGCGTTTACTCACCAAACGAGGTACATTGGCAATGCTCAAAATGGCCAAGATTGGCAAGGCAAACAAAATCGGGTAGGCCTTAAAACGATCCGACAAATGGGGATAATAAATTAGCGTGCAGAAACTTAAAATCCCAAACAACACCACAAATAGGGCAATAGCCCGCTTGAGCAAGTACTCAACTTTCTCAAACAGCTTGTCCTCAGTCTTCAAACATAGGTACAAACCTCCATGCATGGTCATCATAGCCAGCGTAGTTAAGCCCACTAAAATAGCAAAGGGATTAAAAAAAGAAAGATCATTGCCCTGATACTCAAAATGCGCATCCAGGGGCATCCCAATCAAGATGTTTCCTAAGACCAGGCCCAAGGAAAAGGCCAGCATAATACTAGAGACTGAGTACACCACATCCCAGGTCTGCCGCCACCAAAGCATGGGTTCCTTACTCCGAAACTCAATCGAAATAGCCCGTAGGATGATAAAACACAAAAATAGCATAAAGGGAATGTACATAGCCGAAAAGAGCGTGGCGTACATCACCGGAAAACCAGCAAAGAGGGTTCCGCCCCCAATTACCAACCATACTTCATTTCCATCCCAAACCGGGCCAACCGCGTTTAAGGCTACACGCCGGCTTTCGTCCTGAGGAAAAAAGAGGTGCATGGCTCCCGCCCCCAGATCAAACCCATCCAAGATGGCATATCCGGAAAACACCCCGCCCACCACCAAAAACCACCAAGTAGGATAATCAATTCCCAAAAATGTAGGCATATTTTTGTTGTTTTAAAGAGGATGGATTAATGAAATAAAACTGCTGAGGTATCCGATTGCCGCGGCCGATGCCCCGTGGGACCTTCCTCATACGGACCGTGCTGAATTTTTTTACTCAGTAAGTAGATAAAAAGAGCAAAGAGTAGCACGTACAAAATGGTAAACATGATCAAGGAAAACCAAACTTGATTGGCACTTACACTTTTAGAAAGCGCATCCGAGGTCCTTAAAAGCCCATAAACCACCCAAGGCTGCCTTCCCATTTCAGCGGTATACCAGCCAAACTGATTGGCGAGCTGGGGTAAAATAACCGAAAATACAAAGACCCAAAGTAAGGTCTTCTGTTCAAAAAGCTTTCCTCGGTACCATTGCAAACCTGCGTAAAGCGTCAAGGCAATTAAAAACAAGCCAATCCCCACCATCAAATGATAAAATTGAAAGATCGCTTGCACCGCCTGAGGACGCTCATCAGCCGGAAAAGCTTTGAGCCCTGGGATGGGTTCTTCAAAATCAAAATGAACCAAAAAACTAAGCCCCCCAGGTATGGCAGGCCCTAACACACGTTCATTTCTGGGGTCTACCCAGCCAAACAAATACATAGGAGCCACACTCAGGCTGTCATAATGCCCCTCCATTGCCGCTAACTTGGCCGGTTGATTCGTAGCCACCCCATCGGCCGAGCTATGTCCACTTGCCAATTGGGATAAAGAAAAAAGTAAAGCCACCCCCAAAGCAATCTCAAATCCTTTACGGGATAACTCAACATAGCGCCCCTTAATGATATAGTAAGCGTGGACACTCAGCACCAAAAAAGCCCCTGCCAAAAAGGCCCCAATCCAAACGTGGGTAATGCGGTCTATGCTCGAAGGATTAAAAACCATAGCCCAAAAATCGGTAATTTCGGCCCGGGCCTCCATACCCTCACCCACGATGTGATATCCGTCGGGCGTTTGCATCCAGCTATTGGCTACTACAATCCAAATAGCCGAAAACATGGAGCCCAAAAATACGCCAATCGTGGACAGAAAATGTATCCGGGGACTCACCCGGTTCCATCCAAATAATAAGATCCCTAAAAAACCACTTTCTAGGGCAAAAGCAAACAAACCCTCGGCTGCCAAAGCACTGCCGAAAACATCTCCTACGTAACGGGAATACGTGGCCCAATTGGTGCCAAACTCAAACTCCATAACAATGCCCGTAGCCACCCCAATCCCAAAAGTAAGGGCAAATATTTTAATCCAAAACCGGGTTAAATGCTCATAAATAGGGTTTTTGGTGCGAAGATAAAGGCCTTCGTAAATCACGAGTAACAAGCCAAGGCCAATGCTGAGAGGAGGATAGATATAGTGAAAAGCAACTGTAAAGGCAAACTGTATGCGAGACAATATTTCAACATCCATATAGTGTAGGTTTGGTGAAGAAAGCAGACCAAATAAAACCCATTATTTTACCTGATCTTTACACTTTCTTAACAAATCTAACCGCAGAATGAATCACTAAAATCATACTTATTTAAGTATGTAAATGGGATGATCTATGGCCAAGCCAATAGGAGAATTGAAAAATGGATTAATTGCTTAGCGCTGAGCAATTACAATATACTGGTAGGGCAGCAGGTTTTCAGCAATTTTAAACTTCCGAAACCCGGCTTCTTCCAATTCTTTTTGAACAAGCTCATACGCTATTTTCATCTTGACGGGCGGCCCTACCGGAGCTTCTTTTTTAAAAAAGTCAAGCACGATGAGCTGGCCTTCGGGTTTAAGGCCTTGGGCTACTTGACGGAAGTATTTAGGCCGGTCTTGGATGTGATGATAGACATCACATAGGAAAACCTTATCCACTTCTTCCTTCTCCAACCCAGGAGCGTCCATGGGGATTTTACGAATTTCTATAGAACCTCCACCTATATCAGCGGTGTCCACTCGGGTTTTTACATAGTCTAAAAAGCGTGGATCCACATCGGCCGCAATGACTTGGGCCCCGGCCCGGGCCATCCGGACACTAAAATAACCCGTGCCACAGCCAATATCCATGACCCTCTTGCCCTGCCAGTCGCCTATAAACCCTAACACTTGATCGGGTTTTTGCCAGGCACTCCGCTCCGGCGACTCAAAATTGGCTACCAATTCCTCAAAAGGCTTTTGGTTCATATGGGCATTGGCATCTCCGTGGTCTTGGTGTTGCGGGCTTTCACAGGCCGTAATAAAAATAGCAATCAGAAGGGTAAGCGTACAGTACGAAGCAGAAATTCGGATCATAACAAGCAAAAAGTTTGACGGCCCGATAATACTAAAAAAACCTTGAAGAGCCTAGGCCCTCCAAGGTTTGTGCACGCGGAAGGATTCGAACCCTCAACCCTCAGAGCCGAAATCTGATGCGCTATCCAGTTGCGCCACGCGTGCGGGATTTTTAGGAATGCAAATATAGATAAAAAATCGGATTTGCTCCCAAATTTTTTTATATGTCTTTCCAGTGCGTGCTTTTACTGAGCACAGACTCCCGGCCTAAACCTCCTAGATAATCACAATGGAGCATATGCTCCATGCCCTCGAAGGCTACGGCTGCTTTTTGGTAGCCAAAGGTGTTTTCCAAGGTTTGCGCATTATTCGTGTCGGAGATGCCCATTTCCACATCGTGCATCATCAATTGGCAAGGGTGCTCATACCCGCAAGCGTGGGTCATTTGTAAGACCTCTTTGCGATAAGCCAACATGTAGTTATGAAAGCGAGAGGCTTTGTTCTCGGGGTTGAGCCCACTTTGCAACCATTTCTTTTGGGTAGCCACTCCCGCCGGGCAGGTGTTGGTATGGCAAATCTGGGCCTGGATACAACCAATCGAGAGCATCGCCTCCCGGGCTACTTGGATTAAATCGGCTCCCATGGCAAAGGCCATCATGGTTTTGGCCGGAAAACCTAAACGCCCGGAGGCTACAAAGACGACCCTATCGGTAAGGCCCCGCTCGAGAAATATTTTATAAACATCGGTAAAGGCATAGGTAAAAGGCAAGGATACGTGGTCGGCAAAAGAATGGGGAGCGGCCCCGGTACCCCCTTCGCCCCCGTCGATGGTGATAAAATCAGGGCCGTGACCTGTTTCCACCATACGGTCGGCCAATTCTTTCCAGTATTCCAGTCTACCTACGGCTGCTTTAAATCCCACCGGCAATCCGGTTTTATCGGCAATCTCTTCAATAAAATCCATCATTTCGGGTACATTGCCGAAGGCACTGTGCGAAGCAGGCGATAAAACATCTTTTCCCATTTCAATACCCCGAATGTCGGCAATTTCTTGGGTAATCTTGGAGGCCGGCAAGATTCCTCCTTTCCCGGGCTTGGCTCCCTGAGAAACTTTAATCTCTACGGCCCGGATAAAAGGATTTTGCTGGACTAACTCAACCATCTTTTCCATAGAGAAATTTCCCTGATCGTCTCTCACCCCAAAGTACCCCGTCCCAAAGTGGAACATCACATCGGCGCCGGTGGCGTGATAGGGCGAGAGGCTGCCTTCTCCGGTATTGTGATAGCAACCACTGGTCTTTGCTCCCTTATTCAAGGCGAGTATCGCATTTTTAGACAAAGAGCCAAAACTCATAGCTGAGATATTGGCTATCGAGAAGGGGCGGTAGGGGCGCTTGCGTTTATTATAAGCCCCCATGGCCTTGGCACAGGGCAGAAAATAAGGATCTTGGGCATTGGGGTGCTCTGGTCCGGGTTTGTAAGCAAATAGGGCGGGGTTTATAAAAATGTGCCCCGGAGCATAAATATCTTTGTCGGTACCAAAACCTTCGTAGTTGTTTTGCCTCTTGGCCGAAGCATAGACCCAAGAACGCTCGCTACGGTTAAAAGGAAGCTCTTCCCGGTTGTTGGCTACAATATACTGTCGGAGTTCCGGACCAATCGATTCAAGGAAATAGCGCAAGCGTCCTACAACCGGAAAATTATGCTTGATGGTTTGACGTTTATTTGTGACATCTCGGATGAACATGTACAGGATCCAAATAGGAAGTAAAACCAGCAAGAGGTGCAATAATTTTAGTTCCCCGTCAAAGATGGAATCAATAAACTCTATCATAATGTCGTATTATTTTTTGTAAGCTTTTAATAAAAAGATAGGATATAACGCGGTTTGTGTGCCTTTGCAAGATAATACTTTCTCTTGGAATTTTATTATTTAGCAAAGTCGCCTGTATTACAAAAACAGAAATAAAGAAAATTGATAAAATTTCGTTAAACCTAAAAAAAAGAATTAAAGAAGTGTAATCCTAGGGAGCGTTTAGCTACTAATGAAAAAAAGCATCAAAGTCTTTGGAAGCAAAATTTGTTGAAATAATCCAGCAGAATCAAGGTATTATTCACAAGGTCTGTGCCATGTACGTAGATGGAGAAGAGGACCGAAGGGATCTCTTTCAGGAAATCGTTCTCCAACTTTGGAAGTCGTATCCCAAATTTCGGGGTGAGGCCAAAGTTAGCACGTGGATGTACCGGGTAGCCCTGAATACGGCCATCTCCCATTATCGGAAAAAACGCAAAAGGCCCCAAAAATCAGAGCTCTCCGACTCGGTCTACCGGATTGCCGATACCGAATATGATTATGCTTATGAAGAAAAATTAAAAATCCTGAGAGATGCCATTGAGCAACTCAATAAAGTGGAGAAGGCGATCCTCATGCTTTATCTCGAAGATAAAGACTATGCCGAAATAGCCGAAACCGTAGGGATTACTCAAAATTATGTACGGGTTAGGATGAACCGTATCAAAAATAAATTGAAACAAATATTGAATAAACCACAATATGGAACTGCATGAGCTAAAATCCATCTGGAAAGAGATATCCGAGGAACACTTGCCCCAAAAACAAGTAGCCTCCTCGGAAATCCGTAAAATGCTGAAAGGAAAGACCCAAAATGCTGTTTCCAAAATTAATAGAAGCATTCAGTTAGAAGGAGGGCTCATGATCGCTATGATCCTGGCCTTCTCCCTCAATAGTTTATTCGGGTCTTTAAACCTCTTTGAAAAGAGTTTGTCGGCGGTCATTATGCTGATGTGCCTAGGCTTTTCGGCTTTGTACTGGGTCAAATACCGGCGCATCAATCAGATCGAGATACATACCCATAACCTAAAAACCTCCCTAGAGCAGTTAATAGGCATTTTGGATAGCTTTTTTACGTTTTACAAAAGCATAAGTTATTATTTAATTCCTTTTAGTTATCTCATCGGGTTTTTGTACGGCTTTTCCCTCGCCTCTGATGGGGATATGCTTGAGACCTTAATGCGATGGGAAGTCCTCCTGTTATCCTTGCTAATGTCGGTGCTTGTCATTGCTTTATACTGGCCCGTGTGCAAATGGTTTTCCAAAAAACTATACGGAAATTATCTGGATGAATTGAAGAACTGCCTCCAAGAACTGGAAGAAGTACCTGTATAATACAGCTTCTTTGGCTTAGGGATGGAGCGGCCTGTTTGAGCTCGTCTAGGCCCTGCGGGCAAAGGCAGCGAGTAGCGAGAGCCCGGCCCGCGCCGGTAGATTAGGACAAGCCGTCACTATCTTTTTTGGCGCGGGCAAGCCCCTATTGTATAAATACAAGAGGTCAGCGCTTGCCCAAGCGACATCCTGGCTAATTTCATAAGAGACTTGCCCTGCCAACCAATTTGTCGTATTTTCCAGATCATTATAAAAATCCATAAGATAAATCCGACCTTATGAAAACTCGTAAAAATATCTTTTTGGCAAGTGGTCTCTATATACTTATTTTACTTTGTCCTTTTCTTGGAAATGCCCAAAGCCAGGAAGTACCCCGCTCTCCCGAAAGGGCCGAAGGAGCTGGGCCTTTTAAACGCATGATCATCCGAGGGGTAAACCTCATCCCGGGGAGTGGGTCACCCATGTTGGGGCCCGTAGACGTGGTGGTAGAGCAAGACCGTATTGCCCGGGTTCAAGTGGTGGGCAACCCCAATGCACCTATTAACCCCGATCGCCGCCCCCAGGCCGAAGCCGGGGATACCGTTATAGAAGCCGAAGGGATGTATATGCTCCCCGGCTTTGTCGATATGCACGGCCATATCGGAGGCCGCTCGCAAGGCACCACAGCCGAATATGTTTTTAAGCTCTGGCTGGGCCACGGGGTAACGACCGTACGCGAACCCGGCAGTTTTAACGGACTGGAATGGACCCTGGACCACCAAAAACGCAGCCGGGAAAATACCATTACGGCCCCCCGGATTGTCTCTTACCTGGGTTTTGGCATGGGAAGTGACGAACCCATGAGCAGCCCGGCGATTGCCCGGAAGTGGGTGCAAGATATAGCGGCTAAGGGAGCCAATGGCATTAAGTTTTTTGGGGCTAGGCCGGATATTATGGAAGCAGCCCTCGATGAAGCCAAAAAGCTAGGCCTAGGCTCGGCTTGTCACCACGCCCAGACCGACGTGGCCTGGCTCAATGTGCTCAATACGGCCCGCTTGGGACTCACCACGATGGAGCACTGGTATGGCCTGCCTGAGGCACTTTTTGAAGATAAAACGATACAACACTACCCCCTGGACTATAATTACCAAAACGAGCAAGACCGCTTCCGAGAAGCTGGCAATCTTTGGAAACAAGCCGCCAAACCCTATTCTGATCACTGGAATGCGGTCATGGATGAGCTGATCAAGCTAGATTTTACCATCGATCCTACCTTCAATATTTATGAGGCCAACCGGGACCTGATGCGGGCCCGCCGGGCCGAATGGCACGAGGAGTATACCCTTCCTTCCCTTTGGGAGTTTTACCAACCCAGCCGCATATCCCACGGTTCGTATTGGCACTCCTGGGGTACCGAAGAAGAAGTAAACTGGAAGCAGAATTACCAATTGTGGATGACCTTTGTCAACGAATATAAAAACCGGGGCGGGCGGGTGACCACCGGTTCTGATTCGGGTTTTATCTTTCAACTTTACGGGTTTGCCTTTATCCGCGAACTGGAATTACTGCGCGAAGCCGGTTTCCATCCTCTTGAAGTGATTCGGGCCGCTACCTTAAAAGGAGCCGAGGCCCTTCAAATGGATTCTGAGATTGGGAGTATTGAAGTGGGCAAAAAAGCCGATATGATCCTATTGGAAGCCAATCCCCTGGAAAATTTAAAGAGGCTTTACGGTACGGGCACCATCGAGCTCAATGAGGAAAATGAAGCAGTCCGGGTCGGGGGCGTGCAGTATACCATCAAAGACGGGATTATTTACGATGCCAAGCAATTACTGGAGGATGTGAAAAATATTGTAGCCAAGGTCAAAGGGGAAGAAAACTACACCATTACCCAACCGGGCATGGAGCCTAAAAATTAAGTGGGGCTGCCCTCCTCCTCTCCGCGCTTGAGCCTGCCCAGAGAGGAGGGGCCGGGCTGGTTTTGTGGGGGGGAGAATGGAGGGCAGCCCCCATGCTTAGAGAAAAATAGCGGTCAGGGGAAGGCTGATGTCTAAACAGTTTGGCCGAATACTGTCACCAAATTCGTATATTTTAAGAGACTTGTAGGTCTGGCCCGAAGGCTCTTGGTATTGTTCTACTTGCTTCTCATCTACATTGACGACCCAATACTCGGGGATACCAAATTGGGCATACAGGTCTCGTTTGGTATTACGGTCGTATTCCAGGGTAGAGTCAGATACCTCGATGAGTAAAACCACATCTTTGGGTTGGGGATGTTGGCTGGAATAGAGGTCGGCTTGAAAATGTAAGATCATCACATCGGGCTGAGGCTCATTATTCTCTCCTAAATGTAAGGGGTCCTGAATTCCTAGAATATACGCTTCTTGATTGATCGTATTAAAAAGTCGGATCAGGCCCTTTACAGAAGCGGCGTGCTTACTACCGGTACGTCTGGTGCTTAAGATCTCACCTTGGATTAGTTCGTGTCCTTTTTCTTCTAAAATACCGCTTTGAGTCATGAGGTGGTATTCGTCTATGTTGAATAGACGCTTTTGGGGAGCAAAATCGCTCGATGGATCTGTCATAGGGCCAATATACTAAATTTCCAAGGTATAAACAGCAAAACCCCTGCCCTAGGGCGGGGGTTTTGCCAATGCTCAAAAAGTAAATAGATCTAGTTGGAAGAACACGAACTCGGTTTACAAGACTTGGGCGTACAGGTTTGGCTGATGGGAGAACAGCTACTGGCTTGGCTTGGCGAGCAGGCACTCGGAAGGGTGCTTTTTACTAGCTTTTCCGCCTTGGTTCTAGAAATACACGAGCGAGGGTCTTTGCAATCTTTAGGATTGCAGCCAGGGGTACTGGGGCAACAAGTTCCTGTTTTTGCTTTTTCTTGACTCGAGTCTGGTGGGTAATGGATGGAGGTCTTGAGATCTCCCTGGGCCAAGATAGCCTGGTTTACTTGATAATATACCGGAGGCGCTGGCTTGTTGGGCTTGATTTGTTCCCAAAGGTCTTGAAAAGAAGCCAGGGAAAGGTATTGGCTGTAACGGAATGGGGCTAAGATGGCTCCTTGGGTTTGGGTGTACCACGTAGATTCCTTTTCAAGAGGCTGAGCAAGGCTTGGGCACGCTTCGGGTAGGCAACTAGCTTCTGGAGAGCTACTGGGGTTTTGTATCGCCTGGACGTAAAAGCCAACCGTAAGGAGTAAACCTGCCCAAAAAACCAATTTGGAAGGGTTTAAGGAAAAACCTTGACGAACAGGACGCTCCGTATCACAACACGTGTCTGTTGCGACCGGCTTTCGGTAAAGGTTGATATAGGCCAAGGTAAACGCCACAGCACTAAGAGCCGCGGTAAAGGGTAACAAGGTTTGGCTCCAAGTGGCTAAATAAGCCGTAGAAATACCAAATACGGAGCTAAATGGTACCGCAACCAAAGGTAAACAAGCAACTCCGCATAAGCCAGCCCCACCGAGCCCACAGAGGGTACTGAATGATGATAACAAAGAGCTACTTCCTACAATAGCAAAGGTTTTTAAAAAACTTTTTTTCATAATGCGAATTGATTTTTCCCCTATGACTGGATTAAGGAGGAAAAGACGCATTCGGGAGGAGAAAAATTTTTAAAAGGAATGCTCCAAATAAGCCCGGAATTTTTTTTGCAATAATCTACGGGTACGCTGTACCCGGGATTTAAGGGTTGAGAGGGGTATCCCCAAGCATTGGGCAACTTGAGTTTGGGGGATTTTATAGTAATCAACCCACAGGAAGGCTTGGCGGTTTTCGGGGCTAAGTCCGGCCAAAAAGTACTCAAGGTTCGGCTTATTACTTGGTTCTATGTCTGCTAAGGCAATTGGTGGGGAAGGGATACACGCCTCTTCCAGGGAAATGTTAGGGTAATCGGTTTTTAGGTGATCCCTCACTCGATTGATAACCGATTGAAAAACATAAGACTTTGGATATGCGCAAGTTCCTCCCCCCTGGCAATATTTTTCTATGCGCTCAAAAGTGTCGTGGAGCAGGTCTTCGGCCACGGAAGGATCTTGTACCCGGGAGTTGATCCAGGTAAGGAGCTTTTCGCGAAGGCAAATGTACAGTTCTCGGGTGTTCGAATTTTGGCATTGGGGCATGGTTTTCGTATTTTGAAGGTAGACGTAGGGTAGAGGGGAAAGACGAAGAAAAAAATTAATCCAGGAAAACTTCCATAGATTTCTCCATTTTGACCCATTCCCCAAAAGAAATATGGGCAATAGGTCCAAGTCCTGGTCATCCCGTAGGAATAGAGGGGTTTTGTGGAAATTTTAATGCTTTTGGCCCCCAATGAGCCTAAACAAAAAAATTGTATTTTTGTCTATATAGGAGTAATTAAAGATCAAATAGTACCATGGCTGAGCAAAAACCCTACACCTCTCAATACCCCATCCGTATCGTAACCGCCGCTTCTCTCTTCGACGGGCACGATGCGGCCATTAACATCATGCGCCGGATTATTCAAGCTTCCGGGGCAGAAGTGATCCACTTAGGCCATAACCGCAGCGTAGCCGAAATTGTAGACTGCGCCATTCAAGAAGATGCCCAAGGGATTGCCATTACCTCCTACCAAGGGGGGCACGTGGAATACCTCAAGTATATGTATGACCTACTCAAAGAACGTAAGGCCAATATCCGCATCTTTGCCGGGGGTGGGGGTACTATCCTACCTAGTGAAATGGAAGAGCTCCACGCATACGGGATTGACAAAGTCTACTCGCCCGACGATGGCCGCGAAATGGGCCTACAAGGGATGATCAATGACCTCCTCCAACGGTGTGATTATCCGGCCTACCGTTCTACCCGGGTACAACAATCGGTCTTAGCCCAAGGTACCGAAAATAAAAGCACACCCGATACTTCAGATTATGACTGGGACGATTTAGACACGCTCTTGCAAGCCCTCCCCCAGCGTAATGCCCAAAAAATAGCCCGACTGATCACCATCGCCGAAAACTTCCCCGATGAGTACGAAATTATTCAAGCCCGTATCCAGGCCTCCAAAGGCGAAAAGGCCACACCCGTCTTGGGGATTACCGGTACGGGGGGAGCGGGTAAATCTTCCCTGGTAGATGAATTGGTGCGGCGCTACTTGCTAGACTTTGAAGATAAAAGCATTGCCGTTATCTCGGTAGACCCTTCCAAGCGGAAAACCGGTGGGGCCCTTTTAGGTGACCGCATTCGGATGAACTCCATCCATAACCCCCGGGTTTTTATGCGTTCGCTGGCTACCCGCCAGTCCAACCTGGCTTTGAGCCGTCACGTGCAGGACGCGATTGATATTTGCCAGGCCGCCCACTATGACCTCATCATCGTAGAAACTTCGGGAATTGGGCAGTCGGATACCGAAATTACCGACCACTCCGACGCATCCCTTTACGTGATGACCTCCGAATATGGCGCCGCTACCCAGCTAGAAAAAATTGATATGCTGGACTTTGCCGACCTCATCGCCATCAACAAATTTGATAAGCGCGGTTCTTTGGATGCCCTGCGGGATGTACGCAAGCAATACAAGCGCAACACCATGCAGTTTGAAACGCCCGACGAGGAATTGCCCATCTACGGTACGATTGCTTCCCAGTTTAACGACCCCGGGATGAACGTCCTCTACCGCAAGATTATGGACAAATTGGTGGAAAAGGTGGGAGCCGGGCAGCTCCAATCCCAGTTTGCCATCAGCCAGGAAATGTCGGAAAAGATTTACATCATCCCGCCCGATCGCGTGCGCTACCTAGCCGAAATCTGCGAAGACAGCGATAAATACGATGCCTTTGTCGATCAGCAAGCCGGCATCGCCCGCCAAATGTACCAACTCAAAGGCACCATCGATCAGCTCCGGGCCAATATCGGTAAGACTACCGTGGAGTTTATCGAGGAGAGTGAAGACGTGGTACACGCCATTGAGCACGTCCAAGGAGAGCCGGAATACCTAAAAGATCTCATCAGCCTCTACTCCAACCTAGAAAATCGCCTGGATGGGGAGTGCAAAAAGATGTTGCAAGAGTGGCCTGCTCTCGTGAAACGGTACAAAGCCGATAAATACCAATTTCAAGTACGCGATAAAATCATCGAGCAGGATTTATACTATACCAGTTTATCGGGTACGCGTATCCCTAAAGTAACCCTGCCCCGCTATCAAGACTGGGGCGACCTCTTACGCTGGATGTTGACCGAAAACACCCCAGGTTTCTTCCCCTACGCTTCCGGGGTATTTCCCCTCAAACGCCAAGGCGAAGATCCCACCCGGATGTTTGCCGGAGAAGGAGATGCCGAGCGTACCAACAAACGCTTCCACTACTTATCCAAGAGCATGCCCGCCAAGCGTCTCTCCACGGCTTTTGACTCGGTAACCCTTTACGGAGAAAATCCCGACCACCGGCCCGACATCTACGGGAAGATTGGTAACTCGGGGGTAAGTATTTTTACCTTAGACGAAGCCAAAAAACTGTACTCGGGCTTCAACTTATCCGATCCGCGCACTTCTGTATCCATGACCATCAACGGCCCGGCTCCCATCATTCTGGCCCTTTTTATGAACTCGGCCGTAGACCAGCAGTGTGAGTTGTACATTCGGGAGCAGGGACTGGAAAGCGAAGTAAAAGAAAAAATTAAGAGCATCTATGCCCAAAAAGGCCTTCCCGTCCCCCAATACTTCGGCGAACTGCCCGAGGGGAATGAAGGGCTGGGCCTTATGCTACTCGGCCTAAGTGGCGACCAAGTACTTCCCGCCGATACCTACCAAGAGTTAAAAGCCAAGGCCCTCAGTTCGGTACGCGGTACCGTCCAAGCCGATATCCTCAAAGAAGACCAGGCCCAAAACACCTGTATCTTCTCCACGGAGTTTGCCCTCCGCATGATGGGAGATATCCAGCAGTACTTCATTGACCAAAATGTCCGTAATTTCTATTCAGTTTCTATTTCGGGCTACCACATTGCCGAGGCCGGGGCCAACCCCATCACGCAGCTAGCCCTGACCCTTTCCAACGGCTTTACCTTTGTGGAGTACTACTTGAGCCGGGGCATGCCCATTGATTCCTTCGCTCCCAACCTGTCCTTCTTCTTCTCCAACGGGATGGACCCGGAGTACTCTGTCTTGGGCCGGGTAGCCCGGCGTATCTGGGCCAAGGCCATGAAGTACAAATACCACGGCAACTCCCGCTCCCAGAAGTTGAAGTACCATATCCAGACCTCCGGCCGTTCTCTACACGCCCAGGAAATTGCTTTCAATGATATTCGGACTACCCTGCAAGCCTTGATGGCCCTCTACGACAATTGTAACTCCTTACACACCAATGCCTACGATGAGGCCATCACCACGCCCACCGAAGAGAGTGTACGCCGGGCCGTGGCCATCCAGATGATCATCAACCACGAGCTCGGCCTAGCCAAAAACGAAAATCCCCTGCAAGGCGCTTTCATCATCGAGGAACTCACCGACTTAGTAGAACAAGCCGTGCTGAATGAGTTCAAATCTATCTCCGAGCGGGGCGGCGTACTGGGCGCGATGGAGCGCATGTACCAGCGCTCCAAAATCCAAGACGAGTCCCTCTACTACGAGATGAAAAAACACACGGGCGAGCTCCCCATCATCGGGGTTAATACCTACTTGGATGAAAAAGGCTCCCCGACCATCATTCCCGATGAGGTCATCCGCTCCACCACCGAAGAAAAGGAGCGCGCTATTGCCAACCGTGACGCATTCCACCAAGGCAATGCCGAAGCGGCAGTGAAAGCCCTCAAAGCCTTACAAGAATCAGCGCTGCAAAACGGAAACATTTTTGAAGCCCTGATGGAAGCCGCCAAGGTGTGTTCTTTAGGCCAGATGTCGGCCGCTTTATACGAAGTGGGGGGGCAGTATCGCCGGAATATGTAAGGGTTGAGAGGAGTGAGCAGAGAAGTGAGAGGAGAGATTTTGGAGTCGGAAGATACAAATAGGTATATAAACGGAAAAACCTTGAGGCTGTCCCCGGCGGTGGAGAAGGAGTGCTCTATTTCACCATTAGTACCGCCGGGGTCGGGCTTTCGCTACTCGCCGGCCCGCGCGCGG
>CAWUIO010000028.1:0-59489 GCA_963922455.1 uncultured Microscillaceae bacterium
TAGACTCATCGTCAAATTTGGAGTCTTTGGCTACCACATAACCTTCTTTAAAGATTTCATCAAACTGTCCGTGGCCGGCAAAGAAAATAAACAACTGATCTTTGTTATCGTATTGCTGCTTGATGTAATCCTTAATGGTTAGCATTACTTTTTCTTTGCTTGGGTTCTCGAGTAATTGAACATCAAACCCGTAGATACGTTCTAAGTCTTCTCGGATAGAACGGGCATCGCTTACCGGGTTGGCCAGGTCGCCCCACGAATCATAATAATTGGTAGCAATCAATAAGGCCCGGTTTTTACCCATCATGGTATTTGCGACAGGGGCCGGGCTAACTGGGGCTTGGGCCTTGCGTTCGGCGACAAAAGTCTTGGTAGTTTCATTCCCCCGCTTATCAAAAGCTCTCACGGTAATAAAGTTTTTCTCCTCTTTTAGAAGGGTTTGGCCATCGAAGTGCCCATCGGAGGTAAGCCGGGCTGGGTTACCATTTATCAACACTTTCTCGATACCACTTTCATCACTGGCCACTCCTAAAACCGTTAGTTTTTCGGCCGATTCTACCGTAATAATCCCTCGTACTGAGGCAACTGGCGAGGTAATCCGGATCACCGGCGGCGTATTGTCTGTATTCTCTTTATCTATTTTCGTTTTTAAGAATAAGGCCTTACTAGCGTCTATTTTAAGCTTTCGGGCTTGTTTAATGGCGATTTGCGTATGCTCCCGAGCCAAGACTGTCTTGCGTAAACGGAATAAAATCCGGGCATATAATAGGTTGGTCCGGTAGCTATCTTCCAGTTCTAAAGCTTTTACCGCCCACTGTTCGGCTTGGGTAAAAATCCGCTCTTCCTGGCTAGGGTTATCCACATACTTTTCCACATAATCGGCAATAAGAAAATAGTCTTTTGCCCGGTGAGCGGTCTTCATATAAATATGAACATCGTAATTATATCGCTCAAATTCATTGGTATTATAAGACGCGATCCCTCGGATTATGTAGGCAGGCAAAAAGCGTCGGTTATTGTAAATGGAACGCTTAGCATCTTTTAGGGCTCCGGCATTATTGCCTAAAAATAATTTTAAGCGGGCACGGTCGTAGTAGGCTTGAGAGTTACGCGAATCTAAATTGATTGCTGCGGTAAACTCTTCTAATGCTTTTTGGTACTGACCCGTGAGGTCATAATAATACGCGAGGTTATTGTGCAGCTCGGAGTCATTGGGTTCTTCGGTTACGGCAGCAGATAAGTGGGTATAGGCTTCTTCGGTTTGGCCTTTGTCCAACTGGATCAAGCCTTGCACACTAAGGGCCCGGTAGTAACCGGGTACAAGTTCCAAAGCTTTTTGGCAGTCGTTTAAGGCTTGAGAATATTGCTTTCGCTTACGATACAGACCGGCTCGGCGAACAAAATATAATTCGTTGGTTGGGGCGATTTTAATGGCCTCATTAAAATCAAGTAAGGCTAAATCTAATTGGTTTAGGACGTTGTGTACCAAACCCCGCTTGTAATAGCTCATAGAAGAGCTTCTAGGCTCTAAGGAGATAGCCCGGTTTAAATCTTGTAAGGCATCCTGATAGCGGCCTATTTCAAAATAAGCTTCTCCCCGATGGTAATAAGCTTCTTCGTAAGTATCATCTAATTTAACGGCTTCGGTGAAATCTTTAATTGCTTCGGTATAAACTCCGGCTTGCTGTTTCTCCTTACCACGCTCGACCAACTCGTGGGCATCTTGAGCAAAGACAGTTGAAGAGATGATTAGAATAAAAAAGATCGAGATGTAAGCTACCAATGAACGAATCTCAATTTCCATAGTGATGATAGAATGTAACAACCGAAGTTGTCGTTTGTATGAATCCCTGATTGTTTTTTTGTTTTAAACTTAACGTAAATTGGGTGATTTTAGTAAGTCTGACGACTACAAATAAATACTTTTTCTTGCAATCATGCAATATTGGCCAATATTATTGCCTTGGAATGAAAATGCATACTTTCTATGCAAGTTTTTCTATATCATACTGTTTTTTGGCCGTTTAGGTTGTAGTTTCACAAGGGAATGTTCAAGAATTCCAAATTTCCCAAGCTTTCTCAGCTTGTAAGTAAAGCATCTCAAGTCCACCTTTTACCCGGGAGTGGTATTCGGCTGCCTTTTTTAAAAACAGGGTTTCCTCGGGGTTATACACTAAATCGAAGCATAGGTGCTTAGCGCTTAAATGCTGATAGGGGAGCATTGGGAAGGTATCTACCTTGGGGTGCATCCCTAAGGGGGTGGTGTTTATTATGAGCTGATAGTCCCTTAGGATTTTTTCATTAATATTTTCGTAAAGGAGAGACCTTACATGCTTTTTGCTTCGAGATACCAAACGATAGGGGATTTTCAACGATTTTAAAGCCGCTTGAACCGCTTTGGAAGCACCGCCGGTACCTAAAACCAGGGCCTTGAAACCTTCTAAGCTGTGTATATTTTTGAGATGGCCCAATTCATGACTTAGAGATTGCAAGAATCCATAATAATCGGAGTTGTATCCGGTTAGCTTCCCTTGAGCATTGACTTTGATGACATTGACGGCCTTTACTTCTTGTGCCGAATCGGCTAAGCCATGAAGATAGGGAATTATTTTTTCTTTGTAAGGGATGGTCACATTAAGCCCTCTTATTTCCGGGTTGTCGCGTAATAAGCGAGGAAAGTCTTCTATTTGCTCAAGCTCATACAATTGATAGCTTACACCCGCTATCTTTTCGGACTGAAACTTCTGCGTGAAGTATTTTTCTGAAAAGGAATGGGAGAGTGGATAACCAATCAGTCCGAATTTTCTCATATACTTTGTTTTTTAACACTTTAAGCAAATTTGAATAAAAATGCAAGAGAACCCGGATGATGTTTGCTTGATAAATTGAGGCTTATCTTACTTTTGAGATGGAAGCAACTTTTCTAATAAATAAACTAATAAAAACCCAAAAACAGCTAGTAAAATGGCTCCAAACAAATAGGAAGCCTCTTGGGTTTGGGCCGCAAAGTCCCAAGGCAACACATTTTGCTGTACCAGGGGCTTTATCACGCCATGCCTATCCTCATACGTTTCTAGGGTGATTTTCCAAGGCCACACTTTCCAAAGAGACCCTAGCATAACCCCAGTTAAAAAAGCGATGGTAAGGTCATGGTATTTTTTAAGAAGCCAGTTGATTAAGTGAGAAAAGCTTAGTAAACCAATCACACAACCAGCTAAAAATGTAGCCACAATACTTATCGAAAAGTCTTTAATAGCCGAAAAAATAAATTGATACTTTCCCAAGAGCACCAGGATAAAACTACCCGATATCCCTGGCAAAATCATGGCACAAATTGCGATAGCTCCGGATAGAAAAATAAACGGTAGATTTTCTGGGGTTTCCGTGCGGCCCAGTATACTTACCCCTAAACCCAAAGCAATTCCTAGAACACAAGAAACAAGTACGGGTAGGGTCCAGCGAGGAATTTGACGGGCTATCAACCAAGCCGAAGCAATGATAAGCCCGAAAAAAAAGGACCACAGTAAAATAGGGTATTGGTCTAAGAGATAGAGAATTACCCGGGAGAAAATCACGAGGGAAGTTCCTATGCCCAAAAAGAGCGTGAGCAAGAAACTCCCGTGCACGTGTTTCCATAAGGCCGATAATTGGAAAGTTCTGAGTAATCGAATGGCTTCGCCATCGATAGAACGGAGTGATTCTATCAACTCTTCGTAAATACCTGTAATAAAGGCAATGGTACCTCCAGAAACTCCGGGAACAGCATCGGCTGCTCCCATGGCCAAACCTTTCAGGTAAAGTAAAACGAAACTTCGTAGTGAACTCATGAATTTTATAAAAGATTTTGCTCTGAGCCGGGTTTAAGAAAATGACTAAATGTATCCCCTCTGATACCCAAGCGGAGGGTTTCTAAGGGAATCACCTCCCGGGGAGCAATATTTCCTAAGTTTACATTGGATCCAATTAATTTGACAAACCAAACCTGTTGGGATTTTTGAGGAGCCTCCCAGATAATCTTCTGATACGGGATCTTCGTTAAAATCTCTTGTACCAATCCCGAACGGACTTCACCCGTGGAGCGGAAGAGGCCAACGGTACCACTCTCTCGAGCTTCTCCGATCACTTTCCAGGCTCCCGCATCTAGTTCAGCTTGCATCAATTCAATCCACTTGTAGGGCGGGATAATCTTTTCTACATCTTTGGACCCTACTTCTGAGAGTACTTTGACCTGCTCGGCGAGGATGCTGATATATTCGCACTTTTTCTTGTGCTCAATTTCAATAGAACCATCCGAAACTTCTACTAAAGGAATTTGGTACTTATCCAAGACCCGACGGTAGTCATCAAACTGTCCACGAACCAAGAAGGCCTCAAACAAGGTCCCACCAAAATAGCAAGTGATCCCAGCTTCTTTGAATAGGTCTAACTTTTTTTGAAGGTTATTGGTCACATAGGAAGTGGCCCACCCTAATTTCACGATATCAATATACTGTCCTGAGGTTTCAATAAGGTCTTCTACTTCTCTCAGGCTCAAGCCTTTGTCCATGACCATCGTGATCCCGTAGTCCCGCGTTTTTTCGGTACGTTCGGGTAGATTGTTTAGCACGTAATTAACCATATATTTAATCCTGTCTAAATTTCTCGATGATTTTATAAAGCACCTTTTGGGTTTCTAGTTCGGGAAAAAATTCGTAAAGGCAGGTATGGGCTTCATAATTTAAAATTAAGCCTTGCTCTAAACGGTTTAGTGCTTCTTGATAGTACCCGGCATTTAATTGGTAGGCGGCAGCCCGGTAATATAAAAGAGATTCTTCGGGGCATTCTTCAATACCCTCTTGAATGAGCGCTATGGCCTTGTCTTCGTCTCCTAACTCATAATAAACATACGACCAGTTAAGCCATAACTTGGGGTTTTCTGGAAAGAGTTGGCTGGATTTTTCGTAAGCTTCCAGGCTATTGATCACGTTTCCAATTTTGTACTCCGTATCGGCAATGGCCAGCCAATAATCTTCGTTTTCGGGGGAAATTTGAGCCGCCTTTTTATAAAAGTGTAAAGCTTCCATCCATCGTTCTAGGGCATACTTGCACGTTCCTAAGCCAAACCAAGCTTCATCCCAAGATGGGTCTTGTTTGGAGGCTTCCCGATAATTGATCAAAGCCGAGTCATAATCATCCATTTTTTCATAAGCGGCCCCCAGGCAGCATAATAAGTCTGGGCTAGCATCTCCGTGTACCAAGGCCGAAGTGTACGCTTTTTGCGCTTCCCGGTAATTTTGCATATTCATATAAATATGCCCTGTCTCGTAATATGCCAAGGAAAAATCTTCTTTAACCAAACTTGCGTAATCCAAGGCTTGTAAGGCGTCTTCATATCTTCTTATGCGGGCGTAAGCCAAACCCAAATTAAACCACGCTTGCGAAGAAAAAGGGTCATCATCTGTAAACCCTTCATAAAAGTCAAGGTTTTTTTCTAGCTCACCGATCAATTCCAAACAATAGTTCAGCTCATACACCGCATCTTCTTGCCGGTGATTTAGGGTGATTGCTTCTTTGTAATGCCGGATAGCATCTCGATACTTTCCTAGGTTTTGATACGCAAAGGCAATGCGGCAATGAATTTCATCTGGGTTGGACGAAAGCGGCAGGGCCTCTTCCAAAAGGGTAAGGGCCTGAGCATAATCTCCCAGTTGGGTGTAAATGGTTTCCTTCAAAAGCAATAGATCGGAGTCCATCGGGTGGATGGTATCGAGGTAATCGGTGATCTCTAAGGCCTTTTCGGGCTCTCCGCTTAAAGACAAGATTTGGGCTTTATAGAGTAACAAATCACTCGTAAAAGGATGTTGCTCACAAGCAAATTCACAAGCCTTTAAGGCGGCACCAAAGCGTTTTCTTTGCTTATAATATTCAATCACTAAGGCAAACTCTTCAAACTCGAAAAAATAATGCGCCTGATCGGACATCATGCCCTCGTATCTTTTTACAATACTTTCGGCGTCTTTATCTCTGAAACTTTCTTCCATACAAATTATCTCATTAAAGTTTACCTCATCACGAAGGTCCATGGGATACTCTCAAGGTCAGAGAAGCACGTATCCAAAGTTACAATTAAAACTGATATTTCTCACGTAGAATAGTGCAAGTCCATTGTAGGGTCTCTCCGAGGGGGCGAAATTTTTGATGAAGCATTTTTTGCACTTTTTCGGAACTATAGCGAAAGCTAAGCCGGGACAATTTGGCCGTTTCCCGGGTCAAAATGGGGGTTTGGCCGCTAAGCCAACTATACACTTTAAATATGCGCCATAATATCTCTGCTAAGAACGGATAAAGGGGGTAGCTTGGTTTCCTCCGGGCCATTAATTTAGAAGCATGGCCCAAAAACTCTTTATAGGGAACGTGCCCCCCATTCAGGATGAAACGCTCTCCATGAATATCGGAAAAACTCGCTTTCACCACTGCTTCGGCCACATCCCGAACATCCACATAACTTATGCCCCCTGGGGGATAAAAAGGGTTATTTTTCCAAACATGACGAAACAATTGGGTGCTGCTACGCTGCCAATCTCCGGGCCCGATAACCACCGATGGGTTTAAAATAATGGTCGCTAAGCCCTCAGCCTCGGCCCGCCATACCTCCATCTCTGCCTGGTGCTTACTCTGCGCATAGTGGCTATTCAAACTAGATTCCTCCCATTTACTCGTTTCATCAATAGTTTTTTGATGATCCGAACGCCCCAAAGCCGCGATAGAACTTAGAAAACAAAACTTCTTAACCCGATTTTTTTGGGCGGCGTATAGCATATTCCGGGTTCCTTCCACATTCACCTGATACATCGTTTTGATATCTCGTGGCATAAAGGAAACCACAGCTGCCCCGTGAATGATCACTTCTGCCCCTTGGCTGTACTCTTCCATCAAAGAAACATCGAGTACGTCCCCCTCCTTCCATTCCACTCGATCTTCTACATCTGCTAATAAAGACATATCGGTTCTCGCGCGTCGGATTGCCCGTACCGTATGACCGGTTTGGATCAACTCACGAATTATAAAACTACCAATAAGGCCACTGGCACCGGTGACAAATACCATATTTCCTAAGGAATAAAATGGATGGATCAACAAAGCTAAAGAAAAATAAGAAATTATCTTTTGGTAGGATCGAAGTTCTCAACGAAGGGATTCCGGGAATACGTAAAATATATTACTTTTCTAAGAAATGACTAGCCAAATTAGGGGCTTACCCGCGCTCAAGAAGTACGTGGCAAACGTGACAAACCCTGCCCGGCGCGGGTCGGGCTCTCGCTACTCGCTGCCTTTCCCCGCAAGGCCAACACGAGCTCAAACAGGCCGCTCCATCCCTAAGCCTTGGGAATGATAGAACCCTGCTTGGCCTGCTTGCCTTAAGCCTCTCCTATCGTCGGGATAAGAGGGTTTGGATTTTCAAGTATTTGCGTACAACTTCCCTGGCAGCATACCAAGAAAATTGAAGCCGTTTATAGTATGGGTGCTTCCCCCCTTTATCGTCTATTCTCTCTCTTCTTAGAAGGCTTAGGGATAGAGGCTTTGTTTGAGCCCGCCGCTGGATGTGGGGGGCCGGCGAGTGCCGAAAGCCCGACCGGCGCAGGCAGGCATGTTCATCAAGGTATTTATTTCTAGCGCCGGGAAGCCCCAAATCGGGCGTTTCTTAAAGTGTATTATTGAGTAAGGGATTATCCGAAAGACGGGCAAACACTTTTTTTCGGAACAGCTTGTGCATCAAGTCTAGGTGCTCCATACGGTGGCAGTCTGACCCGATAAAACTCACTTGCTTATGGGCAATGAGCCGTTCGGCTATCTCTTGGGCTGCTTTGGAGTAATGGCCCAAAAGGGAGTTTAAGTTGACCTGAAGTAGCACATCCCGTTCCAAGAGTTTGTGGATCAGTTGGGGATCTTTTTGAACATACACATAGCGCTCTGGGTGGGCCAAGATGGGTCTATAGCCTGAAGATTGCATCTGAAAAATAGCATCCCAAAGTTGGTAAGGGGCATTGAGATAGGCCGTCTCAAAGAGGATATATTGGTTCCCAAAACTTAGTAAGGGCTCTTCCTGGGCCAATTTATTCAAAAACCCATCATCCAGATAGTATTCGGCAGCCGCCTCAATCTCTATATCAATTTCTTCCTCTTTTAAATGCGTTTTCAACTCGGCCAGTCTCCCTTGGATGATTTCGGGAGTATTCCGGTAAAAATCACTCATCACGTGGGGGGTAGTAATAAGCTTTTTGTAGCCCATTTTTTGAAAAACCCGGATCATGGCGGCCGATTCGGCCAAGGTTTTACTTCCATCATCTATCCCGGGAAGGAGATGCGAGTGAATATCGGTATGAACTAATTTTTGTAGAGATTCGCCACCAAACCGGTTTTTACCTCCTCGGTGCGATTCTCGAGAATTTCTGAAAAAGAAAGTCAACATGTATATTTAATTCTGAGATGTAAACTTTTGTCTGATCCAATTGAACAGACGGTTTTTAGGGGATTCGTCATCGTAATAACCATGTACATAATACCTGCCATAGTTACTGTACCCCATCGTGGAAACCGAATTAAGAACGATTGCCAGGTTGCTAAAATTGTTATCTTTTATTAAACGGCGAATATTTTTAATAAACGACTTTTTAGAGTAATTGGCCCGCACCACATAAATGGGCAAGTCCACCTTTTTCATGATCAAAATCCCATCGGTTACCAGGCCAACGGGCGGGGTGTCAATAAGGATTACATCATACGTCTTACGAAGGTTGTCCAATAATATTTCCAAGTCTTCTCGAAGGATCAATTCAGAAGGGTTGGGAGGGGTAGGGCCCGAGGTGATAAAATGCAGTCCCGGTATTTCGGTCTCTCGGATGCATTCGCTTATTGCTCGCTTCCCAATGAGAATACTACTAATCCCTTGTTCATTTTCCACATCAAACATGGTATGGAGTTTGGGCTTGCGCATGTCAAAATCCAACACAATCACTTTTAGATCCGAAAGGGCGATGATTCCCCCTAAATTGGCCACAATAAACGTTTTCCCTTCTCCACTAATCGTAGAAGAAACCGAAATAACGGTGGGTTGCTCATCATAGATACGATGATTGGGAGGCAGTAAGAAATCTAAATTCGTACGAATAGACCGCAAGGATTCATTCAGGGAGGATTTGGGGTTGCGATTGGCCACCAATTTGGAGCGGCGCATTCTTTTATACTCAGGCACAATACCCAAGACAGGGGCATTGAGAATTTTTTCCAACTCGGCTTGACCACTGATGGTATTGTGTAATAAGTATTTTATGACGACAATGCCCAAGCTTACAAAGAGTCCAGCGGCAACGGCAACCAGATAGATGAAGGTCCGCTTTGGGGAGATAGGTTCTACAGGTATGTTGGCTGGCGATAAAATGATAAATTTTGGGACAATCCCGGCCCCGGCAATTTGAATCTCTGTCCGTTTATTGAGTAGGTTGCCATAATAATCTTCGTACTGTTTATACAATCGGGAAATACGGTTAAACTCTCTTCCTTTGATGGGAAGGCCCGCTAGGGAGTTTTGCACTTCCTGGATCTGAATATTCAACTCTCGTATTTTTTCGCGGAGTAGGCGCCGGTTTACTCGTATCAGGTTGGCAATTTCGGCCTCAGATTGGGCAACTTGTTCGCTTAGCTTACGGCTACGATAGGTTTTGCCTTCTTTTTCTCTCAGTAGATTAATTTTTTGAGCTTTTCGGAATTTGATTACGGCCTTTACTTTTTCATTGATTGCCTCATTTTCGATTAAGGGCAGGATGGGAAGGATATCGACCTGGTTGGTGTCTTGTTTAAGTAATCCTTCTAATTCATCCAGCAAGACAATCTGCTTGCTAAGTACACTTTTTTGGGTGCTAAATTCTTGAATGGCTTCAATAGACGTTTCCAGCTTCTGGTTAATATCATCGGTTTCATTATCCAGAATGAAGTTTTGCATCCGAGATTCATAAATGATCAAGGAGTCTTCATAGCGGGCCAATTCACCGTTTAAAAAAGCTAATTGCCGATCATTTGATCGGTTTTTCTCTTCTACGCTTTTTTGCATATAAGTCGTGTCGATAGTGGCCAGAATTTTACGGGCTTTATGGCGATTGTAATCCGTAAATGAAATGGTAATGGTCCGGGCTTCTCGATTGGTAATCCCAGCGCTTAAATTTCGTTTGATTAGGGAATATAATGACTTCTCGCTGTTGAAGATAAAGAAAAACCTTTGGCCCGTTTCGGGTTGGGTTTGACTGTTGTTGAGAATTACTTCCATATCGTAGGCCGGTGAGCTAATGGTTTCAGAAAATTTGTAGGTGTTCTGAAAAGGAACCCCATTACGCTCATAAGACAAAATGAATCGCTGGGAGTCTAAAATTTGCACAAAAAAAGGAAAATCATACCATTCCGGATTTTTGAGGAGCCCTTCCACTCGAAAAGGATTGTTGTTAAAATTTTCCGAGTTAATGACATTTCCTTCAGAAAAGTAACTTACTTCCAGGTCCGATTTGTTGAGTACTTCTTGTAAGATGATATCCGATTGGATAAATTCTAATTCTCCCAAAAGCTCTTTAAAGCCATCATTTTCTCCAATTAAAACCCCAGAGGCATTCTGCACATAGCGTTGGTTCTGATCTATGCTTAGTTTGAGGCTAGATTCGGAGCGGTAGAGGGGCTTGGTATAGCGCAGGTAGAGGTAAGCTCCAGAGATAAAAATGAGATTTACTAAAATGATCCATAGAATACTTTTCCTCAGTATTCGCAACATTTTGTTGAGATCCAAATCATTCAGGATTTCATCTTCGAGATGAATATTTGGATAGTCCTCTATGTCGGTGAGTTTGTTCAATAGATTAACTCATTTATTTTTACCTAGGGCTAACGATTGATTAGCAAGATTACTGTAAGTACCGTAGAAACAACGCTCAAAAAAGGAGAGATATCTCGTAGGGATTCTACAAAAGTCTTTCTTACCGGTTCCACATATATAATATCATTGGGTAAAACGGTTAAGTCATACCGACGAAGCCCGCTCAATTCTTTCAAATTAATTTTTAAGACGGTGGGGTTTTGTAAATCTCCCCGAATAAGGCGTATGTTTGAGGATCTGAGATCATTGCCCATCCCCCCGGTTGCAGCGAGTACTTCAATAAGATTGACCTTCTCATTTCTTAACGGATAGATTATACCTTCAGTACCCTTAAATACAATCACTCTTTTATTGGAGTAACGAGTCCTAACAAAAGGGGCTTGATAGTATTCCTCATAACGGGATTCCAGTAGAGAATCGGCTTGATTTAGGCTCAGGCCTTCCAAGCGTACCGTTCCGACCAGGGGCAGTTTGCAATTTCCGGCTTGATCTATCAAAAAACTAGGAAAAATTAAAGGCCTCTGGGTTTGAAATCCATTGTTTGGGTTTGAGTTGGCTGGGTCATTTGGTGGAGTCTGGATGCCAATGATACCGGTGTAATTACCGAGGGAGTCAGGATTGGGCGGGGTTACGATTATCTCCCCCTGGTTGTCATACACGCGTACTTCTATGTAATCGTTTTTTTGGATTAGATAATTTCCCTCAGCAGATAAGACGGCCAGCTCGATATTTTTATCATTATTAATGACACTCTCTTTGGTTTTGAACATGATGTTCTGGTTGTAGACTCCGCATGCACAAAACGAGGTTAAGAGTACAATACCACATAAGATCCGTTTCAAGTTACTAATGGGTTAAAAAGTTCAAGCTCAAACATCTATAATCTCACAAACATATTGCCGAAAAAGGGATTTTACCAATCTTTGCCCTGAAGTACTAGCAATAATAAGCCTTAAATTAAAGCATTATGATTTAAGGTGTTCATTCAACAATTCAAGGTACTTCCTAATGACAATTTCTTCATCATATTCCAACTCTACTTTGGTCCTGCTAGCTTCCCCTAAACGCTGTAATTGACCATCTTCCAGGTGATACATTTTTTCCATTTTATCTGCCAGATCATGAGCATTCTTTACCTCACATAAGAAACCATTAATGCCTTCGTCAACGGTCTGGCGGCAGCCGGCAATATTGGTAGTGATCAAGGGCTTCGCCATACCGGCCGCTTCCAGAAGGGAACGTGGCGTCCCTTCCCGATAGGAGGGGAGCACCACACAGTCTGAATGTTCTATATAATCGGCTACGTGTTCGGTCGTTCCTAGATACTCTATCCAACCCGCCTCCACCCAGGTTTCAATGTCTTCCTTGGGGACACCCAGGTTTCGGTCGGGATTGATGCCCCCTAAGACTTGGCAACGCACTGCTAGCCCTCTATTTTTCAATATTCGTGCGGCCTCTATATATTCACATATCCCTTTATCGTATAACAAGCGCGCTATCATCAAAAAGGTAAAGGGTTCATTACGGCGAAACCCCCGGGGTTTAAACTTATCCAGAGGGATTCCCGAACCTGGCAATACATCGGTAATTTCTGGTCGTATTAATTTTTTGTCTAAGAATAACTTACGATCATCCTCATTCTGAAAAAAAACTTTGCCTGGGTACCGAAAAGAAAATTTATACAAAAGACGCGCTATTCGGGAGGAAAGGCCATCTCGTAAAAAAACCGTACCCAAGCCACTTACATTGTTGACAACAAATTTCTTCAAAGGAAGAGCGGCCAAGGTCCCGTAAATATTAGGTTTAATGGTAAACTGTAAGATAACATCCGGGCTTACTTTTCTGTAAATCCGATAGAGCTGCTGCATGTAGGCCAAGTCTTTGATAGGATTGGAGCCTTTACGCTCCATGTGGACAGGATAAAAACGGCAGCCCATTTCTTCTAGATAATCCGAATATTTATCACGAGGGGCAATAGCGATTACTTCGTGCCCCTCTTCCAAAAGTCGCTCCGTTAAGCCCTTCCGGAAATTGTAGATATTCCAGGAAGTATTCAAAACAATTGCTACTCGCATTTTTACTCAGTATGATTTTTGTAAATTTACATGTAGATTAAAGGAAGTAATAGTCCTATATAAGCGCTTATGTTAACAGATGTGCTTTTTTCCATTAAAACGTACAAAACGCACCATAATTACCTTTAAGATCACCCAATCTGTAATAATCCCTTGATTCAAACAATTTGAGAAAAATAAGAAGAACTCTCTTAAAAAAGGCCCGGCAGAGTGCCCAAAAATTTCAAGTAACCGACCTGTTCAAACCGGAAACTGCCGTCCTGGTGGCAGTCATTAGTGAGCAACAGCCCCCTTCTCTTACGAAAATATACCTCGATGAACTTGCTTTTTTGGCCCATACTCTCAAAATCCAAGTAAAGAAAATCTATACTCAAAAATTATCCCAACCCGACTCTCGTACCTATGTGGGAAAGGGGAAAATGGCTGAGATTGCGGAGTACATTTCGGCCAATCATATTGACATGATTATTTTTGATGATGATCTCCATGCTTCTCAAATACGCAATATAGAACGGGACATTAACGGATCTGTTATTGAGGAAGCTCGCTGTAAGATCCTTGATAGGAGTCTGTTAATTTTGGATATTTTCTCCGAAAGGGCCAAAACCCTGCAAGCCAAGACCCAAGTAGAATTGGCCCAATATCAGTACCTTCTCCCCCGACTTACCCGGATGTGGACTCACTTATCCAAACAAAAAGGAGGAATCGGTATGAGAGGGCCTGGGGAAAAGGAATTAGAGACGGATCGCCGAATCATTAATGATAAGATCACGCTCTTAAAACAAAAATTGGCCAAAATTGACCAACAAAGCATTACGCGTAGAAAATCCCGCCAGGGTATGGTGCGTATGGCGCTCGTAGGATATACCAATGTGGGCAAGTCTTCTTTGATGCAACTCTTGAGCAAGGCCGACGTATCAGCCGAAGACAAACTCTTCGCCACGGTAGACTCAACCGTTCGCAAAATTGTATTGAACCAGGTCCCCTTTCTTCTCACCGATACTGTCGGGTTTATCCGAAAATTACCGACCCTCCTTATCGAGAGTTTCAAATCTACCTTGGATGAAATCAAGGAAGCAGATATCTTATTGCACGTTGCAGATATCTCCTCTCCCTATTGTGAAGAACAAATCGAGATCGTAAATAAAACCCTCCAAGAAATCGGGGCCAATAATAAAGCGACCTTGCTCATCCTTAATAAAATTGATTTAGTACCCCATAACCCGGTGGTACCTCTTTTTGAAAAGCACGAGAATGTCCGGGTTATTTCGGTATCAGCCCGGGAAAAAACCAACTTGGACACGCTGAAAAATACAATTTCAGACATGGCAAATCAGCTCTATCAGCAAAAATATCCCTATCATAACACAAATGGGAATTCCCAAAACTGAAACCCAGTTTAGCTTTCTGGCAGATAGTCTTCTAAATTGGCAAAAATTCGGTTTATTATTCTAATCAAGCTCAGGTAATCCTCATCGTCTAGGCCTTGCCAACCGATTCGACGGGTCTTCACAATAGCGGGCAGGGCTTTCTCGACCACTTCCCGTCCTCCTGGGGTCAAAAAAACTTTGTAGCGACGACGGTCACCCTCTGAACGTACCCGTTCGGTATACCCTTTCCCACAAAGTAAATCGATGATCCGAGAAACGGTGGGAGCATTTTTAAAGCTATCATTGGCTAAATCTGATTGTGATTGACCATCTTCGTTGTACAAAGAAGATAGAATAACCCATTGCTCGGGCGTAATGTCCGTTCCCGCCAGGCGTAGTTCCTTTGTTACAGCCAATCGCATCAAACGAATGGTGCGGTCCAAAAAGGGACCATAATTATGTGTTTCCTCTTCGTTTAGCATCGTATTCTTCTTGCCTTCCATTTTCTTTCCAAGGTATTAGGACAGATTCTCGCTATTTTCCAAGCTATAGGAGCTTGTCCATATGCTAACTTAAACTTTTCATAGAAAAACTTGCCCTTTTAGGAAAAAAATCATAACATTAACTGTAGATAGTTGCCTTGACAATTAAATTACCTTGATATGCCACTTTATCATCAACTAGGGAACATCCCAGCTAAACGTCATACGACTTTTCAAAAAGCGGATGGTTCCTACTATTACGAGCAGCTCTTTGGTACCGAGGGCTTCTCCGGGATGTCTTCCCTGCTCTATCATATCCATCGCCCCACCCAGGTCAAAGAAATCCTCTCGGCGCAGGATGTCATGCCTCGGGTAGCCATTGAGAAAAATCTTCAATCCCTAAAATTAAAAGGCTGGGATGTCGCTCCCCAAGATGATTTTTTGGATTCTCGAACTACCTTACTCATCAATGGTGATTGCCATTTGGGGGTTGCCGCCCCTCGCCAGTCTATGAAAGACTATTTTTATAAAAATGCTGATGCCGATGAGATGCTCTTTATTCACAAGGGAAATGGGGTACTCAAAACAATGCTGGGCTCCATCCCTTTTGAGTACGGCGATTATTTAATCATCCCGCGCGGGATGATCTATCAAATTGAATTTGAGCAGGAGGATAACCGCATTTTTTATATGGAATCCTTCAATCCCATCTATACCCCGAAGCGCTATCGTAACCACTTTGGCCAAATGCTGGAGCATTCCCCCTTTTGTGAAAGAGATTTTAAACTCCCGGTTTTTGAGGAACCTCACGACCAAACGGGAGATTTCCTTATGAAAATCCGTAAACAAGGCGTACTACATCAGCTCGTTTATGCCTCTCACCCCTTCGATGTTGTAGGCTGGGATGGTTATAACTTCCCGTATGGCTTCTCTATTCATAATTTCGAACCGATTACCGGCCGGGTTCACCAACCCCCGCCGGTACACCAAACCTTTGAGACCGGGAGCCTGGTAGTATGCTCATTTTGTCCGCGTTTGTACGATTATCATCCTCAAGCGGTACCTGCTCCTTACAATCACAGTAATATTGATTCGGATGAGTTACTTTACTACGTAGATGGAGATTTTATGAGCCGAAATGACGTCAAGCCCGGCTATATGAGCTTACACCCCGCGGGCATTCCCCACGGGCCCCACCCAGGAGCCATGGAGCGCAGTCTCGGCAAAACCAAGACCGAGGAGCTCGCGGTAATGGTCGATACCTTCCGCCCTTTGATGGTCACCGAAGCCGCTTTAGCCATTAACGATGAAACGTATTTTACATCCTGGCTTGAGTCAAACAAGCACTAAAACCAATTGCTTCTCCCAAAAAAATATTTAAACCCTTGCTCCCCGAGAGCACTCAAAATTTTAATACCATGCCTATTCAAGAAGATATGCACTCTATTCCCAAATTATTCGACGGAGCCGAAGATTTCTTGCCCCTCTTGGGTACCGATTACATTGAGCTCTACGTAAGCAATTCTAAACAAGCCGCTCACTTCTACAAGACGGCTTTTGGCTTTCAGTCCTTGGCCTATGCCGGACTGGAAACTGGCGTAAAAGACCGGGAATCCTATGTGTTGGTACAAGATAAAATCCGTTTGGTTTTGACATCCCCCTTGGAAGCCAATACGGAAATTGGCAAACACATCGACCAACACGGCGATGCGGTCAAAGTAGTAGCCCTTTGGGTAGAAGACGCCACCCAAGCCTATGAAGAGACTACCAAGCGAGGCGCCCAAGCCTTTATGCCCCCCACCGAAGAATCGGATGAACACGGTAAAGTTGTTCGCTCAGGGATTCATACCTACGGGGATACCGTACACATTTTTGTCGATAGAAAGGACTACCAAGGCCCCTTCTTGCCCGGATACAAAGCCTGGGAATCCAGTTACAAGCCTAGCTCCACCGGCTTGATGTATGTAGACCATATGGTAGGTAATGTAGAATTGGGCAAAATGAACCACTGGGTAGATTTCTACAAAAACGTAATGGGCTTTACCCAAATCGTCTCTTTTGACGACAAAGATATCTCTACCGAATACACCGCCTTGATGAGTAAGGTTATGAGTAATGGCAATGGCCGCATCAAATTCCCCATTAACGAGCCTGCCGATGGGCGCAAAAAATCACAAATTGAGGAATACCTTGATTTCTACAACGGGGCCGGGGTACAACACATTGCCATCGCTACCAATAACATCATCGAGACCGTTAGCGAATTACAAAACCGCGGCGTTGACTTTTTAAGGGTGCCGGCCACGTATTACGATACCGTCTTGGACCGCGTAGGGGAAATCGATGAAGACCTAGAGCCTCTTAAAAATCTAGGTATCTTGATAGACCGTGATGACGAAGGCTACCTATTACAAATTTTCACGAAACCCTTGGAGCCGCGTCCTACTTTGTTTGTAGAAATCATCCAACGTAAGGGAGCCACTTCTTTTGGTAAAGGAAATTTTAAAGCCTTATTTGAGGCCATTGAGCGGGAACAAGAATTGAGAGGAACTTTATAATTCAAACGTATGTCCAAGCCATTACAATCATGGGTAGAAATAGCCCCAGACTCAGATTTTAGTATTCATAACCTCCCCTACGGTATATTCGAATCGGCGGGGAGGGGCCCGCGGGTGGGGGTAGCCATAGGCGATCAAATCTTAGATTTGGCGGCCTGTTCTAGCCTAGGTTTACTCGATGCCCTGGAAATACCCCGGTGGGTGTTTGAATCCCAGAGCCTAAACGAATTAATACGCTTAGGGAAAGCCACCCATGCCCAACTGCGGGATTGGTTGACCCATGCCTTAAGCTTGCCCGAGCACCCCTTACGCGAACATGCCTCCCAAGTGTTGATCCCGATCTCAGACGCGCGGATGCATTTACCCGTAGAAGTGGGTGATTATACCGACTTCTACTCGAGCATCGACCACGCCACCAACGTGGGCACCATGTTCCGAGACCCCGAAAATGCCTTACTACCCAACTGGAAGCACATCCCGGTAGGCTACCACGGTCGGGCTTCTTCTATCATTGTCTCGGGGACTCCCATACAACGCCCGGTCGGTCAAACCATGCCTGCCGATGCCACCTCTCCGGTATTTGGCCCCTCTCGTTTGCTCGACTTTGAGTTGGAGATGGCTTTTATCTTGGGTAAGGATACCCAACTCGGACAAAGGGTGAGCACGGCCCAAGCCGAAGACTACATTTTTGGGATGGTCCTGTTTAATGATTGGTCGGCCCGGGATATTCAAAAATGGGAATATGTACCCCTTGGCCCTTTCTTGGCCAAAAGTTTTGCCTCTTCCATTTCGCCCTGGGTGGTGCCGATTGAAGCCTTGGCCCCTTTTAAAATTCCGGGGCCCGTTCAAGAGCCACCCGTACTTCCCTATCTCAAGGTATCCCAGCCTAGCGGACTGGATATCAACTTGGAAGTTGCCATTCAAGTCCCCGAGCAAGCAGAAGCGATCGTTTGTCGATCCAATGCCCGGCACTTGTACTGGAGTATGCACCAGCAATTGGCCCATCATACCGTAAATGGGTGTAACATCCGGGTGGGCGATATGTGTGCCTCAGGTACCATCAGTGGCCCCGAGAAAAGCTCGTTTGGCTCTATGTTGGAATTGAGCTGGCGAGGTACCCAGCCCTTGCCCATGCCCGATGGCAGCGAGCGCAAGTTCTTGCTAGATTATGATACCGTCATCATGCGGGGCCACGCCGAGAAGGATGGCATCCGGGTAGGCTTTGGGGAGGTGAGAAGCCAAATATTACCCGCAGCTGAGTAATCACACAATAAGCCACCAGAAGCCGAAGGACTCATGTTCTCTCGGCTTTTTTATTTTGGGGGGCTGCCCCCGGCGATTTTCCTAGCGCGTCCCTAGGAAAGGAGGCTGCCGCCGGGGTCGGGCTTTCGCTACTCGCTGCCTCTCCCCGCCGGGCCCACACGAGCTCAGACAGGCCGCTCTATCCCTCAGCCGATTTTGAGAGGAGAGAGCCGAGAATAAAGACCAGAGATGGGATACAAGCCCCGAACGAGAGAAAATTAGCTCGGGTGACTTGGCCATGCGCCAATATATTTTGGGCCTGTGCAAGGCCCCTCTGGGATCACAGAATGGGAAAAGCTTGACAAATACGATTAAGATATGATCGCCAAGTATGGGAGGCCGGGCATGATGTTAGAAGCAAGAGTAAGATCTTAGTAACTGGGCCCGCAAAAAAAACCTGCCACGGGAGCGTCAAGTTGTTGACAAAAGAACGTAGTCCTGCCTTCCAGCCCTAAGATCTCTCTTCTCGCTTCTCTGCTCTCATCCCGTCTCCCGATTCCAAAGATCACATGTCTCTCTTCTCTACTCTCGCTTCTCTAAAGGCTTAGGGATGGAGCGGCCTGTTTGAGCCCGTCGCTGCTTGCGCGTGAGCCGGCGAGTAGCGAGAGCCCGACCGGCGCGGGCAGGTATGGGCAAGGAGCCTCCCAAGGTATTCGCGCCGGGAAGCCCCTCTAAGGTCTCTAACTTAGGCCCTTACGTGAGGACTAAACTCTCTCGCTTGATGTTGAGGCAATCTCCGTAGCATTTCCAAGCAGGCGCGGGAGTTATGATAGGGACATTTCCAGAAACCTACTTTGAGATCTTCCAGGGGAAAGTAATCCACATTGACGCCCCAGTACCACTCCCCGTAGACCCGGTCTTTGATAAACTTCTGAATAAACTCCCAACTCCTATGCGAGTACTCCAAAAACACGGGATTTCCACTTATTTCGTAGGCGTTAAAATAGCCCACTACGGCCTCGGCCTGGACCCAGGCATACTTGTGGGTATCCAGCTTTTGGTTTCGCAAATCCAACTCATAGTTCATGCCCCCGTCCATAGCCACTCCCTTTTGGGAAGAATAGGCCAAGCCTAATACCAAGGGCTTAATCCGCTCCAGGAATTGGGGGTTGTCCAAGACCTCGGCGGCCTCCCAAATAAGCCAGGAAGCCTCAATGTCGTGCCCAAAGGAAATGGCATGCGATTTTACTTGCCAATTTTCGTCTAAGAAAAGGTGCTGAAATTGCCCTTCTACGTCGACCAAGCGGGTTTCGTAAAGTCTCAACAAGGCCCGGATTTGCTTGTCCAGACAAGGGTTTGGCCAGATACGGTAGAGATTGGTGTAGGCTTCCAAAACATGGAGATGCGTATTCATGCTCTTTTTTTCGTTGGCATCTTTGGCACTGAGCCGGACATCTTCCAATTCACCCCACTCCCGGCTAAGGGCCTCGATGTAACCTCCATGTTGTTTATCCCAGCCAAATTGTTCCAGAAAGCCAAATAGTTCTTGAGCTTTTTCACAGGCCTCGGGTTTGCCTACGGCCCGGTAATATTCACTCAGGCTGTAAATAGCAAAGGCTTGCCCGTAAATTTGCTTGCGGCTATTTGAGGCACGTCCTAGATAATCGACCGTCCAGTAACAGCCTCCAAATTCGGCATCCATAAAATGCTTGATGAGGTAATCGTAGGCCCGATGGGCCATATTTAAATACAAGGGCTTAGGATCAAACTGATAAGCCGCCGAGAAGGTCCATAGGATTCTTGAATTTAGGACCAGGCTCTTCTCGGCTAAGGGATGGACCGTATTCTTATCGTTTATTTCTCCGTAAAAGCCCCCGTGGGTTTCATCGACCGTATTGTGCAGCCAATACTCCAGAATACTCAGGAGCTCAATCCGAGCCTCCTGGTAAAAACTTTCCAGGTTATTAATCAGGCTAGTTTTCATAATTTAATTAGAAAGCACTTGAGCTTGAAAAGATTCGTTTTTCTGAATTAACCCCTTTACCGTTTGGACTGAGGTGTAGCTGCGATAGCCATCTTCTGGGGTATTTATGGTGTAGTCTAGCAATTGATCTAAGCTAGTGCTAGCCACGTGCATGCGCGTATCCGAGGAGGCATAATAGATAAATACCTTCCCATCATCGTCTAGGATCCAAGCATTACAGAAAAGAACATTCGAGACATCACCTACCCGTTCTTCTCCTTCGGGAGCCATAAAATACCCCCCTGGTTTGTGAATTATTTTGGCCGGGTTTTGTAAATCGGTCATAAAGAGATACAACACATATCGGAGCCCGGCCGCCGTATTGCGAACCCCGTGGCCCATATGAAGCCATCCTTTTTCGGTTTTTAGGGGAGCGGGGCCCAGGCCATTTTTCACCTCCGAGATGGTATGATAGACCCTGGGATCTATCAAGGTCTCTTCGGCCACGTAGGCTTGCTCAATGCTATCTGAAAGCCCAAATGCAATTCCTCCGCCCGAGCCTGCATTGATAAAGCCGTCTTGGGGACGGGTATAAAAGGCATATTTCCCCTGAATAAATTCGGGGTGAATCACTGCATTCCGCTGCTGGGGTGAATTGGTTTGGAGGTCGGCCAGTCTTTCCCAGGTTTTGAGATCTTGAGTACGCACAATGCCACATTGAGCAATGGCCGAGGAATGGTCTCCGGGAGGAGCCTTAGGGTCTTTTCTTTCGGTACAGAAAATCCCATAGATCCAGCCATCTTCGTGCTCGATCAAGCGCATATCGTAGGTATTGATATCGGGTTCTTGGGTTTCTGGTATTTCCACGGGGTAATCCCAAAACTTAAATTGATCAATCCCATTCGGGCTCTCGGCTATCCCAAAGAAAGATTTTCGGTCCATGCCTTCTACTCGGGCGATCATATAATATTTGCCATTCCACTTAATAGCTCCGGCGTTAAAGACGGCATTGATCCCAAAACGTTCCATAAGAAAAGGGTTGCTTTCGGGGTTTAAGTCATAGCGCCAAAAGAGCGGGGTATGTGCTGCTGTCAAGGCGGGAAATTGATATCTGCTGTAAATGCCATTGCCTGGCTCAACTTTTGGGTTTTCTCTTAGTATAAGCCTCTCGTGTTGATCTTTTAAGAGGCTCAATCGTTTTTGAAATTCGTTCATGATTGTAAGTTTTCGGATAATGTCAATTAGTAAGTTTCCAATTTGAGATACCAGGTTTTCCAGAGGGCATATAGACATATGGCCAGGATAAGCGCGGTAATGAGGGAAGCTTCTATCTGAAGTAATACTATGAATATAGGCAAGGCTACCAAACACAATTGGGCCAGGATCCCCAGTCCAACATTGAGCATATCTCGGCCAAAGTCTTCATTTGGCTTAAACGTCGGGTCCTCGATCTGTACCCTTTGCCGGATAGGCTCCCAATAACCCCAGGGCCTTACGTTTTTATAAAACTTCTTTAAGGTTTCTAAATCGGTAGGGGGGCTCAGCAAGGCCCCTACAATACTGCCCGATAAAGAGATAAGGAGAATCAGGGGGAAATAATACAAGGGTTGAGCCCCCTCAAAAATATATGGGAAGATGAGGGCCGGGACGATCCCCGACAACATGCCCCAGAAAAAACCTTGTCCATTAAAGCGCCACCAATGCCACTTGAGCACATTGGCTGCTACATAGCCGCCATAAAGGGCCGATACGATCCATTGTAAAATAGAATTTACATCCTTGGCATACAGGCCGAGAATGATGCTGACTATCACTACGGCAATGCCCACCGTATAATTCATCACCCGGATGAGGGAGGGGCCGGCTTTGGGGTTGATATTTTTTAAGTAAATATCATTGACTATATAGGCTTGGGCTGCATTTAAGGTGCCCGCAAAGGTTCCCATAAAGGCGGCCATCAAGCCGGTAATCAATAAGCCAAATAGGCCAATTGGGGCAAATTCATTAATTGCCGAAGGAAGTATTTTCTCAAAATCCAGTCCTTGGGCCGAGCTTAAATCCAATCGCTCATAATAGACGATGGCCAAGACGACAAAACCAATCACCATAAAGTAGCGGGCAGGCATCAAAACTAAGTTGACAAAGCCACTCATTAAAGCCGCTTCTTTGGGACTTCGGGTAGATAGGATTTTTTGCATGTCATAGTTGGGGGCCGGACCGGCTACACTGGCCAATACTCCTTTAAACAGCATAATCGAGAAGAAAAGGCCAAATGGCGAAAAGGCGTCATCGCTTATTTTTTGATTCACCTCGGGCAGGCTACTCGACCAATCCAATCCCATTTCCCAAGAAAAAAATGGATTGTACCACCCCTTGGGAACTACCAAGGTCTCCCCCCCTAACACAGTCATGGCAATGAAGGCAATTCCTAAGGAGGCAATAGTCATAATGACGTATTGCAAGACATCTGCCCATACAATACTAGACATCCCCCCTAAAATGGCGTACACAGTGGCAATAAGGGAAAAAACAATCCCGTAAAAGTGGGGGACATAGGCTGGGCTAACCTCAAAAGGGACATAGGCTTCTACATATTGCCAGGGAATAAAAATCTCAATAAACTTTCCCAAGCCAATGAAACCATAGGCCATAAACCCTAGACAGCTCAAGATGGCAAATATCACAACAATACTATGGGCTGCCTGGGAGTCATTTCCTTTGCCAAACCGGGTGATGATCCATTCCGCTCCGGTAGTTACTTGGGAGCGCCGAAGCCAAATGGATAGGTATACCATCAAAAAGATTTGGTTGAATACGGGCCAAAGCCAAGGGAGCCAAATACTTTTCAGGCCATACACAAACGTGATGGTCACCAACCAGATCGTACCCGAGATGTCAAACATCCCCGAAGCATTCGAGATACCAAGCATCCACCAAGGGATCTGATTCCCTCCTAACATGTAGTCTCCTTTACTCCGAGCGGCCCGCTTACTCAGGTAAAACCCGATGCCGATGACCGCCAGGAGATACAGAAAAATAATAAGTACGTCAACCCAATGAATTCTCATAATTTAAGGCTATTGTTCTTCCGGATTATTTATTTCCGGTCTCGGTTCTCGCTTATTGTACCTCGTAGACCTTTGGCAGTTGGCTTTCAAAAATGGTTAAGGGGTCACGGAAAAAGTCCATGAAAGGTTCCGCGCTTTCATGTCCCGGATAAGGGCCATAAAAGTGCCCACTATTGCCATTTCTCCATACCATCAAATAGGCTATCTTACGGGCTTGAGGGTCGGCTTTGATATTGTCTAACAATACACTTGTAAACCAATCTGGGATCGTTAATTGATCTAAACCGGTCTCGGTTAGAGCGGCTGGTTTTCCTTTTTGCTCCGCTAGGCTAACTACTTTATTCAAACCAGCTATTGCCTGAGGAGCTAGAACTTGGCTTTGAAACTCCCAGTAATTGTCAATGCCCAAAATATCTACATAGTCATCCCCTGGGTAGCGCTCGGTATATTCGTCAATATCCGAAATCCGATCGGGTGAGTAGGCATATATGACATTATGGACCTGTTGTTCATCCCTCAAATAATCTACCGTATATTGCCAAAGTGCTATGTATTCTTCGGGAGTACAGTAATCGGCTCCCCACCAAAACCAATCACCCGTATGCTCGTGGAAAGGGCGAAAGATAAGCGGTATGGATTTTCCATCACTTCCAACAAGGCTTTTAAAGAAATCTGCCAGGGCCCTTAAATTGCGGGTATAGATCTCATTCTTATCGCCACCGGGGAGAATGGAAGCCACGGCAGGAGTTGTATCATAGAAATTATCCCCAGTATTGTAATTGGGCATATGCCAGCTAAAGGTATTGATACCCCCGCGATCATAGGCTTCAATTGTCAACTGTTTGATCTTGGAAGAACGAATGGGGTCGATGCTGCTATTCCCTAACAATGACTTGATAACATTCTCAAGATCCCATCCGTAGAGAGCGGGATAATCACCACAAACGTCTTTGATATCGCTGCGGTTTGGTTCAAATTGCCAGCCAATCCCCTCAAATGTGGCATTTTGCTGACCGAAGACAATCCCTCCGGCTTGGTTATTCAAGAGGTTATAATACAGCGCCTTTGTTTCGTAGCTTGCTTCGCTGTCCACCATATCTACAGAGTAAGGAAATTCCACAGGCTGGGGATCTGTTTCGTTGGGGTCGCTGCTACAAGCATACAACATAGCACTTAAAGCTCCTAGGTAAAATAATCTAATTATAATCTTCATCGTGACTTAAATTTCTTGTAGAGTTTGTAAGAGGCACTAGTCTTCTGGAAAAAGACATCCCTCTCTTCATAAAATGCCTGAAAATCTTCTGAACTTGTTTGATTGGGATAAGGAGCGAAATAGTGTTGCATATTCGCATTTCGCCAAACTAAAACGTATGACAAATCCAATCCCTTTACAATAGGCCGGACCATCTCTGTCCACCACTTCGATTCGGGTAGCGCTTCCAGTCCTGTTTCGGTCCAAGCCGCAACTTTTTTCTTAGTTTGAGCTAATGAACAGACCGCTTCTGCCATGGATCTAGCATGCTTTAGAAAAGCCTCATTACTCTCCGGGGCATTACGGTGGTAGGCATCAAAGCCTAGAATGTCTATGTAAGCATCTCCTGGGTAGCGCTCTAAATATTCTTCTGGGCTATTAAACTTATCTGGTGAATAGGCATAGAGAACATTATGTACTCCTTGGTCACGTAAATATTGGACGGTCATCTGCCAAAGGGCTCGGTACTCTTCGGGACTGCAGTGTTCCCTTCCCCACCAAAACCAACTGCCATTATGCTCGTGATATAGCCTGAGGATTACGGGTATTTTTTTACCCCAAGCTACTTTTAGACTTTTAAGAAAAGTAGCAAGCCGGCCCAACCATACTTGATACTCCATGTGTTTTTCTCCTCCGGGCAAAATGGATCCAAAACCATCTACCTTGCTCCAGGAGCTCTCCCCAGTTATCGGATTGTGCAAATGCCAACTAATGGTATTGACCGCTCCCATCTTATAGGCTTTGATCATAAACTCCCGCATCCGCGAAAAGGGTACACTATCAATATTTTCGGGTTCGTTCAGTTCCAGATGACCCAAATCCCAGCCAAAAACGGCGGGGTACTCACCTACGGTGTACCTCACATCCGAACCTTCCTCTCGATACTTCCATCCAATGCCATAGGCTAAATCGTCCTGATGGCCAAACATAATACCCTCCTGGGCCAGTCGCTGCATATTTTGATATAAGCGAATGGTGGCTCGAGTGGCTTTAGGGTCTACCGGTTTGATTTGGGCCACGGAAACTTGGGAAAGGCCCGTTAGCAAGAGATATACGTTTATAAATGCTCGAATTCGCATGGCGTTTCGATTTAAAATGAAGAATAGCCTGAAACCAAGCTACTCTTCATAAAACTAAAACTAATCTAAAACATAGGACCATCTGAGATGGTCACCTCATCAATATTGATTTCGTAGTCGGTAAAACCTTGATCGGCTACATTTCCGGTGGTAAATCCAAACTTCAAGTAGTCTAATACCCCCTGCGGATCAAATACATCGGTACCATTCCAGTTGGCCCAACCCAGATCGGCAATAGAAAGGCTCACCCGTACCCATTCGCCATTGGTTTGGATATGATTATCCGGACTAATGCCTGCCCCAAACTGGGTTGTATTTTGGTAGGTCTCAATTTGCATAAAAGCTTGGGTAGCATTTGTATTAATCCAGAAGTTGATGTACGGGTTACGGAAATTACCCAGGTCAACCGCTTCGTAACGAGCAATGGCTCCGGTCCAATCCCAGGTACCGATTCCGGCTTTTTTTACCGAGTAGTAGTTGTCTCCCGAAAAGCTAGCTACCCCTCCCACATTTAAGCCTTGCTCATCGGCTCCACTATTGGCTTCAAAGGTGGGAGCTCCTCCTTCAAAATCAAAGATGACTACTCCAGGAAAAGAAGGGCCATCGGTGATCATGATTTGGTCTAAGTTCACCTCGTATATCGTGGTAGTATTTCCGCCATTGCCCTGCTTGAAGCCTAGGGTTAAACTAATGATCCCACTCGGGTCAATCGCTTCTCCCCAGCCCCCATTCGAGCCGTTCAAGTCGGCTAAACGGACACTTCTCCATTCCCAGCCATTGGTCACCGGGAAGGTGTAATTATCTTCACTGTTGTTGGAAACCGCTGGCACAAAATGCCCCCCACGGTCCTCTCCATTTTGTTGTAACTCAACCTGGAAGTACCCCAATTGCCCATTCGTGTTGAGCATAAAGGTCAAGTGGGGGTCGTTGAATTCCTGTAGGTTGATATCCTGGCCATAGGCAATCTCACCCATGCTATTCCAGTTGCTACCACTATTTACCTCGGCAGTCAAAGTGAAGTAGTTTTGGGACCTTCCTCTCACGATGCTTGCTGTATTGATACCACTTTGATCCGTAATGTTTCCGTCATTAAACGAAGTATATGGATCATTCCCGTCTTCAAAATCAAATAAGATAATCGGCTCAATAGCGGTAAAATTAGCATTGGGATCAAAATCTACGACCGGAATAGTAGGAGAGGTAGCATTTTGGATTTCACCGTAGGCCTGGGTGATGGTGATGGTCACTTCATCGGGCAAATCCATATCGGTGGTAGGGATAATTGCCTTGTCTTCGGTTACGTTGTTTGGATTTACTTCTAAGCGCATTCCTGAAACTTCAATTTCTTGCAACATATCCATGTTTGTTCCAGTAAGAACAATATTTTGCGTCCGTTCTATTTCGGAAGGCCAGCTTGTTACTTCCATAGCGGGATACTCTGGGGTGAAGTTTTCGGTCGTGATGGTTGTCCGTCTAAAAGACGTAGTCAAGGTGATGGGGCCACTTGTAAAAACTCGGGGCAAGGTAACCATCACCATATCAAAAGTGGCGCTATCTACAGTAGCCATTACCCCTTCAGCCCCTACTCTTACTTCTTTGGTAAAGTCCAAGTTTGTTCCACTAATCATGATTTGCGAACCAATCATAGCATTACCCGGAGTAAAAGAAGTAATCTCAGGTAAGGGCCACTGAATGTCATAATCTTCCGAAAACTCGTCTTTTTGACAATTACTCAGGACTAGCAAGCCCAAACATAGGCAAGCCCATCGCAGAAATGTTGATTTAACGGCTTGTTTATTTGTTTTCATTTTGTTCAATTTTATTAGGTTTGAAGTCGTCCGGATAAGGGCAAAAACCCTTATCCAGACTTGGGGTGTTGGCTTATTAATACCCTGGGTTTTGTTCTAATCCCCAGGTACTCACTTCATTGATCGGGATTGGCAAAACCGGAACGGGGTTTACTGTATTGGTCGTGATTGAATGGGAGAGACAATTGGCTTGGATTTCATTAGATAGGGTCGTGACATAGCGGCCCGTACGCACTAAATCCCAAAACCGTAGGGATTCCATGCCCAATTCAACCCGACGTTCGTGCCAAATGGCTTCCATCAATTCTTGCCCCCCCCCGGTAATATCGGGTAAGGCATCAAATGGCGTATTAGCCAAATCATAGCTACTGGATTCTCCCTCAGTGCTTCCTTTGGGGAGGGTGGACTGGCGGGCCCGGGAACGGATTTGATTGACCAAGGTACGGGCTTCGGCTTCTAAGCCTGTGTTGGCCGCCGCCTCAGCATTCATCAATATGATGTCGGCAAATCGCATTTTGCGGATGTTTTGTCCACTGGCTTTCCCTTCAATAGGTGGTAAGCCGGCTGCTTTCCGATTCATATACCCGGTTTGATTTTCGGCAGGAAATGGAATTTCCTGCACTTTGCCCAATACAACTTCTCCATCGCCATACACCGTTACCGCCAAACGGGGGTCATTGGCTTCAAAAGCATCCACCAAATTCTGAGTGGGGTTGTTGAAGCCCCAACCCCAATCGGTGCGATTATTTTGAAAGATAAAGTTAGTTGTCCCTGTCTTGGTGGGCCCAAATCCTACTGTAGATTCCAAGGCTTGTACTTCAAAAACAGATTCCATATTATTTTCTCCTTCTTCCTCAAAAATCTCGGCGTAATTTGGCGTGAGGGCATATTCTCCGGAATTGATAATTGCTTTGGTTAAGTCATATACCTCTTGCCAAGTATGCCCATTGCTATTGTCCGTTCCGATTTGATACATAATGGCCCGGGCTAAATAGCCTAGAGCAGCTCCTTTTGTAGCCCGACCCAGCTCTGAGGAGGGGTAGCCGCTCTTCTCGGGCAATAAATCACTGGCGGCCTGGAAGTCTGCTTCTATAAAAGCATAAGTCTCAGCCAAACTAGCTCGGTTTACGCTTCCATATTCGGAGGGAGTAACGGGCTCATCAAATAATGGAAGTCCACCAAAGACTCGTAGGAGATAAAAGTAGAAATACCCCCTAAGGAAATGTGCCTCACCGGTGATACGCTTACGCAGATCTTCTGAAATAGGGGAGTCACCGATATTTTGCAAAACTAGGTTTGCCCGATAGATCCCGATAAACTGGTTATTCCACATAGCGGCGGCCGGCCCTAAGCCCGCATTGGCCCGCCATTCCTTCATTTCGGTTAGCTCCACAAAATCGCTCGGGCTACTTCCTTTTTCCGAATCGTCCGAAAGAATATCTCCGAAGAAAAACTCATAATTATGTCCCACATACTCCGTAGGAATATTTGTCTCATCCCAGGAGACTACATCGTATACCCCGTTGATTGCCAGGATAGCATTTTCGGGAGTGTCAAAGAAGGTCAACTCACTCTGTCTACCCAATGGCTCTTTTTCCAGAAAGTCATCGCAAGCGCCGAAAAGCAGACTTAAAAGGCTTAATACAAGTATTTTGCGTTTCATGATAGATTTACAATTATATTTTAGCTTGTTATTTTGATTAGAAACCTACGTTCATCCCGAAGCGGAAGGTCCGAGGCTGCGGATAGTTACCAAAGTCCAACCCGTATTGAAGCGGATTGGAAGAAAACTCTCCAATCTCGGGATCAAACATATCGTAATCGGTTATGGTGAACAGGTTGTCTGCAGCGAAATAGATTCGGGCAGATTGGAGGCGTATCTTAGATATCAAGTTTTTAGGGAAGGTATAACCAAAGGTCAGGTTTTTCAGGCGTAGATAGCTCCCGTCTTGAATATGCCGATCACTAAACCTGAAGTTTTGGTTCGGATCAGAGATGGTCATCCGGGGTTGATCCGTGTTAGGATTTTCAGGAGTCCAACGGTTGATGCGATCTGCGGTAGAATTTTCCTTACCATTGGAGTTGGCTGTATAGTATTCCAAGCCATTGATAATTTCGTTTCCTTCCACTCCTTGAAAAAACAAGCGCAAATCGAAGCCCTTGTATTCCATGTTGAGCGTGAAATTATAGGTAAAGTCGGGCGTTGCACTTCCTAAGTACGTGCGATCATCCTCATTAATTTGCCCATCTCCATTTAAGTCTACAAACTTGACATCCCCTACGCGGGCCTGAGGCTGGATTGGGCTTCCCTCTAAGGCATGAGCAGCCAATTCATCGGCATCATTAAAGATACCATCGGTAATCAAGCCGTAATAGGAAGCGATCTCACGCCCTACGGTGGTTAGGGTTGAGTTACCTACCTTGGTGATATTACCCGAGGCAATGGCCTCTCCCCCCCCTAAACTCCTTACTTCATTGTCAATCTTGCTGAAGATAGCACCGATTTCGTATTTAAAATCTGAAATACTTCCTTGGTAGCTCAGGGCCAATTCAAGTCCTTGGTTCCGCATACTTCCCGCATTTACCCGAGGGGGGCCTATTCCTGAATAAACCGGCACCGGCACCTGCACGATCATATCGTCTGTATCACGTACAAAGTAGTCGGCCGTTAAACTTAGGGCACCTTGCCAAAGCCCAACATCCAAGCCCACATTCCAAGAGGTACTGGTTTCCCATTGTAATTCTGGGTTACTCCCGTTAATGGCGGCAAATCCCTGCACCACGGAGGGCGTTTCTCCAAATACGTACAGACTGCCTCCACTTAGCGTGGTTACATAGCCATAATCTTGCGCACTGTTTTGGTTCCCTACTTTCCCCCAGCCTCCACGGAGCTTCAAGGTAGAAATCAAAGAGATATCTTCCATAAAATCTTCATTATGGACATTCCAACTAGCCGCAAAAGAAGGGAAGAGGCCCCAACGCTTGTCACTCAAAAATTTGGAGCTCCCATCATAGCGAACGGTTGCCGTCAATAGGTAGCGATCATCATAGCCATAATTTAGACGGCCAAAAACCGACATCAAGGTCCGGTCAAACAGCTGCCCAGGATTTACTGTAACATTAAAATCCTCTTCGGTAACTGAAGCCAAAGAAAACAAGTCAGCATTATTGGGGACCCCAAAACCGGTGATGGAAAAGTTATCACTCTGAATTTGCTGGGCCTCAAAACCTGCCATCAAACTGGCCGTATGCCGACCAAAATCCCGGGTATATTGTAGATAATCGGTAAAGACCCATTCTATCTGCTCTTGTACTCTTTCTGTGTAGGTACTTACATCGCGCCGCTCGTCGGTAGCCACAAAAAACTCGGGGAAGAAACTATCAAACCTTTGTTTATTTTGGGTTACTCCAATCTGCGCTCTATTTTTTAAGCCCTTGATGATCGTAGCCTCCAAATAGGCCACCCCATTTATTAAATCTCCGTGCCCTTTGTTATTGGCCAATTCTGTGGCAATCCGAGCGGGGTTGGGGATGAAAGAAATATCGGCCCTCCCCCAATTGTTAGTTGGCTCATCAAAAGCAGGGGTAATTGGGTCGGCCCGCAAGGCTGAGGTTAGCACCCCATTAAATAAGTCCCCATTGTAAAAGGTCTTATCGGTATGTGAGTAAGCAACCGAAACCCCGGCGTTTAACCAGTTATTGATTTTGACATCATCATTCAATCTAAAGGTGAGCTTCTTAAAGTCGGAATTGAGCACGATACCTTCTTGCCCAAAGTAGGTAGCCGTAAAGCTAAAGCGATTTTTTTCGGAGCCGCCTTGGGCCGAAAGGGAGTAGTTTTGGATCAAACCCGTCTGCATTACTTCGTCTTGCCAATTGGTACCGCGGTATCCATTCGCTTGGACAAATGAAAGCCGTACGAGTTCATCATCATCGGCCGGGAGTACTACCCCGTCGTTTGAGTAGGCCTCTAAGCGGAGGGTCGAGTAGTCGGTAGCGTTTAGCATGTCTACTTGCCGCCAAGCTTTTTGAAAACCCACATAGCTTTCAAAAGTAAAGCGGGTTGGCCCCGATTGGCCTCGTTTGGTTGTAATCAATACAACACCATTGGCTCCACGCGAACCATAAATAGCCGTGGCTGAGGCATCTTTTAAAACCTCGATGGACTGAATGTCATTGGGGTTCAAAAAACTGATGTTTCCGGTCTGAAAACCATCTACCACATACAAGGGGTCGCTGCTATTGATCGTACCCGTACCTCGGATACGTACCCGTACTCCAGACCCCGGCTCTCCGCTATTGGAGATTACACTCACCCCGGCCGCTCGTCCTTGTAAGGCTTGGGCCACATCGGGTGTGGCCAGCTGGGTAAGTTCTTCGGGCTTAACCGAAGACACGGCCCCGGTCAGGTCGCTCTTTTTTGCTTCCCCATAACCAATTACGACAATCTCTTCTAATTGCTGACTGTCTTCATCCAGGTTAATGGTCAAGGTACTTTGCCCGTTCAGGCTTATTTCCTGGGTGGTATAACCCACATAGGAGAAAACCAATACCGCTTTCGGATCTTTCACCGTGAGGGTATAGTTCCCGTTTACATCGGTGATGGTTCCTTGGCTAGTTCCTTTGATAGAAACGGTAACCCCCGGAAGTCCTTCCCCGCTTTTAGCTGCAAGTACCTGTCCGGTCACCTGCTGAGCTTGTGCGCCGATGCTTAGGAAACTTAGCCCAAGCAGGCACATAATTGTAAAAATTAGTCGGTTTACTTGCTTCATAATTCTGTTTCATTACTTGCACAATATTAACCTGAAAAAGCATCTTATTTAAATACTATTTTAACCATCCTTTGTATTTAACTTACACATTAGTATATTTTTACCATAATTTTCCCTAATATTAGGGTGAAAATATGAATTAAGGGAGTTACTATTACACAATTACCTAACACTGTATAATACTTGCTAAGCCAAGTAATTGAACAATTTTAACCTAATAAGCAAAAATTCATGAGTATTTACCGAGAAATCACACCCCTGACCCAAGATGACTGCTTTACCATTTTTAGTCGCCCTAAGGAAACCTTTGATTTTCCCCTGCACTTTCACGAAGAATTTGAGCTGAATTTTATAGAACATGCCCCCGGAGCCAAACGCATTGTAGGCGATCATCAGGGAGTTTTAGGAAATTGGGAGTTGGTCTTGGCGGGTTCTAACTTGCCGCACGGTTGGTTTACCCACGAATGCGCGTGTGAGGATGTCTTCGAGATCACGATACAGTTTCATAGGGATTTGTTTGACCCCAAATTTTTACGGAGAAATCAATTAAGCCCCATTCGGACGATGTTGGAGCGCTCGGCCCGGGGCATTTTATTTTCTGAAAGTACCGCTCAATCCATCAAGCCCCGCCTCATGGATTTGAGCCAAAAGAGTGGGTTCAATTCAGTCTTGGACCTCTTTTCTATTTTTCATGACTTGTCTACTTCCGGGCAAATGCAGATGCTATCCAATCCCACCTTTACCAATCAAAAGTTTGATAACTACAGCCGCCGCATAGAAAAGGCCTTTAACTTTATGAACGAGCACTATAAAAAGGAAATTTCCCTGGCCGATATCGCCAAGGTGGTAGGCATGACCGAGGTGGCTTGCAGTCGGTTTATCAAGAAACGCACCGGCCGCACCTTTACCGAAAACCTCAATGAGATCCGTTTAGGCCACGCATCCCGTTACTTGATTGATACCACCATGTCGGTTTCGGAGATTTCGTATGTCTGTGGCTTTAACAATATTTCCTACTTCAACCGCATTTTTAAGAAGAAAAATAATTGTACCCCCAAGGAGTTCCGCAAGGCCTATTCGGGCACCAAGCTCTTTTTTTAAGAAGGAGGGGGGGCTGCCCCCGGCGATTATCCTAGCGCGTCCCTAGGAAAGGAGGCTGCCGCCGGGGTCGGGCTTTCGCTACTCGCTGCCTCTCCCCGCCGGGCCCACACGAGCTCAGACAGGCCGCTCTATCCCTCAGCCGATTTTGAGAGGAGAGAGCCGAGAATAAAGACGAGAGATGGGATATAAGCCCCAAACGAGAGGAAATTAACTCGGTTGACTTGGCCAGGTGCCAGTATTTTTTGGGCCTGTGCAAGGCCCCTCTGGGATCACGGAATGGGAATAGCTTGACAAATACGATTAAGATATGATCGTCAAGTATGGGAGCATGATGTTAGAAGCAAGAGTAAGATCTTAGTAACTGGGCCCGCAAAAAAAACCTGCCATGGGAGCATCAAGTTGTTGACAAAAGAAAGTAGTCCTGCCTTCCAGCCCTAAGATCTCGCTTCTCGCTTCTCTGCTCTCGCTTCTCGAGAGGCTTAGGGATGGAGCGGCCTGTCTGAGCCCGAAATGGCCAAGCGGGGGGCAGGCGAGTAGCGAGAGCCCGGCCCGCGCCCGTACAGTCGTCCAGCTTGTTTCATTTTAACAAGCGCGGGCAAGCCCCAAGCCTCTTTTAAGCCATAGCCAGCTCGAAATACCCTATGATTGTCAAGCTTTTGAAATCCCATACGAGCACGTATAGTATATCAGACACATCGCTACGGGTGTAAGTAATTAGAAGGTATTCCTTCTCTCCTAAATAGGTTCTTTGAGCCCGTTTTCGCCGGGTGATTCTCCGCCTGTAGTTCCGAAAATCTGCTTGTAATTCCGGGAGTACCCCCTCGATATCCTGATCAATCAAGTAATCTTCTCCCCGAATAAGCAATTGGCTATCAACGGTGACTTTTTCCCAATCCTGCGAATAGTTTCGCTCCAAGGAATCTAAAACTTCTTCCTGATTCAAAGGAGGGCTTGGACGACATTGGGACAACACAAGTAAGCCCAGTAGCAAAAGCCCTATCTCGCTTCTCATTATTCCAAATTAGGAAGCATCCGGGGGATTAAGAGTAACTCGGTTTGTCGCCCCCCGATGTAGCGAAAACCGGAGGCATCAAAAAAGCCATCTTCTTCCAGCATAATGCGGATTTTTTTGTCGCCCCACTCCGGGATGGTCACTGCGGCATTTAGCTCAATGGAGTAGGCCGTATTGTGATAGAGGGGGTAATCGCCCGGACCTGGCACGCCCCCTTGTTGGTCCCAGAGGCCAATCGTGGGACCGGCCGCATGCCCGTGAAAACCAATCGGGTGCGTATAAATCGTGGGCTCAATCCCTTCCGACTTGGCTTGCGCTAAGGCAGCTTTGAGTACTTGATTTCCGGTTTTCCCTTGGGCAAATTGTTCGGTGAGAATGTCTTGTAAGCGATTGCCAATGGCCAGTCCTTTTTTAAGTCCGGCCGGGGCCTCCCGCTCACCGGGTTTGAGGATGTAGGCGTGCTGTTGGGTGTCGGTATTGAGGCGCAGGTAGGTGATCCCAAAATCTACGTGGATAAGATCGCCAGGCATTATAATTTCGGCTCCCGGCTTACTAGCAAAGTTGCGCTGGAGGTCTTGGCGGCCACGGTCGTCACGTTGCAGGGATACGGTGGGATGAAACCAAGCATCTAGCATGAGTTTGGCAATGCGGTCACGGTACCACCACTGTACATCCTGGGTGGTGGTTACTCCCGGCTGAATGACTTTTTCTGAAAGTCCGTCCCGGATAATTTGGTGGGCGATGCGCATAATTTGGGTGTAGACGGCCATTTCTTCGGTAGTTCGGGTTTCGAGCCAGCCGATGGCCAGATTTTCGCCCGAAACCAGGCGGTCTTTGTACTTTGCGGGTAGTTTGGCCTGAAAGCTTTGCATTTCCGTCCAGTTGATCCCGTCGGCGAGGCCAAAATTCTGAGAGTAGTTAAGGGCAATTTTTTTAGGTTGACGCGCCTCAATCACATCTACCAGGGCTTGCCATTGATCGGGTTGGGATTCGGGGTCCCAAGCCCGTTTGAAAACTTTGCCCACATCGTAGCGGGCAATGGCCAAGGTCTCGACTGTATCCCTTCCTTCCGGGCGGTAAATGACCAAGATGGTGCGGCGGCGGGCCGACATCCACTCGGCGGGCAGCATGGTTTCCAAGACTGGGTCTTCATTGTATTCGCGGGAAATTAAAATCCACATATCGATATTTTCCCGCTTCATAAGCATGGGCAGGACTTCTCGGCTACGCGTTTCCAGCCAACGGTTGATCACATCGGCCCGCTCCCGCATGGAGAGGATTACGGGCACCTCACTTTGTGAGAATACTTGGGTAGGTGGGAAGATACTTCCGAACAGTAAGCCCAGGAATAGTAGGGTTTGTGCTTTCATAAGGTTGCGTATAGAATAGAGTTCTTATAAATAAAGCACAGAAACCAAACTTTTCAAAAGCTGAGGGGGCATAAAAAAACATCCCGGTCTTTGAAAGTCCGGGATGTTTGAGATGTATCAGTATGGAATTGCTAATCGCCGTGCAGTTTGTTGGTCTTGGCAATGCTGAGGCGCATCCCCTTGTTGATTTCTTCTTTGATAGCATTTAAGCCCTCGTTGAAGTTGGCCAACTGCACTAATACCTTGCTCATTTGGTCGCCGGCCCCGACGCCCTTGAATTGATTATTTTTTTGGAATGTCTTCTTTATATCTTCCCAACGGGTAAATTCTTCGTCCCCTAACATCTCATTTAACTCTTTAAACTTCAAAAGGTTGGCTTCGGCCCCGGTGGTGAGGGTTTGGGCTTCGTTTTGATAGTGCGACATGATGAGGGTTAGGAGTTCTTCCTCGTTCATGATGGGTACGACCTTTTCGGCGATTTTGTTCATATCCCGGTAGGAACCCTGTAATTTGAAAGACGGTTCGGTTCGGTATTCATCGGCCATGGCCGCCGAGCGAATGTATTCCAAATTATTTCGGAGGACAAAATCGCGTACCGTAATGAGTTTTTTCAGCACGGACACGTATTCATTTACCTCTTCGGAAGAGTAATTGCCTTCAAACTCTAGGCCTTCCCGGCTATCGGTTTCGGCGATGCGCAGTAAGGTGTAGATATCTTTTTGACTTCTACTGGCCAATTTGTTCAAAACGGGGTTGGAGGTAAGGCAATTTTCAATGTAACTCATCTTGAAAGCCGTATCGGTGCTCCCGATGATATCCCCTAAGTTATACGTATCGGCCCGGTTGGATAACATATCCGGAATCTGGAATTTTTCTCCACTTTCGGTATAGGGGTTACCGGCCATCACCACGCAGACTTTTCTTCCCCGGAGATCATAGGTTTTGGGCTTCCCTCGGTAAACTCCCTCAATTTTTCGCTGCCCGTCACAGAGGGAAATGAATTTTTGTAGGAGTTCGGGATTACAGTGTTGGATATCATCCAGGTAGATCATCACATTGTCTCCCATCTCAAAAGCTAAATTGAGCTTATTGATTTCTTCCCGGGCACTGGCATTGTTGGCCTCGGAGGGGTCGAGTGAGGTTACGTAATGCCCGATGGCCGGCCCATTAATCTTCATAAAGATGATTCCGAGACGATTGGCGATGTACTCCATCAAAGTGGTTTTTCCGTATCCTGGAGGGGAGATGAGGAGCAACATCCCCATGAGATCGGTACGTTTGTTTTCCCCCACCACTCCGATCTGCTTGGCCAGGTTATCGCCAATGAGCGGCAGGTACACTTCATTGATGAGCTTGTTCCGGACGAAGGAGCTGAGGACCCGGGGCTTGAACTCGCTCAGTCGGAGCTTTTCACGGAATTGTTCCGTCAACTCTTTTTTAAGATCCTGATAAGCCACAAAGCGGGGTACGATTTCTTGCTCAAAGTGATTGAGCTTAAGCATAAAGTCATTGTAGTTGAGGGCGTAGTTTTTCTCTTGAATAACCCCGTGGCTTCCGGTCATTCCCAATACTTCGAGACTCACTGAGGCATTCACAATACGCTCCTTTTTAAAGGAGTTGTGAAATAGGAGAGAGGCGGCTTCATCTACATACTCTTCTACAAAGTCTAATTCTTTTTCTAAACGGGACTGGATCACAAAGGCTTCCATCCAATCACGTAGGAGCTCAAAGCGTTCTACGGGTGCGTCTTTCAGCGTTTTAAGGGAGTCGTCATAAGCCCGTTTGTGGGGGCTTTTTTCCATAAATTTCTGGAAGGCCTGATATACTTTTGCCGCTTCGGGACTGATAATGAACTCATCTGAGCGGGTCAGCTCATAAAATAAGTACTCTCCGGCCATTTCGGCGATTTCTAGGTGAAATAAGCCCGTTTCTTCCAAAAAGGCACCAATCCGGCGGCGCAAATCATCAATTTCTAGGCTAAAATCTTTGGCACTTGGAAAGACTTGTAAAATTAACCCTAGTCCTTTTAGTTGGCTTCGGATAAGTTTCTTCTCGGGGCTTTTTTCGGGTAAATAAGCTTTCCAGAAGTAGGCGGCACAGGCTCGGGCCGTGGTAGGGTACCGTAAAAGGTCAATGCTTTGGTTAAGCTTGGCCAGGGCTTTTAAGATTTTGGTGGCGTCTTGATCATGTACCCCTTTCATATACGATTCCTGGTAGCGAGGTGCCATAAATTTCTGTACGACCTTTAGGAGAGCTTCCTCTTCCATCTCATGGATTTCGGCCAATTCGGGTAAAGGCGTTTTCTGCTCCGCTTGCCCATTTCCATTGGCGCTTTGTTTGATGGCTTGTTGTTGGGCAGCTTTGTATACTTGATAGGCAAGGTACTCGGCACGGTAGACCTGGGTGTTTTCGGAGAGTACGTCTTGGTCCCACACATCTTGAGTTTCCATAAAGGCCTCCTCTTCTACTTCCTGGAAGAAGTTGGTACCCGTGAGGTGGTAAAACATCTTGCCTTTTTTGCGCACCATGGTCAAATCAAGATTCTGCACATTGACCGAGAAGTGATGTTTCCCAAATTTGATGATATTTTCGCCTTCCACGAACATGTCTTGCCGGTCTTTGAGTTGGCGAACGGCATCTTCCCGAATCGTTTTTAAGCGGCTCTGGATCTCATCGGCTTTGATGGGGTCTTCCATATCCCGGAGCTTCTCTACGATATCCCGGATTTTCTCAATCATGAGGTCGGAAGCAAAGTAGCCGTTAATTTCGTTGACCGTTTCCAGGCTGGATACCCGCCCTCGGATTCCTTTTAAGATCCGGTCGGCGGCGCTTTGGAGGGCATTGGCCCGTTTGTTCCGGGCTTCTACCAGGGCCAGCTTTTTAGACTCGAAGGCGCTGTATATTTCTTCCCGTTTTTCGGTAATCTGTCCGACAAACTCATCAAAGTCGGCAAATTTCCCTTCCAGTTCCTCAATTTGCACCATGAGTTTGGTGAGGTATTCTTCGGCTTTTTCGGGAGTATCCGAAATATCTAAGAAATTGATTACTCCTTGACTGATGAGCTTGATCTGGGCATTAAATTCAGCCACGGCTTCTACGCTTCTCAGGTCTTTTTTCTTGCTACGCCCATTGGCTTTGACCTGGTTTAGCGTACCGTAGATGGTGGAGATATTGTCAATTATTTGTGTCGTCTGGGTAGAATCCTCAATTTTGAGGTTGCTCACAATATCAATGAGCAATTCCAGCTCCTTGCCGATTTCATTGATGGCTTCTTCTACTTTATTGAGTTCGGCTACTTTGTTTGACTCCTCAATGGCATCCTTTTGGGACTCCACTTGCTTTTTATAGAAGTCGAGAGCCGTGGGTTGCAGTAGAAAGCGAACGGTATTTTCGGAAACCATTTCGGTTTCTTCAATAAGCATGGCTTCCAAAGCCTCAATATGTGGGAGATTGGTATAGCGTAATTCTTTTAAAGAGATTGCCTCTCCTCGCAAGGTTCGCAGATTGGCCAGGGTTTTGACAAACTGATCAATTTCCTTGAAGGTACTGCGTTTGATTTCTTCCATCAAATCGTGCACCTTCTGGGTAGATGTTTGAATTTGAGTCTGGGTATTTTTCTTGACCCGCTGTACTTTTTCAAACTCATCGATGGCAGCCGAGGCTGAATCTTTCACGCCCTCGAGGGGCTCATTGAGTTGAAAAGTCTCCGCATTACTGAGCCAGTAGTAAGCATCCAGCACGGCGGTCGATTTTTTGACCAAATCCATGTAAAGCGCGCTGTATACTTCTTCTTTGGAAATGAGGATGAGAATCTCATTGATATCGGCCATCCCGCGGACGATATCCTTATTGCCAATTTTAAAGAGGAAGTTTTCTTGGGAAACTGGGGGAATATAATCGGGGCCGACAAAGGGGGTTTGCCAAATCTGCACTACGTGATTTTTGCTAGCTTCAACTTCGGCCCGGAAATAGGTCATTTCGCCCTCTTCAAAAAGAGAGTAACCGTTACAAACAATGGGGTTTTCTACTTTTTGGACGATCAAGTTGTAGGGAAGTAATATGTACACCCCTTCATAATCATTGTGAAACACATACAAGTGGTCTTCTCCATTGGGGGCTTGGATGTGTTTTTCAAAACGCATATGATCGAGTAAATTATCAAACTGCTTTAACTCCCCAGACTGCAAGTAATAGCCATTGGAGAAAATGAGTCCGTGGTCGTCCGGCAAGCGGACGCAGGCTTCTTCAACCTTGTCTACCCGAACAACTTGCTTCAACTTTTCATTGAAGATGAGATAGCGAAATTTCTCCTCCTGATAGGGGCGAATTTTCAGCAAGATCAAGTTCCCCAAATCGGCATAGAAGAAATCGGCATCGTCTAGGGTCTGCTCCTTGTCGACTGGCTCAGAATAAATTCCCTGGCCAGATTCCGTATTGTCTTCTACTTTAACCGTAAGGTCTCCTCCGACGGTCTCGACAAAGACCCTATCGTTGATGGAAATGTGGGGGTGCATTCCTTCTCGGTAGTATTCCCGACGGGCCCTTTGCCACTCAAAATCTTGTTGAGCGGGGTATTTGTATTCGTGATCGCTGCGGTTGTCGACGTATTCCAGTTTTTCTTCGTGGATTATCCACTTGAATACTTTGGTTTCGTCTATGGTTTTCCCGGTTTGAAATACCATAAAGAGCTTGGGGCCGATGACGGCAAACTTGGCAAAGACGGTCTCTTTATAGTACTTGTACATCTCCCGGAAATCATTTTCAAACTGTTCGTTATGAATCAGTTCAAGGGCTTCCTCGTGGAAGCTATGATCTTGGGTGTCAAACCGGAAAATACTAAGTACATCTTCTACTTTGGTTTCTTGGCGGAGGCGGATTTGGACATTATAGCCAAAGATAAAGCGCTCGCCAATAGCAATCATATCCCGGGGGATGCAATTATTTTCAGTGCTAATGCGGTTATTGGCAATCAGTTTGGTCTCGATGGCCCCAAAAACCTCTTTGCGGGCAGCGTTGAGTTTTTTGAGCCTTTCCTGAAGTTCTTGGGCCTGTCCATCCAGGCGTCCCCGAATAATTTCGTAGGTACCGCCTTCCAGATGTACTTCTTCCGGATTCTCGACCGTATTTTCGGTATTGGTGGTATCGGCCATGGTACGTGTGGTTTTAGCTTGGTAGGTAAGCAATTGCTGGCTTGAAAAGAAACGGTTTCGCTCCGTTTCGGGGCCGGCTTGGTGAAGCACTTTCCCAAGGATATTTATATGGCTTGGGAAAGTGCGTTAAAAAGGTATCCGGGTATTATCCGATTAAGGATGAAGCGTTTTTATCTAAGATTCCCGCTTTCTGGGCATTGCTAAGGAGCCCGTTGAGAACGCCTTTGGTATCATCGTCTTGGGTCATAGACAAGAGCTTGAAAATCAAGGCCGAGACGCTTAGGTTTTTGACATCTTCGGTTTTTATTCCGAATTGACTTACGAAACCTTTGAGGCGATCTACGAATGCGTGTTGGCCATTGCCGTTTTGGCTTCCGTTGAGGATGGCGTCTTTTAGTCCCGTTAAGGCACTACTGTTATCTATCATACTGTCAAAGACTTTCCCTCGGGTGATGGCATTCATAATGTTTTCGTAGAACATCGTTTCTCCACCCACGACATTGATATTGGAGGCTTTGAGGGCTTCGGCGATGGCCATAGCTTGGGAAGCAGCGATATCTTTTTGGATGCCGATGCGGGCCAGGGCCAGTTCGGTTTCTTGCTGTAGTTTGAGTTTGAACTCCTCGTGCTCGATGCCAATCCCGTCCAGTTTCTTCATCGCTTCGGCTTTGGCCTCAATCTTTTTGGCTTCGGCCATGGCTTTCTTCTCCATTACTTCGGCTTCGGCCAGGCCTTTTTTCTTCACGGAGTCGGCCGTGATATCGATTACCTTGGCATCGGCAAATCCTTTTTCTTGGAGGATTTTGGCTTCAATTTGTCCTTTGTCTTCAAAGGCTTCATTTTCGGCGGCGCGTTTGGCTTTGATTCCTTCGGCTTCGGCTTCGGCTTTTTTCTGGATGACGTTGGCTTCGGCTTCTCCTTCTTTTTCTTTGGCGGCGGCTTTGGCTTCCATGACCCGGGCTTCGGATAGTCCTAGGGCGGCGGCTTCTTCGGCGGCGGCATCGGCCATGATTTTCTTAGACTCGGCCTTTTTGTCGGAGGTTTCTCTAAGGGTATTGGCTTCAATCTTGTCTTGCTCGGCTTTGATTTCGGCGGCTTTATGCTTGGCCTCGGCGGCTTTGATTTCTTGTACCAAGGATTCTTGGGCTATTTGTTCGGCATTGATGATAGCCACTTGCTTTTCCCGGTTGGCATCGGCCAAGGCGCGGGTATCTTTGATTTTCTCTTCTTCAATGACCGTTTCTTTCTCGAGCTCAATGCGGGATTTGATGACGCCTTGGATATCGCGTTTTTGAATTTCCACCTCCTTGATCTTGGCAATTTTGGCCAATTCTACTACTTTCTCTCGTTCGTTTTCCTCCAGTTCGCGTTCCTTTAAAACGATCTCCGTCTGTTTTCCTTCAATGGCTTCCTTACGCTTCTGCTCAATGATGATTTCGCGTTGCTTCTTTTCTTCAGCGATGGCCAGTTCTTCGTCGGTGGCGATACGGGCTTTTTCGGCTTTGAGGCGTTCTTCCTGCTGTATTTTTTCCGTTTCAGCCTCGGTACGGGCTGTGATACTAGCAATATCTTTTTTCTGGTTTTGTTCTTTATCGGCCAGTTGGCGGTTTAGGTCCAAGATCGTTTCCTGGGCTTCCACATCTTGCTGGGTAATTACTTTTTCTTCGTCTCTCTGTAATAAATTGGTACGTTTGTGTTGCTCGGCCGTGAGCTCAGTAATTTTGCGGATACCTTCGGCATCTAGGATGTTTTCAGGATCTAGTAGTTCGAGTTTGGTTTGCTCTAAGTAGTCAATGGCCGCACTATCCAGGGAATAACCGTTTAGGTCGCTACCAATCTCGCTAAGCATCTCGCCTTTAAACTTATCACGTTCACTGTATAGTTCGGTAAAGTCAAAGCCCTTTCCAACCGTTTTCAGGGCTTCGGAGAATTTGGCGTCAAATAGGTTAATTAATAGTTCCCTATCAGAAGCCCGGGCGGTTCCGATATTTTGGGCTACGTGCCTTACATCTTTTTCGGTACTGTTGACACTGATAAAGAAGGTTACTTTGATATCGGCCCGCATATTGTCTTTACAAATTAAGCCTTCCTTGCCCATCCGCTCCAAAGTGAAGCTTTTGAGGGATATATCCATGACTTCCAGGCGGTGAAATACCGGAATGACGACCATACCGTTAAAACTAACTTTTACGCCACCAATACCGGTACGAACTAAAGCTTGTCCTTGCGAAGCTTTTTTGAACCATCGCGCCAATAGGGCTAAAAAAAGGAAGAATACTACTATGATAATAGTGAGTACAACTCCAAAGGTGGTTTCTAAAAATCCCATATACGAATGTTTTGGTTTATTGTGGTTTTAAAAATTTGAAATTTTGCTAAGTAAAAACTCTTAATTTATACGTTCCCTTTATTTAATTCCTTAATCCGGGCAATGCTTTGGGCATCCAAAATATTATTTGGATCTAATTGATCCAAGGGTGTATGTTGGATGGATTCTATGGCCAGGTTTATTAAGGAATAGCCATTCAAGTCGCTCCCTATTTCCTGGAGTATCATCATTTTGATTTTGTCTATATTTTCCTTTACGTCCAAAAATTCAACCTGAGCTAGGATTAGCTTGAGGGCCTCTTCAAAAGAGGCTTGAAATAAATTGCGTATCGTTTCCGGATCACTGGCCCGTTTGGCCCCTACATTCATGGCTACATCTTGTACATCGCTTTCCGTAGGGTTGACCCCCAGGGTAAAATAGGCTTTCACATCCATTTTTACAGCGTCCCGGGTAAAAGCTCCTCGCATGCCGCGTAATTCGATAGGTAAGGTTTGCTGAGTAATATCCATTACGTCCAGTCTATGCAAGACCGGTATAAGCCATATTCCCGAAAAGCTTACTTTATTGCCCCCGAGGCCGCTACGGATCAGGGCTTGACCGGGGCCGGCTTTTTTAAACCAACGAGCAACAAGTGCCAAGATCAGGAATAGGATGAAGGCTACAAGTACTGCAACCACTCCAGGGGTACTCTCTAAAAAAGCCATAACTTACTCTTCAAAAGGTTCTACCAAATAGTAATCTTTTTCTTCGTCGTAGTCAATGACTAAGCCCTTTTCCCCCTTTAGAATTTGTTTGCCTTCGGCGGCCTGGGCTTTTAGCATCAAGGGAGCACCGGCTTGAGCAGGTATACTTAATTGCCCAAACCCTTGATCGGGGATTAAAATCTGGGCTGTTCCCGTGCGTCCAATGATGTCCTTATGGTTTTTGAATTCGTTTTCCGGATCCTTAAAAATTGGTTTCAAGGGATTGGTAATGACTTTGGTTACACTAAGGCCAAACAAAATATTAGGAACCGAAAGGATTAAAGCCCAAAACCACGAATATTCAAATAGTAAATGGTTGGCTAACACGGATACAGTCCATACAGTTAAGACAAAAAAGGTAAAGAATATCATAAAGGGTACTTTGCCCAAATTGAAAAAGGCCAAAAAAGCCAATACCGGACTAACCCCACCTGAGGCGGTACCTGTATCCGTATCGGCGTCAGCATCCACATCTGCGTCAACATCGGCATCCACATCCACGTCGGCATCTACATCTACATCTACGTCCACGTCCACGTCTACATTGATATCCACGGCTTTGTCAAAATCAAAGTCGAAGGAGCTAAAATCTAAGATCCCGATGAATACGGTAGCCCAGTATAATAAAACAATGAATAGTAGGATTGTGTAGACAGCATTATTAGGATGTAGAGCAGCCTGGAGTAGTTCATTCATAGCGAAGGTAATTTGGTCAACCCGAATATATATACCAATATTTACTGCAAAATACAATTAAATGTTACATACATAGGGTCTTGGGAGAATATCCTTTTGTTAACAATAGATTAACATACTTTATAATCGGCCCATTATGAGCATTTTAGCTCAAGCCTGCACTCTGGAAAAATTTTTGTTATTTTTTTTGCCGCTTTGGTCAAAAATTCGAGGGCATACCTTTCCTTAAAAATATTTGTCGTGGGGTGCCCTGGGAGCATTACAGCTTGAAGTAAATTAATTTTTTCTTACCTTCCAAAAGGGGGTAATAAATTCGGTTAAATCGTAGCGGGAACACGGGCTTTTGGGCACTTAGGGCCAGGCTGGAACGAAGCGTGAGGGATTGCAGCGGAAAGCCCACAGCCCGGGCTGGCCATGCGGGGGGGGCGAGGACTTGCAGCGGAAAGCCCGACCCGGAATGCAATGGAGGGGCACGCCCAAATTCCTCTGTATCATGAGGTTAAATATCGTTAAATTTTCTTCCATGAGCCTGTTGGGAACTTTTCCCTTTTATTTTTGCACCTAGGGAAGGTCCCTGGGCAGGCTCTTGGGCTGAAGGCCTCGGGTCTCCCGATTATTTAGTAGTTTCGCGTCATTATACAAATAAGGTTGAAGTCATGAACAAAGATGCTGCGCCAGTGGCCCCAGAAACGGCTACGGATACTCAAAGCACCCTAAATTTTAAACTCCTAAACAACATTACCGGATGGGTCGTGTTTGTCATTTCCCTCATCGTGTACTTGATGACGGTGGAGAGAACCGCCAGTTTTTGGGATTGCGGGGAGTTTATTGCCTGTGCTTACAAACTACAAGTGCCCCACCCACCAGGAGCGCCCTTCTTTCTCCTAACCGGACGGATCTTTTCCTTTTTGGCCGGTGGAGACGTAACGATGGTGGCCTACTGGATCAATATGGTCTCGGTGCTATCTAGTGCCTTTACTATTTTATTTTTATTCTGGACCATTACCTTATTTGGGGTAAAGTTATTCCCTGGAAAAACCCTTAAAACCCTGGATAACTTCCAAATTATCACCCTCTTGGGCGGAGGACTCATCGGCTCATTAGCCTACACTTTTTCGGACTCCTTTTGGTTTTCGGCGGTAGAAGCTGAGGTGTATGCGATGTCATCCTTCTTTACGGCTTTTGTGGTGTGGGCCATGCTCAAATGGGAGCTCATTGAAGACAATGCGGTAGCCAATAAATGGTTGATCCTTATTGCGTATATGATGGGGCTTTCCATTGGGGTCCACTTGCTGAACTTGGTGACTATACCTGCCTTAGGTCTTTTATATTACTATAAAAAATACGAAGAACCTTCTTTAAAAGGAGTGTTTACGACCTTATTGGTAAGTGGGGCCATTATCATCTTGATTTTGGAAGGGGTCATTCCGGGATTGCCTTCCTACGCGGGGCAATTAGAAATTTTTATGGTCAACACCTTCGGGGCCCCCTTTGGGACGGGGATCATCCTCTTTAGCATTGGCTTTTTGGCCTTGTTGATTTACGGGGTGTACTATTCAAACACCAAAGATGCCGAAAGCTTGGTGGAAGTTACCCGGCTTGTGCCCAAGGCGCTTAAAGAGTCCTTAAAGACGGACAACCGTATCTTCTTGCCCCTCACCCACGCCAATTTGAATACGGCCTTCCTTTCCTTGACGTTTATTTTGATAGGCTACTCTACCTACGGGATTATTTTGATCCGTTCTAATTACAACCCCCCGATCAATGAGAATGACCCCAGCAATATCATCAAGTTTGTATCCTACCTTAAGCGAGAGCAGTACGGAGACCGGCCTTTAATTTATGGCCCAACGTTTAACTCCGAGGTGAAGCGGGACAGTGAAGGGCGCCCGGTACGTAAGAGCAAAGGCAAGCTCTACCGCATGGACAAAGAAAATGGAAAATATATGGTGTATGATGAGCGCTTTGATTATGAATTTAAAGACAACATGCTCTTGCCCCGTATTTACAGTCGCTCGGCCGATCACCAGCAATTGTATATGCAAAGAATTTACGGAGGCCGGAATAATGACCCCAATACCGTAAAGCCGAATATGTCGGATAATCTCTACTTCCTTTTCACCTATCAGTTTGGAACGATGTACTGGCGCTACTTCCTTTGGAACTTCGCCGGACGGGAAGGTGATTTTGAAGGGGCCCGTTGGCTATCTCCTTTTGACAGTAGCTCTAATCTTCCCCAAGAATTGGCCAATAATAAAGGGCGCAATCAATTCTTTATGCTGCCCTTATTATTAGGTATTATCGGTTTGGTCTTCGTGTATCAGAGAAGCCAGCAAACCTTCTTTATCACCATGATGCTCTTTTTCCTCACCGGACTTGCCTTGGTGCTCTACCTCAACTCTCCTCCGGTAGAGCCTCGAGAACGGGATTATATTTACGCTGGGTCCTACTACGCTTTTGCCATGTGGATCGGGTTTGGCGTCTTCTTCCTGGCCGATTTGATCCGCGAAAGGCTCAAAAACCCGATGATAGCTCCTATGGTGGCTACCTTACTATGCTTGGTAGTACCGGGTATTATGGCTTATGAGGGTTGGGACGACCATAACCGGGCCAATCGCTATCACTCCATTGACTCAGCCAAAAACTTATTAGAGTCTTGTGCTCCCAATGCCATACTCTTTACAGGAGGGGATAATGATACCTTCCCACTTTGGTATGTACAAGAAGTGGAAGGCTACCGCACCGATGTCCGGGTTTGTAACCTGAGCTTGTTGGGTACCGACTGGTACATCAGCCAGATGAAGCGTAAGACTTACAAATCGGATAGTCTCCCCATCACGATGAAAGAGGAAAATTATTTGCAAGGTACCAATGACCAGATCTTGTACCCGAAGGCTTGGCGCATAAGCACCAACTTCTCTTCTTCCCAACTGGATAAATTGGCCAAAAACGGGATGGACATCAAGGCCTATATTGATTTGGTAAACAAAAACGATGAGCGGGTAAAAGCCTTTGCCCCGGGCGATCCGGACGATGTACTCTCGATCTTCCCTAGCCAAAAAATGGTCTTAAAAATTGACAAAGATGAAGTCATCAATATGGGGATCGTGCCCCAGGACAAGGAAAATTTAATGAGTGATTTGATGTCTTGGACCATCCAACGCAATGACTTGTTTAAGAACCATTTGATTATGCTGGACATGATTGCCAATAATGACTGGAAGCGACCTATATACTTCTCCAGTACTTTGGCCAATTCCAACTACCTCAATTTACAAGAGTATATGCAAGTAGAAGGCCTTGCCTATCGCTTGCTTCCCGTAAAAGTACCCGGAGCCAGTCGTGGTTTTGTAAATCCGGATATCATGTTCGAGAACTTGACAACCAAGTTCCACTACCGGGAGTTGAATAACCCCAACACCTTCCACGATGAGAACTACCGTCGTTTTGTACTCAACCTACGCGATTCTTTCTCCAGAATGGCCCAGCAATATTTGAGCGATGGCAATGAGGAGAAGGCCAAAGAATCGGTGATGTTCTGCCTGGAAAAAATGCCCGATGAGTCTATTCCACTAGACGTCTACTCTACCCAGCTCATCGAGATCCTTATCAAAGTGGGAGAGAAAGATAAAGCCAATGAAATTGCGGGTAAAATGAGCCGTAGAGCCGATGAAATGTTGGATTACCTCTTAGACCAGAAATCGTACAATGAGCGGGAAGTACGTATCAACTTTGCTATTTTGGGCTCTATTGTCCGTATTTTTAATGACAATGGCAACGAAGACCTGGCCAAGCAGTATGAAGCTAAGCTGGAAAAACACTACCGTAAAGCCGAAAGACGCTAGTTGAATAAAAGCTAGGGGCTTGCCCGCGCCTATTCCTATTTTGTTTCTCATATACAATATAGGGCAGGCGCGGGCCGGGCTCTCACTACTCGCTGCCTTACCCTCGAGGCCTACACGAGCTCAAACATGCCGTTCCATCCCTAAGCCGGAAAACCTTGATCAAGGAAAAAAGAGGGGGCAGTTGGGAAGCACGGTAATAAACAAAAAAGGGAGGAAGCGCTTCGCGCTTCCTCCCTTTTTTATGGACCGGGCTAAAATCTTTTTATTTAGCTACCACAGATCCTTTGATGTACAAAATCTTCTGAGGTAATTCGGAGCTATTAGTGATAACCGTGATCGACTTATTAAAAGTACCTGCTTTGGCGGCATTGTACTGGGCTTTTACGACACCTTCTTGACCAGGCATAATCGGATCTTTGGTATAAAACGGGGTGGTGCATCCGCAAGAAGTTTTCACATCCGAGATAATCAAAGGTGCCGAGCCGGTATTGGTGAAGGTAAAGGTAGTAGAAACAGGAACTCCTTGAGGAATTTCTCCAAAATTGTGTGTGTTCATTTCCCATACAGCATTGGGCCCCTGAGCTTTGGTATTTTTGGGAGCCAAGCTATTGGTTTGGGCAAAGGCCATAGAGCCAACCGCAAACAATAAGAAACAAGACAATAATAATTTTTTCATGATATTCGATTTATTTAAAATACCGGGATACTATTTATGAACTTAAAACATGAACGAAAGTTCTACAAAAATAGTCCACATCTTGTATCAAAAATACAAAAACAAGGCCCAGTTTGGTTAAAAAAAGCAAGTATTGGAATAAATAAAAAGTTTTTCTACATTTGCACTTCCAGTGAAGGCAGCTCCTACTGAATCCTCCAGGTCTTAATCGAAGCAAAGGTAGGTGGTTGAGCGCCTGGCACTGGATTTTTATTTTTTGCCCTGCACTTTCTTGTTATCTTACAGAAGCGAATCCAACAGCTAATTTTCCCTAGGTTAAAACCTCTTTATTTCACAAGCCAGTACCCACACCTTAGCTTACTACTAAGATTGTAAAAACCCAAAAGGTCACAGGGAACTGTAAGAAATTTGTGATAGGATAGGGTACCGGGTCAAAGCCTTGCCTTTTGAACCCTCTTCGCAAAGGGCCAAAGGCTAAAGCTAGACGAGCGCTCGAACTCATTTGATTTGTAATCCGTTGAATAAAAACAATGATGGAATCTCAAACCCGGTTAACTCCCATGTATATCATCAAGGTAAAAGGGAAAGCAAAAATCCCCGATTATATACAATTAAGAGATGAAAATTTCGTGCTAATAGCTTACTTCCGAGCGGACCGCCCTCTTAAGAAGCTAGAAAAATATGGTCTGGAAGGAAAAGAAAATGAACTTCGTAGCTTGATCGATTCATTACCCTTTGGCCGCTTACAAAAACTGGAGTTGTAAATCTGCTGCGTATCATGCCTCTTGGATCCGACTTTATCATAGAAGTTTCTAAAACCAGTATCTACCAAAAGCAATTCAAAGTACTTGAAAATGTAAATTTTCAATTGGCCAAAGGAGAATTTGCCTATCTCATTGGCCGCACTGGTAGCGGTAAAAGCTCTCTACTGAAAACCTTATACGCCGACTTGCCTCTGCAGCAGGGCTTGGGGCAAGTAGCAGGGTTTGCTCTCCAAACCCTCCCCCGTAAAGACATCCCTTTTCTTCGCCGGAGGCTTGGCATTATCTTTCAAGATTTTCAACTTTTTTATGATCGCTCAGTAAGAGATAATTTATGGTTTGTATTAAAAGCAACGGGCTGGAAGGATACACTCAAGATTAAAAACCGTTTGGCCGAAGTGCTCAGCTTGGTTGGGCTTAGTGGTTCTGGAAACCTCATGCCCCATCAACTATCCGGAGGGGAACAACAAAGAGTGGTTATCGCCCGGGCTTTGCTAAATGAGCCCAGCATTTTACTGGCCGATGAACCTACCGGAAACCTCGACCCGACCGTATCCGAAGAAATTTTAACTTTGTTCCGCAAAATTAATAAAACGGGTACCGCCATACTCATGGCCACCCATGACTATAAGCTTATGGAAAAATTTCCCGCCCGGAAACTCACTTGCATACACGGAACTTTAAAAGCCGATTAGGGTGTCTCTTAGGGGAAAAACTCCCAAAAATTGCCGAGTAAAAAAAAATTTATGTAATTTTCAGATATTATTGATTATCAACTCTATTGCCCATGGCTTTTGGCTGGTTTAAAAAGAAAAAAACGGTAAGAAAACTGGATTACGACCCATCCAATATAAAACTCAATCAACTCGTAAAAGGCGCCTTTGTCGATTTTGATCTGCAAACTTGGGAAGTTAATGCCGTTTACGAATACGATTGGGGCAATGACTATTTTTCGGATGAGTTTCAGCTACGAACTGCCGAAGAAACCCAGTACCTGCACGTTGAGGAAGACGATGAGCTAGAATGCACCTTGACCCGTAAAATCCGGCTTCAAGAAATTGAGGGAGATATAGCCGACCATATCGTACGCTTCGATGACGCCCCCTCAGAAATAGTCTATCAAGGCATTACTTTTCTCAAAGACTCCCAAAGCCTTGGCCTCTTCCGAAACACCGAGTCTGATCAATGGAATGAAATGGTGTCCTGGACCTATTACGATCAAGAAGGTAAACTAACTATTTCTCTAAGCCGTTATGATGAACAAGAGTTTGAAGCAGCTTTTGGAAAAGTTGTGCAAGAATTTGAGTTCTCTAATATTATTATGCCTTAAACGCAACAAATCATATAATTCTACCAATTATGACTAAAAAGCTAAACCAAGTAATATTTTGTATAAGCCTCCTTTTACTAGGAGCTTGTGGCTCAAGCACCCAATATGCTGGCCCAACCCCGGTGGATTTGTTGATCCGGGACAATATGGAACAACCTAGTTTTTCTATTGTCCTCTACGATATGCAATTGGATGAAGATCAAAACCAATATCAGCATAAGTACCGAGTAAAACTTGATATTGAAGATAGTACAAAACCGGCCACGGTAACGGAATGGAAAGATGTAGATGAAGCCTTTTTTGCCGAAAACCTAGACAATATGGGGCTTGAACTCGCTTCCAAAAGTACCGACGGAACCATTCATAAAATCCCGGCCCCTCCAGGCTTTAATGAAGCTGTAGGCAACCCCAAGTATGGTGAATGGCGAAGCAATAACAATGGAAATTCCTTCTGGGCTTTTTATGGGCAGTATGCTTTTATGAGTGCGATGTTTAACATGGCTACCCGGCCCGTATACCGGAGCACCTACCGAGATTACTCGAATCACCGCTCGAATCCTTCTACCCGTAACCGGGCCTATTATGGTACTTCTACCAGTAAGTTTGGCACCAGCAGCTCGAGGACCCGGGCCAGTAACCCAAGTTTTTACCAAAGAGCCCAACAGCAAAGTAAACTGACTTCTTTCCGACAAAAAGTACGCTCTAATCCGAGCCGCTACTCACGAAGAAGTTCGAGAAGCCGTAGCCGTAGCAGTGGCCGTTACAGCACAAGCCGAGGACGAAGCAGCGGATTTGGAAAATAATTATATTTCTAAAAAATAAGTCATAGAAAAGAGTTGGTTAGCAAATAGCCAACTCTTTTTTCTACTCATTACCCCAGACCATGGCCGAAATTTCCAAGAAAAAACTCCATTTTCCTATCAATTATGACCTAAGGGAATATTTGATCAAGTATGAACGTGATACCAGCCTTCCCCTACGCTACGATGAGTTGGTACGCTTTCAAGATTCCTTCCCTTTATTGGATAAAAATGGCGATGATACTTTATGGGAAAGCGTCGTGTATCCTCAATACCTTATACCCGAACTACACCCCAAACTCACGAAGCTGTACGCCCTCTTGAAAACCGATGGAGATATGACCGTGCTCTCCCACCTATATATTGACCGCATTGATTACTGCACCTTTGGTAACTCCAATCCTTTCCGCGTTCGGATCGTGAATCATTTTAATGACAACCACGACTATTTTTATATCAAACGGGCCGATGCCTCTCGCATCTACGGACTCGAGCTGGAGCATATTCTTTCCCCCAACCGGATTAACTATTTGGTCCACAATCAAACCCTTATTGAAGAACATATTGCCGGCATCCCTGGAGATGATTTTATCAAGCATTACATGAACCGTACTTCCTTAAATAAAGTCCGGATCGCCAAAGAATTTATCAAGTTTAATGAACGGTGCTTTGTCAAGCTTCTGGGTGACATGCGTTCTTATAACTATGTAATTGATATTACTCCCGATTTTGACGAGGAACAATACCGGGTAAGGGCCATCGATTTTGACCAACAAAGCTACGAAGGACGAAAAAAAATGTACCTCCCTCAATTTTTTAAAGAGAACTATGCGGTGGTCAAACTATGCTTGGAGCATATGACTCCGGAGACCTTTGTCCAATACCGCATGGAAGAACGCACCCTGATGGCCCGCCGGATGAAGTCGGCCCACCTCCGACTCGAAGATTTATTAGATTGTATGCGTAAAGATGTTATTTCTCTGCCAGCTAAGGTAGAAAGGCTCAAAAAAGAGCTGGCCCAGCATCATCACAACGACATCTTCTTGACCTGCCGCACGATGGGTGATGTGGTAGAAACGCAACTCAAGGTTTCCCTATCGCAAAAAAGCATCAAGGAGGTATTGAAGTAGCCCTCTAAAAAGCCATTTTTTTGTTTATCGGTAGGCTTGCTTGGCCTTTAATTGAATTCCATACAGTACCCAGACTTCAAGTAGTACTTAAGCTGGGGCCCCACAAGCGCCTGACTTAAAATAAGATTTCTCCCCACACGCCTTTTTTGAGGATTTTTTAACCTTGGCCTAGACCTCAGAATTTTGTAACTTTATACAATTAGGGTCTAGTCGTTTTTTTATCATGCATCAAATTGAGCCTTTTTACAATTGGGAAAAGCATTACCGGGCCGATGCCGACGCCCGGAGTCCTTTCTTTGGCCGTAACTATGCCGATGAATATATCCACGAGATATATGGTTATTATATCCATCCTCAATGGGATTGGATTGGCTCTGAGACCCTCTATGTGAAAATTTTATACGTAGATTACACACTTCGCTTTGCGATTATCGAGATGTTTGGTGAGTGGAATGACACCTTACACAATGATGTAATGTATTTCAAACGGGCCGTTGTGGATAGACTGGTCAAAAATGGAGTCAATCAATTTATCCTTATCGGTGAAAATGTACTCAACTTCCACGCTTCAGATGAATGCTATTACGAAGAATGGTTTGAAGATGTAGAAGATGGCTGGATCGCAGCTGTCAACTTTAGAGAATTCATAGAAGAAGAATGGACCAAACACCGATTAGATTACTATATCAATTTTGGAGGTTCCCTCGGCATACCCAATTGGCGAACATTCAAGCCTACACGCTTTTTTGAATTAGTAAAGTCGCAAGTAGTCCGCCGTATAGGAATCCTTTAAGACACGACCTTCTCTTAGGTTTTTTATTTCTTTACGATTTAAAAGCTCTTTTTTCTTTTTAAATTAGACACTTCCCAACAACACCGAATTGCACTTACCTACCAAATTTTTACGCTTATGCGCTATCAAGCAATTGACCCAGCTTTGTTCGTAACGAACCGTGACAACCTATACCGGCATCTGAGTCCAAAAGCCATGGTAGTTGTCCATTCTAATGATATACTTCCCAGTAATGCAGATGGAATACTCCCTTTTAAGCAAAATAGCGAAATATTTTATCTCAGTGGCGTAGACCAAGAAGAAAGTATCCTGATCCTTTTTCCTGACTGCCCCAACAAAAAATACCGAGAAATCCTTTTTCTGAAAGAAACCAGTGAAGACATCGCTATTTGGGAAGGGAGCAAATTGACCAAAAATGAAGCCCAACAAGTGAGCGGAATTGAGACCATTTTCTGGTTGGACCAATTCCCAACGTTGATCCATACCCTGATGGGTTTATGTGAGGAAGTCTATCTATTCACCAATGAACACGACCGGGCCATCATTGAGGTAGAAACCCGAAATGCCCGATTTATTCAGTGGTGTCAAAAACAATACCCCTTGCATACCTACCGCCGCTTAGCCCCCCTCATGGAAAAGCTGCGCCCTGTCAAGTCGCCCCTTGAGATAGACCTTATGCAAAAGGCTTGTGATATTACCGAGAAAGGCTTTCGTAGGGTATTGTCTTTTGTAAAACCTCAAGTTACTGAGTACGAGATAGAAGCCGAGTATCTCCACGAGTTTGTACGGAATCGCTCGAGAGGCTTCGCCTATGAGCCCATTGTAGCCTCTGGAAAAAACGCTTGTGTCCTTCACTATATTCAAAACAACCAAATCTGCCAAGACGGAGATCTCTTATTAATGGATGTAGGCGCTGAGTACGCCAATTATGCCGCCGATATGACCCGTACCATTCCCGTGAACGGGCGTTTCAGTCCTCGTCAAAAAGAAGTCTACCAAGCGGTACTACGCGTCATGCGAGGAGCCATGCAAATGCTTCGTATCGGAAATGTTTGGGTAGAATACCAAAAAGCCGTAGAAGAGCTTATGGAAAAAGAACTCATCGACCTAGGCCTTCTCAATCTAGAGGAGGTTAAAAATCAAGATCCTGAAAAGCCCTTATTCAAAAAATATTTTATGCACGGCGTTTCTCATCCACTGGGTCTTTCTGTCCACGACCTCGGAAGCCGGTATACCCCTTTTGAAGACCGTATGGTATTCACCGTAGAACCGGGGATCTACATCCGGGAAGAAGATATTGGTATCCGACTGGAAAACGACGTGATGATCCAAGGCGAGGGAATCTTAGATCTTATGGGCAACATCCCCATAGAAGTAGAAGAAATTGAAGAGTTAATGAATGCCTAGGCCCGATTGGGCTGCACTGTGGTGGCATCCCAATCGGGAATTACCACGGTGAAGGCGGAGCCCTCACCCAGTCGACTTTTTAACTTAATTTCACCTTGGAGCTTTTCTACCAAGGCTTTGATAATAGATAGGCCCAAACCCGTTGAGTTTTCCCCCGCCGTAGGCTTAGCACTCAAGGTCTGAAACTTTTTAAACATCTTCTTTTGATCCTGTTTGGAAATCCCGGGGCCTTGATCTTTGACGATAAACTTGGTTTTTCCAGGTAATTTCTTTACCTCCACGTTTATTTCCGTGCCCGATTCCGAAAATTTTAGAGCATTCGAGAGTAAATTATCTATTATTCTTTGGAGACTGTCAGGATCGGTCAGTAACATAGCTCCGGCATCAACCGACAAGGCCATTTTAATCTCCTTTGCCTGCGCGTTTTGCTCAAAAGTGGAGAAAATCTCCGACATAAATGTGGAGAGAGTTATTTCAACCGGCTGGATGGGTTCCAAATGGGACTCGTAAGCATTAATTGTAAGAATATCTTCAATTAATTTTTGCCCACTGGCAATCACCGTATCAATCATAGCCCCAATTTTCTTCTGCTCCTCATTCAAAGGCCCCACTCGAGGCATCAACTCAATCAAACCTAATACCCGGTTAAGCGGAGACTTTAAGTCATGGGCCACAATACTCATCAAGAGGTTTTGCTCGGCCTTAAACTCATGTAACTGACTTTTTACCTTGGCCCGGGCACGGTTGAGCCGGGAAAACCGGATCGCTCCAATAATTTGGTAGATAAAAGACATTTCTTCTTCACAGCCCGGCAGAAAGCCAAACAAACATGTATTGAGGAATGGGTGATATTCTTCGTAGCGTTCGGGGGCAGGTTTATAAATCACTAATGGAATATTGGCCGTATCACTTTGTTGATGCATAAAATGACACAAATTCTGTAAACGGCTTAAATCATCCAAGTGGTGAATCACGACCAAATCAGGCGAATGCTCAACCAGTACCGGAGGGATATCCAGTATATCCTTTACCGATACTATCTCATCCGGAAGATCAGGTAGATTCCAGCTCTTACATATGTGGCGGATACGTGATTCATCCGAATTGGGAATCCCCGCGACTAACATTTTGGCCATAGAGCAGGTCAATTAATAAAAGTAGGGCTCTACTTTACTCAGACTCACTAATTTAGTAAAATTTCCTATCAGTAAAAATTTTGATGTTGTACAAGTTGTCAATAACTACTCCTTAAAAATAGAGAACGATCTTATGGGTCTATCCGTATTCCCATCACCAAAATATCATCCAGTTGTGGGTTATTCCCCCGCCAATTATTTAAGGTATCCTCTAAATTCTTCTCTTGCTCTTTCATACTTAAAGGATGAATTTCCTCTACCAATTTCCGAAAACGGGAAATTTGAAACTTTTTCCTATGCTCTCCCCCAAATTGATCTACATAACCATCCGAAAACAAATAAATCATCGTAGAGGTATCTAAGTTTACAGTATGTTTGGTGTACTCATGATCTTCTTCGTATAAATACCCGCCAATGGGTACCCGGTCTCCCCGCACTTGCACCAATTCTCCATTTTGGATATAGATCAAGGAATTGCGGGCCCCAGCAAACTCGATCCGGGAATGGCCAAATAAATCTTCCATATCGGGTGGCACCTTATGAATTACACAAATGCCAATATCCATACCATCTTCATTCTTATTCTCCTTTTGCTTTAAGGTATTGCGCATTTCCATCTGCAAATTCTCCAGAATTTTATCCGGATCGTGTATTCCCTTGAACTTAATTATTTTATTCAACAATTCATTGGCTATCATACTCAAAAGCGCTCCTGGCACCCCATGCCCGGTGCAATCAATCGCACACACAAAATGACGGTAACTGCGGGCCCCTACCCAATAAAAATCCCCACTTACTATATCGCGGGGTTCATAATAAATAAAGGATTCGGGGATTATCCTTTTGATCTCTTCCTGACTCGGAAGCAGGGCTTCCTGTATCTGTTGGGCGTACACTATACTTTCCAGCGTATCCTGGCTTTTCCGCTTAATAATCAGATTTTGCTCATGGATGGCCTTGTAATGTTGATGGATCTCAAACTCCGCTAGGGCTATTTTCTTTTCTCTTTGCTGTAACTCTTTTTGCAGCTTCTCTAATTCCTGATTAGACTCCTCCAGGTCGCCCTCAAGACCTTGTATTTTTTTATCTCTATCAAGCAACTTCTCCTGGTACTGGCCTATTGCCTGTTTTTCTTTATCCCCCATACTTTCCAGTTTTCGCTTTTGCCGAACAAAAAGCACCCTCAAGCTTAGCAGGCATATAAGCAATGCTCCCCCCACAAACCAATAGAGCGGTTCAGGTACAAAAACAGTCCCGGTTCCCAAAAGGGTAATGGTTGATGGCAAATACAGCCCTATTCCTAGGGCAATAGACATATACATGATTCAAAAAATCCGATCTTATACTTCTGGCAAAAGTATGTAAAGGTATAAACGGTATATTTCAGATTAATATTTCCAATTATGAAGATATAACTGTTGAGGTAAGAGTGAGCTCAGATTTGATAAAATTACCTGCGAGCTTTTAGACTTGAATGATACGCTCTTTTGACTACTCATTGGGTTTTTCATCATTTGGCACAGGGCCACAAGTATCTGATAATAAAACCCTTGGGGCTTGCCCGCGCTCATAAAGCTTGGAGCAACTTCAAGGAAGGCTACTGCGCGGGCCGGGCTTTCGCTACTCGCCGGCCCTCCCACACGCCAGCGGCGGGCTCAAACAGGCCGCTCTATCCCTAAGCCACTGAATAGCAACAAACTAATAATAAAAAACTGATTTTTCAGGCAGATTCTATCTCACAATCGTAATTTACCCATCCTCTAGCGTCTCCCAAATGGGATGTAAGAGTCTAAGCCATTATCAAGAAAAAGCATGGCATAAGCGATACCTCTTACGCAAATGTTACAGCTCTTAGTACCTCATGGGAATCTGTCGCTTTTGAATAATTATTTCAAAACCAAAGTGATTTCTTTCTTGGTTTTAAAAGTAGCATCCCAATTACAGCCATGGGTACATATCCCTACTTGATCTACCTGTACCCAAATCTTGTCTCCCGATTGAGGTTTTATATCCTTGAGAAGCGCAGGCATATAAATAGAATTACCTCTGATAAAGTCAATGCGTGACGTTCGGATATGCCTTCCTCCCCGATAATAGGCCATTACATACTTTGCCGGGCCCGAATAGGTATATCGCCCTAAACGTTGTTTTTCCCAGGGCTGTAAAATGGCCCCGATCCGCAAGGAAACCGGAAACCTGGCTACCCTAATTGGGTTTTCTAAAACCTTCTTTTGGCCAATCCTTACTTCTACTTCTCGAGAGGTATCCGAAATACGAAGGGCTTTATAATGTACTTGAGCCACCGTATCACCCCGATCTTTGACATATAGGATGTATTGCCCACTGTCTCGCGGAAACAATTTTAGCTCCAAGGAATCACGTCCTTTGAGAACACTTCCTTGGGAACAACTTACTTGTGGGTCTTTTAGATCTACTCCCCCAGCATAATCTGATAAGTAAACGGTATTGCCCATAAAAATATAAAGAGGAAGGGTGTCTTGAGTGATGGGCCAGGTTTGGGCGTAACAAGATACAGAGCATAAGCCCAGCCAGACTGACAAGAAAAAATTTTTAAGCATTGGCTAGTAAAGATTCTTAGAAACTGTTTAAGTTTATTTTTTGTCGGCGAAAAGGGTCAGTTTGGGGT
>CAWUIO010000029.1:0-58201 GCA_963922455.1 uncultured Microscillaceae bacterium
AACAATGGCTCCGTAGAGGCCATCACTGATCTCTCGGGCATTGGGGAAGATTTGCCGCATACGAGATCCGGTAAAGGGCTGGGGAACATCTGTACCCAAACCAAAAAGTGCGGGGTATTGACTGGCCGCTAATTCTTGGTCTCCTTCGGGTTGTAATTGATAAGCTCCTCCTAAACTAATCCGTTTGGTTCCGGCATTACTAAAAATGTCGAGAGTTTCGACAAAGACCGTTTTAAGATTGCCATCCTCGATAAACTCGACTTCCAAATCATAAAAGCTGCCCGCCGGAATAATTAAAGGCAGCAAGGTATCTTCTTGATTGGGTAGGGTAAAACGGCTTGTGTCAGAAAAGGTAAAACCCGTAATCATGAGGGCTGCCGTTCCTGGGTTGTTGATACGGACGGTATCAATTACGTCGTGGGCATAATCCCTACTAAAAAGACGCTGGTTTTGCAATCGGCTGAAGGAGAAAAAGTCATCAGCGGGAAAACCTTTTCCCGAAGGAAATTTATTTAGGTTTTCTGTCTCAATTTGTTGGGCCTGAATCACCGTAGTTTGTAAAAAACACACGATGAGGAATAAAGCTCCCAATAAGCATTGGGGAGTAGGCCTTTTTAAGTGAGATAGTTTTAAAATAGATTGCAAAGTAGAACTTGGATCATTAAGTGTTGTTTTCATCGCTAAATAAAGCAGTGATAAGTGGTTACCTGTTTTTTCAAACAAAAATACAATGGCTAGATTTTATCCAGAAAAAATTACATAAACTGCGCCCAATTCTGTAAAATCATACATCTTCGATAAAATGTACAAGCTTTTGGTACGAATGGTTGCTAGCTTTTTTTAAACCTGTTGATTATCAGAGGTTTTAATTGCATTACTGGATTTTTCATTTTGTGATTTTTTTTTCTTTACTTACCAGTATGGGAATAAAATTCCCAGATTAACACTTTTTTGAGGGTATAATCTTACATTGTAATTTTAACCTTATTAAGGTAGTATTGGATATTATTTAGAATATAAAAAAGGCTATTTACCTACTAGCCAAGTAATTGTAGAAATCTAGTAAAAAATTGTAAGGCCTTGATCCTAATATTGGAAAAGCCACTACATCTTTCTGTAAATTTACAGCGCACTATTTTGCACATTTCGCGAAAAAAAATACATGCTATATGCAAGAATTACATATACCCCCTGGGGCCTTTGGGAACCCGGATGCTTACGAAATTTTAAGGGTTTGGGAAGCCAATGGCTATCAATATGTGTCGATTGATACGGAGTTGGATGCGGAGGCAGAAGATTTTGGCTATATGTTGGCCCAATTGGCATATCATGGGGCAAAGTTATTTGCTGGGAAGCTTGGCATGAATGAGTCAGACACTTTTTTGGCTGTATTAGATGGGTTCAATGAGGGGATTAGCCAGGAAGATGGCCGGGTGGATGGCTATATTGATGATGAGGGAGATGATGAAGAATAAGAATATTTTAATTTTTCTAAGCCTCGATAAGGGGCTGCCCCCGGCGATTTTAGGAAGGGGTTCCCGAAGGTCATAAAGTGCCGCCGGGGTCGGGCTTTCGCTACTCGCTGGCCCCCGCTCAGCCAGCGGCGAGCTCAAACATGCCGCTCTATCCCTCAGCCTTACCAATTTAATAGGACAATGGCTAAAGAGACTAAGAAACTGCCTAGATTTAAATGTACGGGCAGTAAAGACCCATTTTAAAAGGGAAATTCAGGAACCTGATTTCATCCTATGTCCTCGCTTGTAGCGCTGCTATGCGCTCCTCGTTGATTTGATCAGCATCCTGTATTCTCATGTTTACTCGGGCCTTTTTGCCGACAAAGACTAAACACGAACAGTTTCTAATGCAGGGGCTCAGCTCAGCAAACTTTGTGTTTATCTCTGCAAAGTTAAGCGATAGGGATAGGAGCGGCTCCCATCGGTACTACTCCACGTGCCTTGCATGAGCCCAGATTTCAATTTGCCAATAAAAAAACCAGTAGTGTTGCCTTGCGCATTTCGTTCTTCTAACCTTTGCAAGTAAGATCCATCGTTTTGAGGAGTAGCGGTACCTTCAAATTGTAACAAACCACCCGAGGCATCCCCGTAGTAATAATGCCCGTGTACTCTTCCATCATTTTTATCTGGGTAGAAACACATGGTGATGGTTTTTTTTGCCAAGCTTCCAGAAAAGGTAAAGCGGCAATCAAATTGATCAGCGGGGCCCTGGCGGCCTTGGTTGTGGGTCGGAACCCCGAGCAGGTTATCCTCTTTGAGTAAATGGGCCATATCGCTATACTTTACCAAAAAAGAACCACTAGGGGTGACGTAGGGGCCAATTTCGTAGCGGTCGTAGTCAAAGTAAATTCCTTCTGACTCGAAAGCGTAAAATTCGCTCAGGGTAAATGTGCCATTCTTGGGAAAGTCAAAACCGTGTTGGCTGTACGACTCATTCGGTTTGATGCCATGGGTCTTACGGAAATTTTTTTCGGCTATGGCGAGGAGTTTCGGTTTATAACCTGGCTTAAAAAAATCGTCCAGGCTTAAGGTACGGCCCGAAACAAGATCATAATGAAAGTGCTGGCTCACACTATAGGGGTGGGCTCCCCCCGTGTACCCGCCAGCGGAGTAATGCAGGCTCAAAACCTGCCCTTTTTGCCTTATTGTGGCTTGGTGGCTATCGTCCCATCCGTTACTATGTATAAATTCAGGACTTTTTTTCATCTCAATAAAAAACTCGGCTCTTTCTACAAGGTCTTCTCGGGAAGAGGCTTCCCGTGAATCGGCGAGGAGTTCATATACCTTTTTATTCACCCGCGCCGGCAAGTTTGGGTTGGGTGCGCGGAGCAATGTTTGGTAGGTAAACCGGATAAAATTGCAATTTCCTTGGCTACTTTCGGGTTGGCAAGCTTCGGGTAGCGTACGCTGGTAAAAATGGTCTTGAAGGGTGATATCCTTCCCTTGGCTTTGCGCTGTTTCGGGATACGCCAGGGCTAAGCCCAGCAGAGCGAGCAGGCTTACAAGTCTAAGGGTTTTGGGCTGATTTGAGAGCATAATAAAATGATTTGAGGGGTTTAATTTCCGAACATTACGTATACACTATGCAGTTTTAGTCGGGTGCAAGCTGGGGTTCATTGAGCCATCAAACCCCATGAGTTTTCTTCCATTGTGGCTTAGGGATAGAGCGGCATGTTTGAGCTCGTGGGGGGCTGGTGGGGAAAGGCAGCGAGTAGCGAAAGCCCGACCCGCGCTGGCACCTATGATATCATGGCTAGTTACTTCATAGCGCGGGGAAGCCCCTTGTTTTAATTGAGAAAAAGTTAAGACCATAGCCCGGGCAAAAAGTGCATATCTAGGAATTATACGAATATCGGGACAAAAGTTTTATGCTGATAAAGTGACTTATCAGGACTAAAGGAGCAACTAAGGCGGGTAGCCAGATGTAAGGGAAATAAAAGATGGCAACCGTGGCTTGCTCCTTGCCTAGCATTTGGAAAGGAGAGGGGGCCGATAAAATGGCCTGGGAAATGGTATGAAAGAGGACAAGCATGCCCACAATATTCCAAGTTAGAAGTACTCTTTGTGGGATGAGCCGCCAGGTAAAAAATAAGCTTGCGATCAGGGGGGCAAGGATCCCGTGGATGATGTCTATATTATTGCCCGCAAACGTAAGCTCTTTGGCAATGTAGCCGCGTAAGTAGAGCCCGTGTAAAAAGAAGATCTCGACAAAAATACGGACGGTATGGAGGTAATGCAGGGGGCCTAATTGTACATGTTTTCGTAAAACCTCGGCGGGAGTTCGCCAAACAATTATGAGCCCGGTCAAGACGGTAGGCGGCAGGGCTAAAAATATTCGAGGAGGGAGTCCCTCGGTATGCAGATAAAAGCCCGAGAAGGCTAGGGCGGCGTGCAGGCCTAACCAACCCAAACAGAGGAGTAAAAGGGCTTTGTTGCGACCAGTAACCCACCAAAAATAAACAAGTTCAAGAAGGGTGAGTAATATAAATGCGAAATTATGCCAGCTTAGTCCGGGTAGCATTCCCTAAAATATTTTGTTTGGATTATAGGGCTAATAAATAGAAAAAATGTTATATTTCATTAATTGACCTTCACTTTGTTTTTATAGATGTGGTATAGGATTAATTTTTTGTCCGGGAACCATTAGTCTTACACTACTTGAAGATTTAAATAGCAGCCATGTTGATGCAAGACACTTTATTTACCCAAGCCTGGGAGGCGAGGGTACAGGGAGATTTCTCCCAGGCAGAGCAATTGGCCGAAACAATCTTAACAAGTGCAGATGAAAACGCCCAGCCTTTTAAGGCTATCAAGGCGATGAAGTTGTTGGCTAATCTGGCTCGAGATCAAGGAAATTTGGTTCAAGCCCGGCTTTACTACAAAAAAGCCTTGGATAGACACGAGGGCTTTTCTGAAAACTGCCTATCCAAAGCCCATACCCTAAGACATTTAGGAAGTGTATGTACAGCCTTGGAAGATTGGGAACAAGCCGAAAGCTATTTAAGAGAAGCAATCGATTTGTATGAAACCCGATGTGGGCAAGCTTGTGAGGCCGTTTCGGAACTGGATATGGCGAATGCTTATCGTCCTTTGGCTATTTTTATGAGCCAAAGAGGGCGAAAAGAAGAGGCTATTATTTGGTGGGAAAAAGCTACTGAGTATTACGTGAAGGCGGGCATAGCGATGGGTCAAGAGGAAGGTGAAGAAGCTTTACAGCAATTGAGGGCTTCTTAGGCCTAGCATCTGAACTATTAACCCCTATTAATTTTCATATTATGAACCCTATTGAGTTACTCGTATTATTGGTTATTGCTGGGATTGCCGGTAGTCTTGGTCAAACCCTCGCTGGCAGGTCGCGTTTTGGCTGGATTGGAACGATCGTATTGGGATTTGTGGGTGCCTATTTAGGCATTTATTTGGCTCGACAATTTAGTTTACCGGCCATTTTACCGGTACGGATTGGAGGTACCATGTTTCCCTTAGTCTGGTCTATTGTTGGTTCGGCCCTGTTGGTGTATGTCATTGGCTTATTTACCCGGAGATAAAAATCATTTTATTTACATCGCATAAAAAAAACCGGCGGGAATGGCCGGTTTTTGTTTTTATATGGAGATTTTTTATCAATTCTTTACAAAATTGAATTTGTGTTTTAGATGATCGTATTTCTTTACTTCACACACGACTTTCCCTATAAACATATCGGCTTCGATGCGGATGGGAATACGGTTTTTGTCGTCTGATACCCAAAAGCGGATGGAGCTTTCTCCGTCAAATAGTCCGTTCTTAGGCATTACCGGAATAAGCTTGTGGGCATTCATCTTACCAAACTTAGTTTTGGTTACATCCCGGCCTTTATATTGAATTTTAAAGTCATAGAGTTCATCCTCTAAGATACCCGGAATGGTGATGATTTCATCAACTTGGAGCTTGTCAAAATCGATGGTACGGAGGAAGTAGTACCCACTTACCATATCTTGTACATAATTGGGTACCGATACGGTAGTATCTCCTCTTCTCTTGGGCTTACCGGTTTCTTTATCTTTGGTATTGTATTCCTCATACTTCATCCGGGCTTGTTGGCTCAGCGGTACAAAGTTGGTTAATTCTTTTCTTCGGTAGTTACCCTCTTCAATATTTCTGAAGAAACGGTGGGGGATAAAGGCTGAGGTGTCAATATAGGTTCTCCAGGTGTCATTAACCTTGGCAATTACACCGGCTGCCCCAATCGTTTTACCCACTACATCTACCCGGTAGCAAACCCGGCTGTTGAGTAAGTAATGTTTTGGGCTTACGTCTACGGTGGCGTAACCGGCATTAATTGGCCCGTAATGTACGAGATACTCAATGTGTTCACCTTTTTGAAAGCAGGTGTTTGATACTTTTCGGTAGGGATCTTGGGCCCTGAAGGCGAAAAAGACCCCAGCTAAACATAGATAAATGAATATTTTTTTCATAGTCATAGTAAATGCTCGTGTTATCGTATTCGGCTTTGGTGTTAATCATTTACTGTTACAAAAATAAAATATTACGCTCGGAAGCCCAATTAACATGGTATTAACTCCTTCATATTTGGTTAAATGCTAGTTTTAAAAATAAATTGCTTAGTATTTTTCTTTTAAATACGCAATGTATTTTCTAAGGTTGGAGTCAAAGTCCCGACGGTATTCTTCCTCAAATTCATTTTGCTTTTCCCGGTAGCGACGATAGGCCATAAAGTAGGCATTATTGGGAGGTTTTTCCCGAAACCTTTTTAGAAAACGCGCTTCATTTTCTAAACCTAAAGTATCTAATCGGTTTACAATTTCCTCAATGAAATTTTTCTTGAGTTTGGCTTTTTTCTCTTGGGGCCAATCCTCTTCAAAAGTTTGGTAGAGGCTATCTAGTTTTTGCGCACCTGTCAACATATGAAGGTAAAACTTTTGATAGTCGATATCTCTTTTTAAGTAAGACCGTATTTTTTCGGAATGGTTGCCAAAGCGGTGCTTTAAATATAAAATAGCTCCCTGGTCGCCGATAAAATCGGCTAAATTTTCGTTCAAGGCAACGCTACCGGTAACCCAGATGGTGGAGTGGGTCATTTCGTGGATGAGTAAGCTCGCAAGGTTGCCTTCTGACCAATACAACATATTGGATAACAAGGGATCTTGGAACCAGCCCAAGGTAGACCAGCCTGCTGGGTTGTAAATTTGGGTGTCATATCCTTCCTTTTCTAATTCGGCCACTAAATTATGGGCAAGAGTTGAGTCAAAGTAACCCTTATAAGGCATATTGCCCAGAAATGCATAATTCCATTCTTTGGCTTCCAGTTTGAACGGAGCACTGGCACTAACAGTCCACATGAGTGGGCGGTTTTGCTGATCATAGATTGTCGTGTAACTCTTGGAGTCATGTAGTCCTAGGGAATCGATGGCAAAACGCCGGATACGGTGGGTTATGTCAAGTTTTTCCTGGAAAATTGCTTTTAGGGAGTCAGGGTATTGGCTTTTTTCTAAAAATGTATCAAAATCCTGGGTATTCCACACGATTTGAAGCTGGCCATAACCTTGCCGGATACCATAGACTATGAGAGGGAAGTACCATAGGGTAAGGCCCAGGAGGACAAGTCCTAGACCTTTCAAAATTTTTTTTAGCATACTTGGCTACTTTAGAAAGGAGAATCGCTTTAATTTATAAAAAATGCTTCTATTTATAAGGTCAGATGAAGGGGAGGGGTTCCCATTTCTTGGTGAATTAGGAATTATCGTCTTTCTTTGTTTTTTGAATTAATCAAATACTCACACGTATGTATACCCGTACACTAATTCTTTCCTTGTGCTTGCTTTTATTGGGTTTGAATGCTTGTCAAACCACCAATCAAAGCGAGGAAACTGGGGAAAATCCGGCTGTGGTAACCAAACCGGAAACCGAAGACGAGAGCCCTGCCCAACCTACTGTCCAGATTGATCGGGAAGCTACCGATCGGGCCCGAATCATGGGGGCCGTCGATGTGGGGGCCGACTCGCCTTATGACTCAACCGTGAAAGCGCCTACTACGCAGGCACATTATCAACAATTTAATGCCCAGTGGCAAAAATTGGAAGATAGCCGACTCAGTAAAATCCGGGTTTGGCAAGAGCAAGAGCTGAGTTCTTTCAACGAAAAAGAAAACCGAAATTTATTTTACCCATTTAGTGGGCCGGATTTCTTGAATGCTTATATGTTCTTTCCAAATTGTGATAATTACATCATGTTTGGCCTGGAGCCCAATGGGAAGTTGATCAATATGAAGGACATTGGGCCAGATTATTTGGCTGGATTGCGAAATTCATTGGCTGAGATTTTTGAGCGAAATTATTTTATTACCAGTTATATGAGTTCAGATCTCTGGGGGAAAGGAGTCTTGCCTATCATCAATATCTTCTTGGCCCGAACCGATAACCAAATTGTAGAGATGCAGCGCTTTTATCTGGATGCAGAGGGCAAGCCACAGTTTTATTCACTAGAAGGGGAAAGTCCTCAGCCTGGTCAAGTGAATGGGCTAGAGATCAAGTTTTTAAATACTAAAAAAACCAAAGCCCAAACGATTTACTATTTTGGAACAGACGTAGAAGATAGTAAAATGCAGCAAAAAATGGAGTTGGTTTCCTTCATTAAAAGCTTTCCGAATAAATATACTTTTATAAAGTCTGCCTCGTATATCCTGCACAATACCAATTTTAAGGTAATGCGTGATTTGGTTATGAATGAGTCAGAAATGGTATTGCAAGATGATACTGGAGTTCGGTATCAATTATTTGCCGATTCGGGTTGGGATATACAACTCTACGGGAAATATGCCCGTCCGGTACGCGATTTTGGAAGTTATACTTTTCAGCCTGCTTTGCAACAGGCCTTTAATACAGCCGAAAATGTAAAACCACTCGATTTTACCTTTGGATATCACTGGAAAACAGATAACTCTAGTGTTTTGTTGTGTGTACCTCCCCAGGCTCAGCCAGGGAATGCTAATTAAATTGACTCTTTGATAATTTTTAAAACGGTACGGCGGTTCAGGCTTCGGCCATACGCTGTACCGTTATCGGCTACGGGTTCACTTTCTCCAAAACCTTTATAACTTAGCCGGTCTTCGTCAATGCCATCTTCAATTAGGTAATCGTACACTGCCTTGGCCCTGTTTTCAGACAAAATCTGGTTTCTCTCATCGGTACCAATACTATCGGTGTGGCCTTGTAACTCCACCTGAATGCTACTATTGCTTTCCAAAAATGTGCTTAGGTTCTCTAAGGACGGGAGAGATTCTTTTTTTAAGCGTGCACTATTGTAATCAAAGAGTGCTTTAAAATCTATGGTAGCATCTTGCTTAATGCGTCTGAGGTATATATTCAAGACTTTCTCTTGATTTACGACCCCGTCAGGAATTTCAAAGTGTTCGGTGTGGTAGAGATACCCTTCTTTTTGAACAAACAAAATATACCGACGGCCAGTCTGCATGGTAGTAACATAGGCCCCATTGGGCGGTTTCTGATCAATGTCTGATACCACTTGGTTAAGGTCGGGGTCTACCAGAGACATTTTAGCGCTAATCAGCTCGTCGGTTAACTCATCTTTTACCACCCCCCTCAGGATGACAACGGCCCGGGTAGTTTTTTCGGTAGCTAATGGATAGAGGTCAACGCTAACCGTCTTAATAGAAAGCTGGAAGTCAATAAGCTCAACATCCTTATAGTCAGGCATTTTTACCTGATAAACATCTTTTCCACCAAGGCCATCATCTTGAGCCGAGGCATAATATCCCGTCTTATAATCGGCCGATAGTACAAAGTAAAGGTCATCTTGGGGGGTATTGATGGGGTAGCCAAGGTTTTCTGGGATACTCCAGGAACCGTCAATAAATTCACTGTAAAAGATATCGTGCCCTCCAATGCCTTCGTGTCCTTGTGAACTAAAATACAAGGTACGACGATCAAAATGAATAAAAGGAGAATCATCATCGTATTCAGTATTGATGGTATCCCCTAAATTGATAGGGTCACTCCAGTTACCATTCTCATCTTTTTCAATTTTATAGATATCTAAACCACCTTTCCCTCCCGGACGGTCGCTTGAAAAATAAATAGTATTGCCATCATCGGTAATAGACATGGAGGGCTCGTGGTATTTGGTATTGATCCCCCCCTCAACCGGGCGAGGGCGCGACCAATTATTTTTAGAAGTACGGTCCGATTCATAAATGTCACCCCCATTTTCATCTTTGTATATAAAGAGTTTAGTTCCATCTGGTGACAAGGCAATGGAGGCTTCATTATATTTGGAGTTGATAACCCTCCCGATCTTTTTATTCTTCTCCCATTCTTTCTTTTTATTATGCGTACTGATGTAGATGTCCTCATAATATTGATTATCCTCAGGCGACCTGCCTCCTCCGGTAGTATTTTCTTTACGGGAAGTAAAAATAAGAACAGATTCGTCGGCTGAGATTACCGGAGCATAATCATTATATTCAGAATTGATAGCATCGCCTAGATTAATTACCGATGCATTGGTAGGGTCGGTTAAAAACTTAATACCAAATTGCGCTTCCTTAATTCTTTGATCAATTAATTGGATAAAGTCCCTAACTTGTATAACATCATTTACAATACGCACATTCCCACTTTCTTTAACATATTGACTTCGGCTCTTACGATAAAAATAAATAGCCGTATCCATTTGGTTATCGTGCTTATAAGATTCGGCCGTAAAAAAATCTAGTAAGGGGTCGTACTTGGGGTCTATACTACGGATGCGAAGGATATGAAAAAGAGCTTGCCTTTCATTGAGTGATTTTAAATAACTTAGGGCCAGTTTGTAATTGGCTTCCAGGTGATTACTGTCCAATACCAGGACTTGCTTGTAATAGGGGATTGCATTGAGGTATTCACGAACTCTAAAAAACTCATTCGCTTTACGAATTAGCTTCTTAGGGTCTTCCTCAGGGGCAGTTTGAAGATTTTTCTGCGCCATGAGCGGGCTGGCAAGGAGTAACCAGGCACTAAATACCACAAAAATGTACTCTCTCATTGAATGTTCTCTCAGTCAATAAGCCTTTTGAGATCAATTCGGTTGGAATGAACCATCCTGTTTCCTGGCTTTTACTGTTAATAACTGGTTTATGTGGAATATGCCACTTGTCCAATTAAATATAAAACAAGCTCAGTTTAAATACTCAAAAGCTATGCCTATTGATATAAATTACTTAAAACAGCATCAACTTATACTCCTAGAAGCGATAAGCGGGAGTCGGGCTCAGGGCTTAAACACGCCTGAATCGGATACCGACATTCGTGGTGTGTACATTGCCCCACGCGCTTATTTTTATGGCTTAAACTCTACGGATCAAGTACATAATTCAAGCCAAGACCTTGTGTACTATGAAATAGGCAAATTTGTCGATCTTTTATCAAAAAATAATCCAAATATACTAGAATTATTTTACAGTCAAGCCCCGAATATTTTGTTACGCTCCCCTTTAATGAAACTTTTGGAAGGAAAACAAATTCTCTCCAAACTTTGTAAGCAAACATTTGCCGGATATGCCCGGGGACAGTTAAAAAAAGCCGATAGGCTCCACCGAAAAGTATATCAAGCCATGCCTCGCCAACGTAAGGGTATTCTCGATTTTTGCTACGTAAGTTATCAAGGCCAGAGTGTTCAGTTGCATAGATGGTTAGAAAAAATGCGCTTTGAGGCCAGAAAGTGTGGTTTGTCCCGTATTCCTCACATGCCCGGACTTTACGCTATTTATTATGACTCGGGTGATACCTTGGGATTTAATGGGATTATTCGGGATCCCGAAAACCAAGACCTAGTCTTAAGCCCCATCCCCAAGGGCTTTCCCTGCAAAGCTTTTTTATATTGTAACTTCCCCGCCTATGAACAACATGGCAAAAGACACCGGGAGTATTGGTCTTGGATTGAGTCCCGAAATGAAGCGCGTTACCAAAAAATGCGGGCTGAAGGAGGAGATTACGACGCGAAGCATATGATGCACGTTTTTCGCCTTTTGCAAATGGCCTCCGAAATTGCCAAAGAAGGCCAATTACGTGTATTAAGGCCAAATCGGGAAGAACTACTATCCATCCGAAATGGAAAAATCCCTTATACAGACTTAATACAATTAGCCGAAGAGCAATTGCTCCAAGTTGAGGAAGCATTTGAAAAATCCTCCTTACCCGAAAAACCCGATGTAGAAAGCCTAAACCAAGCTTTGATCCAGATCCGAGAAAGTTTTTACAAGAAATAAAAGTATGCGCTCATTTTATTACCTCTGTACCATTATGGGATAGTTTGTTTAATTTTGGGAATGTGAACAATAGCTAATAGAATCAATCAAGTACTAAATTCGTTCAGTAGCTGACATTAAATTTCTTAAATACTCCTTATTTTGCGGTTGCTTTGGTTCAGCTTGTTTAAATTATCTACCCCGTGATATATTTTCTTCATTTCCTAATCGGACTCGTGAGTAGTTATATTGGTACAATTCCCGTTGGCCCCATTAATTTAAGTGTGGTAAACACAACCATTCGAAGAGATCTGGAAGCGGCCAAGAGACTTTCTATTGCTGCCGCCTTTGTGGAGATTTTACAAGCCTTTATTGCCTTGCACTGTGGTATGTTGGTAACCGATTTAATTTCCTCTGTACCGGCCCTAAGCCTTGTTATTGCAATCGTCTTATTGGTTTTTGGTATCTTTTTATGGTTTAAAAAACCCCCGCAATTAGATCAAAATGCGCCGCAAATCCCCAAAAGCAAGCGCTCCGATTATTATCGTGGACTCGTCGTAAGCCTATTAAACCCCCAGGCCATTCCCTTTTGGATCTTTGTTTTTGCCTATGTTCATACCATGAATTGGCTTCAGTATCAATTTTTGGCGGTTACCCTCTTACTTTTGGGGATTACCCTGGGTAAGTACTTAGCTTTGCTAAGCTATGCCCACCTCAGTGCTTTAATGGCCAAGCGCTCCGATGCCATCGGCACTTATCTCAATAAGGTTATCGGAGGCCTCTTATTTGTTATCGGTACGGTCCAAATCATTCGCTACTTGCAATAAATGAAATCCAATAAGCCCCATGTAGCTCTGGTTACCTGCAATACGCTTCCCAATCTTACAGCAAGTGAGCAAGAACTTCTCCCTCTTTTAGATCAACAAGGTCTTATTGCCGAGGCTTGTGTATGGGATGACCCCAACGTAGCATGGGAAAACTACCAAGCATGGATAATCCGTTCCGTTTGGGATTATTATCTCAAGCCCGAACAATTTAAGGGATGGATGCATGGCCTTGCCCAAGAAATTGGGGAGCGTTTTTGGAACCCTTACCCCATTCTCCAGCAAAATTCGGATAAACAATACCTCCAAGAACTTCATAAAGCCGGCTTACCTACTGTACCTACGCTGTTTTTAGATCACATCAGCCAAATCCCAACAGCCTTGCAAAAATTGGAAGGAGAGCGCTTTATCTTAAAACCTAGCGTTTCGGCTTCGGCGCATCATACCTATCAGTTTGACCGAAAATCTGGAGAAGCTGGCATAATTCCGGGGCTAAGCACTTGGCCTTCCCAGAAAGTCCCTATGCTCCAACCCTTCATCAAAGAAGTGGCCGAACAAGGGGAATGGTCTTGTATCTTTTTAAATGGTCACTATTCGCATAGTGTATTGAAAACGCCCGCTTCGGGAGATTTTAGAGTCCAAGAAGAATACGGGGGCCAAACCACGGCTCAAGATGCCGACCCTCAGCTAATTAAGCAAGCCCAGGCTTATGTAGATTTTTATGCTCCCCATTTACTCTACGCTCGAGTGGATGGGGTCATGATTCGAGATACTTTTCATTTGATGGAGCTGGAACTGATTGAGCCTGAGTTATTCTTGCACAAGTCTCCTGGGGCACATCAAAGGTTTGCCGAGGCTATTGCCCAGCGAGTTTTGCCCAGCCCTATTTAGCCCTTTCTTCTATATACCGCCCGTACATACAAAATCATACTAGCCATCAAGAAAAAAGCCATCGTAAACCGGAAATATGCTTTACGGTAGGATAAGCCCTGTTCCCTAAGCCGGGCCAGATGCGGAGCCGAAGCCACATACACAATGGCCATCTCTTGACCCACTTCATAGCTTTGGAAAGTCACCTCATCTACCTTTTCTTCGGTTCTTTGCTGAGCCCCAGGACTAAAGTAGTAGAGGTAATAATCTATCTGTCCCCCCTTATTTTTGCGAAACTCCTTAGCATCCAGGGCTACGGTGGCAACTTTTCCTTCCTTCTCTAAGGCCTGGGTTATGGTATAATGACTATACGCCGAAGACACCAAAAAATACGTCAAAAAAGCCAAGGCCAAGAGCACCAAGTAAAACAGGGATCGGTTCATAGCATGAAATTTTGTGCTCCCAATTTAGTTAGAAATTAATAAGGGGCTTCCCCGCGCCAGAAAGAATTGATTCAATTAGACTACTGTGCCAGCGCGGGTCGGGCTTTCGCTACTCGCTGCTTTTCCCCGCCAGGCCTACACGAGCTCAGACATGCCGCTCTATCCCTAAGCCAATTTTAAGCCTAGCATAGCGAAGAAGAGTGACAAAAAATAGGAAAAAGGAAGCAGGGGCCCAGTACAAAAAGCTGCTTTCTATGCTCCAAGCTTGGGAGGGGTTTACTAAATGAGCGGGGTATTGGGAAGGATAGGGCAAGAATGAGGAAGAAAGAGATAAAATGCTTCTGTAAATATCTCTACAGATAAAATCAAGGGGGGGCTACAAAAGGGATCTTTTTAGTAATTCGCATAGGGCCTCAAACCCCAAAAAAAAACCCAAGACCATCTGCCGGGGGAACTCGTGCAAGATGCGGGCTAATTTCATCAATTCATTGCCACCCTCGCTGCTAACTTCCAAGGGAACAAACTGGCCCCAGACATAATAATGACTATCATAAACCCAGTTAGCAATATACCTAGGGTCTATCCAGGCAAGGTCGGCACCGAGAAGCCACAATTCATATACGGCTAGCATTATCATAAGGGCTTGGAAAGTATTTTGTGCCGTTTTAAAATAATTTTGCGCTAGATTTCCTGAGGATTGCATCAATTTCATCGTAATTCATTTAATTTTTTGTTTCTTGGATACTGTCGGCGTGTTCCTTTTTCCGACATTACAAATTTCAGCCATGTACCCGGCCTTTTTTTCCAGGTATTTTAGGAAATTTTCCTCCTCAAATCCGACTAGTTGACCTTGTAAGTAAAGTACTAGGAGAGCTCCTAGCGTGGGCCTAGACGAGGCTGGGCTAAGTAACAGTCGAGAGTAAAGTAGTTAAGTAATTGATTATCAGGTGGTAAGTTTTTTTCGGCTTAGGGATAGAGCGGCCTGTTTGAGCCCGCCGCTGGTAGGTGGGTGGGCCGGCGAGTAGCGAAAGCCCGGCCCGCGCTGGCAATGGGTGCCCAGTCTGCCGTGATTATTCTTAGCGCGGGCAAGCCCCCAACCGGGCTTAGCCCAAGGCTTTTTGCACGAAGTACATATCTACATCTCCTTTGTTTTTGGCGGGGATTTTACCCCGGTACACGCACTCAAAATGATCTTTGACCAACTCGTAGGTAAAACCGGAGATGTTTACCTTGCCTACTTCGCCGCTTGATTCCATCCGGCTGGCCACGTTGACGGTATCGCCCCAGATGTCGTAGGCAAACTTGATTTTTCCAATCACCCCCGCCACAATAGGGCCCGAATTTATTCCCAGTCGGATTTCCCAAGTAGGCTCCCCTCGGGCAATTTTTTCTTCACGGAGGCGGTTCATAAAGTCTTGGATCTCCAAACCGGCCCGCACCGCATCGTGGGGATTGCTTTGATTGGCCACTGGAATCCCCCCGGCGCACATATAGGCATCTCCGATGGTTTTGATTTTCTCGAGGCCATGCCGGGCAATGATTTCATCAAAAGACTGGAAGCAATAGTCAAGCTCCTTGACCACGTCTTCGGGGCGCAATAGGGAGGCAATATTGGTAAAGCCCTTAAAGTCGGTAAAAAGCACCGAAACCATTTCGTAGGATTTGGGCGTGGCAATGCCCTTTTCTTTGAGCTCCAGGGCGGTTTCTCGGGGAAGGATGTTGAGGAGGAGTTCATCCGATTTGCGTTGCTCGATCTCAATGGCATCCCGTTGGGCGGCAATTTCTTCTTTTTGCAGGTTGATCTCCTCGTTGAGCTCGATGAGGTCATCTCTTTGTTTGGAGATTTCGTTTTTCTGCTCCTCGAGTTGGTCATTCTGCTCTTGGATTTGTTTGTTTTGCGCTTGAAGCTTTAAGTTTTTCTGGCGGTTTTTATAGAAAAAGAACAGAATAAAAATGGTAATGAGCAGGAGGAAGCCAATGACAGCGGAGTAAATGAAAACCCGGCGTTCGTTTTCTCTCCTTACCCGCTCTTCATCGGCGAGCAGGTTGGCGTTGAGCGCATCTTTTTCGGCGTTTTGGCGAGCCAGTTCGGCATTTTCTTTGGCCAATTCGGCTTGTTTGGCATTTTCTTCGGCGTTTACCTTGGCCAAGCTATCACTTCGGGCCTTTTCGGCCAGGGTTTTGGAGCGCTCTTCGGCTAGCTGTCGCTCACGCTCTGCGTTTAGGGCCCGGGTTCGGGCAAGCTCTCTTTCCCTTTCCAGTTGTTCGGCCCGCACTAAGACGAGTTGTCGTTCTTGTTCGGCCCGTTTGGCCCGTTCTTCGGCCAGGGTTTTTTCCCTTTGGAGCCTTTCGGCCCGTTCTTGGGCGAGTTCATCTTGGAGAAAGGAAGACTCAATTCTACTTTCTAGTTCCTCAATGGTGCTGCGGCGGCGTACCAGCCGGAGTTCGGCTTGATTGGTTTCTTCTTCCAATTGCCGATCGAGTTCGTCGGCTAGGTCCCGGTTGTAATCGTAGCGGGCAAAGTCGCCTTCGGCCCGGTAAATATCGGCCAGGATGCGGTAGCTATCCCGCAAGACTTCAATATCATTTACTTTTCGGGCTTCTTCAATGGCTTCATTGGCCCGGGTTTTCGCTACTTCGTAATTGCTTTCTAGATAGTGATTGGCCGCCAAGCGGTTTAAGGCATCACCTACTGGGCCAGGGTCGGCAATTTGCTGGCGGAGCTTGAGGGCCCGTTCGTAATAGCTTTGGGCATCCGAAAAGCGTCTCTGATTGGTATAGACTACCCCAATATTGGTGAAAATGGTGGCTTTTTTTTCGGGATCTTTTACCCGGGCCAAGAGTCCGGTACTTTTATCTATGGCTTCCTTAAAGTATTTGAGCGATTCGGAAGGCTTGTCCATTTCCCTGCTCAAATAGCCTAAATTATTAAGAGCAATGATTTCCCCCTCTTCATTATTGATGGATCTCTGTAATTCTAAGTTTTGCCGACTGTACTCGAGGGCCCGAGGGATTTGCTGGTTCAACTCACTTAAAACCGCTAGGCGGTTGAGGGTTTCTGTTTTAGCTTGAGAATCTTTTTCAAGCGTAAGCACTTGTTCGTATAATTTGAGGGCTTTGTTTACATTGGAGGTGTCCTTGGTTTGATAGTAAGACCAAGCTGCGTGTTGGAGGCTGTTGATCATACCCAATGTGTCACCCAAGCGGGCTTTGTACGGGATAGCCTCTTGAAAATACTCAACAGATTTGGTATAGCCCTTCCAGTCTTGGTACAGAAAGCCGATCTCATCGTTTACCAGGGCCATCTGGTCATCGGGCGCTCCGTTTCTTTCTAAGATTCGACGGGTTTGGAGATAATATTTTGCTGCATCCGCGTAACTTCTTTGGTCTCGGCTCAGTTTGCCAAGTTGTAATAAGACCAAAACTTGTTCTTTAGGGTTGCTAAGGGTAGCCAGACTGTCTTCCAATTTCTGTATATCTTGCGACTTCCCGGTGAAAGGAAACACGAGAAATAGGACTAAAATCAAAGCTGATATGAGGATCGATCGCATCACAAAAAAAGAATTACCTATTTGTATAGAACCCGGCTGTGTTCATTAAGCATACGAAAAAGTAGGCACTTATTTGGCTAATTTATACAGGATTTCATCATAATCCTGAATTATTGGCATATTCTACTAGCATTTTTTTAATTTGGAAATTATTTGGCAAGAAAATGAATACAAAACACCTCCTTACCGGCATCTGTTTTTATCTTTTTTTCCAATTGTGGAGCCCAAGCACTACGGCCCAAGTAGATACGCTTAGTTTCGACGAGTTACTGCGACTAAAAGTTGAGGATATGTATCAATTGAGTGAAGAGGACGTCCTCAATACCATTGTCACCATTGCCTCCAAAAAAGCAGAAAGTATCTTTGATGCGCCCTTGTCCACCTCCGTAATCAGCCGGGAAGATCTATTGCGAAGCGGGGTCACCAGCATCGGGGAAGCCTTGAGACTGGTACCCGGCTTGGTCGTTTTTGAACAAACCAACGGAAATTACGACATCCATCTCCGAGGGGGAGGGAATGTACAAAGGAACACCATCTTTTCGCGCAGTGCCAATACCACCACCTTGGTGATGATTGATAACCGGCCCATTTATAATTATTATCAAGGCGGGACCTTTTGGGAAACGATCCCCATTGATTTGCAGGATATAGAACGGATTGAGGTCGTAAGAGGGGCGGCTTCGGCGCTCTATGGACCCAATGCTGCCTCTGGGGTTATCAATATTATCACCCGGGAAATACAGAAAGACGGAAATTATGTAGTAGCCAATGGGCAACAAGGCAGCGACAATACAACCTTGAGTAATTTGGCGATTGGTTATAGGCCCAACGCCAAGTTTAATGCCATCGTCTCGGTAAACTCCCAACTAAGAGACCGCGACCAGGAAACATATTATGCCTATGATCCCACCAACGGCTACGTACCCCGGGATAGTTTAGCCACCACCACTCCAGCCGAGGTATACCCAGATGCTACCCTCGCTATGAAACGCTATGGGGTCAACGGGTTTTTGAGCTACCATCCCAATCAAAAAATAAGCCTTGACTTTGATTTGGGCTATCAAGATTCGGAGGTGCAAAAGGTATATAGCGAAAACTTTTTGTCTCCCCTAAATACCTCCCGCTCTGAGTCGGGATATGCAGATCTAAAATTTCAATTGGCCGACTTTTATGCCCAAGTGGGGTACCAAAGAGGTTCTCAGAGAGAAGGTTTGGATTCTTTCGTAGGCTTACAGTGGGATTTTAACACCTTGGATGCCAATGCTGAGTACAATTTTGATATCAATAATGACCTCAGCATCCAACCCGGGATCAATTTTCGGCGGGCAGTTTATGATGATACCCCTTATTATGACGAAAGCACCTTGATAGGTTTTCTCAACGGATCCCGTTCTTTAAGTACTATCGCAGCCTATGTGCGGGGCGATTGGTCTTTTTGGGAGGACAAAATGCGAATTATTGGGGGAGTCCGGGTAGATAAATTTAATTTTCCCGATGAGCCCTATTTTTCCTACCAAGCTGCATTGACCTATAAGCCCTCCGAAAAAAACCTCTTTCGGTTTGTGGCGGCCAGCGCCAACCGTAATTCAAGCATCATCGATACCCACGTAAATCGAGTACTGCCTCTCGGGGCCGATACGCAATTGGAAGTCATAGGAAATACCAATTTGGAACTTCTTACTTCCCAACTCCTTGAGTTAGGATATCGTCGCAAGCTTAATAGTTACTGGTGGCTTAACTTGGAAGTTTTTGCCGAGTTTGAAAAAAACTTCTCTGACTTTATCGAGGGGCCATCCCGAGCCAGTGGTACGACCACCATCCGTTCTCAGGTTACCACCAATACCCCCCTCGAAACTCGAGAGTACGGAGCAACACTAGAAATGAATTTTGCCTATCGAAATTTACAAGCCCGGGGCTTTGCGACCTATAACCGGACCCGCTTAAAGAATGCTTCCCTATTTCCCAACACGGCTGATGCCCCCGCCCTGCAAAGCAATAACAATGACCCCAGCCAGTTTAATTTAAACTCGGGCCAAGGCACCACCATTACCCATGAAGGGAGTCCCGATTGGTACGGAGGCTTCATGGTAAATTACAATTTTAAAAATAAAGTCAACCTCAACCTCAACAGTTATTTTTTCACAGGTCAAAACTACTTTTATTTCTTAAATGCTTTTTTAAATGATGGGTCAAGTGGTTTAGGCAGTGTGCCGGGTAAGTTTTTGCTCAATTTAAAAGCTTCCTATTCTCCCATTCCCATATTTAGCGTTTATTTTAATATTCGCAATCTCACCAATAGCCGAAGTATAGAATATTTTAATGTGGATACCATTAATTTGAAATATTTGTTCGGAATACACGTCGGACTCTAGATACGATTCCTTAAATTTTGATTTTCAGGCTAATTTCCCGTATTTTTCAAAACAGCAGGGTATAATTTACGTACTTCAAGGTGAATATTTAACCATTCATCCCCATCATAGGATTCTACTCATGAACCACATTGATCCAGTCTTTGTAAAAATTTCTGAAAATCTCGACACGCCAGACATTCCCGATGATCTCATCGCCGAACCCTTTAACGTAACCGTTGGAGATCACGTCAATATCGGGGGCAAAAACTATGAAGTTCACTACGTAAAGGACGAAGACGATAACTTTAAGGTAAAAAACTCCAAAGACGATCTTCGTAACAACCTAAGGGCCTACGAAGAATTGCACCGGGCCGGTTTAATCCGGGATTTCCCCATTGATGACCTCTGCCTTCGCAATCTGCAAAACGGCAATGTCTTAATCGAGATCAAAGTGCCGGATGCTTTTTACCGACAGGTGGTCTACAATAAATTTTTTCAGACCGAACAGAAGCACTTCTTCGTCCGGCTGGACAGTAGTATGATCAATACCCGTATGCGGGACAAGCAAGAAGAATTTGAGGCCACAGATATCAAGATGACCCCCTGCATGTTTGCCGCCGACTCTGCCTTGGCCATCACCGAAAGCGGCCAAAAAATACCCATCACCGAACGCAGCAGCCTGTTTGAAGAAAAAATTACCGACATCTACATCAACCCTCGTTTTACATTTTACGAGCGGGAAATTTTGAGCCGCCTGGTAGGAACGGTTAATCTCTTAGCTTATAGCAAGCATATAGATCAGGTCACCACCGTACTGCCCCAAGGGGCCTATTACAGCTTCTTGATCAAACCGGCCGCCCAAGGGATTATCCGTCCAGACTTGGTTTTGGAATGGTTTGAAGAAGTAGACCTTCGGGTCAAATATCTCAAACTGCTTATCAAAAAAGGCATCCACGACTACCATCCGGGTTTAAATATCTCCCAGTACTCTTTTATGGATTCAGCCTGCGAGGCTATGCGGGCCTACTTCCAGGAGCGCGTGGATAATCCCGAATTACCCATTGTGGAGCAGGATATCTTTGATCTGGTAATGAAGACGATCTTAGAAAAAGATGCCTTTGCTCGCCAGGTGTTTGACTCAGACATCAAAGTACCGCAAAACTTCCGCGAACTGGCCGATTTTACCTACGCTATTTGCAACCTCACCGATATGTACCTGGAAGAGGGCAAGGAACAGCCCAAAAAACTGATTTTGGGCGTATTTGACGTGAGTGAAACCATGGCTTGGAATGTCACCAAAAAGATCCGCAACCGGGGTTTACTAGCCCACCGCGGTCAGTTTGACCCCAAAAAGCCCAAGAATACCACCTACGATAACCTCTCCTACATCAATGTGATGCCAGTGGAGCATATCATTTTTGATTTGTCTGATGCGTTTATCGAGCAATATATGGGGGGCTCTACCCGCCTGTATGCTGTCCGCCAGGATTCCCTCCCCGAAAAATCGCAGGATGAAATCATTGAGCAAACCCTAGGCCCGGCCAAAGAAACTGTAGATTCTTAGAAACTGTTTAAGTTTAGTTTTTGTCCGCGAAAAGGGTCAGTTTTGGGTTCTGATGAAATCAACAAGGAGCGCATAGCAGCGCTATGGGCGATAAATTTGATGAAATCAGGTTCCCGTATTTCTATTTTAAAATGGCCCTTTGCAGCCCATATAATTAAATTTAAACAGTTTCTTAAGCTTTGGGGCTTCCCCGCCGAGGTAGTTTAGGGCCCATGTGCCCATTTCTGCCCCGGCGGGTCGGGCTTTCGCTACTCGCCTGCCCCCCGCTAGGCCCACTCGGGCTCAAACATGCCGCTCTATCCCTAAGCCAAAGGAAGAAGTGGAAACCGAGAATTGCTTGAGGGGATACTCTTTTTTCAAGTCAGCCTGTTGTATCTTTGGTATAAACCAAGATGCCATGCACACACGACTACGTATCCTATTTTTTGCTGTTTTCCTTGTAAGCCCTGTATCCCTCTGGGGGCAAGATTCTCTCAAAGTACTGTTTATTCGAGGTGGTTCCGGTTCGGGTGGCTTTTTTGAAGGGGGAAGCCTGGAAGAACGGGACGAACAACTCGCCGATATCACCAATTTTGAAACCTTTAACGGAAACCACGGCTGGGGCGAATTGGCCACGCTTTTGAGATCTGAAGGCTTTTCCTTAGATCAAGTGCTAGAAGGGGCCGGGGGGGATAGCCCCCTAGACTTGATCAATTTGGATTTAGACCCATATGCTTTGGTGGTGTTTGGCTCCAACAATGCCCGCTATGAGGCATTGGCCGTAAATCACTGGCTAGATTATATCGAGAGGGGCGGTGGGGCCCTCTTCATCAGCGATGCCAACTTTGGGGGCGACTGGGACGATGCCTCCAACTCCGACAATGATTTTGTTTCCCGCATCGGTTGGGAAATCAATCAAGACCGGGGCACCTATGACCTGACCGATTTTGAAGTGCCCAGTCACCCTATTTTGGATAGCGTGGATCGTTTTGGGGGAGAAGGAGTCTCTCCGATTACCTTAGTAGATAGCTTGGTGCCCGGAGTGCAGAGCACCATTTTAGTACGGGTTCCTGGTGGCCAAAATGTTGGGCGGCTCAGCGGCGATGGTTCCCGAGGCCCAGCTACTTCCTCCACCGCTCAAGATGCTGTACTGATTGTAGCTGAGGTAGGCCAAGGGCGTGTGGCCGGGTTTTTTGACCGAAACACCTTTTTTAATGAAAACGGAGCTGGTTTTCGGGACCTCAACCGCTTTGATCACGCAAAGTTCGCGGCCAATCTGTTCAACTGGCTGGGCGAAGGGGGAGGGCCGGCCCCGCCAGTCAATCTAGCCCCCACCGTTTCTTTTATTGAACCCGCCGATAGCAGTATGTTGGGCCCAGAAGATACCCTTCGGGTTTCGGCCTCGGCCCTAGATACCGATGGAGTCATCACAGAAGTCAGCTTATTTCTGGATGATGCCTTGGTGCGTAGTATTCCAGCTCCTCCTTACACCTGGGGCCCCGAAACCAAGGACTCGGCCTTGCTCAATTTGGGCTCGGGAAGTTATCGCTTGACCCTAGAAGCCCGAGATGATGGCGGCTATAGCACCCAAGTCAGCCGACTCATATTTATAGACCGGACTCCCTTGAGTATTCACTTTCCGGAGCCGGGGACTTTCCCAACGGGAATATCCGTAGTGCCTTATCCCAACCCGGTCTTAGATTATTTGCAGATGGAAGGGCTAAACCCTAAAACCCGGGCCTTACTATACGATAGTCAAGGAAAAGAGCTACCCTTGCTTTGGGACGGCAAGCGATGGAATTTTAAAGCCCTAGAGGCTGGTGTGTATTATTTGCAATTAGAAAGGCAAGTGTACCGGGTGGTAAAGGAGTAGATGGGGTATATTTTACTAAAAAGGACATACGTTTTATTCTTCTCGGGCGCATTTGCCATTATTAGGGCACACGGCATGGCAAATGCCAAAAAGATGCGACCGTAAGGCAATTGCGGCCGAGCCCAAGAGAAATAGAGCATTTCCACAACCCTGGTCTGTGCCCCGACAGACCACTTAGCGTTATTTCGGTTTGTCAGGGGACAGGCCGATGGTCGGGTTCCGCCTCCCACTGCCTTTTCCTAATCTCTCCTCTCCCAAGGCTGAGGGATAGAGCGGCCTGTTTGAGCCCGCCGCTGGTACGTGCGGGGGCAGGCGAGTAGCGAAAGCCCGACCCCGGCGGGGCACTTAGCTTCCCTTACCGAACTATCGCTAAATCGCCGGGGGCAGCCCCAAAACCGGAGGCCGGCCTTCCGGTTAGGAAAGCCGGCCTCGTATATTTTATGACTCCGAAACGGAGATCAGATTGTCATCGGGCACGCGGTCGATGAGTTTGTTATAGGGATCAATACCGGCTTTTTCGGGTTTTTTGTCTACGATAAACTCGAGATTGTGCTGCCCAGGGGTGAGCCAGTGCTTTTTGACATAGAGCGGGGTCTTTCGGGTCATCCCTTGTTTATTTTTGCCATCGGCGGCAAAAATCCCAATCTCAATCAAGTCGGCTTTTTTGCCTTGACTGGTTTCCTTACCTAAGCCATCATAGTATTTTTTCTTCGTGTCTACTTTCATGGTGACCCGGTATTTGCCGTTTTCCATTTTGGTATATTCGGCTTCTACGGTCCGGTTTTCGTAGAGGGTGATTTTTTCAAAACAGTCTTCCACTAAGTACATCAGGGAGTCGGGGGTAACGGCTTTGATATGTTCGTACCATTCGCCAGAAGTGGCAAAGGGAGGCTTTTCCCGGAAAGCGGCTTCTTTGACAAAATTGGCAAAGGCTTTATTTAAGGTGTCTTCCCCCATATAATCTTGGAGGGTATACAAAACAAGGCCGCCTTTGGAGTACCAAACGTATTGCCGGGTGTCATTATCGAGTAGGGTTGCCTCAAATTTACTTTCTTGAGCTCTACCACCTAGGTAGCGATCCAAGGAGTACTTCAAAAACTTCTGTAAGCTTTCTTCCCCGTACTGGTGTTTGAGCACCATAAAGGCAGAATACTCGGCCATGGACTCGGAGATCTGATTGGCTCCCCGGGTAGCACTCGGCGTAACTTGGTGGGCCCACCATTGATGGGCCACCTCGTGGGCGGTCACGTGAAAGGCATAGTCGGTATCATCAGGATCGCTAAAGTCGCCCACCCAGCCAAAACTTTCGGCATAGGGTACAGTATTGGGGAAGGATTGGGCAAAATTAGCGTAGCGGGGAAACTCCAAAATACGCATTTGCCGGAATTGATAAGGGCTATAATATTTGCTGCAATAATCCAAGGCCGCTTTTACCCCCTCATTAAGGCGGTCTAAATTATAGGTATGGGTAGGGTGGTGGTAAATTTCAATAGCTACATCTTCCCCACTGGGGTTTTTCCAAGTATCTTGAGATACGGCATATTCGGCCGAGCTGATGTTAAAGAAGTTGAGCATGGGTTTATCCATTTTATACTCAAAATACTTCCGCCCGTTTTCTTCCCAGGTTTTTTGTACATATCCCGGAGCAATTACCGTTTGATTGGCACTTGTACTCACGATGGCATCAAAATTGACGTAATCGGCGTCATCATCGAAGAGGAAATTCCGTAAACCATTAGGATCGTCTTGCGGGGGAGCCACATATTTTTTCTCCGGCAGATCGTATTTCTTCCGATATTTATCACTTGTGAGTTCTCTTTGGGCATTGTAGCCAAAAGAAGGGAAAATGCCCAAGTTTACAAAGGAACCGTTGTAAACCACCCCACTCGAGAAGCCACTGTTGACAAAGCCAGCATTGCGGGCATCAATTTCTACTTTCAAGGTTACGGTTTGGCCCGGTCGCATAGCCTTAGGCAGCTCATAAATGCGATATTTGAGACGCTCATCATCTTCTTTGATCTTCATTTTGGCCCCATTCCAGGTGATGGAAGTTATCTGGCTCTGGTTCAAAGGGCTATTCATATCCAGATGGAGTTCTTTTATGGAGTCGGGGGTTTTATTGACCAAGGTCATTTTGGCTTTCCCTTTGACGGCCCGTTGGTAGGGGTAGAGGTCTACCCACACCTTAATATCGGTCACTTTAGGCTGGCTCAGTAGCGCGTATTGTTGATATTTTTTTTCGTAATCAACGGCTCTTAAACGGTTTTGCTTGGCTGTACTATAAGAATTCAGCACATTGGTATTGTAGTAGATATACCCCCCCGAGCCAATAAATAATAGGCCAAGTAGGGCCAAACCGAATATGTTGCTGCGGTTGAGTCGCTGTTTGGCCAAGGCTAAGCGACTTTGGCGGCTGCTTTCGGTTCCCCGATTCCAGAAGATGGCACCTAAAATAATAAAGATACCCCCTAAGCAGAGCCAATAGAAGTTATACCAAAATAGAGGGCTCATAAAATGCCCAAAGCCATTCATATCGGAGATAAGATAGGGTGGACGGTAGGTATAGAAAAATAGATTGTAGTCTACTTCGGCAATATTTCGGATACCAAACATGAGCAACCAAATCCCGATACTGATGAAGTGGCCAAGAAATTTACTATTGACCAATACGTGGACAATAAATGCCAACATAAGTAACTGTAGGTAGCGGGGAAAGGTGATCAAATAGATGTCGGTAAAGTACTTGTCAAATTCATAGTTGAAATAGCCTTGTATGGTTTGGCTAGTAATACCGGTAATCCAGACCATCGTGGCCAAAAAGAAACAAATAGCTACTAGGGAAATAAATTTTGAGCCATACTGTACCCAGTTAGGAATGGGCAAGGCATCGGTAATTTGATTAAAGTGCACACTCTTATCGCGATGCACCGTCTCTCCTGTGTAGAAAATGATGATGATAAAGACAAAAACAATGTAAGTCCCGTTTTTGGCCTCTAGCATATAGTAGGTAAGGGGAAAAGAGGGGGTACCGTATATCAAACCACTCCCAAACCATCCATCCAGGAATAAAAATAACACCCCGCCTAAAATTATAGCTAGGAAATAAGGGTCCCGGATGATATTGGTAAACTCTAGCCGGGCCAAACGAATCATATGACGGAAAAATACTTGGGGAGTAAAATACGTGTTGACTGAAGGGATGGTCACTAAGCTGGGCTGTACCTGTTTCGTATCCTCTTTCAACTTGCTTTTCTTCCCAGACCGTACGGCCAAGAAGTCGGTAAAACTGAAACGCAAGTACACAAAGGCCAGAATAAGGAGGCTGACACTTAACCAGATAAGCCGGTTCCAAAAAATATTTCCGGTGAGGCCTGGAATTAAGGTGTTTTGCTCCTCGGGAGTCCAATACCGGGTGGTATTATTGAAGGTATTTAAGGCAAAAGGATCCAAGAGGTCAACCAAATTCCGGTATTCAAGATCTGCGGTTAAGGTATTCGCTACCAGATACAAGATAAATAGTAAAATACTCCCCACATAGGTGGCAAAGACTTGCCGGGTGAGGGCCACCAGGGCAAAAAAGATAGCCCCAGTGAAGAGCATATTGGGTAGGGTAAAGATAAGAGTGGGTATGACGTAAGCCGAGAGGCTGAATGGTCCAAACCGTTCCGCTTCTTCTAAGCCTAAGTAGGGACCCAAGGCAGAACCGAATAAAAAACCAAATTGAGTACCCAAACAAATGAAGATCAAGACGACAAAGGAGCCTAAGAAACGACCCAGAAGGTAGTCTCTTTCCTTGATGGGATAAGAAAACAAGTAAGTATGGGTACGGTGTTCTAAATCTCGATAGATGGGCACTCCCATCACAGCCGAACTGATCAGTAAGGAGAATATGGTCATGATCAAGATAATGGCCGACATAGAATAGGCAGAGTTGGCATATGCTTTTTCGGAGGGGCTAAAGCCTCCGTAAATCACCGTGGTGAATGTAAAAAGGAATAATATGGAGAAATATATATAGCCAGCGGGCCTGCCCAAGCGGTATTTGAGTTCAAAGGAAAATATGCGCCAAAACATGGGTTTTCTGTTTTCTAGGTGAATGAATTAAACCGTAATGACTTCCATTTTTTGGGAAATCTCTGAGAAGTAGACATCTTCCAAATCCGCCTCAACGGCTTCAAATCCATTTCCGGGGGCTTCTTCGCTGAAGATGTGAATCAAGGTACGCCCCAGTACCAAACGGGTAGAGATGACTTGATACTCTTGCCTATAGCTTTCTATTTGGGTTTTCTCTATGATTTTTTTCCATACCTTACCTTTATACTGTTCTACAATTTCTAAGGGATTGCCCCGAAGTACCACTTCCCCTTTACAGATGATGGCCATATCGTGGCAGAGCGTGCTCACATCGTCTACAATGTGGGTAGAAAGGATAACAATGGTGTTTTCACCAATTTCACTGAGAAGGTTGTGGAAGCGGTTACGCTCGGCCGGGTCAAGGCCAGCAGTAGGTTCATCTACAATGATGAGCCGGGGATTGCCCAGCAAGGCTTGAGCAATACCAAAACGTTGTTTCATACCCCCTGAGTAAGTCCCCAAGCGTTTTTTGCGTACATCCCAAAGATTAACTTTTTTGAGTAGGGCTTCTACAACTTCTTTGCGCTCACTTTTGGAAGTAATACCTTTTAACTCCGCCAAGTGGACCAGCATCGCTTCGGCGGTGATTTTAGGATATACTCCAAACTCTTGGGGCAGGTATCCCAATTGCTTACGGAGTTCTTGTTTATCTTGCTTAATGTTTATCCCGTCAAAGGTAATTTCCCCATGATCGGCTTCTTGGAGGGTCGCAATAGTACGCATAAGGGAAGACTTTCCGGCTCCATTGGGCCCTAAGAGGCCAAACATACCATTCCCAATACTCAGGTTGACATCTTTGAGGGCTTGTACTCCATTGGAATATGTCTTGGACAAATCCTTAATTAGTAGTTTCATATATAGTGTAAGGTGAGTGTTTTTTACTGCTTTAGAACATTTGTAGTAAAGAGCTGGATTTTATTACAGACAATTGCTACAAATATACAATAACTTCTATGCAATGCAAGGTAGTGGGTTTTGTATAAGGTCTTTGTATATGGTATGTTTCCTATTTTGGCTGCTTATGGCAATAATTTTGTCTATTTCTTAGATTTAAAAAAAGGCACACGATGTATTGGCGTAGGGATAGAACGGCCTGTTTGAGCTCGTGGGGGCCGCGCGGGGAAAGGCAGCGAGTAGTGATAGCCCGACCCGGAGCCCTTCCCGTAGCTGAGCGGAGGGGAGGGCTCCGGGGGCGCCCAAAAAATAGGATAAGTATTCTGCAGGACATTTATGTGTACAAATACCTGATAATTTTGAGCATAACCTAATTCAAAGCAAATCATGCAATAAATACTTATTCTCTTTTTCTTATGGGGCCTGTGCCCGATGTATGTTTCAGCTCAGACTTTCAGTGTAGGGCTCGCCGGAGCGTACGGCGATGATATTGAAAATTTTGGCATCAATGCCCGGGCTTATATCAATTCTAATAATCACCGGTTTTGTATAGGGCCTGAGTTTACCTATTTTTTCCAAGATACGCGGGTTGATGGAGATGACCGGGAAGAAGTAAACCTGTTTGAGGTAAACTTCAATGGGCATTACATCTTCGAGTTGACAAAAAAACTGGGTTTCTACCCGCTTACCGGGCTTAATTCAGCCAGGAAAAAGAAGAAGTCTACCACGAAGGGGAGCTGGAAGAGAGCAAAACCCTGCGCAAATTTGGCTGGAATGTGGGGGGAGGCTTTCATTATATTTTTAGCCATCGTCTCATCAGTTTTGCCGAATATGACTACTTGATTAGTGATTTAACCCAAAGTACGGTAACCTTTGGCCTCTTTTATACCTTCGGCAAAGGTTTTAAAATGGGCGGACACGGAGAAGAATAAGATAGGCCTGGGAGTGGGACGGTTTTTTTCAAACAATCCAAGGTAAAATTTCAACTCTAGGCCAAATATTTCGTTAAGCAATGCGTAATAGTACATTAAAACCGCTACGTGATGAAATATTTTTTGAAGACTTTCCTTCTATTGTGGGGGCTGGCCCTTTATCTTCCAGCCCAAGCCCAGGAATATCAATCGGACAATAATTATAAAAACCTTCAAAATAACCTTCGGAACCTGGACAATTCCCTCGAGAGACAGGATGTGACCGGAGCTAAGCGCTTTCTCAAATACTCTCAGAAATTTATTGATAAAGTAAAAGCGGCTTATCCTGAGGCTAACCTGGAGGCCGAGGAAGATCGTATGCAAGTAGCCTTAGCGAAAATTAATGAAGCCGAGGCCGCCGAAGCCAAAGTAGAAGCCATCAAAGAGGAGGTCCTGCAATGGAAATACCCCATCGAGCAATTGTATACGGTTTCTTTTCAAGCGGCCCAGGCAGATGCCTTTTGGGAAAAATTTCAAAATTTTAAGCGGGAAGAGGTCTTGCAAAAAATCGCCACCCTGCCCAGTACCCAACAAGGCGGACAAGTAGCCTACTTAAAAGAAATGATTAAAAACCACAAGGAGCGGGTGAGAACGATGGGTACTTTAGTACAGATGGATAAAATTTTAGAAACCGCACAAGGCCGACAGTCGGAGGCCGAAATCCAGCCCTTACTACGCATGCTGGAAGTGGCTTGCCAAGGGCACTTGCTTATTAACCCCCAGCATTTTCAGATTAAAGCCAAGCTGTTGGAGGTGAATGGCTTGTTGAATAATATGCAAAGTATTATAAACAATCATAAACCCGTAGAACGCAAGAAGTTTAAAGATGCCTTGCCCCAGGCAGTCACCTCAGATTCTCAAATTGAGGCGGGCATGGTGGAGGCGATCCGATTTCAAAAATTCCCAGGAGTACGCGTAGACAAGGCCTTGATGACCGAAGCTACTTGGCAAGATGAGCGGAATGATAAAGGGGAGCGCATCGGCCGTACGATAGAAGCGGCCATCGTTATGAAAAATACCCAGGGAGATTGCTTCTTTCAGTATTTCAACTTCCGGCAACCCACCTCAGGAGCGGGTTATGGCAAAATTATGCGCAAATCTTCGGGCAGCCGCTACTACGTAAATTGCGATAAAATTCCGTAAATTAGAATAGAGCAATAGAAAACCTTACAAACAACTAAATTTCCAAAACATGGGACTCTTTGATTTCTTTAAAAGCAAAAAGAACAAAAATAGTGAGACCGTTTACGGTTTTGCCTCCAAGGAAGCCGAAAGCGGGAAAGGCTTAGACCAAGACCAATTGCTTCAATTGCGTGAGCAACTCCTACAGGTAATGGCCACCAACGACCGTGACAAAGAATTTAACTTTGCTTCGGGCTTGATGCTCAAAGGCGCTTACCAACCCTGTATCGAGGCCTACGAAAAATTAATGGAGAAGTATCCCGACTCACTTGGCTCCTGTGAGAGTCAAATTGGTGCGGCTCATTTCTTCCTGGGCGACTACGAAAAAGCCATTCAATTTTATCTGCAAGCGCGGGACCATGGCATGGATGCCGATATGATGGACGACAATCTCTGGGAAGCTTGCGACACGCTCTATCAAGTGGATGGCAACAAAGCCCATATTGAGCGGTACATTGAGCTATGTCCCGATGGGTCTTATGTCCGCAAAGCCCAACGCATATTAGCTAAATAAAAAGGGCGCTATAAACCCATATATCGCTTTTGATGCCTGCCATTTGAACCCAAATACCTTCCAAATGGCTTATCGATGTGTTTAGGTAAGTATATTTTGGGGCTGCCCCCGCCCACTGAATACCTTACCTATAGGGTAGTATCTTAAGGGCGGGGTCGGGCTTTCGCTACTCGCCAGCCAACGCATAAACCAACAGCGGGCTCAAACAGGCCGCTCTATCCCTCAGCCTTGAGACTTGTATGGTTAAAGAAAATGCCAGGGCACTCAAATAAAAAAACTACGCCCTCAGGAGCGTAGTTTTATCAAAAATAACCTTGTTTTTATAAAGAAGCCGTAACCGGCTCGCCCTCAATAGTTTGAATAATCCGCTTGGCCACTTCGTAAGGATTGGCATTGGATGCCGGGCGACGATCTTCCAGGTAGCCTTTCCAACCACTTTCTACCGTAGAGATAGGGATACGAATAGAAGCACCTCGGTCACTTACCCCGTAGGAGAAAGTACCAATATGTTGCGTTTCGTGCAGACCCGTTAAGCGCATGTGGTTGTCTGATCCGTATACTTGAATGTGTTCTTTATGGAATTTGCTCAGATCGTCGCAGATCTGCTTGAATAGATCTTCACCCCCGGTATCTCGCATAGCCGAGTTGGAAAAATTGGTGTGCATACCGGAGCCATTCCAGTCTCCCATAATAGGCTTAGGCGCAAATTCGGCCACGATGCCATACTTTTCGCAAACCCGCTGTAAAAGATAGCGAGAGATCCAAAGATCATCGGCGGCTTTTTGGGCCCCCTTGCCAAAGCATTGGTATTCCCACTGCCCTAACATTACTTCTGCGTTAATTCCAGTGATGCTGATGCCCGCATCCAGACATAAGTCTAAGTGCTCTTCAACAATATTTCTTCCGGTAATATTTCCGTGACCAACCGAACAATAATACAATCCTTGAGGGGCTGGGTAGCCTTCGCTTGGAAACCCGAGGGGTCGGTTTCCTTGAGTAAAGGTATACTCTTGCTCGTAACCAAACCAATAATCTTCGTTATCGTCAAATTTGGCCCGGGTATTGGATTCGTGGGGAGTACCATCGGCATTGAGTACTTCGGTCATAACGATCCAAGCATTTTTACGAGCGGTGTCCTTGTACACACGAACGGGCTTTAAAAGACAGTCGGAAGAATTTCCCTCGGCTTGCTGCGTGGAGCTACCGTCAAAAGACCACATCGGGACTGCTTCCAACTCGCCATTGTAACTTGGGTCTAAGTCAACAATTTTAGTTTTACTTCGTAAATTTTGAGTGGGCTTGTAACCGTCTAGCCAAACGTACTCCAGCTTAATTTTTGCCATAAATGAAATTGAGTTGATAATAACTGATTAATACATATCTAGCGTGTAATTTTCTAATGATATTTTGTAAATGTTTGCGCAAAATATCAAGAAGATCTTCAAAGTTTTACACACGAGGATATATACTAATAAAATTTAATAAGGTTGCTGAATTTAAGCTATTTTTTGGGATAATCCGCTTAAACTTTGAGGTGGATTTTACGTGAAAACCCACTTTTTTAAATAAAGTGGGTTTTCTTTTAAGTATACGTAAGAAATAAGCTTAAAATAGTATCTTGAGAGGATAGACACGGGTGTATACCCTCCTTAATTAAATTCCAGAAAATCCGGATAGGCACTCATACCATGTTCGTGCTTGTCTAAGCCTTCCAACTCAATCTCTTCATCAACTCGGATGCCAATGCTTATTTTAAGCAGGTAAAACAAGACAAAAGCAAACACAAAAGAGAAGATAGCGACTACCCCAATACCAATAACCTGAGCCCATAACTGACTTAAGCCATCGGTTCCTCGGATAATGCCTTTGCTTCCGAATATCCCAACTGCCAAGGTCCCCCATATACCATTGACTAAGTGTACAGCCAAGACCCCAACGGGGTCGTCCATGCGTAATTGATCAAAGAAGATGACGGCCAAGACTACCAAAACCCCACCCACAAACCCGATAATAATAGATTCTTCAACACTCATCAAGGGAGCCCCGGCGGTGATTGCTACCAAACCTCCCAAAATGCCATTTAAGCTCATACTCAAATCGTGCTTTCGAGTGGCAAAATAGGAAGTCATAAAAGCACCAATGGCTCCTCCCGAGGCGGCTAATGAAGTCGTCACAAACACCAGGGATACCTCACCAGCATCGGCAGTCAATACCGAGCCGCCATTAAAACCAAACCAGCCCAACCATAAGAGGAATACCCCTATGACGGCCAATGGCATGTTATGTCCCGGAATGGGGTTTACCCGGCCATTGACATATTTTCCGTGCCTTGCCCCTAGTAATAGAATCCCGGCTACGGCTCCCCAGCCTCCAACGGAGTGTACAATGGTCGAGCCGGCAAAATCATAAAAACCTAGTTTTTCCAGGAAGCCACCTCCCCATTTCCACATCCCCACAATGGGGTAGCATATACCGACATAAATCACGGAGAAGATTAGGAAACTTTCTAGTTTGACACGTTCGGCCACGGCTCCCGATACAATCGTAGCTGCCGTAGCTGCAAACATGGCTTGGAATAAAAAGTCGGTCCAATAGGTATAGCCTGCGTTATAGTTGGGAGTGGTTCCGCCTTCGGGTAGGGTAAGCCCAAAACCGGCAAAACCAATTAGGGCTCCGGCAAATTCTTTCCCGGGATACATAAGGCTAAAACCGATTAATGTATAAGTAAGTAAACCGATATTGATAATCAGTACATTTTTAAACAAGATATTGACGGTATTTTTGGATTGGGTTAACCCGGCTTCCAAGGTAGCAAAACCCAAATGCATGACAAATACCAGAAAAGTGGCAATCATCATCCAGAGATTATTGATCGTAAATAGTTCCATGAAGCTTTTGCTTTTTTAGTGTAAGGGTTTATATTTTGGTTTTTTAAAACTCTATGTCTTTCTCTTTCAATTCGCCCGTACGGATATTATATAGCTGGCTCACTTCGTGTACGGCTATTCTACCATCTCCCACTTTATCGGTCCGGGCGGCTCCTATAATCGTATCGATGACCGCATGCAAATTGTAATCACTAATGAAGATTTCAATCTTGGTGCGCCGGATGCTTTCGGGTGAATAGGCGATACCCCGGTAGACAGAGGCTTCTGATTGTTGATTTCCTATGCCATGAACCGGGTAATACGTGAAAAAATGAACATTAATATCGTATAAGGCATCCTTCACATGTTCAAATCGGGCACTCCGTATGATGGCTTCTATTTTTTTCATTTGAAATGAGGGTTTAGATAGCTAATAGAGCAAGAGTCTAGGTATTTCATTATTTGCCAAAGAAAATGTGGTGTATTCTATTTTTAGATCTTTGTTATTTGGTAAAACGGGCTTCTCTTTTCTTATGGATTTCTTTATTTCAAACTAAGCGAAAATCAATTTTACATTAAAGTTTTGAGGTTTTAAAGTGATGCCTATTTTGAAAAAAAATCATGAATTATCACAAATTAGCTTCAAAATTGAACTTGTTTTATAAATAAAAGTCGATTAAAATCATTTATCTCTTAAAAATAAAGATGGTTTTGTATTATTTTCTGTTTTCTGAGATGTGTCACCCGGGTGGCAGGACTCGTATGTACCAAAGCTAATAAGGCCAAGTTTGGCAGTAAAATCAAGGACTAGGGTCATGTTGATAAGACTGGATGTATATTTGAATAAATTGGCTTAGGGATGGAGCGGCCTGTTTGAGCCCGCCGCTGGCAGTGGGTAGGCCGGCGAGTAGCGAGAGCCCGGCCCGCGTGGCTCCTAGCTTTGATCTAGGCCTTATTTTTTAAGCCGCGGGCAAGCCCCGGCTTTATCTTTTGTAAATACTTCAAATAAACGCTGTATGCACGGACCCCAATCCCAACACCGTCTACCCCCTGGAACAGTACAAGCGGCTATGTTTTTTAAAAAACACGATTCAAAATCCGCAAATTGAAGTAGGAGATTTTACCTACTACGATGACTTTGAAGACTTTAGCAATTTTGAAAAAAACGTTAAATACTCGTTTGACTTCATCGGAGACAAGCTCATCATCGGTAAATATTGTATGATAGCCTCCGATGTTACTTTTATCATGAATGGAGCAAACCATCTCCTGGATTCGGTTTCCACGTATTCTTTTGCTATATTCGGGGAGGGTTGGGAAAAGGCGATGGAAGGTAAAAGCTACCCGAGCAAGGGCAATACCGTGCTTGGAAATGATGTTTGGTTTGGTTATTGGGCTACCCTTATGTCCGGGGTCAAAATAGGGGATGGGGCCATCATTGCTTCGCACTCCTTGGTGACCCAAGATGTTGCTCCCTACGCAATCGTGGGAGGGAGTCCAGCCCAAGAAATTTGCCAACGTTTCTCAGATCAAGACATTGAAACGCTCTTAGAAGTGGCATGGTGGAATTGGGAGCCTGAGAAAATTACCCCTCACCTGTCCCTCCTTACCGGACATGATATCCAAGCCCTTAAAGAATTGATTTAATTTTTATCTTATAAAATTATCTCTATGAAAAATCCAGTAGTACATTTTGAGATTGGCTGCCGGGATTCGGCCCGTAGCCAAGCCTTTTATCAAGATGTTTTTGAGTGGGAAATCGAGCAGGAAGGCCCCTCCATGAACATCCATACCGGTTCGGATCAAGGAATACAGGGACATATCACCTCCTTAGGGCACGAACCACATCACTACATCAATATCTACATTCGGGTAGAGGACATCCCGGCTACCTTGGATAAAATTGAAGAAAAAGGAGGGAAGCGTATGGTAGGCCCCGTGCCCCTGCCCCATGGCGAACATTTTGCCTGGTTTACCGATCCCGATGGGAATATGGTGGGCTTGTTGAGCACTGATTAAGTTCGTAGGTAGAGGAACCCTTGAGGTACTGTACGCTTAAGTATTATTTGGGGCTTGCCCGCGCTAAGTAGACTGGTTTTTCAAGGAAGTCTGTACCAGCGCGGGCCGGGCTTTCGCTACTCGCCGGCTCCCCCACAAACCAGCGGCGGGCTCAAACAGGCCGCTCTATCCCTAAGCCAAAGCTGAAAAATTACCAGACTTTACTAAACTCCCCCCTAAAACAGGTGGTAATAGTTAAAAAAATAAAACAATGCCCCTCCGAACCCAGGTAAATAAAGTAGACCATATCGAGAACGCCGACGATTTGGAAAGAGTGGTAAGCGATAAACGCATGGCTAAGCGGGCCAAATCCCGAAAAAACCGACGAAACCGTCATTATGTCAAGACGATGCTCAGAAATATAAAGCAAGCCCACACAAATCCTGAAGATATGGACGAATAAGGCGTGGATTGGGCTTCTTTTAAAAAAAAGCCCAAGGCAAAACTGCCCTGAGCTATCTATTTTCCAAGTTTAACCGATTTTCGTTTAAAAATTTAGTCTACCCCCCGAAACTTCTGGTCCCCGCACATCCGTACGATCTTGGGGTAGAAGGTTCCGAGCACATCTACCAAGTCGCTCTGATGCCCCATCACTTGATGGATATCTTTATAAACCATAGGGGCTTCGTCCAGTCCCGACCCGATCAAGTCTACCCCAGCCTTCTTGATAAACTTACTAACTTCCTTCTGTGAGAGCTTTTCCTTGGCTTTTTTACGCGACATCACCCGGCCTGCTCCGTGAGAAGCCGAATCGATAGACGCGGCCGAGCCCTTACCTCTTACCAGGAAGCCCGGTGAGGTCATAGATCCGGGAATGATACCCAATACGCCTTTCCCGGCTGGAGTTGCGCCTTTACGGTGCACAATGATGGAGTTACCCTCAGCATCTTCTTCTTTCCAAGCGAAGTTATGATGGTTTTCTACTCGTACCAGGGCCTTTTCTCCCAAGGACGCAGCCATACGGTCGTGAATCTGGTGGTGACAAGCCGAGGCATAATCTCCGGCAAGGTTCATAGCCAACCAATATTCTTGCCCTTCTTCGGTATCTAGGTCCAACCAGGCTAAGTGCTTGGCTTCTTGGGGCAGTTTACAAAGATCCATGGCTAGCTTGGTATAATGACTGGCAATGTTAGCTCCCAATCCTCTCGAACCGGAGTGGGTAAGCACAGCCAAATATCCGCCTTGCTCGATCCCCAAAACATCTTCTCCATCACTGATCTCCACCCAGCCAAATTCCACAAAGTGGTTTCCGCCCCCGGAGGAACCAATTTGGCCATAGGCTCGGTCTTTCAAATCTTTTACCACCTTAATCTCCGAAAATTCTGAGCGGTCCAAAACCGGGTGCCACTTAGGATGCTTAAAGGAAGCTTGGCCAAAGCGGGCATTGTCGAGCAGCATCTGGCGCAGTTTATCGCGTTGATGCTCTATGTACGATTGAGGCATTGCGAATAAACTCATACACATCCTACACCCAATGTCCACGCCTACCCCGTAAGGGATCACCGCATTTTCGGTAGCCAAAACTCCCCCTATCGGCAAGCCATAGCCTTGGTGGGCATCGGGCATCAAAGCCCCAGCCTTGGCTACGGGTAGCTTCATCGCGATCTCCATTTGATTGATCGCTCCGCCTTCAATCCCATCTTGCCCATAAATTTGGTAGGGGATACGGTTTTTTTTCAATTCCAGCCTTTTATTTTCTTTTTGGGCCAAAAGTTCATGGGCAATGGGGCCCAAGACCTCGTGGCCTTTATAAAAAGCGGGAGTTTCGATGACGCGGGCGAGTATCTCGAGCTTAAATTGGATACTTTTTCCCTTATACTGAGATTCCATAACCCGCACGGCAGCGCCAATAGCGCGTCCCTCTGGAAACCCCAATTTTTTTAGGGCTTTCCCGTTAATTTTGTTTGTTGCCATGGGTTTTTATAATTTTTGGGTACTTTTTATAGTACTGCGAAAGAATAAAATCGTTGCGCAGTATATTTGCGCAGTTAAGCTAAACACCCAAAAAAAATTAAAATTTCTATCTAGCGGTCTAATCATGCTTGTTATATTGGATCCTTGTGGAGAAATGCTAAGAAAATGCCCGTCAACCGTAATGCCCTTATTCGTTACCGCACCATCGATCAATGCTTGCAAAACCGCTATCGTTTGTGGACCTTAGAAGACCTCATAGAGGCCTGCTCTGAAGCATTGTATGAGTACGAAGGGATTGAAAAAGGAGTGAGCCGCCGCACCGTTCAAATGGATATTCAAATGATGCGGAGCGATAAGTTAGGCTACAATGCCCCTATCGTGGTGCAAGAACGGAAGTACTATACCTATACCGATCCTAATTATTCTATTACGAATATTCCACTCACGGAACAGGATTTATTTAAACTGAACGAGGTAGTAGAGATCTTGAAGCAGTTTAAAGGCTTCTCGCACTTCCGAGAGCTGCAAGGTATGGTGCAAAAACTAGAAGACAAGGTGAACACGGCCCGCACCCAGCAAGCCCCCATTATAGACTTTGAGAAAAACGAGAATTTGAAGGGATTGGAGCACGTTGACTTTTTGTACCGGGCCATTATGGAAAAAAAGGTGCTGGCCATTACCTACCGGTCCTTCAAAGCCCACAAGGCCGCGACCTTCCACTTTCATCCTTATTTTTTGAAGGAGTACCGCAATCGCTGGTTTGTTCTGGGTATCCGTAGCCCCGACCAAACCCTGCTAACCCTGGCATTGGACCGGGTGCAGGCTATCGAGGAACGTATCGGAGAAGAATACATACCCAATCGGCACATCAATATCCGGACTCACTTTCAAGATGTCTTGGGGGTAACCGTCAATATCGGGGAAGAACCTAAAGAAGTCAAACTGTTTATCGACTACCGGAATGCCCCTTATGTCCTCACCAAACCACTGCATCCTTCTCAAAAATTATTAGAGCAAAGTGCCCACGGAATCACCATCAGTCTTAGGGTGCAGCATAACTTTGAGCTGGAAAGAGAAATTTTGGGCTTTGGAGATAGCATACAGGTTTTGGAGCCCCCCGAATTGAAGCGTAGGGTCAAGGTGAAATTACAAAACGCTTTAGACCAATACGCTTCTGAGCTGACTATGGGAGACGTACAGCCCTTCATACGGCAGGTGCAAAAGACCGGTACCGCTATCTTGGAAGATATTTATATCCAGGCCGAAATTGCTCGAATATTATCGATTCTGGAGCGTAATAAAAAAAGCAATGCCCGTTTTAGGCAGGGAAAGGATTTGTTTGCGATCCGCCAATTATTCAAAGAAATACCCAGTTTAAAGCCCTTGGTTTTTAACCGAAACCTCATGAGTGTGCTACAGAATGGCTTGGGAGAGAAGTACTTTCTTACCAAGGCCTTGTATTTTGATAAGCCTCCCCAGTCTAATTGGTTTGTATCCTGGCATCAGGATTTGAGCATTGCGGTGCCAGAAAAAATGGAAATGGCCGGGTTTTATGGGTGGACCCAAAAGGCGGATAGTATTGGGGTGTGCCCACCCCTAAGGTTTTTAAAATCGGCCTATACGGTTCGGGTTCATTTGGACGATACCGATTTTTACAATGGAGCCTTAAAAGTAATTCCTGGGAGTCATACGCAAATTCATGACCGGGCACAGCTCCAAGCTATTACCCAGTCGGAAGAACCTAAAGTGTGCCAATTGAGCCGGGGAAGTATTCACGTGATGAAGCCTCTTTTGCTCCATGCTTCCGCCAAAAATCAGAAAGACCAAGCCCGTAGGGTAATACACTTGGAGTTTAATTGTTTAGACTTGCCGGGCCCCTTGGAATGGGCCGAACGAGAAGAGCTAGACTGGAGCCATGCTTTTAAAGAAATAGAAAATAATTAAAAGGCGTATGTGCGATCATGTTCAAAATAGATTCAATAGTGGTTTAAGAAACTGTTTAAATTTAATTGCGTTGGGCTGCAAAGAGCCATTTCGGGAACCTGATTTCATCAAATTCCTCGCCCATAGCGCTGCTATGCGCTCATTGTTTATTTCATCAGAACCCCGTATTCTCAAGTTATACGGCACTTTTCGCCGACAAAAAATAAACTTAAACAGTTTCTAAGATTAAATTTGGGCGGCAAAACTTACCTTTTAGAACTTGAGTTCGTAAAATGTATAAGCAATAGCCCAGCTATTCCTTCAAATACTTGCTCAAAACCTAAAATCAAAAAAAAACCGCTATTCAAATCCTAATCTTAAACAAATCTCAATAAAAAGCCTTAGGCAACGTATAAACCTTAAAATGATCAAGCTGATGTTGATGAAAAAATGCGTTTTTCCTCTTTTCTTAGTAGGCCTCCTATGCTTGGGCCTCCCTTGTTTTATTGGGGTAAAAGCCCAGGATACCTACATAGTTGTAGAAATTCAAAGCGGCAACATAACCTATGATGAAACCGATGAACCCCTTAAAACGGGGACTCGTCTAAAAGATGGGGATGAGTTATTATTCTCAAGCCAAAAAGCCCTTGCCCTGGTGTATCGGGAAAGTGATTTGGAATTGCTTCATATGAAAGTGCTTAGGCCCAGCTTTGAGAGCCCCATGAGCCCCGCAAAGACGGGAAAGGTTGGCTCCAATGTATTTCCATTGGAGTTTAGTAAAGACGTTAAGCTAAGAGAGAAAGAAAGGGTACTTAACAACAAATACCTCATGCGGGAATTTACTCCCGGCAAGCTCTTGATTTTTGGCGATAGCATGTCGGTCAATCTCAGTGAGGAGTATAGAATCTTAAGCGATACGGTGTTTTTCTTTGTTCGCTATAAACTGGATAATGACTCCTTAGCGACCCGGCGCTTGCCCCACGAAGGACAAAAGTTGATCTTGGATATGCGTATTTTTGAGAAGCCCGATGGAACGCTTCTTACGGCCGAAGAAATCCTTGCTTTGCCATACATTCGAATAGGGATTTATCGGGAAGCAAGTGATGAAGCCCAGATACTAGGGACTATTAGGCCTTGGTTTTTGGAAACCTGGCCTAGTTTTAAACAGAAACGACTAGATGAATTGATCCGAAAAGGGAAAAACTTGAAGCTTAAAACCCCCGATATGATGCAAAAAATATTGGAGTATGCACAAGGAACCTTAGGGAAAAGCCCCTTCATACAGTCTCAAAATTTACGAGCTTGGTTGCAACGTACATACGATTTTAAATAAAATCATGATAAAGACCTAGGGCGCGTAGGCAGGTCAGCAGATTGCATAGACCAAGAGAAGACTTGCATGTAACTAGCAAGAAATACCCTTGCTAATTAAGATATTATTGGATTCTTTGCCAGGAACTGGCTATATTAGGTTATGAGCAGTCTCATGCAAACACAAACTACACAACATTTGAAAATAATGGGCAATACGACCATGCCCGATTGGCCTTTAGTCTATCAACGTTTGATGGACGATTTTAAAGGCAGGGGAGCCCTTATTCACGTGACAATTTTAGGAGCCGCCCTAGCCCTAGGCCTTATTGTGGGCTATTATTGGGGAGGTAATCTACTACTTACGCTCTTATTTATTATAATAGGCGTATTGGTAGATTACCTTGTTTTAGGCCCAGAAGAATTTCTGGATTTATTTAACAAGAGAAAGCCGTACCTCATTCGGACTTTAATTCAAAACCGGGTGAAACAGCGAAGTGAAAAAGAAGATGATTATGAGCGACTCATCTTTGAGGTATTTACCCACGAAGCCTACGTCCTCAACCGATCGGGGATAAGCGCCGATAATTATTACGAAAAAGAAGGAACGCAGCGGATTGAGGTTCCCGAGAGCATGTTTCTCAGCTTAGCCCCCGGCCAGGAGGTGCACCTCGTTTGCATGCCCGACGATTACGTTTGGGGTATTCTCAATGGGGGTGAAGTGATTTTCATTGAGTTTTAGGCTTAGGACCTTCCTAGGTGGAGGAGTTTGTAAACCATTTCTCTAAAAATTTCAGATTCATGGCTGGGGCCAGCCTGTAAGCCCTTGACTCTCAAATCGGCCTCACGGATGATACGAATAGCCATGCTAAGATTACGCATGGGGTAATGTTGCATGCCTGCTTTGTATTCTTTCACAAAGTAAGGGTTTACTTTCAAGACGCTGGCCAGGTTATGGTCGCTTCGGTCTTTTTCCTGGTAGGCGAGTAAAAGCTTGACGAAAAAATTAAAAAGACTCGTCAGGGATGGGATAAGCGGTTGTTTTTTGGGATTAGCTTGCCAGTAAGCTAAAATTTTTTGGGCTTTGTCGACCCGATGATAAGCGAGGGCATTGATGAGCTCGAAGATATTATATTCTTTACTTATGCCAACGTATTTCTCAATAATGGCCGGGCTGATACTTTCTTCCGGGCCAAGGTTGATCAAGATTTTTTCTAGCTCGGTATGTAAGCGGCCTAGATTGGCCCCGATGGCTTCGGCAAGCAATTGAACTGCAGTTTCATCGGCCTGGCGTTTTCGAGATTTGAGATACTTTCTAATCCAATCGGGAACTTGGCTATCGTAAATCTTTTTAGACTCGACAATCTCACTTCCTTTTTGTAGCAATTTATACCACTTGGTGTTTTTGGCTAAGAGCTTATGCTTGTATTGTAAAACCAGTACCGTAGTGTCTAGGGGTTGGGAGAGGTAGGCTTCCATCAAGCGTAGGGAGTCTTCCTTGGGCCAATCGGGTAGTTCTTGACACTCTTTTACCATAACTACTTGCCGTTCTGACATCATCGGGAAGCGACGGGCCTGGTTGAGCACATCGGAGATGTTGGTGTCTTTGCCGTATAAAATGATTTGGTTGAAACTTTTAGAGGATTCGGGAAGGGCATGTTCCTCGATATACTCCGAAATTTGATCAATGTAGAAGGTTTCGTCTCCGTGGAGGAAGTACACCGGAGCATATTGGCCCTTTTTTAATTGCTGAAGGACCATGTCTGGACTGGCCATAAGATGCGTTTAAAAATCAGACAGGCTTATTTGCCGTGCTTTTTACGGAAGTAGGCGTAAGCTTCATTTATTTTTTGGGACAATTGCAGGGCCGCTTGTTGTTTTTCGGGATCTTGGGCAAAGCGGTCGGGGTGATATTTTTTGATCACCTTTTTATAGGCCAGTTTAATTTCTTCAAAGTCAGCACCAATCGGGATTTCCAGGGCTTGGTAAAAGCGGGCTTCCGGATTTACCCCATAGCTTTTGGAATAGGAAGACCGGTAGTGATAACCCCGGTTTTGATAGGTACGACGAGAATTGTAGGAGTCTCTTTGGTAGGAACCCTTGTCTTGAGATTTTCGGGATTGCTGGGAGGAGTCTTCTTGGGAGGAATTGCCCGAGTGGGTATCTTCGTAGTAGCCTTCTCGGAAAAACCAGAAAAAATCATCCCAGAGGGTGTTTTGGGGCGATTGGCGGGCACTCTGTAAATTGTCTTCTAATTCATCGAGCCAATCATTCCATTCTGCTTCTAGAATATCGTAGAATTGTTTGCCTAGGGACATATACCAGTAAAAAGCTTCGTTAAACAAAATATGCTTAATGAGAGGGTTTGTAAAATAAAGTTCTAAAAATAGAAAAGAAATTGGTACAGAGAAGTTCCCTTTCTCAGAAAAATAAAACTTTTCTATAATGAATGTATATCAACCGGACGTAAAGCTACTCATTTTTACGGGAAGTCAAGCGCCCTCATCGGATGCTTACAGCAAATTGGCTGAGGGATAGAGCGGCCTGTTTGAGCTCGTGCAGGCCTGGCGGGGAAAGGCAGCGAGTAGCGAAAGCCCGACCCCGCCGGGCACCTCATGTGCTTAAGAAGCCAAATTTCTCCGGCGGGGGCAGCCCCAAAGGATTTTTCTTTCAGTATTTTTTTTCACAATTCGGCCTAAACATTAAAAATTTAACGGCCTCTTCGTAGATTTGATCCATGAAAATTATTGAAGTAAAGCCTCAGGATAGCCGGAGCCGTCGAGAATTTTTACAACTTCCCGTGCGCTTGTACCGGAAGGACCCTAATTGGATACGCCCCCTGGATAAAGATATCGAGGGAATTTTTGACCCCCAAGAAAATCCCTGTTTTCAATTTGGGGAGTGCATTCGTTGGATCTTGCAGGACACGCAAGGGAAAACGATAGGACGCATCGCCGCCTTTTACGACGAGCGGCTCATGAATACCCATAATGATCAACCCACGGGTGGAATGGGCTTTTTTGAGTGTATTGAAGACCAACAAGCCGCCCATTTGCTTTTTGATACGGGCATTGCCTGGTTGAAAGAAAAAGGCATGGAAGCCGTCGATGCTCCCATAAATTTTGGCGACCGCAGCCGCTGGTGGGGGCTCTTGGTAGACGGGTTTTCCGAACCCAATTATTGCGTACCCTATCATCAGCCGTATTACCGGGATTTTTTTGAGTCTTATGGTTTTAGGGACTATTTCCAGCAATACACCTATCGCCGTAGGGTAGACGGCCCAAAGCTCGGGGAGGAGTTTTATGCCAAAAGAGAGCGCTTGTACCGCAATAAGGCCTATCACATCAAGCATATTGAGAAGAAAAACCTGGATGAGTACGCCGAAGCCTTCCGGCATATTTACAATGAAAGTTGGGTTAAACACTCGGGAGTGGCCGAACTTACCAAGGAAGAAACCCAAAGCGTGCTCAAAGAGCTACGCCAAGTGATCGATGAGGAATTGATCTGGTTTGCCTATTACCGGGACCAGCCCATTGCGTTTATGGTTTTGATACCCGAGCTGAACCAACTTTTTAAGTACGTAAATGGTAAAATGAACTTGTGGGGCAAGCTTAAATTTTTGTACCACCAAAAAATGGGGCACGGCAAGAAAATATTGGGATTGGTCTTTGGGGTTTTGCCCCGTTTTCAGGGGAAAGGCATTGATAGCGCGATTATTGCCGCCTTTTCAGAAATTGCCTACAGCGACAAGTTTCAGTACACGGAGCTGGAATTTAACTGGGTTGGGGACTTTAACCCGCCTATGATCCACGTCTACGAATCTTTTTTGGCGACCAAGTACAAAACGCATATTACGTATCGCTTGTTATTTGATAAAACCAAAGAATTTAAGCGCTATTCGATGATCAAATAAAGAACCTAAAATAATCCAAGCTATGCAAGACCGCCTCGCCCTCACCCGCGCCCAAGAATCCCGCAATGCCATTGAGCGCCTCTACATAGAGATGCGCCACCTCTTTAACAGTGGACACTACAAACCCTCCGGAATTTCTGGCCGGGTTTTGAAAGAATCCCTCCTGAGCCTAAGCCCCGAAATTTATGGCTCCATGACCGATGGCCAAAAGGTAGAACTGGATGGCCTGGTCTACGTGATGGACCGCCTGCCCCGGGGCATAGAAGAATGCCGCTTTGTAAAATTCATTTCCGACGAAGGCTACCGGGCTGGACATTTTGATGCCATCGTCCCCCTCAAACGCCGACGGAACTGCTACCGGATAGACTCCAACCAGATGTTTATCGAGGTGACGCGGGGGCGGAGTGAGATTTACGATGTGATGACCCACCTCACCTTTTTGTACAATGAAGCCGATAAAGTCCGTCGGAATGCCTTTGATGATGAGGGCCGCAAGTCACGAGACTGGGAGAAGTTGGAAAAAATGGTGCAAAATGGGGTACAACTTTCCGAAAATAACCGCGATACGGCTTTTGCCTACCTAAGCAGCATCTTGGGGCGCACCTTTGAGCAAACCAAGGAAGCCTATGAGCGCCTCGATGAAAACCCCGACGCCAATAATGGCCTTTTTCATATTGTCTACGGCCTAGGAAGACTGGCCTATGAGGAAGAGTTTACCGACCTGGAACGGGAGGTTAGTTTCAGCCCAGCCCTACGAGAACGGATCGGCCGGCATATTTATGGGGAGCGTTGGGCCCAAGATATCAAGAAAGCCCTCATGGAAGCCGATTTGTTTGGCCGCCCCGTGCACATCATCAGTGCCAATATGCACAGTGTGCTCAATGCCCTCTACGCTCCCTGCGTTTTGAGAGATATGCTCCCGAGTAATTCCCGCATATTAGATTTGGCCATGGAGCTCCGCAAGGAAGAAAACGAGCACTTGCGTAAGCGGGTTGAAAAATATGCCAGTACCCACGGGATGATCGTATTGCCCGATCGTTCGGCCACCAATTTATCGGTACAAATTTTTGATTTGACCCGGCTCAACCTGGAAACCATGGCTCCCGAACTCCGATGCGATGCCTCATACATCCAAGAAGAACAGCCCGTGCTCATCGTCATGGATTATGCCTTTGGCGAGCAAGCCTACGAAACCATGGACGAGCTGCTCAAACCTATGAAGGTACAGGGAAATAGCTACCCCATGCCTATTGCTTCCATTTCTATCATGGGCAAAGCAGGAATCCTGAGTGGGGGCAAGGGCGATTTGATGATCCCGAACGCCCACGTGTTTGAGGGTACCGCCGATAATTATCCTTTTCAGAACGAGTTTACCCCCGAAGATTTTCAAGGCCAGGGATTGGAAGTGTTAGAAGGGCCTATGATTACGGTCTTAGGTACTTCCTTACAAAACCGGGATGTCTTGTCTTACTTCAAAAACTCTTCCTGGAAAGCGATAGGCCTCGAGATGGAAGGGGCGCATTATCAGAAAGCTATCCAAGCCGAAGCCCGGATTCGCAAGAATATTCCTGAGGACATTGTCTTGCGTTATGCCTATTATGCTTCGGATAATCCGCTGATTACGGGCAGCACCTTGGCTTCGGGGAGCCTGGGTTTGATCGGGGTGAAGCCCACCTACTTGATTACCCTTGAGGTTTTAAAGAAAATCCTGAATCCGGGTAAGAAGCAAGCCTCCCCGGACAAAAAAAAGGCCGCCATGAGCAAGAATGGTAAATAATTATTGCTCATCTTAAAAAAAATCCCCTTTTTTTGTTTTTTAGGCATACAAATTCAAGCATTCATGAGTGACTTTTTAAAATCATATATTCGGGACGTGCCCGATTTTCCCAAACCAGGAATTATTTTTAAGGACATCACCACCCTCTTAAAAGATCCGGAGGCCTTGGCCAAGACGGGGGAGGCCCTCTTGGAAATGGCCCGCAAGCATCAGATAAGCAAGGTAGCCGGTATCGAGTCCCGGGGGTTTATTTTTGCCATGTACTTGGCTGAGCGGCTTGGGGCCGGGTTTGTACCCGTACGGAAGCCCGGGAAGCTACCGGCCGAGACCTACTCCCGCCAGTATCAGTTAGAATATGGCTCCGACACCTTGGAGGTACACCAAGATGCCTTTGAAGAAGGCGACGTGGTTTTGCTCCACGATGATTTACTGGCTACGGGAGGTACCGCCGAAGCCGCTTGTCATCTGATTGAGTCGGCCGGGGGCACCGTCGTTCAAGTATCTTTTATCATTGAGCTTGGCTTTCTCAATGGACGGAAGCGACTTGAGGGCTACGATGTGCAGTCGGTTATAACATATTAAGTTTAGGGGCTACCCCCGGCCTGGCCTATAGTTTCTAGATGGACGGTATGCTGCGCCGGGGTCGGGCTTTCGCTACTCGCCGGCCCCCGCACAATCCGGCGGCGGGCTCAGACAGGCCGCTCTATCCCTTAGCCGGAAAGAGTAGCCAAGAGGGAGTAGAGAAACGAGATAGGAAGGTACAAGCTTCGTCTCCCCAATCTGGGTTTAGCGTCTCGCAAAGACCTTGATTACTGAGCATACCGTATTTACATTTGAAACCAATCTTAAAGCCCACTAGCCACTGGGTACTGCATCAAAATTTAGCTATTTTTAGAAAGTATCTGGCCTAGCCTTAGCAAGAGGCTAAGACTTGGGAGGAAAACTTTCTGGCCTGAAAAAGGCACTTTACAGGCAGCCCGCACAGGAATTTAAGCGGGGGCTTTCTCTTTCGTGGATACATTTGACTAGGCTTGTGAAAAACTTAAAAGAAAGAGGTTTGTTTTTATGCGTGATTCCATCTAAATTGAGAGTCCTTAATTTCTCCGATTAAGGTCAACCGTTTAATTAGCGTATAGTGCCGATGTTTTATTGATAGTAAAGAGATTGCCCTTGTAAATAGATGGCTTTGCTTTTTTCTTATGGGGGATTACACCATACTTCTTAGCTTTTGATTTACAATTATCTGAGGAAAAGAGGGAATGCATGTAACATACTTAGATAAAACATTGCTTGCGTATTCAAGTTATGAGCCTGGCCCCAATCTGTCTTTTTACCTACAAACGCTTGGATTGTACCAGGCACGCCATACGGGCGCTTAAAAACAATAGGGGGGTAGGAGCCAGTACGGTGTATATATTTTCGGATGGGGGCAAAAATGAACAAGAATGGCAAGAGGTAGTAGAAGTCAGAAAATACCTGGATGGCTTAACTGGATTTAAAGAAATCAATCGGGTCAATCGGGATAGGAATTGGGGCTTGGCTCAGTCTATCATTCGTGGGGTTAGCGAGGTGATGGATATACACGGGCGGGTGATCGTTTTGGAAGATGATCTTATGACGACCCCTAACTTTTTGACCTACCAAAATCAAGCTCTTGACTTTTATGAAGAATATGCTGGCATATTTTCTATAGCTGGGTACGGTATTGATGTCCAAGCCCCGGCAGACTACCCTTATGATGTATATGCCTTACCTCGTATATCGCCATGGGGGTGGGCCAGCTGGAAGGATCGCTGGGATACAGTTGACTGGGAAGCACGAAAATATGAGTCGTTTAAGGACGATGCTAAGCAACGAAAGGCGTTTAACCAGGGGGGGAGTGATCTGACTAATATGTTAGACCGGCAAATGAACCACAAGCTAGACTCTTGGTCTATACGATGGGCCTTTCAGCAGTTTAACAACAAACAATTGACTATATTCCCCAAGCTTTCCAAGGTCCGGAATATTGGTTTTGGGAAAGGGGCTACCCATACCCGTTTTTATGATCGGTATCGCTCCCAACTAGACCACTCAACTTGTGACTCATTTCAATTTATGAAGGAAATAAAGCTCCATCCGGCATTTGTACAAGCCTATCAGTCAAAATATAGCCTAAGGAAACGGTTCATAGGTCGATTGAAGTATTATATGGGGTGGCCGCCAACTGGGGAAAAGTATAGGTTTACGGAGCTTTAAATACCTTGGGTTTTTTCGAGCTTGGTTTCAAAGAAGATGGATGAAGATTATAATGCTTCATAACACAAGGGATTTTGTGGATTAAGCACTCCCAATCTGGTCTTTGCATCTCGCAAAGACCTTGATTACTGAGCATACCGTATTTACATTTGAAACCAATCCTAAAGCCCATTAGGCAATGGGTACCGCATCAAAAAATCTGCAACTTTTAGGAAGTGCCTGGCCCTAGGCTATGATACTAAGGCCCGGCTCCTACTTATTTTTTATCTAGCTTCCACTCGCTTCTCTGCGCGCTCTTTAAAAAGGCTGAGGGATAGAGCGGCCTGTTTGAGCTCGTTTTGGCCAGGCGGGGAGAGGCAGCGAGTAGCGAAAGCCCGACCCCGGCGGCAGGGTGGGCGTATTCTGGCAAAGAGGAATATCGCCGGGGGCAGCCCCAAATAGTGATAAGCCTTAAAATTGCTAGCACTTAAGCAAAAAACCCCGGTTTTACCCAGGGTTTCTTTTGCATAGAATGACTCATTTAACCACGCTCGGGACGGGTAAAATAGTAGGTCTCTTTTTCTTCCCCTAGATAGAGCGTAACGACTAGGGCGGTTTGGCTTAACTGTTCCACGTTGAGCTCTACAAACTCATTTTCGTCAAAGTCGTCATTGGGGTTTTGGTCCTCAATAAAAACACGCAACAGGCGAGATTTATTATTAAAAGACCAATATCCAAAACCTTCTTCCACAAAATCGCCCACTTCTTCCGCATCAAACTCATAACAGCTATCGGGACTTACCTCATACGAGAAGCTGTAATCATCTACGATGATGGCTCTCCCGTCGCGTCGTAATTTGACGGTAAAGGCATTTTGGCGGTATATTTCTACAGCTAGGCAATTGCTAAGGAAATTGAGGGTATCTCTTTGGGTAGTGTTGATCAAGTAATCGCCTTTGACGCTTCCAGAGGCACTATCGGCCACTACTAAGCGCTCTAGGGTCCAAGCAGTTTTCCCGGCCAGCAACTGGGTATCGTCTATGCCTACTTGGTCGGAGCTTACTTCAATGCACCGGCGAATGACATTGGAAACATTGCTATCGGCATCATACACACAGTAGGAAACGCAGAAACGCCCCAAGTTGATATTATCTGGAATCTTGAACGGTACATTGGCCACCGAACCCCCTTGGGTACTGTCTCCATCTTTTTGAATTAAGCCCAAATCTTGCAGTTTTCGGAAAAACCCAGACCGGTTGGGATTGGAAAAACCATTTTTGGTTTCATCTTGAGGAAGGGGAATATTGTAATAGGTGTCGGCCCCGTCTACTTGTAAATAGATACCGGCAATGTCGTTTTGGGCACTGGCAACGTCAATTCCTAAGAAGATCTCATTTCCGGGATTTACTTTTACGTCTTCGGTGGCTACGTTTTCAATTTGGGGGCCATTGGCACTAGGAGCGGGAGGGTTTCCGGTCTCCACGGTAGCCCCTTCTACGGGAACTTCAATACTCTGGGACAGTTCGCTAGGATCTTCTAGATCTACCATCATACCTTCCGACTCATCTTCGGTAGTACAGGATGCGAATACTAGCAGGCCTATTAGCAAACAAGCTAATACGTTTAATGTGCTTTTCATTGGGAAAGAATTTTTAAGGGTTGATGAATGTGTGCTCCGGTAGAACACGGGTAAATTTTCCTTTGCAAACGGAATCGGGGCCGCGAGCTGTCAAGAAAAATGGCTAAATCGCTCAGCAATCATCTCCTATGTAGGAAAAGCACAAAAAATCCGGAAGCAAGCTTTGCTTCCGGATATAAAAAGGGAACTTTTATCAAAAAACCGTATAAGGGAGCCTGACTAGTTAAGCAATTCATACACGCCGGCGATTCCTTGGCCCCCACCCACGCAGGCGGTAACCATTCCGTACTTCTTGTTACGGGCGCGCAGCTCATTAAAAATTTGCACGGATAGTTTGGCTCCAGTACAGCCTAAGGGGTGTCCTAAGGCGATGGCTCCCCCATTTACGTTGAGTTTTTCCGGATCAATTCCAGTTTCTTGTACCACGGCCAAGGCCTGGGCGGCAAAGGCTTCGTTTAGCTCAACCAAGTCGATATCTCCCATTGTCAATCCGGCTTGTTTTAAGGCCTTGGGAATAGCTTCCTTGGGGCCGATACCCATATACAAGGGCTCAACGCCGGCTACCGAGCAAGATACCATTCGGGCGATGGGCTCTAAGTTATACTCTTTTACGAGGTCTTCGCTCATAACCAAGACAAAGGCGGCTCCATCTGAAGTTTGGGAAGCATTACCGGCGGTTACGACCCCTCCTTGAGCAAAGGCCGGACGTAATTTGGCCAATACTTCTACGGTAGTTCCTCGGCGAACGCCTTCGTCCATGGCCACGGTATGGGTTTTTTCTACCCGCTTGCCATTTTCTACAGTTACCTCGGTTACGTCCACCGGAACAATTTGATCGGTAAATTTACCTCCGTCAATGGCATTGGCGGCTTTTTGGTGCGATTGGTAAGAAAACTCATCGGCTTGCTCCCGGGTAATTCCGTATTTTTTGGCTACGGCTTCGGCGGTAATCCCCATATTGGTGAGATACTCAGGTGTATTACTGGCTACTTCATAGCTAGGAGCCAATTTATACCCCGTCATCGGGATCATACTCATGCTTTCGGCTCCTCCGGCAATGTAGCACTGGCCCATGCCCCCTTTGATTTTAGCCACGGCCATAGAGATGGTCTCCAGGCCCGAGGCACAGTAACGGTTTACCGTTACCCCCGGTACATCAATACCCAGGGCGCGCAAAGAGATTTGACGACCTATTTGGAAACCTTGCTCTCCTTCGGGGTTGGCACAACCCACAAATACGTCATCAACAATTTTAGGGTCTACCTGAGGAACGGTAGACATCATATGTTGGATCACTTTGACGGCCAGGTCATCCGAACGGAATGTGCGGAAACCTCCTTTTTTAGACTTGCCGATTGCACTACGGTAACCGGCTACGATATATGCTTCCATGTTATTATTTCAGTATTTTGATTTGGATTAAATACACATTGTATTAGTATAAGGAAATAAGATCCCGGCTTAGTTCAAACTAGGCCGGGCAGCTCCGGTAAATCTTAGTTACGGAGGGGCTTATTGGTCATGAGCATGTGCTTGATACGCTCCAAGGTCTTGGCTTCCCCTACCAAGCTGATAAAGGCTTCCCGCTCAATATCCAAGAGATACTGCTCAGACACTTTTTGAACGCCCGTAAGGTCACCCCCGCAGAGTACATAAGCAATTTTCTTACTGATCAACACATCATGATCACTCATATAATTACCCAACTTGAACTCATTGATGGCGGTATAAAGCGCTCCCAAACCGGTACGTCCGAGTACGGTTACATCTTCCCGGGGAGATCCGGGAGTGTAATCTTCGGCTAGTTCTAGTACTTTTTTCTTGGCTTCGCCGATGGCGCGGTCTTTATTTAAGACTACAAAATCTTTATCTTCCTGCAAGTAGCCTAATTTAAAGGCGTGGTCAGCCGAGGTTCCTACAGAAGCCGTGGCAATGGTTTGCATTTGCTTCAAAATGGTAGGGATCATCACATCTCCCTCAAAGAAGGCATCGGAGGCCCTCACGGCAAATTCTTTGGTTCCACCGGCCCCAGGAAGAAGTCCTACGCCTACTTCTACCAAACCGATATAACTTTCGGCCGAAGCGGCTACCGCGTTGGAGTGCATCGCTACTTCACAACCCCCACCAAAGACATATCCTTGCGTAGCGCATACTACCGGTATTTTGGAGTAACGGATATTCATAGTCATATCCTGGAAGGCTTTGATACCCATCTCCAATTGGTCAAACTGGTTATTCATAGCCTGCATGCTCATCAATACCAAGTTGGCCCCTACCGAGAAGTTGGGCGAGTTATTCCCGATAACAATACCTTGCCAGTCACCTTCTTCGGCGATCTTAATGGTCTCGTTGATACCCATAATGATACCCGCGCCAATCGCATTAGATTTGGAAGTAAACTCAAGGTTCAAAACACCGTCTCCGATATCGTGTACTACGCATTCGTCGGTTTTGTGTACTGGCGCCTGCTCGCGGAAGGTATCCAAGATGATGAAGTCCAAGGTGCTCTTTACCGGCTGGAAAGACTTACTTGGCACATCGTAATACATTTTTTTGCCCCCTTCCGACTTGTAGAAATTCTCTACTCCGGCAGCCAACATTTCCTTGACCCAGTCGGCAATTTTTTCGCCATTGGCTTCGGCCATTTCCACGCCAGCCCGCACGCCAAACTTGTCCCAGTACTCAAAAGGACCAAAATCCCAGGCGTAACCACTGCGCATGGCATCGTCCATACTATACACATCTTCAGAAATTTCGGGAAGACGGTTGGATACATAGGCAAACATGCTCAAAAAGTAGTCTTTCAAGAATTGTCCGCCTTTATCATCAGAAGCAAACAAAGCTTGTAAGCGCTTTCCAATATCGCTGTGCGACTTGGCCACTTTCAAACTTGGCAGCTCTACTTTCTTGCTGGGCTCATACTCAAGTGTTTCCAAGTTCAGGGCCAGAATCATTTTCTTGCCCGATTCGTCTTTGGCTTTCTTATAAAATCCTTGGCCGGCTTTATCTCCGATAAACCCGTTTTCCATCAAGAATTTCATGTACTTAGGCTCCTCTTGATCTTTGATGGTTTGGACATACTCATCCTCTGGGCAGTTTTCTACGACAAACTTCACAACGTTTGCATTGGTGTCCATCCCTACCAAATCTTGTAAGCGGAAGGTACCCGTTTTGGGGCGGCTAATGGCGGGGCCAGTTAACTTATCTACCTCTTCGATACTCATTTGGTATTTGTCGGTCAGCTCCACTAGTTTTCTACCCGTATGGAAACCGATGCGGTTGGCGATAAAGGCCGGCGTATCTTTACAGAGCACAGTTTGCTTGCCTAAATAAACATCCCCATAGTGCATGAAAAAGTCGGTGATGGCGGGGTCCGTATCCGGTGTAGGGATGATCTCCAACAAGCGCATGTAGCGAACTGGGTTGAAAAAGTGCGTACCGCAGAAGTGTTGTTTGAAATCTTCACTGCGGCCTTCTGTCATGAGATGAATGGGAATACTGGACGTGTTTGAAGAAATAAGCGTGCCAGGGGTACGATGCTTTTCTACTTTCTCAAACAAACTTTTTTTAATGTCCAGGCGCTCAATTATCACTTCTACGACCCAATCACAGTCGGCAATCTGATCCATGTGATCGTCAAAGTTACCGGTTTTGATCCGGGAGGCTGAAGCTTTGTCATAAAATGGGGCCGGTTTGGCTTTAAGGGCTTTTTTCAAAGAGCCATCGGCAAATGCATTTCGCTTGGCAGGATGTTGTTTTTCTTCATCCGAAAGATTTGGCGGCACAATGTCCAAAAGGATGACATCGCAACCAATGTTAGCCATATGAGCTGCAATCCCGGTTCCCATCAGTCCGGCACCTAATACCGCAACCTTTTTAATTCTTCTCATGAGGGTAAAAATTTAAAATGTATATCGGATTCTTGAAAGCACTGAGTATTGAGCAAGAGAATACTCGGCGCGCATACTATTATTACAAATAAATAAACTTAATAATAAAAAGCCTAGCTATTATACTATTTTTTGGTTGGAAATCGAATAAAAACCAGGTATAATACAATTCAAAGTAGAATAATTCTGATTTATGAGTTGGCAGGAGCCTTACTTTAGTATTTTTATACCAATTTTACCCTTCGGGTATTTTTCAGGGTTTTCCAGGAATAGATTTCTTTATAATTTATGTAATTTCGGGGAAGTAATTAACCATAAAACTACATTATTTCTATGAAAAGTGTAACCGCAGTCTGGTTTGAGATCCCAGTGCAAGATATGGGCCGAGCCATGCGTTTTTACCAGGATGTTTTTCAAGTAAGCTTGGAAGAAGTCAAGTTGGGGGAAGACCTGATGGCTTGGCTTCCTTTTGATCACGAAAACGGACAAGGCGCCTCGGGTACCTTGATTCTTAAACCCGACGCGAGCCCCGCGGGGGCCAGTGGCCCATTGCTGTATTTGGGTAGCTTGCACGATGATGTTGCCCAGGAGCTCAGCCGGGTAGAAGCCGCCGGAGGAAAAATTATCCAGCAGAAAACAGTCATTAGCGAAGACCATGGTTGTTTTGGCATCATCGAAGATACCGAAGGAAATCACATCGGCTTTCACTCATCTAAGTAAATCCTCAAAGCCTAGGGGCTTGCCCGCGCGGGTGATTATCTGGTTTCATCAAGCCATTTCTGCCGGCGCGGGCCGGGCTCTCGCTACTCGCTGGCCCGCCCACTACCAGCGGCGAGCTCAAACATGCCGCTCCATCCCTAAGCCAAAGTATAAACATATGACTTGCGTGCCAATGCCAGGAATTGGGTCATGTTGATCGCTTCTACCTTCAACCAAAGCCAGGTGTTTCTTAAGACTTTTCTTTCTTTTCAACCCGATTAATAAAAAAACGAAGCCCGCTTTTGAACACTACTGTCCGCATTCAAACACATTATAAAAAAGACAGTGCATGTAATTTGCTCATTTGTAGCACTTTACTTCCAGGCATAGACTTTGGCTTAGTTTACTTATCACCACCATACCATGTAAGCTCATGTATCTAAACTACTTCAAAATTGCCATCCGTACCCTCCTAAGAAATAAGTTTTATACACTCATTTGTATGCTCGGCCTCTCCCTAGGGATAGCTTGTAGCTTACTCTTGTATTTGTATATGGTAGATGAGTTGAGCTATGATCGATTTCTGAACGGTTCTTCCGATATTTATACAGTCAAGACCCACTATACCGAAGATGGGGAAACCGAAAGCTTCATTTATACGCCCGGCGCTATGGCGGAGGCTATGAAAAATGATTACCCGGAAGTACAAGCGGCTGTTCGGCTACGATTAAGTGGCTCCAACCTCTTGGAATACCAAGATCAAAAGATACGGACCCAGATCACCTATTATACCGATCCGGCCTTTTTTGAGGTGATGCCTTATCCGTTTCTGTGCGGAACTCCAGAGAAAGCCCTTCAAGAACCCAATCAGGTAGTCCTCACCCACGAAACGGCAAAAAAACTATTCGGACAAGCCTGTAATGCCTTAAGCCAAAGCATTCGGATTGATGACGAATCCTTTAAGATTTCTGGCGTGATGGAAGACCTTCCCTCAACCACTAGCTTTCCCTTTGAAGCCATTATGTCCATAAAAAGTATACCCGAAGACCGTTTGCAAAACATGGGAGCTGCGGGTTGGCAGGGGATTGGTTGCCAGACGATGATACGCTTACATCCGGGGAATGATCCAAAACTAGTTAGCCAAAAAATGCAGGGAATACAAAAAAAGTATTTCCAAGAAATGAGTGAAGAACAGGGCTACGATATGGCCATGGAGCTGGTAAGTTTACGCGATGTGCGCCTGTATGAAGAAGGCAATGGGGAGCAAGGCACGATGACATATATATACGTATTAAGTATCATTGCCTTCATCCTTCTTTTATTGGGGACCATCAACTATATTAATTTGGCCACTGCCCGAGCAATGAACCGGGCTCGAGAAGTAGGAATTCGCAAAGTGGTGGGTTCGCTTCGCGGACAACTAATCGGGCAATTTTTAAGTGAATCCTTAGTCCTGGTATTCCTTTCCTTGTTGATAAGTTTCTTTTTTATACAATTGGCCTTGCCCTTTTTTAATCAGATAGCCAGCAAAAATCTAAGTATGAATACCTTGTGGACTTTGCCAGGTCTTGGGGCTACCGTCTTATTATGTGCGGTTTTGACGCTTTTGAGTGGTTTTTATCCTTCTTGGGTACTGTCTTCCTTCAACCCGGTCTTGGTATTAAAAGGGAAGTTCAGTTCCAGCCCCCAAGGGATTCGCTTCCGGAAGGCCTTGGTGATTTTTCAGTTTACCGTTTCGGTGGTACTGATTACGGCGACTTCGGTGGTGTACTATCAAATGCAATACATATTCCAATTGGATCTGGGGTATGATCGGGAGCAAATTGTAATTATGCACCTCAATAAAGCCACCGCCCCCAAGGGAGCCATTATTCGGCAAAAGTTATTAGAGAATGCCAATATTCAATCGGCTGCCTTAAGTAATTTGGTACCATCTTATAATTCCTGGGCCCATAACCCATGGAAAGGGGAAAATGATCAGGGAGACGAGATCTTACTAAGCGCCGACATCGCTCCCGTAGGCTACGATTTTGTGGAAGTTATGGGGATTGAAATGGCTTCCGGACGTCCCTTTTCGCCTCAATTTCCCACGGATAGCACCCAATCAGTCATTGTAAACGAAAGCTTTGTAGAAAAAATGGGCTGGAAAGACCCCATTGGCCAAGAAGTATGGTCGGGCATGGGCAGCGGGTCGCAACGGTACAAAGTCATTGGTGTGGCCCAAGACTTTCACATATTTTCCCTACATCAAGCCATAGAGCCCACACTCTTAAAATTTAGTGCCCGGCCTTACAATATTATTACAAAAATAAATACCCAAAACCTCCCGGCTACCCTAGAGTATATGCAATCCGTTTGGAATGACTTTGAACCCCGCTATACCTTTGAGCCCGTGTTTCTTGACCAAGCCTTTGCTGAGCAATACGCCAAAGAAGAACGGGAAGGGAAAATCTTTTTGATATTCTCAGCCATGGCTATATTCATTGCCTGTCTGGGTTTGTTTGGACTTTCTACCTACACCGTACAACTCAAAAGCAAGGAAATTGGCATCCGGAAAGTGCTGGGCGCTTCGGTACCCCAAATTTTAACTTTGCTATCCCGCAATTTTATTCAACTCGTGGCGATTGCCTCTTTGCTAGGAATACCCTTTGCCTATTGGATTTCCAAGCAATGGTTGCAAAATTTTGTATACCGCATTGAGTTGCTCAGCATTTGGTATGTATTCTTTATGGCAGGTTTGCTTACCCTCTTATTGAGTTTAATCACCATTGCCAGTCAAACCTACCGGGCAGCCTTGACTAATCCAATAGAGGTACTGCGAGATGAGTAAGAATAGACTCTAAATAAGATTTTGGAGCTTGCCCGCGCCATAGACCATCCTGGTATAGTGAACCATGGTAGCTGGCGCGGGCCGGGCTTTCGCTACTCGCTGCCTTTCCCCGCCGGGCCCCCACGAGCTCAAACAGGCCGCTCTATCCCTAAGCCAAATGACTTATGTATTCTGAGACAAACTGCCTAAGAAAGCAAATATTTCTTAGAAACTGTTTAAGTTTATTTTTTGTCGGCGAAAAGGGTCAGTTTGGGGT